>NZ_CP011853.1:1265350-1898025 GCF_001305675.1 Gordonia phthalatica
TGCTGGCCGGCGCCGATATCCTGCGCGCCGACACCGTCGATGCGATCGGTGATCGCGATCCCGTCTTGATCTACCTGAACAGTCCGTCGAACCCGACGGGCCGCGTCCAGGGCGCCGACGAACTCCGCGCCATCGTCGACTGGGCGCGCTCCCGCGGTGCCGTCGTCGTCTCAGACGAGTGCTACCTCGGCCTCACCTGGGAGGGGAGTGCGTACTCCGTGCTGCACCCCGATGTCTGCGGCGGCGACCACACCGGGCTCATCGCGGTGCACTCGCTGTCGAAGGTCTCCAATCTCGCGTCGTACCGCGCTGGGTTCCTCGCCGGCGACCGCGAGTTGATCGCGGAACTCCTCGCCGTGCGCAAGCACGCCGGGATGATCGTGCCGTTCCCGATCCAGGGCGCCACCGTCGCCGCACTGAACGACGATGCTCACGTCGACGCCCAGCGGGAGCGCTACCGCGCCCGCCGGGACAAGCTCCGCACCGCACTGCTGGCGGCGGGCTTCACCATCGACCACTCCGAAGCGGGCCTGTACCTCTGGGCCACGCGCGGCGAGGGCGCTCGAGTGACCCAGCGCTGGCTGGCCGACCGCGGCATCCTCGTCGCCCCCGGCGACTTCTACGGTCCGGCCGGTGCTCAGCACATCCGCATGGCGCTGACCGGCACCGATGAGCGCGTCGACGCCGCAGTGGAGCGGCTCCGCCCGTAAGCGAGTCGCCCGGGCGAGGGCGACCGGCTGGTAACGCTCGGTTTTCGGGCGATCGCTGATTTCTTTCCGAGATCTCGGGAAGCACTGTTGTGCGACCAATATTAGTCAGTTAGACTAAAACCATGAACACGGAGACGCGCGCAGCAGTCGAGAGGGTGGGGGCGGCCCTGAACGCCACGGACCTCTTCGGTCCGATCGGCGGCTCGGCGCGCACTGGACGGCGGGAGTTCCGTCGACTGGCTGCGCTCCTGCACCCGGACCGTGCGGCGGGGGATGCGACGGTCACGCAGGCCTTCGAGCGGCTCGTCGTGCTGTACGACCAGTGGCGTTCGCCGTCCGCGGTGGTCACCGGGCGCAGCAGTTCCTACACGTTGACGCCCACCGCAATGCAGGGGAGCGTCAGCGTCGTGTACGCGGCGACCTCCGCGGAAGGCGACGCCGTCGCGGTGAAGATTCCGCGCACCGAGGCTGCGAGCCGATTCCTCCGAGGAGAACGATCGGCACTCCGCCGACTCGAGGCGTTCACGGCCGACCCCGCGAACGCCTGGCTCGCGCCCTACTACCCGCGACTGCTCGACACGGCGCGCGCGGAGGTCGACGCCGATGCCGTCCGACCGGTGAACGTCCTGTCCGCACACGGTGCGGCCGAGGGATTCGTCGATCTGGCGACCGTCGCGGCCGCGCTGCCGGGTGGGATGGACGGCCGGGACTGGGCGTGGATCCATCGGCGCCTGCTGCGGGCCGTCGCAGGCGCCCACGCCGCCGGGGTGGTGCACGGGGCGATCGTCCCGGAGAACATCCTCATCCACCCCGAAGGCCACGGCGTGGTCCTCGCGGGCTGGTCGTTCGCCGCGACGCCGGGCGCACGGCTCCCGGGACGGATCGCGTCGCGCCGGGACCTGTACCCGGCCGACCTCGACGAGCCCGCGAGCGCGGCGCTGGACGTGTTCATGCTGCACGCGACGATGCGCGCGCTGCTCGCGCCGAGCGAACGCAGACAACAGGCGTTCGCCGCCGGCTGCGCCCTGACCGCGCCGCGCATGCGGCCCACCGCCGTCGCACTCCTCGGCGAGTACGACGAGCTGCTCGAAGACCTGTACGGACGACGCCGATTCCGGCCGTTTCCGTACACCGTGAGCGCCTGACCGCGCTCCACCACCCGAGAAAGTGAAGGAGAACATCATGGGAAGCGGATACTGGAGCGACGACGCCTACCGCGCCGCCGCCACCTTCCGGGCACGCACCGGATCGGCGGACTTCGCCTACAGCGCCTCCACCAAGGCGCGGCCTGCGAGCGAATGGCGGGCCCACCCCGACCTCGACCCCAAGGGCGTCGGTCTCCGCGAATCGCGAGACAGCGACGAACACCCGCGGTCGACGCCGATCGCCGTGATGTTCGACGTCACCGGCTCGATGGGTCGGGTCCCGGTCGCCATGCAGAAGCAGCTGGCCAAACTGCACGGACTGCTGCTGCGCAAGGGGTACGCCACCGACCCGCAGATCCTGTTCGGAGCGATCGGCGACGCCGAGACCGACTACGTCCCGCTGCAGGTGGGTCAGTTCGAGTCCGACAACCGGATGGACGATCAGCTCCGCAACATCCTCCTGGAGGGGAACGGCGGCGGACAGAAGACGGAGTCGTACGAGCTCGCCGCCTATTTCCTGGCCCGGCACACCGTCACCGACGCCTGGGAGAAGCGGGGCCGCAAGGGGTACGTCTTCCTGATCGGTGACGAGATGAGCAAGCCGCGGCTGCGCGGGCGGCACATCCGGGAGGTGATCGGCGACGACGTCCACGAGGACCTCGACCCGGCCGAGGTGTACCGCGAGCTGGAGGAGCGGTGGGAGGTCTTCTACATCCTGCCGAGGCAGACCAGCTACTTCGACGACCCGCAGGTCCGCGGACACTGGCGAGCGGTCCTGGGTGAACGCGTCCTGCTCCTGGAGGATCCCGACGCGGTGTGCGATCTGATCGCCGTCACGGTCGGAATGCTGGAGGACGTCGTCGACCTCGGCGGTGGTCTGGCCGACCTGGCGGACGTCGGCGCGGCGACCGCGACCGCCGTCGGGAAGGCGCTGGCGCCGCTCGCCGGCTCGGCGGTCGCGGCGGGGGCCGCGTCGCGGCTGCCCGCGGGCATCGTCGACGGGGCCGACGATCTGATGTGATTCGGCCGGGACGGGCGAACGGAGGAAGGGAGCCGTGATGAACGGCAGGCACATCGCCGTGGTGGGGCTGGGCTTCGGCGACGAGACGAAGGGCGCGACGGTCGACTGGCTCAGTGCCCGGCTCCGCCCGTCGGCGGTGGTCCGCTTCAATGGCGGAGCGCAGGCCGCGCACAACGTGGTCGCCGACGGCGTGCACCACACCTTCCGGCTGTTCGGCAGCGGGACGTTCGCCGGGGTGCCGACGCACCTGAGTCGGCACGTCGCCGTGGACCCGTGGCGGTTGGCCGCCGAGGCCCTCGACCTGGAGGGCCTCGGCGTGCCCGACCCGCTTCGACGGATCTCGGTGAGCCCCGACGCGGCCGTCGTGACCCCGATCCACATCGCGGCGAACCGCACGCGGGAGGACCGTCGCGGCGACGGACGGCACGGGTCGTGCGGGCTCGGAATCGGCGAGAGCCGCTGGTACCGGCTCGCGCACGAGGCAGGCCTGCGCCGCGGCGAGAGCCTGTACGGCATCGAGGCGACCGGCGACGCCGACGTTCCGGCGCTGACCGTCGCCGACTGCCTGGACCCGCAGGCGATCCGGCGCAAGCTCATGGCGCTGTCGGAGTTCTACGCGCCGCTGCTCGAGGACGGCGACCACGAACCGCCGTCGGTCCGCGTCATGGCGGCGACCCTCGCCGAGTTCGGGCGGGTCGCGACCGTCGTCGACGATCGCGCCCGACTCGCCGACGCCGCGGACTCGGGGCGACTCCTGTTCGAGGGCGCGCAGGGAGTCCTGCTCGACGAATGGCGGGGGCTGCACCCGCACACCACCTGGAGCACCACGTTGCCGAGCATTCCGCAGCAACTGCTGGCCGAAGCGGGACAGCCGCCCGCGCTGGTGCTCGGAGTGGTCCGGGCCTACGCCACCCGGCACGGGGCCGGGCCGCTGCCGACCGAGGACGCGGCGCTGACGATCCCTGAGCCGCACAACGGGACCGGCGTCTACCAGGGCGCATGGCGGACCGGACACGTGGACCTGCCGCTGCTGAGGTATGCGGCCGACGTCTGCCGACGGCACGGCGGCCTGGATGCGCTCGCGGTCAGTCACCTCGATGCGATCGAGGGGCAGGACGTCCGGGTGGCCCGGCGATACGACGGCGGGGAGACCTACCGGCTCGGCGCCTATCGAGACCTCGCTCACCAGGCGGCGCTGACGGACGTGGCGCGTTCGGTGAGGCCGGTGCTGGATGCGGTGGAGTCCGGTCGGGTCCCGATCGAGTTGGCCCGTGCGGCCGGCGTTCCGGCGGCCGTGCTGGCGGCCGGGCCGAGGCGAGAGGATCGGACGCCGACGTCGGCGGGTGAGACACTGTTCGGCATGGCAGCGTTCGCCGGCGTCGGAGCCGTTCAGTGATCGATATCGAATCGTCGGCGGTGTCGGTCGACGCCGTCGTCCTGCGGACCGGCGGTGGCGGGACGCAGGTGCTGGTCCATCGGCGCGCAGCCGAGCCCTTCGCGGGCGAGTGGGCGCTGCCCGGCGTGCTGCTCGGCGCGGGGGAGCGGATCTCCGATGCCGCGGTCCGTGCCGCGGGGAAGGCTGGAGTGGCGGTCGATCACGTGTCGGGCGTCGGCCAGCTCGTCGTCTTCGACGAGCCGCACCGCGACCCGCGGGGTCCCACGTTGTCGATCAGCGCGTGGATCACCGTCGCCGGATTCGAACCGGCCGACCCCGACGAGGTCCGGTGGGTCTCGTGGGATGCCGTGCCGCCGCTGGCGTTCGACCACGAGCGGATCCTCGCGGACGTGCGGCCCGTCCTCGCCGACAAGCTGTGGCGCGATCTCACCTTCAGTCGAGCGCTCACCGGCCCGGGATTCAGCGTCCGCACCGCCCTGGAGATCACCCAGTCCCTCGCCGGTGCCGCCGTCGACCGCGGGAACCTCAACCGCACGCTGAAGCGGATCGCGGTGCGGTCCGAGGAACCCGTGGCCGACGGCGTCGGCCGACCGGGCGCCTACTGGCGGTGGGAGTGAAGGACGACTCTTCGCTCCGCAACCCATCGGTCACGTCGAACGGTGGCGAGGTCGGATCCGCGTAACTCGCCGTCAGAAGCGGGGTTCAGAACCCAGCTTCTGACGGCGAACTACGCGTTCTCCGCCGGACTACGCGGATACGCCGGAGTGGCGGGGCGGAGTCTGCGTCGTCAATTGTTCGCATGCAGCGAGTCGTTCAACTCGATGCCGTCGCCCTCCTTGGCGGAGACCTCGACGGCGCCGGTGACGCTGTTGCGGCGGAAGAGCAGGTTCGACTGTCCGGCCAGGTCGCGGGCCTTCACCGTCGAGCCGTCCGGGCGGACGACCTTGGTGCCCGCAGTGACGTAGAGGCCGGCCTCGACGACGCAGTCGTCGCCGAGGGGAATGCCGCAGCCGGCGTTGGCGCCGAGCAGGCAGCGCTGGCCGATGGTGATGATCTCCTTGCCGCCGCCGGACAGAGTGCCCATGGTGGACGCGCCGCCGCCGATGTCGGAGCCGTCGCCGACCACGACGCCGGCGGAGATGCGGCCCTCGACCATCGACGTGCCGAGCGTGCCGGCGTTGAAGTTGACGAAGCCCTCGTGCATCACGGTGGTACCGGGGGCCAGGTGGGCGCCGAGGCGGACGCGATCGGCATCGCCGATGCGCACGCCGGACGGCGACACGTAGTCGACCATGCGCGGGAACTTGTCGATCGAGGTCACGGTCACGTGGCCGCGGGCCCGCAGACGCAGGCGAGTCTGCTCGAAGCCGTCGACGGCGCACGGGCCGAAGTTGGTCCACACCACGTTGGCCAGCAGGCCGAACTGGCCGTCGAGGCTGGCACCGTGCGGCTGGACGAGACGGTGGGAGAGCAGGTGAAGTCGCAGGTAGACGTCGTGCGCGTCGACGGGTGCGACGGACAGGTCGGCGATCACGGTCTTGACGGCGATGGTGCGGACCCGGCGTGCTTCGTCGGCGCCGACCAGGGGGCGCAGGTCGGCGGGGACGTCGTCGCCGGTCAATTCCGTCGATCCGGTGGCGCCCGGTGCGTCGGCGAGCTCGGGGTCGGGGAACCACGTGTCGAGGACGACGGCCTGACCGTCGTCCTGCCAGACGGTCGCGATTCCGATGGCAACAGCACCTTGAGTAGTCACTGGACGATTTTAAACGCGTAGCGAACATCCGCCTACGATGAATTCTTGTGACTCTCCCCGCGTTGAACCTGTCCGCCGATCCGATCGACCTGACGGCCGCCCTCGTCGACATCGCGAGCGTCAGTCGTGACGAGACCCTGATCGCCGACGCCGTCGAGGCGGCGATCCGCGACCAGCTGAACGGCTTCGAGGTGCTGCGGCAGGGGAACTGCGTCCTCGCCCGCACCGACCGGGGGCTGCCGACCCGGGTGATCCTGGCGGGGCACCTCGACACGGTTCCGATCGTCGACAACGTGCCCTCGCGGCGCACCGTGACCGACGACGAGGGCGACGTCCTGCACGGCTGCGGCACCGTCGACATGAAGTCCGGTGACGCCGTCTTCCTGCACCTGGCGGCGACTCTCGACGAGCCCGCGCACGACCTGACCCTGATCTTCTACGACTGTGAGGAGATCGCCGCCGAGTTCAACGGCCTCAACGCGATCGAGCGGGAGCTGCCCGACTGGTTGCGGGGCGACGTCGCGATCCTCGGCGAGCCGACCGCCGGTCAGATCGAAGCCGGTTGCCAAGGGACGCTTCGTGTTCGGTTCACCGCCACCGGCACGCGCGCGCACTCGGCGCGGGCGTGGATGGGTGACAACGCGATCCACAAGATGGGCCGCATGCTGACCACGCTCGGCGACTACGAGCCGCGGCGCGTCGACATCGACGGCTGCGAGTACCGCGAGGGGCTGTCGGCGGTGGCGATCCACGGTGGCGTCGCCGGCAACGTGATCCCCGACGAGGTGTACGTCGACGTCAACTTCCGATTCGCGCCCGACCGCAGCCCGGAGCAGGCCTACGACCACGTGCGGGAGGTCTTCGCCGCCGACCTCGCCGACGGCACCCTGACCGCCGCCGTCACCGACTCCGCCGCCGGGGCCCTCCCCGGCCTGGCGAACCCGGCGGCCGCGAAGCTCGTCGAGGCGGCCGACGGGAAGTTCCGCGCCAAGTACGGGTGGACCGATGTGTCGCGGTTCGCCGCACTCGGCATCCCCGCGGTGAACCTCGGTCCCGGCGACCCGAGCCTCGCGCACCGCGTCGACGAGCGGGTTCCGGTGGAGCAGATCACCGAGGTCACTCGGATCCTCCGATCGTACCTCTCGACTCCCTAACCGACGCCCTCACCGAAGAGCAGCGCCGCCCCCAGATCGACGACCCCCGCGTACACCGCCGCCGGATCGTCGGTGATCGGGCCGAGCTGCTCGAAGAGTTCGCTGGAGATGCTGCCGAGCAACAGGTTCCACACGGCGATCGTGCGCGCGAGCACCGCCGGTGAGGTGTCGGCCGGAACCGCCGGGTCGGACGCGAGGAGTCTGAGGGCGTCGGCCGCAGCCGTCTGAACACGGGGATCGGTGCCGTCCGGCGCCGGGGCAGATGCCGCGGCGGCGATGTCGGCCAGCGCCCGCAGCGGGCGTTCGCCCGCGCGACCGGTCTGCTCGGCGGGCGCCCGGTACCCGGGGACCGGCGAACCGTAGATCAGTGCGTACTCGCTCGGATTCGCGACCGCCCAGAGTCTCAGCGCGTCGGCGAAGGCGACGAAGCGTGTTCGCGGTGTGTGCCGGGAGGCGACCGCGGCGTCTAGCGCGTCGGCGAGGTCGTCGTAGGCGTCGACGATCAGGACGGTCAGCAGATCGTCGCGGCTGCGCACGTACCGGTAGAGGGCCGACGGCGCGATCTCCATGTCTCGCGCGATCGCGCGCAACGACAGCGCGGCCGCCCCGTGCTCGGCCAGGTGGCGGCGGCCGATGGCCCGCAGTCGCTGTTCGACGACCGCCCGGTTGCGGGCCCGCGGTCCGGCGTTCTCCGTCTCACTCATGTCGTGGCCATCCTCGCATGCGGCTCCGACGAAATCCAGAATTCAAGAACACTGTTCTTGATTATCGGCGGCGACGCGACTATCTTCAAAAAGAGAGAGCAGTGTTCTCGAATGTGAGGAGAGTGGTATGACCTCGATCTACGTCTGGACGCTGGCGACCGTCGTGTTCCTGTTGGAGCTCGCCATGGTCGGGGTGCTCGCGACGGCCGCCTGGCTGCTCGCCGACCGCGGCTGGACGGGATGGCTCGCCGCGATCGGGACCGCGACGGTCGTCGTCGCTCTGTGGGCGCTCTTCGCGTCGCCGATGCCGGTGGTCGACGTGGCGGTCCTGAAGCTTGTCGTCAAGGTGGTGCTCTTCGTCGCGGCGTCACTTGCGATCTGGTCGGTGATGCATCGCGCCGATCTCGCGGTGTGGTTCGCCGCGGTCGCGGTCGTCGTCAACCTCGCGGCCATCGTGCCGCCCTACAGCAACTATGGAGGATTCGATGTCCCAGCTTGAGAAGCGCGGCGGCAGGCTGCTCGCCGTCTCGAACCGAGCCGTCGGCGGACTCGTCCGCGTCGGGGTGGCACCCCACGACTGCCACGAACTGCTCGTCCCCGGGCGCGTCTCGGGCGACGTCACCGCCCGGCCGGTCAACGTCCTTGACGTCGACGGGCGGCGCTACCTCGTCTCGCCACGCGGCTCCAGCCAGTGGGTGCGCAACGTGCGCGCCGGGGGAGAAGTGCGCCTGCGGCGGCGCCGGAGCACGGCGTCCGTGATCCTCGTGGAACTCGACGACGAGGCGAAGCCGGACCTTCTGCGCGAGTATCTGCGGCGATGGGGATGGCAGGTGTCGGCGTTCGTCGACGGTCTGACCGCCGATTCCCCGCTCGCCGATTTGCAGGCCGCGGCACCGCGATTCCCGGTCTTCGAGATCCGCGACGCGTGAGCGCATGAGCGGCGGTCTTGCCGGGCGTCGCCCCGTGCGGGTTGCTAGTGTCGCCGCATGACTGAAGGACCGTCGCCCGACCCCACCCGACCTGCAGAGCGTCCGGCCTCCTGGCGCTCGGGGGTGCCGGGGCCCGACGACGCCTCGGTGCGCAACCTCGGCGCGGTCCAGGTCCGCGTGGAGGAGGGGGCCGAAGTCATCCCCTCCGACCGCAGGCTCCTGGAATGGATCGACCCCCGCGATCCGCAGCGTGCCGCGCAGCGAATGATCAAGGACTCTTGGCGGGTGCTGCGCATCCAATCGGAGTTCGTCTCCGGATTCGACGCGCTCGAGAACGTCGCGGAGGCGGTCACGGTCTTCGGTTCGGCCCGTATCAAGGAGCGCACCCCCGAGTACGAGACGGCGCGCGACCTCGGCCGACGCCTGGCTCACGAGGGGTTCGCGGTCATCACCGGTGGCGGCCCGGGTGTCATGGAGGCCACCAACCGCGGCGCCTACGAGGCGGGTGCGGAGTCGATCGGGCTCAACATCGAGCTGCCGTTCGAGCAGCACGCGAACCCGTGGGTCACGCTCAACATGAACTTCCGGTACTTCTTCGTCCGCAAGACGATGTTCGTCAAATACGCCCAGGCCTTCGTCTGTCTGCCCGGCGGCTTCGGGACGCTCGACGAGCTGTTCGAGGCGCTCACCCTGGTGCAGACCAAGAAGGTCCTCCAGTTCCCGATCGTCCTCATCGGCACCGAGTTCTGGGGGCCGCTGGTGGACTGGCTGCGGACGACGCTGGAGGGCGAGGGCATGATCTCGCCCGGCGACATCGACCTGCTGCACGTCGTCGACACCACCGAGGAAGCGGTCGCGATCATCGTGAAGGCGGCCCGCCGGTGAGCGCTATCTGCGTCTACTGCGCGTCGGGTCCGGTGGATCAGGACTACCTGGACCTCGCCGCCGCGACCGGCACCGCGATCGCGGACGCCGGACTCACCCTGGTCACCGGCGGCGGCAATGTCTCGATGATGGGCGCCGTCGTGCGCGCCGCCCGCGAGGCCGGCGGCCGGACCATCGGCATCATTCCCGAGCACCTGATGAAGAAGGAGGTCGCCGACCTCGACTCCACCGAGCTGATCGTCACCGACACCATGCGGGAGCGGAAGCGTCTGATGGAGGAGATGGCCGACGGATTCATCACCCTCCCCGGCGGCATCGGCACCTTCGAGGAGCTCTTCGAGACGTGGACCGGCGGCTACCTCGGTGAGCACCGCAAGCCGATCGTCCTGCTGAATCACGGTGGCTTCTACGATCCGCTGCTCGTCTGGCTCGATGATCTTCGGTCGAGAGGCTTCGTCGCGCAGGCGGCGCTCGATAAGCTCGAAGTATGTGACACCGTGGGTGACAGCATCGCCTATCTGACTAACGGGTAAGGTGGCGGCGTTCACCCGGACGACGATGAAGTGAGGCATTCGATGGGTACGCAGGTTCCGAGCAGGGTCGGCATCAAAGACATCGTCCGGGGCGTTGCCAGGATGGTGCCGGATCTGCCCGCCATGGCCACCCACGTGCCGGGCATGATCGTCCGCCCGCCGGCCGCCAAGCGCACCATCGGCCAGATCTTCGCCAAGCACGCCGCCGATCATCCCGACCGGCCGTTCATCCGCTGGAACGGTGAGTCGATGTCGTACGGTGAGGTGAACCGCCAGGTGAACCGCTACGCCGCAGTCCTCGCCGATCGTGGTGTCGGAACCGGAGACGTGGTCGGCATCCTCGCCAAGAACAGTCCCACCGACCTCATGGTGATCCTCGCGGCGCTGAAGCTCGGCGCGGTCGCGGGCATGCTGAACTACAACCAGCGGAACGAGGTCATCGACCACAGCATGAAGCTGCTCGGTGGCAAGGTCCTCGTCTACGACCCCGAGTGCAGCGAGGCCTACGAGTCCATCAGTCCCGACCGCCTGCCCGCCCACGTCCTCGACTTCCCGGCGCTCGACGAGGCCGCCGCGGGCAAGTCGGAGATGGACCCGGCCGTCACCAAGCACCTGCCCGCGTCGACCACCGCCTTCTACATCTTCACCTCCGGCACCACCGGCCTGCCGAAGGCCAGCGTGATGAGCCACAACCGCTGGCTTGCCAATTACGACGGCATCGGCGGCCTCGCCGTCCGGCTGCGCCCGTCGGACACGATGTACGTCGCGCTGCCGCTGTACCACAACAACGCGCTGTCGGTGTCGCTCGGCGCCGTGCTCTCCGCCGGAGCCTGCATCGCAATCAGCAAGCAGTTCTCCGCCTCGCGCTTCTGGGACGACGTCATCACCAACCGGGCCACGGCCTTCTGCTACATCGGCGAACTGTGCCGCTACCTCCTGGCCCAGCCGGAGAAGCCGACCGACCGCAAGCATTCGGTGCGCATCATGGTCGGCAACGGCCTCCGCCCGGAGATCTGGGACGAGTTCACCGAGCGCTTCGGGATCGACCGCGTCGTCGAGTTCTACGGTGCCAGCGAACTGAACCTGGCCTTCGTCAACGCGTTCGACGTCAAGCGCACCGCGGGCTTCTGCCCGCTGCCGTTCCGCGTCGTCGAGTACAACGACGACGGCACCGCCAAGCGCGACGCGAAGGGACGGCTGCGCAAGGTCCGCAAGGGTGAGCCGGGCCTGCTGATCGCGCAGATCAGCGACCGCGTCCCGGTCGACGGATACACGGACAACAGCGATACCGAGAAGAAGATCATCCGCGACGCCTTCAAGGACGGCGATGCGTACTTCAACTCCGGCGACCTGGTCCGCGAACTCGGCTTCGCGCACATCGCGTTCGTCGACCGCCTCGGCGACACCTTCCGCTGGAAGGGCGAGAACGTCGCGACCACCGAGGTGGAGGGCGCCTTCGACGGGATCGACTCGGTGGAGCAGGCCGTCGCCTACGGCGTCGAGGTGCCGGGCTGCGACGGCCGCGCGGGCATGGTGGCCGTGCAGTTGCGTCCCGAGCAGGACATGGACCCGAAGGAGCTGGCCGACCAGCTGTACCGGACGCTGCCCGCGTACGCGCTGCCGCTGTTCGTGCGATTCGTCCCGGAGATCGAGACCACGTCGACCTTCAAGAACCGCAAGGTGGAACTCCGCAACGAGGCGTACGCCGAGGTCGGCGACGACACGGTGTGGGTGCTGTCCGGGCGGAACGACGGCTACGTGCCCTTCTACGACGGCTACGCGGCCGACGTCGCCGCGGCGAAGGCCCCGCGCTGACGCTGCGGGGGAGCATCGTAGGGTGAGAGGGTGAGCAACGCCCGTCCGGCCGCGACCCTCTGCGGTCGGCCAGTCGCCGTCGACCGTGCCCTGGTCATGGCGATCGTCAACCGAACTCCCGACTCGTTCTACGACCACGGCTCCACCTTCACCGACGACGCCGCGAAGGCGCGCATCGACGAGGTGGTGGCGCAGGGGGCGGACATGATCGACGTGGGCGGGGTGAAGGCCGGCCCGGGCGACGAGGTGGACGCCGTCATGGAGGCCCGGCGCGTGGTGCCGATGATCGCGTGGATCCGCCGCACCCATCCGGACATCCTGATCAGCGTCGACACCTGGCGCGCCGAGGTCGCGGCTCAGGCCTGCGAGGCGGGTGCCGACATGATCAACGACACGTGGGCGGGCGTCGACCCGGGCCTGGTCTCGGTTGCAGTGGACGCGGGCGCCGGACTGGTCTGTTCGCACACCGGTGGCGCGCGCGTCCGCACCCGGCCGCATCGCGTGGCCTACGACGACGTGGTCGCCGATGTCGTCACCGAGGTCACGACCGCCGCCGAACGCGCCCGCGCGGCCGGCGTCCGCGAGGACGGCATCCTGATCGACCCGACGCACGACTTCGGGAAGAACACCCATCACGGTCTGGCACTGCTGCGGCATCTGGACCGCCTCGTCGACACCGGCTGGCCGGTGCTGATGGCGCTGTCCAACAAGGACTTCATCGGGGAGACGCTCAACGCCGAGCTCGGCGATCGCGTCGCAGGCACCCTCGCGGCCACCGCACTCGCCGCATCGCAGGGCGCCCGCATGTTCCGGGTCCACGAGGTCGCCGACACCCGCCGCGTGGTCGACATGGTCGCGTCGATTCTCGGCACCAGGCCGCCGGCCTGCACCGTCCGAGGACTCGCATGAGCCCCGGGCACGAGGGCGTGGCGTGGGCCGACCACGGCGAGGCGCGCTGGTCGCACACGCACACCTGGGACCACCCCGAATGGAACGTGGACGACCTCGTCGCCGCCAAGAACGGCCGCACGGTGTCGGTGGTGCTGCCCGCCCTCGACGAGGAGGCGACGGTCGCGGGAGTCATCGCGACCATCGCACCGCTGCTGGGCACGCTGGTCGACGAACTGATCGTCTTGGACTCCGGGAGCACGGATCGGACCGCGGACCGCGCGCGTGCCGCCGGGGCCCGCGTCATCACCCGCGAGGAGGCCATTCCGGACCTGCCGCCCGCCCCCGGCAAGGGGGAGGCGCTGTGGCGCTCCATCGCCGCGACCACCGGCGACGTGATCGCCTTCGTCGACTCCGACCTCATCGACCCCGACCCGATGTTCGTGCCCAAGATGGTCGGACCGCTGCTGGCCGACCCCGACATCCATTTGGTGAAGGGCTACTACCGGCGTCCCCTGCGGACCGGTGACACCCAGGAGCCGGGTGGCGGCGGCCGCGTCACCGAACTCCTCGCGCGGCCTCTCCTGACCGCGCTGAAGCCCGAGCTCGGCGAGGTCTGCCAACCGCTGGGCGGGGAGTACGCCGGGACCCGAGAACTGCTGGCGTCCGTGCGTTTCGCACCCGGTTACGGCGTCGAGATCGGTCTTCTCATCGACACCTACGACCGATACGGCCTCGCAGGCATCGGGCAGGTGAACCTCGGTGTCCGCAGCCACCGCAACCGGCCGCTGCACGAGCTGTCGGTGATGAGCAGGCAGATCGTCGCGACCCTGCTGGACCGCTGCGGCATCGAGGACTCGGGTGCGGGACTCATCCAGTTCGTCCCCGAACCCGACGGCGGCTTCACCCCGCACACCACCGAACTCCTCCGCGGCGAGCGGCCCCCGATCAACTCGCTACCCTGAACACGTGGTGACGATCGGACTATATGTGATCGGCGTGGCCCTCATGGTCGCGCTCCTCTTCGCGCTCGTGTGGTTCGTCTTCGGGCGGGGCGAGGAGCTGCCCCCGATCGAGAAGGGGACCACCCTCACGCGACTGCCCCGCGCAGGCATCGAGGGCGACGACGTCCGTCGCGTCGTCTTCCAACAGACCTTCCGCGGCTACAAGGCGTCCGAGGTGGACTGGACCCTGGAGAAGCTGGCCCGCGAGATCGACGAGCTGCGCGCCGTCGTGCACGACCTCCGGGCGCGCGACGAACTGGCGTCGGGTGTCGCCATCCGTTCGGCCGACCCCGAATCGACGCCGTCGGACCGCCCGGATTTGTGACCTGATTTCGTTTCGGATCGGCGCTCGCGTGCCGTCGACGGTCGTACTGCCCGCAGTGCACACCTGTGCGCGAAGTATCATTGGTCGGAACATCGTGAAATCCATATGAAGGGAGCACGACAGATGGCGGCGATGAAGCCACGCATGGGGGACGGACCGCTCGAGGCGGTCAAGGAAGGACGTGGGATCGTCGTACGGATCCCGATCGACGGCGGCGGACGCCTGGTCGTCGAGTTGAACGACGAAGAGGCCTCGGCTCTGGGCGAGGCGCTGCGCGAGGTCACCGCCTGAGCGACTCCGCAGGCTCGCGGTGGAACGCCGCGGCAGATCTTCTCGCGTGCCCGATCTGTGCGGGCGCGCTCGGCCCGGTCGGTGCGTCCCTGCGATGCGCCACCGGGCACTCGTTCGATGTGGCCCGGCAGGGCTACGTCTCCCTGCTCACGGGCAAGGGCACCAATCACCGGTCCGACACCGCCGACATGGTCGCGGCGCGCGGACGGATCTTCGACGCCGGGCTCTACCTGCCGATCACCGCTGCGGTCGCCGCCGAATGCCGCGATGCGTCGGTGATCCTCGACGCGGGCGGCGGCCCCGGCCAGTATCTGGCGGCCGCACTGGACGCCGCGGGCGACTCGGCCGTCGGCGTCGGCCTCGACCTCTCCCGCTACTGCGCGCGCAGCGCCGCCAAACGACATCCGCGAGGCTTCTCCGTGGTCGCCGACCTGTGGGCGGGCCTCCCGATCCGCGACGGCGTCGCCGACACCGTCCTGTCGGTCTTCGCGCCCCGGAACCCCGCCGAGACCGCACGCGTCCTGGCGCCGGGCGGCCGGTGGGTCGTCGTGACCCCCGAACCCGGTCATCTCGCGGAGATCGTCGAACCCATGCACATGCTGTCGGTGAGGGAGGGCAAGAGCGCACGCCTGGCCCACGACCTCGCCGCCGACTTCGACGACGTCACCGCCACTCGAGTCACCGCGGAGGCGGTGTTCGACGAGGATCGACTCGTCGATGTCGCCGCCATGGGACCCGCCGGGTTCCACCGCAGCCGCGACGAACTCGCGACCGCCGCGGCGGAACTCAGCGCAGGCGATCCGGTGCCCGCCACGCTCGACGTCACGGTCACCGTCGCACGTCGGCGGTGACATCGGCGGCCACTGGGATTTTTCCGTCGAGTGGTCCAGGCAGGTCACGCCGGATATGTTGGACATCGTGAGATCACAACCGCATGTTCTCGGAATCGTCCTCGCCGGCGGTGAGGGAAAGCGGCTCTATCCGCTGACCATGGACCGGGCGAAACCCGCCGTGCCGTTCGGCGGCTCGTACCGCCTCATCGACTTCGTGCTGTCGAATCTGGTGAACGGCGGGTACGAACAGATCTGCGTGCTGACGCAGTACAAGTCGCATTCGCTCGACAAGCACATCTCGCAGACCTGGTGGTCGTCGGGTTTCCACGGCGAGTTCATCACCCCGGTTCCGGCGCAGCAGCGTCTGGGGCCCCGCTGGTACACCGGCAGCGCCGACGCCATTTACCAGTCGATGAACCTGATTTACGACGAGGAACCCGAGTACATCGTCGTGTTCGGCGCCGACCACGTGTACCGGATGGACCCGTCGCAGATGGTGCAGGCGCACATCGAGTCCGGTGCGTCGGTCACCGTCGCGGGCATCCGGGTGCCGCGCAGCGAGGCGTTCGCCTTCGGCTGCATCGATGCGAACGACGAAGGTCGGATCACCGAGTTCCTGGAGAAGCCGGCCGATCCGCCCGGCACGGTCGACGACCCGGACGTCACCTTCGCATCGATGGGCAATTACGTCTTCACCGCCGACGCCCTCGTCGCGATGTTGAAGGACGACGCCGCCGACGCCGACTCCGATCACGACATGGGCGGCGACATCATCCCCGCCTTCGTCGATCGCGGTGAGGCCTACGTCTACGACTTCGACGACAACATCGTTCCCGGCCAGACCGAACGGGACAAGGGCTACTGGCGCGACGTCGGGACGCTCGACTCGTTCTACGAGGCGCACATGGATCTGGTCTCGGAGAACCCGGTCTTCAACCTCTACAACAAGCGCTGGCCGATCCGCGGCGAGACCAGCCACCTGCCGCCCGCGAAGTTCGTCCGCGGCGGCACCGCCAACGACTCGGTGGTCGGTGCGGGCACGGTGGTGTCCGGCGCGATGGTGCACGGGTCGGTGCTCTCCAACAACGTCTTCGTGGACGAGGGCGCGGTGGTGCAGGGCAGCGTCCTGATGCCGGGTGTGCGGATCGGCAAGAACGCGGTCGTGCGCAACGCGATCCTCGACAAGAACGTCCGGATCGCCGACGGCGGCCAGCTGGGCGTCGACCTGGAGCACGACCGCGAGCGATACGTGGTCTCGCCGGGCGGAATCGTGACGGTCGGAAAGAATCAAGTCATCGAGTAGCGGAGCTCGTCTCTGCAATTGTGACGCGGACGCTACCGTTCCGCGAGCCGGACCGCTGGTTGAGCCGGTCCGGAGCGACAGCGCAGGACCGTGTCGAAACCACGGAATGTGACGCGGGCGCTACCGTTCCGCCGCAAATTTAAATACGGTTGTCATCGTGGAAAAGAATTGGGGTCCGTCGCCGGCCGTCGTCGACGCCCCGGCGACGGTGACAGGCCGCCAGGGCGCCGTTCTCCAGATCCTGCGTCAGCAGGACGCGAGTGGGGGAGGCGGACTGAAGGTCGCCGACGTCGCCGAAGCCCTCGACCTGCACGTGAACACCGCACGCGAGCACCTCGACGCCCTCGTCGAAGCGGGATTCGCGACGCGCCAGCGCGCCGAGAGCACCGGCCGCGGCCGTCCCGCGTGGATCTACCGGCTCGCCGAACCCGACACCGACGAGCGCTTCGGCGCCTACCGCAGCATGGCGATGGTGTTGGCCGGACATCTGTCGCAGACCGCAGTCGACGCGCGCGCCGACGCCCGCGAGTTGGGCCGCAAGTGGGGCCGGGAACTGGCGTCCGACGCCGAACCCCACGCGCGCGGGCGAGTCGTCGCCGACCTCCGTCGCGTCGGCTTCGCACCGGTCGCCGAGTCGGAGGATTCGTTCGCGCTGACTCGCTGCCCCCTGCTCGACGCCGCTCGCGAATATCCCGAGGTGACCTGTCAACTGCACCTCGGCCTGATCCGCGGGATCCTCGGCGACGACGACCAGGTGGGGAACCCGGTCCTCGTACCGTTCGCGCGTCGGGGTTCGTGCACGCTGCGACTGCCGTCGGCGCGGCAGTCATGACGGAGAAGTCCCTCTCCGACTCCACCCGCCTGCGACTGCTCCTCCTGATCCCCGGTGGCTTCGCACTCCTCGCCGGCCTCGACGCCGCCCTGCTCCTGCTGGGACTGAGCGCACCCGTTACTGCGAGTCGGCTCGCCGACGTCCACGGCATCCTCATGGTCTACAGCTTCGTCGGCACCGTCGTCGCTCTGGAGCGCTCGGTGGCGCTCGGCCGCCTCTGGGGCTTCCTCGCTCCGGCAGGTCTCGGGTTCGGCGGCGTGCTGCTCATCCTGGTGCCGAACAACGCGGTCGGCGGTGCCGCGGTGGCCGTCGGCTCGGCGGCCCTCGCCGCCCTGTACGTGCCGCTGTGGCGCCGCAACGCGGCGACCGCGGTCCTCGCGCAGGCGTGGGGCGGCGTCATCGCCCTCGGCGGTGCGGTGATGTACGCGGCCGGCGTCCCGATCCCGTGGATCCTGCCGTGGCTTGCGGGTTTCCTGGTCCTGACCATCGCCGGCGAGCGGCTGGAGCTGGCGCGGGTGGCCTTCCTCGTGCAGAACGTGGAGGGCTGGGCGCTGGCCGCGAGCGCCGCGTACTTCGTCGCGATCCCGGCCTCCCTGCTGTGGCCCGACGTCGGGTACCGGGTCATGGGCGTCACCCTGATCCTCCTGACCGCCTGGCTGCTGCGCTACGACGTCGCGGGCAAGACCATCCGGAGCACCGGTCTGCCGCGGTTCAGTGCCGCGTGCCTGCTGTCCGGTTACGTGTGGCTGCTCGTGGCCGGCGGCGTCTGGATCGTCGCAGGCCCGGTCCGCTCCGGCCCCGCCTACGACGCGTCCGCGCACGCGGTCTTTCTGGGTTTCGTGATCTCGATGATCATGGCGCACGCGCCGATCATCCTGCCCGCCGTCCTGCGGCGCCCGCTGCCGTACCGGCCGATCATGTACGCCCCCGCCATCCTGCTGCACGCCTCGCTGCTGCTGCGCATCGTCGTCGGCGACGGTGCCGACCAACTGTGGGCCGTGCAGGCCGGCGGCGTCCTCAACGTGGTCGCCGTCCTCGGCTTCGTGGTGATCGCCGTCGCCTCGGTCGTCATCAGAACTTCTCCCGCCCGCCCGGCGGCCGACCGTGTGAAGGCGGCGTCGTGACTCTCGGAACCTGGAACCTCCGCGTCGGTGCGGTGGTCCTCGCCTGGCTGTCCGCCCTCGTCGGCGTGGCCGTGGCCGGCGACGCCGTCGCCTCATCGCACTGGCTGATGATCCACCTCCTCGGGCTCGGTGCTGCAAGCAACGCGATCCTCATCTGGAGCTGGTACTTCACCGAGGCCGTCCTCCGCCTCTCGCACGCCGAGAACCGGCGGTCCCAGGCGCTGCGCCTGGCCCTGTTCAACGCCGGCGCCATCACCGTGGTCGTCGGGTACGGCGTCGTCGCGACCGCCGACGGCGGGGCACGCGGCGCCGTCTGGTGGGCGATCCTTGCGGGCGCCACCGTCGCCTTCGCCGCCGTCGCCTGGCACTGCGCCGACCTGGTCCGTCGCATCCGCACGGCGCTGCCGTCCCGGTTCGGCGGCATGGTCCGCTTCTACGTGGCGTCGGCGGCCTTCCTGCTCGTCGGCATCGGCTTCGGCGCGACGATGACGCGCGACGACCTGCCCGGCGACTGGCACGAGCGGCTCGCCGTCGCCCACGCGGGCCTCAACGTTTTCGGGTGGATCGGCATCACCGTCATCGGCACCCTGGTGACGCTATGGCCCACCATCCTGCGCACCCGCATGGCCGACGGTGTGGAGCGCGCCGCGGCGCGGGCCCTGCCCGCCCTGTGCGGTGCGGTGTCGCTGATCGTCCTCGGTGCGCTGCTCGGCATCCTGTCCGTGTCCGTCGTCGGTGTTCTGGTCTACGCGGCGACGCTCGGCTACGTCGCGTGGTCGCACGTCGACGAGGTGCGCCGCAAGAAGCCCACCGGATTCGCGAGCCTGTCGGTCCTGGCCGGCGTCGCCTGGCTGATGGGCGGTCTCGTCGTCCTCGCGGTCGCCTATGCCACCGCGCCGGACTGGGCCACCGCGTACGACCGCCTCGACGTCCTCACCACCGCCCTGCTCGGCGGCTTCCTGGCGCAGGTGCTGCTCGGCGCGCTCAGCTATCTGATCCCGGTCGTCCTGGGCCGCAAGCCGTCGGCGACCCAGCAGGCCATGCGCGCCCTCGACTACTGGGGGCCGGCCCGCGTGGGCGCCGCCAACGCCGGACTGCTGGTGTGGGCGCTCCCGGGCGACGGTTGGCCCCACCGACTGTCCGCGTGGGTGGCGGTGATCGCTCTCGCGAGCTTCATCCCGCTCGCGGTCTGGGCGGCCGTCAAGGGACTGCGGCCCGCCGAGACCGACGGCCCGCGTCCCCGGCCCACCGACCGGCCGGGTCCGAACGTCCTCGGCGCGCTCGCCGCGGGCGTCGCCGCAGTGGTCGTGGCGGGTGCGGTCGGCGTCGCGATCGACCCGGCCGCCGTCGGCCTGCCCGGCGGGGAGCAGTCGTCGGTCGTCGCGACCGGCCACACCACCACGGTGAAACTCGGCATCACCGGGATGCGGTTCACCCCCGGCAGCATCGAGGTGCCGCGGGGCGACCGCCTCGTCATCGAGCTGACCAACACCGGCACCCAGACGCACGACCTGGTGATGCCCAACGGCGTCCGCACGCCGCGCCTGACACCGGGCGGGCAGGCCACCCTCGACGTCGGCGTCGTCGGCTCCTCCATGCAGGGCTGGTGCTCGCTCCCCGGACACCGGCAGATGGGCATGGTGCTCGACGTCGTCGTCAAGGGCGCACCCCGCGAGACCGCGCCGCCCACCACCTCACCCGGCGAGCACTCCATGCCGTCGATGGACATGGCCGCCGACCCCGGCCCGGGCTTCGTCGCCCGCGACCCGCGAATCCCCGCGCTGTCCACCGAGCGCGTCCACACGATGACCCTCGACGTCCGCGACGTGCAGCGTCAGGTGGCGCCCGGCGTCACCGTCACCCAGTGGCCGTACGGCACCGTCGGACCAGACGGGAAGTACACCGGCGGGGCGCCGGGACCCACGCTTCGCGGGCGGGTCGGTGACCGCTTCGACATCACCCTGACGAACTCCGCGTCGATGGGGCACTCGATCGACTTCCACGCCGGCGCCCTGGCACCCGACGGGCCCATGCGGACCATCGAACCCGGCCAGTCGCTGAAGTACTCGTTCACCGCCACGCGCAGCGGCATCTGGCTGTACCACTGCTCGACGATGCCGATGTCCACGCACATCGCCAACGGCATGTTCGGCGCCGTCATCATCGACTCGCCGAACCTGCCGCCCGTCGACCAGGAGTACGTCCTGGTGCAGTCGGAGGTCTTCCTCGGCGGACCCGACGGCACCGCGAACGCGGACAAGATCGTCGCCGAACGGCCCGACCTCGTCGTCTTCAACGGCTACGCCGACCAGTACGACCACCGCCCGCTCACCGCGAAGGTCGGCGACCGGGTGCGGATCTGGGTCCTGTCCGCGGGACCGAACCGCGGCTCGGCTTTCCACGTGATCGGCGGCCAGTTCGACACCGTGTGGAAGGAGGGCGCCTACCTTCTCCGGCCCGACAACCCGCAGTCCGGCGGCAGCCAGGTCCTCGACCTCGCGCCCGCGCAGGGCGGTTTCGTGGAGCTGAGCTTCGGCGAGAAGGGCAACTACCCGTTCGTCACGCACTCGATGATCGACGCCGAGCGCGGTGCCCACGGGATCATCCGGGTCACCGACTGACGGGGCGGGTTCCACTGGTTGAGCTGCGCTCGGGCCTTTCCGCTGGTTGAGACATTCCTAGGTGGGGCGGAGCGCGGCCCGGCCCATCTCGATGAGGCTCGGCACCGACTCGGCGTCGATCTTCTCGGGCAGCGCGTCCACGGGCCACCAGGCGAGGTCCGTGGACTCATCGCTGATGACGATCTCCGGCAGGGACCCGTCGGATGTCGGGTCGGCGACGGCCGCGAACCGGACGTCGAGATGTCGTGTGGGGACGCCGAGCGAGCACGTGATCGGGTGGGTGTGCAGCTGCACCGGCCCGGTCGACATGGTGAGCGACGGCAGGCCGGACTCCTCCAAGCCCTCGCGGAGCGCCGCGGCCTGCAGAGTCGTGTCCTCCGGCTCGCAGTGCCCGCCGAGTTGCAGCCACTTGCCGACGCGGGGATGCAGCGTCAGCAGGACGTGGGTCAGCTCGGCGTTGAAGACGATCACCGACGCGGTGAGATGCCCTGCCTCGCAGGCGCGTTCGCAGCCGCTCTCGGCGGCGGCCAGGAATGCGAGGTAGGCGTGGCGGATCGAGTCCTGGTTCGGATTCGGCGCCGACCAGGCGGTGAGGGCCGCGGTGGCCTCCGCGTGCAGGGCTGCGGATCCGGGCGTGCTCACAGTTCCATCACCAATCCGTCGGTGGAGGCGGGGGAGCGCAGTCCGGCGGGCTCCTCGGGGTGTCCGATCGCGACGGCGCCCAGCGGCTGCCAGTCGCCCGGCAGGTCGAGTTCGGTTCGGACGACGTCGGCGGCGAAGATCGTCGACCCGACCCAGCAGCTGCCGACCTCACGTGCCGAGAGTGCGACCAGCAGACCGGCGACGGCGGCACCGCCCGCCACCAGGAACATGGTGTCCTCGCACCGGTTGCGGCGCTCGTCCGGGTACTCGTGCATGCCCTCGCCGGTCATCACCGGGATCACCAGTTCGGGTGCGTCGTACAGGATCTGGCCGCGCTGCACGCGCTTGGCGATGGACTCCGGCGTCTTCTCGTCCGCCGAGAGGTCCGCGCGCCACGCGTCGGCCATCGCATCGAGGAGGCGTCGCCGGCGGTCGCGGTCGCGGACCCAGATGAAGCGGATCGGATGCGTGTGGTGCGGGGCCGGAGCGGTCAGCGCGTCGGCGAACGCGGCGCGCAGGATCTCGGGGTCGACGGGGACGTCGGCGAACCGTCGCACCGAGCGGCGCGTCAGCAGTGCCTCCCGATGTCCCTGCGCCAGAGCCTCTTCCACGCCGAGTCGGAACATGTCGTCGTCGAGGTCGCGCACCAGGTCGCGGGCCGCGGTGCCGTCGTCGTGGAAGGGCATGCCGCGCACCACGGCGACGGGCACGCCGTCGAGTTTGCCCTTCACCAGATCGGCCGCGGCCGCGAGTTCGTCCGCGATCGCGATGTCGGTGACCATCAGCGTGTTGCCGTAGCTGTCGTCCACACCGTCGTACGGGTGGCTGACGGCGATGCCTGCGGCTCCGATCGCGACGTCGGTCTGCCCGGTCCGCCAGGCCCGTCCCATCGTGTCGGTGACGATCACTGCGACGGACCGGCCGAAGTCGTCGGCGAGCCGGGTACGGAGACCCGCGGCGCTCGCATCGGGGTCCAGTGGCAGCAGTGCGATCTGATCGGTGCGGACGTTGGAACCGTCGACTCCCGCGGCCGCCTGGACCAGGCCGTTGCGGTTCGCGGTGATCAGCGTTCGGTTGCGGCGGGCGACGATCCGGACGGTCTCGTCGTCGATCAGCTTGCGGCGGAAGGCATCACGCTCGTCGGGGCCGGTCGGTGCGGCCACCATGCGGCCCTCGGTCTTGGAGAAGACCTTGCTGGTGACGACAAGGATGTCGCCGTCGGCGATCCACGGCGCCGCGGCGACGATCTCGGCGGCCAGATCGCTGTCGGTGCCGAACTCGCCGAGCCCGGTGACGGGCAGTACGCGCAGCCCGTCGGGGGCGCGGTGGTCGGCCGCGGGGGAGTCGGTCACGGCGTGCTCACTCCGACCAGTCGGCAGGCGGCGCGAATCATGTCCGCGGTGGCGGCGGGATCGGTCATCAGCAGGGGAGCGGAGGCGACGGCGATGCCGTCCACCTTCGCCTCGTCGCCCTCGGCGATCAGCCAGCCGTCCAGGATGCCGTTTCCGCTGCGCGCACCGTAATGCTCGGCGATGCCCTGTGCCGAGGTCTCCACGCCGATCACCGAAAGACACGCGTCGGCCATGCCGCGCAGGGGCTTGTCGTGGATCACCGGGCTGATGCCGACGACGGGTGCCTTCGTCTGGCGCAGTGCCCCGCGGATGCCGGGCACCGCCGTGATCGCGCCGATGCTGACGACCGGGTTGCTGGGGGCCAGCAGGACGATGTCCGCGTCTGAGATCGCTTCCAGGACACCGGGCCCCGGCTTCACCTCGTCGCGCCCCACCTGGGCGAAGCTGTACGTCGGGACCTGCGCCTTGTGGCGGACCCACCACTCCTGGAAGTGGATGGCGACCCGTTCGCCGTTCTCGGCGCCCGGCATGTCGATGACGACGTGCGTCTCGTGCCGTTGATCGCTGGCCGGCAGCAGGCGGACGCCGGGCTGCCAGCGTCGACTCAAGGCCGCGGTGACGTCAGAGAGCGGGTAGCCGGCGTCGAGCATCTGGGTGCGGATCAGGTGCGTGGCCAGATCGCGGTCGCCGAGACCGAACCAGTCCGGGTCGGCACCGTACGCCGCGAGTTCCTCCTTGGCGTTCCAGGTCTCGTTCCTGTGTCCCCACCCGCGTTCGGGATCGATGCCGCCGCCGAGCGTGTACATGCAGGTGTCGAGGTCGGGGCAGATCCGCACGCCGTGCATGTAGGCGTCGTCGCCGACGTTGACGACCGCGGTGACCGTATTCGCCGAATCGGGGTCTCCGTCGAGTTGCGGAAAGGGCGTGCGTCCGAAGAGTTCGCGTGCGCCTTGCAGAAAACGGGCGCCGCCGACGCCGCCCACGAGTACCGTCACCTTCACATCGACCACTCTAATGACCGGCTGATCGGTGCCCGCGGGACGGCATGGAAGAGCCGGTGCTGGCGGGGGTCCGCGACACGCCGATGATCGTGCGATTCGTCCGCGTGGCACGGAATTGTCGGACCTCGATGGTAGGAATGAATCTTCTGCTTCCGCTTGACCGCGATGGTGGCGAGCGTGTCTAATCACAACAGTGTCATTCGAGGTTCGAATCGTTGATGACGCATACCAATCAGATGGCCGGTCTGATTGCGGGGACGAAGTAATCAAGTCTGCGAGCAGGGAGGTGCCGGATGACTTTGGAAGCGGGCGATGGTGCTGACCCGGTCAGCTATTCACCTATGAGTCGCCACCTGTCGGTGGTGCCGAACGACTTCGAGGAGTTGTTCGATGCGGTCGAGGAGCAGTGGCAGGATCGTGCCCTGTGCGCTCAGACTGACCCGGAGGCGTTCTTCCCGGAGAAGGGCGGCTCCACGCGCGAAGCCAAGCGCATCTGCCAGGGCTGCGAGGTCAAGGCGGAGTGCCTGGAGTACGCGCTCCACAACGACGAGCGTTTCGGCATCTGGGGTGGACTCTCCGAGCGAGAGCGACGCCGCCTGAAGCGAGGCATCATCTAGAGTTCACGCTCGGGCGCGATGCCAACCCGCACGACCCCTCTCGTATCGGCTACCTCCTGCCGGCTGCGACGAGGGGTCGGGTCGTCTCTGCTGGCCCTTTCGTCTCCGCTAGTCCTTCTCGGGCCCGTCCTCGACGGTCTCCTCGTCGACGCCCAGATACGTCGCCACCTGCTCGATGAGCACCTCCCGCAGGATCTCCGGCAGGTCCTCCGCATCCTGCGCCCGCAATTCGAGCGGGCGACGGAACAGGATGATCTGCGCGCGCGTCGGTCGGCCCGCCACGTCGACGCCCTCCGGAATGAGTCGGGCCAACGGAACCTGTCCGTCGGCGGTCACGTCGTCGGGCCACTGCACCGGCTCGTCGCCGCGCGGAAGCATTCGCGGAATGTCGTCGACCGCCACGTCCAGCCCGACCAGATGGTCATGCCAGAGCGCGTCGATCTCGGTGAAGGCTTCGACGGCCGCGGCGTCGAAGCGGTCCGATCGGGTCTTGTGCGCGGGCATCGCGGCGGGCATCAACGGGCCGCGCAGCCCGCGGCCGCGACGATCCCCGCGCAGTCGACGCGGCGGCGGGGCGAGGAGTTCGCGTCCCGGCCGCACCGGAACGAGTCGATAGGCCATGCGACAACAGTAATCGAACCGTTGCCTCGGGCGACTGCGCCCGAGCGTGTCGATTGTCCGGTCCGGCGCGCTAAGCGATAGGCTGGGCGGCGTGAGTGTCCCTCGTCAGTGCTGCAGGCCCGGCTGTTCTCGTATCGCCGTGGCGACTCTGACGTTCGTCTACGCCGAATCGACCGCTGTGATCGGTCCGCTGTCGGCGTCGGACGAACCGCATTCGTGGGACCTGTGCTCGCCGCACGCCGATCGGATCACGGTGCCGGTCGGCTGGGAGATGTTGCGGAGCGAGAGTCAGTTCCCGCAGCCCGCCGAGGATCAGGAGCTGACAGCTCTGGCCGAAGCCGTGCGGGAGGTCGCCGTCGGTACCCGCAGCCCCCGCGCGGGCTTCATGAGCAACGCCGACCTCGACGAGATCGCGCGCGGACGTCATCGCGCGCAGCCGCGGCCGACGCCGGCTCCTGCCGTCACGCCGCGTCCCGGACGCCGTGGACACCTTCGGGTACTTCCGGATCCGGTCGACTGACTGAGCGACTGGGATTGCGCTCGCGCCTCTTTCGAGGCAGGCGAATACTAGGCTGTGATGCATGTCTGCGCCCATTACTGACCTCGACGACGTCGACGGTCTGCTCGCCGCGGACCGCGACGGGCTGCTGCGTGCCGCCGCTATGGCGGGTGCCGGCGTCCGCGCGGTGTCGCAGGCGCAGGCCGAGGGGGCGCTTCACCGTCTCGCTGACCTTCGCCCGCGCGCGCTGATCGTCGTCACCGGCGCCGACTCCGTGGCGCGCGGAGCGGCTGATCTCATCGTCGCGACCATCGCATCGCGCATCGACGTCCCGGTCGTCGTGTCGCCGCTCCTACCCGGCTGGATCGGCCCGCTGGACGTGGTCGTGATCGTCGGCGATGACGCGGGTGATCCGGCGCTGGGCGACGCCGCGATGCGGGCTCTGCGTCGTCGCGCCGAACTGGTGGCGGTGGTGCCGATCGAGGGGCCGCTGATGGACGCGATCGGCGATCAACCGATCGGTGACCTGTCGCCGCGACTCGTCGTCGACCCGCGGTTCAGCTTCTGTCGGTTCGTCGCCGCCCTGACTGCGGTGTGCACGGCCCTCACCGCGGTGCGGCTGACGCCCGCGCCGCCGGATCTCTCCGACGTCGCCGACCGGCTGGACGACGAGGCGGCGGCCGACCATCCGGACCACGAGAGTTTCCACAACCAGGCCAAGATGCTCGCCCTGCGGATCGCGGGCCGCACGGTGGCGTGGTCCGGTGACACCGCAGGCGCCGTCGTCCTCGCAGCACACGCAGCCTCCGTGTCGTTCACGGTGGCGGGCACCGTCGCGCAGACGGTGTCTGAGCCGGCGCTGGTGGCTCGTCTGCGGAGCGGAGGGCCTGCGACGGCGCCCGCCGCCGACGATCTGTTCTACGACCCGGACTTCGACCCGCCTCGCGAGAACGCGTTCCGGGGGATACTGTTCACGACCGCGGCCCGAGCCTGGTCCGCGGAGCATCGACTCGGCGGTTTCGGCGACGTGGACGTCGTCGCCGAGCAGGTGATCGGGGCGGGGTCGACGCTCATGCCGGGACCCGCAACGGGGGATCCGCCCGCGGATGCACCCGCCGACCTGACGGCGTACCTGGTGTTGGCACTGCGAGCGGAACTCGCCGCGGTGTTCGTTCGATTGATGGGAGAAGCGGCCTGATGAAGCTGCTGGCTGGAGTGGTGCGGCCGTACGCGTGGGGATCGCGTACCGCACTCGCCGAGTTGCGCGGCACACCGAGTCCTTCTGCGCACCCCGAGGCCGAACTCTGGTTCGGCGCGCACCCGGCATCACCGGCGCAGGTGACCGGTGTGCTCGACGGACCGAGCGACCTGCTGAGCGTGATCGAATCCGATCCCGAGGATCAGCTGGGGCGGGCGACGACCGAACGATTCGGGCCCCGTCTGCCGTACCTGCTCAAGATCCTCGCGGCGCAGGAGCCGCTGTCGCTGCAGGCCCATCCGAGCCTGGAGCAGGCTCAGCTCGGCTTCGACCGGGAGAACGCCGCGGGCCTCGCGATGGACGCCGCCGACCGGAACTACCGCGATCCGTCGCACAAGCCCGAGCTGGTGGTCGCCGTGACCGAGTTCGACGCCCTCGCCGGCTTCCGCGACCCGCGCGAGACCGTGGAGCTGCTGCAGTTGCTCGCGGTCCCGGGCCTGAATCCGTATCTGAACATGCTGGTGGAGCAGCCCGACGAGACCGGCCTGCGCGCGGTCTTCACCACCTGGCTCACGCTGCCGGAGTCGGTGATCGGCGCGTTGGTGCCGGAGGTCCTCGACGGGGCCATCCGCGTCCTGGAGAGCGACCCCGATCGGTTCGTCCTGGAACTGCGCTCGGTGCTGGAGCTCGGCGAGGCCTACCCCAGCGACCCCGGCGTCCTGGCGTCCCTGCTCCTCAATCGGATCCGACTGCAGCCGGGCGAGGGCGCGTACCTGTCTGCGGGCAACCTGCACGCGTACCTGCACGGCATGGCCGTCGAGCTGATGGCGAACTCTGACAACGTGCTCCGCGGCGGTCTGACGCCCAAGCACATCGACGTCCCGGAGCTGCTGCGCGTGCTCGACTTCCATCCGATCAGCCTCGAGCAGCTGATGCCCGACGTCCGCAGCCTCGGCGCCGAGCGCATCTACCTGACACCCGCCGACGAGTTCCGGCTCTCCCGGATCGAGCTCGACGGCACCGGCCTGCACGCCGCGCAGTCGATCGGCTTCGACATGCCCGGTCCGCAGGTCCTCGCCGTCATGTCCGGTCGGATCGCGGTCGACGACGGTCGGGGAGAGGCGCTCGTCGCAGGCCCCGGCGACGCCGTCTGGCTCGCCGACAGCGACCCCGACGTGGTGGTCCGCGGAATCACCAGCAACGCGGTCTTCTTCCGCGCGATCGTGCCGCTCCAGTAGACGTCCCCGCAGACCGAAAGATTTCGGCCCCCGAATCCATCTCTCAGAGGGATTCGGGGGCCGAAATTTCAGAGCCGAGTCGATCAGAGATCGAGGCGGGCGTACTCGCGCAGCTTCGAGGTCTGGTGGACGGCCTCGATGGTGCGGATGGTGCCCGACTTGGAACGCATGACCAGCGAACGGGTGGTGGCGCCGTTGGGGCGGTAGGTGACGCCGCGCAGCATGTCGCCGTTGGTGACGCCGGTGGCGCAGAAGAACGAGTTCTCGCCCTTCACCAGGATGTCGTTGGTGAGGACCTGGTCGGGGTCCAGGCCCGCGGCGATGGCCTTCTGGCGCTCGGCGTCGTCCTTCGGGGCCAGCTTGGCCTGGATCTCGCCGCCCATGCACTTCATGGCGACGGCCGTGATGATGCCCTCGGGGGTGCCGCCGATGCCCATCAGCATGTCGACGGTGCTGTACTCGCCCGCTGCGGCGATCGCGCCGGCGACGTCGCCGTCGGAGATGAGACGGATCTTGGCGCCGGCCTCGCGGATCTCCTTGATCAGACCCTCGTGGCGGGGGCGGTCCAGGACGACGACGGTCAGGTCGGCGATGTCGATGCCCTTCGCGGCGGCGACGGAGTTGATGTTCCACTCGACGGACTGCTCGATGTCGATCGATCCCTTGGCGGCTGCGCCGACGGCGATCTTGTTCATGTAGAACACGGCCGAGGGGTCGTACATGGTGCCGCGCTCGGAGACGGCGATGACGGCGATCGAGTTCGGGCGACCCTCGGCCATCAGGGTGGTGCCGTCGATCGGGTCGACGGCGACGTCGACCTCCGGGCCCTCACCGTTGCCGACGACCTCGCCGTTGTACAGCATCGGCGCTTCGTCCTTCTCGCCCTCACCGATCACGACGGTGCCGCGCATCGACACGGTCGACAGCAGCTCGCGCATGGCGTCCACCGCGGCGCCGTCGCCTGCGTTCTTGTTGCCACGGCCGACCCAGCGACCGGCGGCGAGTGCCGCGGCTTCGGTGACTCGGACCAGTTCCATGGCCAGGTTGCGATCGGGGGCTTGCTTCGTCATGCGGACTCCACTTTCGTTGCGAACCTAGAATGAGGTCTAGACCTTGATTCTTTCATGCCGCATACTGGCGATTGGCTGGGGGCGGCGCGAGGCTGCGATACTCGACGGCATGGCCGACAAACCCCGGATCCTTCACGACAGCAAAGATCTCATCTGGTCGCTCATCCCGCTTCTGCTGATCGCATTGGTGGTCGCGGGCATCAGCGGCAGTTGTTCCTTCGGCTTCGGGAACTCGGCGACCGACCACACCATCCCGAGCTTCGACGCGAAGGCGGGACTGCAGGCCGACGCCGACACCATGCCGTTCTCGATCCGGGAGCCGGATCTGCCGAAGGACTGGAAGTCGAACTCCGGCACCACCCAGGAGGTCGGTTCGTCGGTGTCGAGCAACGTCGGCTGGATCACCCCCGACGGCGTGTACGTCCAACTGACGCAGACCGGCGCCACCGAGGACGCCCTCGTCTACAAGCTCCTGTCGGACAAGGCGACCGGTGAGGGCGTCGTCGACATCGACGGCCAGAAGTGGGTCAAGTACGCCGGCGAGGGCGACAAGCGCGCGTGGATCGCCGATTTCGGCGACGTCCGCATCGCCGTCGTCAGTCGTGACGAGCCGTCGATGACGGTGATGGCGAAGGCCGTCGGTCAGGCGCAGCCACTGCCGCACAAGTCCCGGCCCTGATCCCGGCGGTCCGAGTCAATCCTCGTCGTCCGCGTCGGAGTTGAGGGTGGCTTCGATCCGATCGCGCGCGCCGTCGAGGTGCTCCGTGCAGCGTTGGGCGAGCGCTTCCCCGCGTTCCCACAGGGCCAGCGATGCGTCGAGGCCGAGGCCTCCGCGTTCGAGGGCGGCCACCACATCGGCCAATTCATCGCGGGCCTCCTCGTAGCCGAGTTCGGCGACGGGAGTCCGGTCGGCGTCGGGCTGCGTCACTGCGCATTCTCCTTCGTAGCGTCCTGGTGATTCGGGGCGACGACCGCGGCGGCCGAACCGTCGGCCACCCGGATCCGGATCCGGGCCCCCTCGGGGAGATCATCGATCGAGCGCACCGCGTGCAGAGCGTCGACGTCGGTCCGTTGGACGACGGCGTAACCGCGCGCCAGGGTCTGCGCCGGACCCAGTGTCGCCAGCTGGGCGGCGAGGCGGGCGGTGCGATGCTCCTCGACGGTCAGCAGATGCTGCACGCTGCGGCGGACGTCACGGACGGCGCCGTCGACCCGATCCTGGCGGTCGTCGATCATGCGCAGGGGATTGGCGAGGACCGGTCGGGAGCGCAGACTCTCGACGACGCGCTCCTCGCGGTGCACCCAGTTGCGGAGGGCGCCGGCGCTGCGGCGACGCAGTTCGGCGATGCCGCGCAGTTCGGCCGTCACGTCCGGGACCACGCGCTTGGCGGCGTCGGTGGGGGTGGCGGCGCGGACGTCGGCGACGAGGTCGAGGAGCGGGTTGTCGGGCTCGTGGCCGATCGCGCTCACGACGGGGGTGCGGCAGTCGGCGACGGCGCGCAGGAGCGTCTCGTCGGAGAACGGCAGCAGATCCTCCACGCTGCCGCCGCCGCGCGCAATGACGATGACGTCGACGCGGGGGTCGGCGTCGAGGACCTTGAGCTGCTCGATGATCGCGGGCACCGCGGTCGGGCCCTGAACGGGGGCGTCGCGGAGGTCGAAGCGGACGGCCTCCCAGCGGGCGGTCGCGACCGCGACCACGTCGCGCTGGGCGGCGCTCGCCCGGCTGGAGATGAGGCCGACGGTGTGCGGGAGGAATGGGAGTGGGCGCTTGCGGCGCGGGTCGAACAGACCCTCGGCGGCCAGGAGCGCTTTGACCCGTTCGATACGGGCGAGGAGTTCGCCGATGCCGACCGGGCGGATGTCGGTGATGCGCAGCGACAGGGTGCCGCGGCCGGTGTAGAAGTTGGGGCGGCCGTAGACGACGACGCGTGCGCCCTCGGCGAGGGGGACCTCGCTGCGCTGCAGCAGCATCGGATCGCAGGTCACCGACAGCGACATGTCCGCGGCCGGATCACGCAGCGTCAGGAACGCGGTGCGGGTGCCGCGACGGACGTTGATCTGGGTGAGCTGCCCCTCCACCCAGATCGCGCCGAGCCGGTGGATCCAGTCGGCGATCTTGAAGCTGATCGTGCGGACCGGCCACGGATTCTCCGCGCTGTTCGCCTGGTCGGGCGAGGTCATCGCGTGGTTTCGGACTTCTTCTGCTGGCTGGTGATGCGATTGTCGATCATCGTGACGAAGGGGGTGCGGTTGCGGCCGGCCTTCTCGAAGGCGAGGAGTTCGCCGAGCTCGTCGACCCCGAGGCCGCGGACCTTGGCGCGGAGCTGAGCCAGGGTCAGGTGCGGGTAGTCGAGGGCCTCGACGGTCTCCGGCAGCGGGCCGTCGGCGGCGGTGTCGTCAGCCTGCGTGGCGGCGGCGCCGGCCTCGACGTCGACCGGTGCGGAACTGTAGAGCGCGAAGCGTCCGGTGGCGGCCGGAGCGGAGCCGCCCGCGGGTGTGCCTTTGCTCTCACCGGCAGGGGGCTTCGCCGGGGTCGTGGTCTTGGTGGTTGCGGGGGCCGCGGTGCGCTCGGGGGCCTTCGCCGGTGCGTCGTCGTCGGCGACGGAGGGGAGGGTCGCGGGAGCGTCGGCGAGCAGGGGCCGCGAGGTCTCGGCGGGGGTCTCGTCCTCATCGAAACGTGCCCATTCCGGCTGCTCGTCGGCCTTGTCGCAGAAGGGTGCCAGGAACTCGTCGCCCTTGATGGCGAGCTCGGCGATGTTCTGCTGAAAACGCATGCCCGCCTGCAGTCCGCGGCTCACCGCGGTCATCGGCAGAGTGATGACGCGGGTCGGCAGTTTGCGGGTTTCCTCGATGGTGGTGGCGACCAGACCGGCGGCCACGCGGGCGGGATACGGAGGACGGCTCATGTAAATACTGTCTCACAGACGTACGCTGGGGCTCATGGCTGATAGTAAGCGCGTCCTTCTCGCGTCGCCCCGTGGTTATTGTGCAGGCGTCGACCGGGCCGTGGAAACAGTCGAGCGGACACTCGACAAGCACGGTGCCCCGGTTTACGTCCGAAAGGAGATCGTCCACAACCGTCACGTGGTCGAGACCCTGCAGGAGCGGGGTGCGATCTTCGTCGACGAGACCGACCAGGTTCCCGAGGGTGCCATCGTCGTCTTCTCCGCCCACGGCGTCTCGCCCGAGGTCCACAAGACCGCGGAGGAGCGACAGCTCCGCACCATCGACGCCACCTGCCCGCTGGTGACCAAGGTGCACCAGGAGGCCAAGCGTTTCGCACGCGACGACTACGACATCATCCTCATCGGTCACGAGGGCCACGAGGAGGTCGAGGGCACCGCGGGCGAGGCTCCGCGGCACATCCAGGTGGTCGACGGTCCCGACGCGGTGGACGACGTGCAGGTGCGCGACGAGTCGCGCGTCATCTGGCTGTCGCAGACCACCCTGTCGGTCGACGAGACCATGGAGACCGTCCACCGGCTCCGCGAGCGGTTCCCGCTGCTGAACGACCCTCCGTCGGACGACATCTGCTACGCCACCCAGAACCGTCAGGTGGCGGTGAAGGCGCTGGCCCCGGAATGCGATCTGGTGATCGTCGTCGGCTCCCAGAACTCCTCGAACTCGCAGCGACTGGTGGAGGTGGCCCTGCAGAACGGTGCGCAGGCGTCGTACCTGGTCGACTACGCCCGCGATATCGACCTCGCGTGGCTCGACGGCGTCACCACCGTCGGCGTCACGTCCGGTGCGTCGGTGCCCGAGGTGCTGGTCCGCGGCGTCCTGGACCTGTTGGCCGAGCACGGCTACGAGGACGTCCAGTCCGTCACCACCGCGCAGGAGACCCTGACCTTCGCGCTCCCGCGCGAGCTGCGTCCTGCGCGCGTCACGCGCTGACCCGAACTCACGCGAAATTCTCGGCCCCCGAATCCGCCTCACAGGTGGATTCGGGGGCCCAGAATTTTACTCCGGGTCAGTTCGCGGCGCGACGACGTCCGATCAGCCACATCGCGACGAGCGCCGCGGCGGCGAACCCGAAACCGCCGACCACCAGGGGCAGGCCGGTGTCGGGCGGGGTGTCGGGCTCCGGCGGCGTCATGCGGTGATCGCCGGGAACGATCGGATCCGCGACGGGAGGCGGCTCGATCGCGAGTGCGGCCACCGGGTCGATGACGCCGCTTCCGACCGACGCGTCGTGTCCGCCACCGTGGGCGGTCGCCACGATCTGCGCGATCACCTCGGAGGCTGACGCCCGCGGGTAGCGGGATCGGATCAGGGCGGCCAACCCGGAAACATAGGGGGCCGCGTAACTGGTGCCGGCGAGCGGGGCGGTGCCCGCGGTGGTGCGCAGGGCATCGACCAGGTGGGCTCCGCCCGGCCGTGGGGCCACGCTGACCACATCGGTGCCGGGTGCGGCGACGCCCACCCACGGTCCGCGGAGGCTGAAGTCGGCGGGAGATCCGGTGGCGTCGACCGCACCCACGGCCAGGACCAGCGGGGCCAGTCGGGCGGGCGTCACCGAGGTCTTGAGCGAGGTGACGGGTGAGGTGGCCGCACCCGACGGATTCTGCTCGCGGCACGCGGTGGAGTCGGTGAGGTTGCCCGCGGCGACAACGACCACCGCATCACGCTGCCGGGCACGGGAGAGGGCGGCGGTCAGTTCTGCATCGCCGGTGGTGTCGCCCGGGGCGGTGCACGCCACCTCGGAGATGTTGATGACGCGCGCGTCGAGGTCGACGGCTCGGTCGATGGCGGTGGCGAGGGTGGCGAGCGGACCGTAGCCCGCGCCGACCACGGCGTCGTCCCGTCCCCGGCGGACCCTGCTGAACGCGCCGCTCGACTGACGGATGGAGATGACGGTGGCGTCCGGGGCGACGCCGACGAAGTCGTCGCCGGGCGAGCGTTGCGCGGCGATGATCCCGGCGACCAGGGTGCCGTGCGCGTCGCAGTCCGACAGGCCGTCGCCGTCGCCGACGTAGTCTCCGCCGGCCACGAGTCGCGGCAGTCGCGGATGCGGGTTCACGCCGGTGTCGATGACGGCCACCCTGACACTCGATCCGGTGCTGAACCGGTGGGCGGCCGCGAGGTCGAGAAGGCGGTGGCCCGGCGGTGCCGCGGTCGACGTCGCACCCACGGCGACGGCGCATTTCGCCCGTTGTTCGGTCGGCTCGGGAGGTGCGGCTGTCGCGGAGCCGGGCGCATGGCACAGCAGGAGCACGGCCGCGGCGGCGGCCGCGTGCAGTCGTCGCATCACAGCTGCCGGACCGCCCGATACACGTCGAGCACCCACAGCAGGAGCGGAAGCAGTGCGATGAGCACCGAGTACTCGAGAATCTCCGCCGCTCGCACAGCCGGGGGCGAGTAGTCGCCGTCGGCGGCGACAGTCCCGAGCAGCAGGGCTCCACCACCGATGCCGAGCACGACCAGGAAGACGGTGAAGGGACTCGGCCCACCGGCGTTCAGCAGCAGGGCGAGCGTCGCGGCGATCCCCGCCACGGCGGATCCGGCCACGAGGATCGCCGACTGAGTGCGATCCGCGTGGGTCCGGCCCCGGGCGGCGAGTCCGCCGACGACGCACGTGCCGAGGAGCAGGACGGTCGTCGACGGGTCGCCCGTGGCCGCGAGCACCGTCGTCGCGGTCCCCGCAGCGACGACCGCACCGGCGAGAAGGCCGGTGAGGACCGAGGACGCGGTCGCCGCGCGACGGGCCAGCGACTGCATGTCGCCGAGCGCGAGGTCGGCGATCGTGCCGAGCGGGTCGCGGTCGGTGAGGCGGAGCGCATCGACGCCGTCGACGGGGAAGGGTTCGGAGTCCGCGGTCAGATCCGGGGCGATGGTCGGCACGGCCGGCAGCGGAAGCCGTCCGAAGGCGATGGACAAGCGCGGTGCCAGGAGGACCGTGCCGACAGCCAGCACAGCCACGACCGCGGCGATGTCGGCGACCGGACGCGACCACAGGGCGGCGAGGGTCCCGGCGAGCGCAGACAGGGCCGCGAGTGTCGCGATGGCGACGTGGACCGCGAGTGCGCGTCCGGCGGTCCGCAGGCCGATCACGGCCACCGTCCCGGCGGCTGTCGCCGCGACCGCCGATCGGGCGGGACCACCGACGTCCGGCACGACCACCGCGGCGGCCAGCGCCGCCAGGATGCACGCGCCGATCGACGCGGCGCCTGCTGTCCGGGCGTCGATCCGGAGGCGCCGACCGGCGAGTGCGATCGTGAGGAGCAGGACCGATCCGACCGCGGACACCGTCAGCACCGGAACCCGGTCGGTGTCCGCCGCGAGTAGGCCCGCGGGGACCGCGGCGAGGAGGCCGAGCAGCAGGATCGCGTAGCCGATCCAGCGCGACGAGTCCGCCGACCAGCCTTCGCGGTCGCGGCGAAGAGCCGTCGCGACACCGTCCGCGACGTCGTCGACCAGCGGGGAGTGCGAACCTGAGCGGGCGGCGCGGATCAGGAGGAGATCGCCGTCGAGGACGGCGGCCTGTGCGAGGGTCTCGCTCGGTGCGAGTCGGGTTCCGTCGACACGCGAGAGCGCCCACGTCGCGGCGTCGCTGTCATCCGAAATCCGGAGTGCAGCCAGCAGATCGGGCATCAGAGCTGCGATCGGCGCATGAACGGGGAGGCCCGCATCGAGTTGCGCGACGCGGCTCAGAATCGAGACCCGAACCAGATCGGGTTCCATGGAAACAGTCATTCGGTGAACCTTCCCCCAAGGTCGTCAGAAACGCGTTCGCCGCCGTGGTGCAGGGGCGACTGGCGTCGACCTAATCACGCTCGGATCCGACCAGTGGCCAAAACGCTGAAATCAGTCATTCGGAAAAGACGAAACGAAATGTCTGATAGAAACTCAGGCAATCGTCGCGGTCTCGGGCGACTGATGATGACCTGGGGGAGTTCGAATGGGAAGTGCAACTGTCGGTTTCACGCGTCGGCCGCGTGTCGCCGCGCCGGAAGCGACCGAAGGCGAAGTGGAGTTGACGTCGCCGCCCGAACTGTCGCGGGCGGTGCCTGCGAGCATGGTGATCCGACTGCTGCCGGTGGTGATGGTCGTGGCTGTCGTCGGCATGGTCGGAATGATGATCGTGACCGGCGGTGCCGGAGCGCTCGCCAATCCGCTGTTCATGATGTTCCCGCTGATGATGGTGATGTCGATGGTCGGCATGTTCGCGTCGGGCGGTCGCGGCGGTCCCGAGCGTGCGGCCGAACTCAACGAGACTCGCAAGGACTACCTCCGGCACCTCGGCCAGCTGCGTGAGTCGGTCACCGACACGGCGGCCGATCAGCGAGCGGCGGCGTGGTGGACGCATCCCGATCCGGACGCGCTGCTCGGCTTCGTCGGCGGCAGAAGAATGTGGGAGCGACGGATGTCCGACGGCGACTTCGGGCACGTGCGGGTGGGGCTCGGCAGCCACCGCCTGGCGACGGCGCTCGTCCCGCCTGAGACACCGCCGGGCGACGACCTGGAGCCGGTCTCGGCGGTCGCGCTGCGCCGATTCGCCGCCGCGCACGCCGCCGTCGACGACCTCCCGACCGCGGTCGCCCTCCGCGGCTTCCCCGCGGTCGACATCGGCGGACCGCGCACCCCGGTGCACGGACTGCTGCGGGCAGTGCTCTGCCAACTCGCGGTGTTTCACGGCCCCGATCACCTGCGGATCGCGGTGGTGGTCGACGACCCGCTCGACCGTGCCTGGGACTGGATCAAGTGGCTGCCGCACGCCGGACACCCGACTCGCCGTGACGGAGTCGGGGCCGCCCGCATGGTCTATCCGACGCTGTCGGCGCTCGCCGCGGACCTGAACGACGACCTCGCCGACCGAGTCGGATTCAGCCGGACCGCGGACTCGCAGGCGTCGTCGCACCTGGTGGTGGTCGTCGACACCGATGCCGTCGACGTGGAGGACGAACTGATCGGCGGCGCCGGGCTCGACGGTGTCACCGTCATCGGCATCGGTGACGCGCCCAGCCCGCTGGCCGCGCAACGCGGCCTGCAGCTGGTCGTCGTCGGCGATCGGATCGCGGCGCGCACCGCGGCGGGTCTGGAGGAGTTCGCCATCGTCGACCGTCTCGGTCCGGCGGAGGCCACGGCGATCGCCCGTCGCCTCGCGCGGTATCGGGTGGCGTCGTTCGACGCGCTGCTGGACCTGGACACCCCGCTGGTCGCCGGGGACCCGGGCCTGCCCGCCCTCCTCGGCATCCCCGACGCCGGGCGGTTCACCCCGCAGGAGGGCTGGCGCGGCCGCACCGGCCGAGACCGCCTCCGTGTCCCGATCGGCTACACACCCGAGGGGACGCCGGTGCACCTGGACCTGAAGGAGAGCGCCCACGGCGGCATGGGGCCGCACGGACTGTGCATCGGGGCCACCGGGAGTGGGAAGTCCGAACTACTGCGCACCCTGGTCCTCGCCCTCATCGCCACCCATTCGCCGGACGAACTCAACCTCGTCCTGGTCGACTTCAAGGGAGGCGCCACCTTCCTGGGACTTGAACGCAGTCGACACGTCGCGGCGATCATCACCAACCTCGAGCAGGAACTGGCGATGGTCGACCGCATGGCCGACGCCCTGTCCGGTGAACTGAACCGCCGCCAGGAACTGCTGCGGGCCGCGGGCAACTTCGCCAATGTCACCGACTACGAGGCGGCTCGGCTGGCGGGCGCCCCGCTCGATCCGCTGCCCGCGCTGTTCATCGTCGTCGACGAGTTCTCCGAACTGCTCGCACAGAAGCCCGAGTTCGCCGACCTGTTCGTCGCCATCGGACGGCTGGGCCGATCACTGCACGTCCACCTGCTCCTCGCCTCGCAGCGATTGGAGGAGGGACGCCTCCGCGGCCTCGACAGTCACCTCTCGTACCGCATCGGCTTGAAGACGTTCTCCGCCAACGAGTCCCGCACCGTGCTCGGCGTTCCCGACGCCTACCACCTGCCGAGCTCGCCGGGCGCCGCCTACTTGAAGTGCGACTCCGCGACGCCCACCCGGTTCAACACCTGCTTCGTCTCCGGCCGCTACCGGCCGCCGACGACGCTGGACGGCGCCGTCGGGGCGCTGTCGGGGGCCGCTGCCGTTCCGGTTCCGTTCACCACCGCCGACGTTCCCGTCCCCGACATCGAGGAGACCGTCGTCGAGCCGACGGACGAGACGGTGGGCAGCACCGTGCTGGAGACGATGGTCGACGCGATCGCAGGCCACGGACGACACCCGCATCAGGTGTGGTTGCCGCCGCTGGAGGCCGCGGTCACCCTCGACGCGCTGGCCTCCGGACCCGCGGGCGGAGCGCTGCGAATCCCGTACGGCACCGTCGACCGGCCGTACGAACAGCGCCGGGACACCGCCTGGCTCGACGTCGCCGGGGCCGGTGGGCACGTCGCGATCGTCGGCGGCCCGCAGGCGGGGAAGTCGACGACCCTCCGCACCCTGATCAGCAGTGCCGCGCTGACTCACGCACCGGAGCAGGTGCAGTTCTACGGCTTCGATTTCGGCGGCGGCACACTGAGCGCATTGACCGGGCTGCCGCATGTCGGGGCGATTGCGGCGAAGACCGACGTCGACACCATCCGCCGGACCCTCGCCGAGATCGAGGGCGTCGTCGCCGCGCGCGAGAAGGTGTTCGCCGACCACGGCATCGAATCCATGCGCGAGTACCGAGCGGCGCGAGCGGCCGGCCGCTTCGCAGATGACCGGCACGGCGACGTCTTCCTCGTCATCGACGGCATCGGCGTGCTGCGCGCCGACTTCGAGGCCCTTGAGGACCGAGTCAACGCCCTGGTCTCCGGCGGCCTCGCCTACGGCGTCCACGTCGTCGTCACGGCGGCGCGGTGGGGCGAGATCCGCCCGGCGATGAAGGACCTGATGGGAGGTCGGATCGAGCTCCGCCTCGGGGACGCCCTCGACTCCGAGATGGGACGACGCGCCGCCGCGGGTGTTCCCGTCGGCCGTCCCGGGCGGGGCCTCACCGCTGAGGAGAAGCATCTGCTGGTGGCGCTGCCGCGGATCGACGGTGTCGCGGACGCCGGCAGCGTGTCGGCGGGGACCGCGGCCCTCGTCACCGCCGTCGCCGAACGATTCCCCGGTCGAGCGGCGCCGCGCGTGCGGACGCTGCCGCCGACGGTCGACGCCGCCGATCTGGACTCGGTGCCGGTCGCCGGTCGGGTCCCGTTGGGTCTGTCGGAGACCGACCTCGGCCCGTGGCTGCTCGATTTCGACGCCGAGCCGCACCTGTTGATCTTCTCCGACGTGGAGTCGGGCAAGACCGAGACCCTGCGCACGGTGGTCCGCGGGCTGGTCGCCGGCGGTGAATCCGACGCGGTGAAAGTGGTCCTCGTCGACTACCGACGCGGTCTGCTGGGTGAGGTGCCGGAGGAGTACCTCGGCGGCTACGCGAGTTCGGATCGCACAGCCAGACCGATGATGGCGCAGCTCGCCGACGTCCTCTCCGCGCGACTGCCGGGCGAGGACGTGACTGCGCAGCAACTCCGGGATCGGTCGTGGTGGGCGGGACCGACGGTGTATCTGGTGGTCGACGACTACGACCTCGTCTCCACCTCCTCGGGCAATCCGTTGCTGCCGCTGGTCGAGCTGCTCGGACACGGCCGGGACATCGGCTTCCGGATGATCGTGACCCGACGCTCCGGCGGTCTCGGGCGCGCCCTGTTCGATCCGGTGATCGCGACCCTGCGCGACCTCTCGTGCGACGTCCTGCTGATGAACGGCGACCCCGACGAAGGCTACGTGGTCGGTAGACACCGCATGCAACGACTGCCCGCGGGTCGCGGCGAACTCATCTCCCGCAATCACCCGCCGGTCGTCGTGCAGGTGGCGATCGGGGAGCGGGCATGACCGCGCCGCTCCTCGACCTCGGTTACGGCCGCGTCGACTGCGGTGATCAGGTCCTCGACGTGACGCCGATGCTCGAAGAGATCGACTCGGCATCGCGACGCGGCGTCGCACGGAGGACCTTCGGCGCCCTCGTCCGACGATGCGCGGGAGCCGGGACGGTGACGGTGCCGACCGTGTGGGGACCGGTTCGAACCGGATCGATGATGGCCGAACTGCACGGTGCCGGTTTCGTCGGCGCACCGGTGCCGCGGGCCGTGGCGATCGCCGCGTCGCACGCCGATGCCGCGGCCGCGCGAGTGGTGGTCGTGGAGACCGGGCTCCTGCCTGCGACCGGTGGCCATTGGAGTGCGCACCTCGTCGAACGGCGCGGTGACCGGTGGGATCTCGGTCGCGGGGAGGTGACGCTGCCGACCGAGATCCCCACCGATCCGGGGTGGGCGCGGCTCCTCGAGTACGCGGCCGCAGTCTTCGTCGACGGCCCCGATCGGGAGTCCGTCGGGCGCGCGGTGGACGTGCTGTCCGCGTCGTTCGGCGTGCGCGGGGTCGTCGTGGACCGCACCGTCCTTGTGGCGTTCGGCGGCAGGACCCGTGCTGCGACCGGGGCCGATCTGCTGGCGGGGCTCGCGGCGCCGCCCGCCGCGAAACCGAGACGCAGCACACGGGTGCCCGCCGCGGTGGCGGGCGCGCTGCTGCTCGCGACGTCGGGCGCTGCGGCCTGGACCCACTGGCCACGCGAGACATCCCCCGCACAGCAGACCGCGCAGGTGGGACAGGCGGAGCTGACGGTGCCCGGGGCGTGGCTTCGTACCGATCAAGGGAGTGAGGTCCGCGGCGGCGACCGCGCGGTGTTCGCAGCCCCCGACGACGGTCGCCGACTCATCGTCGTGGTCTCCGCGTTGCGGTCAGGTTCCACACCGACGTCGGTGGCGGAGAGCCTGCGGAATCGGATCGCGCAGCGGGGCGACGACGTCGTCGCGGAGTTCTCCGAGAACCTCGACTACGCGGGCCGACGCGTCATCGGCTACCGCGAGAACCCGGCGTCCGGCGCGCCCGTCGCCTGGTACGTCACCGTCGACGGCGGCACCCAGGTCAGCATCGGCTGTCAGGAGGGGACGGGGGAGGAATCGGTGGAGGCCGCGTGCCGCGGGGCGGTCGGATCGGTGCGGGTGACCGTGCTCTGACCGGGTGCCGGCGGCACCGGTGACTCGAATCCGGGCCGGTCCGCAGGCAGCGGTCGCGGGGCAGCCCGAAACGCCCGGAGTGATAGCGTTTCGCATAATCCATCGAGAGAAGAATCGGGCATGAAGTTCTATCGAATCAACGAGTCCGCCACCGCGAATGCCGAGAGCACCGCGCTCAACGACGCCGGCCAGACGATCGCGGCGACCTTCACGTTCGATCGGACCATCAGCCGAGAACTGATGGGTAAGAACGGCATCTTCGGGGTCACGCGCGCGGTCGCCGACGAGTTCACGTCGCACGGCTTCACCGGCTTCGAGATCGGTCAGGCCGAGTGCGCAGTGTCGGAGGAAGCGGAGGACTCACAGTCGGTGTCGCCGCCCGACCTCGTGCTCTTCAACGTCGTCGGCAAGTTCCTGCACGACGACTTCGCGATCGGTCCGTTGAACCTGGTGACGGCGTCCGAGCGGGCCTACGAGCTGATGACGGAGCGAGATCCCGAAACCGCCACCTGGGCGACGGAGATCCGCGTCGACCAGTAGTCGACGCCGAGCGCCGCGACTGTGACACACACCCGAACGTGTTCGCCGCGAACCGCCGCGCCGTAACGTCAAGGTCCGCATGCGAGGAGGACCTCGTTCGAGACGACGCGAAGGGCCATCGATGAGCACCGCAAGCAGACTGGCTGAACTCCGGGCACTCCTCGTCACCGTCGCGGCGGGTGCCGGCGCCGGTCTGGTCGCGGTGCTGACCTACCAGGCGATGCTGGCACTGCAGCGGCTGGTGTGGACCACCGGAGCCGACGGCGAGGACGTCGGACCGTGGCGGATCGCGATCACGATCCTGATCGGCGGCGCGTTGCTGATTCTCCTCGGCAGGTTCGGTCGGTCCGAATCCGTCGACGAACTGCTCGCCGCCGCGGAATCACCGAGATCGGAGGCGTCACGGCAGATCATCGTCACCGCACTCGTGGCGATCGTCGCCATCGCCTTCGGCGGATCGGTCGGTCCCGAGGCGGGGCTCCTGGCGGTGGTCGCACAGTGCGCGGCGATCGTGTCGCGGGTCATCGCTCGCACTGAGGCCCGGGCGCGGGAGATCTCACGTGCCGGCGTGGCCGGTGCACTGTCCGGCTTCTACGGGGCACCGCCCGCGGCCGTCGCGATCGACGGCGACCAACTCCCCGCCAGCAGACTCATGTCGTTCATCGCAGGCATCGCGGGCTTCTTCGTCTTCCTCTCGGTGTCGCGCAGCGTCTTCGGGAACAGCGGCGTACCCGAGCTCCCGCTGCCGGCAGGCACCGACGGTGCGGACTGGATGCTGATCGTCCCGGCGCTGATCGCCTGCGGTTTCGGCCTCGCGTTCCGGGTCCTGCACTATCACGCGGAACGACTCGCCGCCCGCATCGCGACGCCCTGGCAGGTCACGGCCATCGGCACGGTCGCGTTCGCCGCCGTCGCCGTCGCGTTCCCCCTGGTGCGCTTCTCCGGACACCACGAACTGACCCTGCTGCCCGAGATGTTCGGCGACGGCGACGCCTCGGAGATCTGGACCGTCGCGATCGCGAAGGTCGTGGCGCTGGTCCTGTGCTTGACGGCGGGCTGGCGCGGCGGGGAGGCCTTCCCGCTGATCTTCATCGGTGGACTCGTCGGCGCCGGAACCGCCCTCGCGTTACCGGGTCTCGACCCGGCGGCCGCAGTCGTCGCAGCCATGGCCGCCGCACTCGCGGTCGGCTGGAGAAGGCCGCTCGCGTCGCTGCTCGTGCTGGTCCTCGTCCTCGACACCGGCTATGCGCTGGCACTGCTCATCGGCGTGGGCTTGGGCGCCATCGTCGATCGGGCGACGACGATGGACGACCGCCCGGACGATGCCTCCGTCGCCGATTCCCGCACGGGCGCGCCGTCATGATCGATACGCGAACCCGCCGACCTGAAGGTAGGAGACGCGGTCGGCCAGCGGAGCGCTGATCCGACCCAGCGTCCGGTAGACGTGCGCGTCCTTGCCGATGACCGACGACGCGCGCCCCTTCATCGTCACGCGGATCATCTTCTTCGCGGCTTTCCGCGGCGACATGGCGAAGGCCTTGGCGAGCGGAACCGGAATACCCATGCTCTCGGCACTGCCGCGAACGATGTCGGTCCAGATGGTTCCCGGGATCACCGTCGTCGCGGTCACCGTGGGGGACAGGCGGCGAAGGTCCTGGGCCAGACCGAAACCGAAATATGCGACGGCGGCTTTGGACGCGCCGTACACGGCTGCGCCGGGAACCGGGACGATCGCCGACAGACTCGACGTCAACATGACGCGGCCGCCGTCGGGGCGCGCGACGAGATGGGGGAGGAAGGCCTGCGTCATCGCGACCGTGCCCCGGAAGTTGACGGTCATCAACCGGTCGATGCGCTCGGGCGTCACGTCGAGGGTCGTCTCGACGGGCTGGGCGATGCCCGCGATGTTGAACAGGCCGTCGACGGCTCCGTGCGCGTCGATCACCGTCTGCGGGAACGCGGCGACCGCGTCGGCGTCCGCGATATCGAGGACGTGGGTCGTGATTCGACTGCCGGCGACGTCCGCGGTCTCGGTCAGACCCGCGGCATTGATATCGACGGCGGCGACGGTCGCACCCTGCGCCACCAACTCCAGAGCCACCTGCCGACCGATGCCGTTGCCTGCACCGGTCACCACGAACACCTTGCCCTCGGGCAGCATCGTCGCATTCATCGGGAGATCGTAGCCTCCACCGCGACGACCACTTCGTCGGCCACCTTCAGCGCACCCATCATCAGCGAGTACGGCTTGACGCCGAAGTCGGTCTGCCTGACCGGCGATTCGCCGGAGACGGTGGCACCATCGGACGTGACCTCGACGGTGTGGGGGCGGGACATGCCGCAGATCGTAAGCGTGCCGACGAGACGGTAGCCGCCGTCGGCGGCGGTCACGTCGTCCGCAGTGAAGGTGATCTCGCCGAACTTCGACGCCTTCAACGACTTCAACGCGTTCAGGCGGGCGACGCCGCGCTCCGGTGCGGTCATCGGGGTCAGCCCGCCTTCGCCGGAGAGCACCTGGAGGGACTCGACGTCAACGGCTACGCGGACCGCGGACGGCGCGTCGTCGGTGTAGGAGATCGCGGCGGCCCACCGGTCGAAGCCGATGACGAGACGGTGCCCGGTGCGGGCGGCCTTGCCGGTGACTCCGGTGCGGATGGTGAGCGCGCCGTGGTCGGGACCGAGTTCTACCTGTCGACTCATGACGCCCACGATACGGCCCGGGGCGTCGGCCGCGTCGCGCACGTTTTGACCGAGCACCGTTGAGCCGCGTAACCTGGATCGCTGGTGCGCTCGCCATTGCCGAGCCTCCGGGTCCCCACTGGTCGCCGGAGGAGAACTCCGCGGGCGTTCCTGACCAGCAGCAAACGAACACTAGTGAGGACTACTGTGCCTACCTACACCCCGAAGGCGGGTGACGTCACCCGCCAGTGGTACGTCATCGACGCCACTGACGTGGTGCTCGGCCGCCTCGCCGTTGCGAGCGCCAACCTGCTCCGCGGCAAGGGCAAGCCCACCTACGCCCCGCACGTCGACGGCGGCGACTACGTCATCATCATCAACGCGGAGAAGGTCGCCGTCAGCGGCAACAAGCTGACCGACAAGCGTCTCTACCGTCATTCGGGTCACCCGGGTGGCCTGAAGTCCCAGAGCATCGGTGAGCTCCTCGCCACCAAGCCGGAGCGCGTCATCGAGAGCGCCGTCAAGGGCATGCTCCCCAAGAACAAGCTGGGCAACGCCATCGGCGGCAAGCTCAAGGTCTACGCGGGCGCTGACCACCCGCACGCCGCGCAGAAGCCGGTCAACTACGAGATCAAGCAGGTGGCCCAGTGAGCGACAACAACCTGAACGACGTCGACGTCGAGGTCATCGAAGACGAGACGCTGAGCGAAGACGGCAGCTACACCACCGAGTCGGCCGAGGTCGTCGAGACCGAGACCAGCTCGCGCGGTCCCGTCGTCCTCGACGCCCCGGTGCAGACCGTCGGCCGCCGCAAGGAGGCCATCGTCCGCGTCCGCCTGGTGCCCGGCACCGGTGAGTTCACCCTCAACGGCCGCACCCTCGAGGACTACTTCCCGAACAAGGTCCACCAGCAGCTCATCAAGGCTCCGCTGGTGACCGTCGAGCGCACCGACGCCTTCGACATCCACGCACGCCTCACCGGCGGCGGCCCCTCGGGTCAGGCAGGCGCACTGCGTCTGGCCATCGCCCGCGGCCTCATCGAGGTCAGCCCCGAGGATCGCCCGGCCCTGAAGAAGGCAGGCTTCCTGACCCGCGACGCTCGCGCCGTGGAGCGCAAGAAGTACGGCTTGAAGAAGGCCCGCAAGGCTTCGCAGTACAGCAAGCGCTGATCGCTTCGGATACTGTGGCTCGCCTTTTCGGCACCGACGGCGTCCGAGGCCGGGCCAACGACCAGCTCACCCCCGAGCTGGCGTTGGCTCTGGCCTCGGCCGCCGTTTCCGTTCTCGGTGCACATACGCAAACTCGTCCCCGCGTCGTCGTCGGCCGCGATCCGCGCGCTTCCGGTGAACTCCTGGAAGCCGCGCTCTGCGCAGGCCTGGCCGCAGCGGGCGCCGACGCCATCCGCGTCGGCGTGGTGCCCACGCCCGCCGTGGCCTTCCTGACCGCCGATTACCGCGCCGACTTCGGCGTGATGATCTCCGCGTCGCACAATCCCATGCCCGACAACGGCATCAAGTTCTTCGCCGCAGGCGGTCACAAACTGGCCGACGACGTCGAAGATCAGATCGAAGCCGCGATGGAGGCCGAGCAGGTCCGTCCGATCGGTGCGGCCGTCGGCCGGATCGTCGACGCGACCGACGCCGCCGACCGCTACCTGGAGCATCTGGCCCAGGCCGTCCCGTCCTCTCTCGAAGGCCTGACGCTGGTCGTCGACTGCGCGCACGGTGCGGCGTCGGTCGTCGGCCCGCGGGCCTACGAGGCAGCGGGTGCCAAGGTCATCGCCATCCACGCGGATCCCGACGGTCTCAACATCAACGACGACTGCGGGTCCACGCACATGGACAAGCTGCAGGCCGCCGTCCTGCAGCACGGTGCCGACCTGGGCCTGGCCCACGACGGCGACGCCGACCGCTGCCTGGCGGTGGACTCCACCGGCGCGATCGTCGACGGTGACATGATCATGGCCGTCCTCGCCCTCGCGATGCACGAGTCCGGCGACCTCACCGACGACGTCCTCGTGGCGACCGTCATGAGCAACCTGGGTCTGCATCTGGCGATGAAGGCGGCGGGCATCGAGCTCAAGGTGACCGGTGTCGGTGACCGCTATGTCCTCGAAGAGCTGCGCGCGGGCGGCTACGCCCTCGGCGGCGAGCAGTCCGGCCACATCGTGATCCCGGCCGTCGGCACCACCGGTGACGGCGTGCTGACCGGTCTGCTCCTCGCGTCGCGCGTCGCGTCGACCGGCAAGCGGCTCGCCGAGCTCGCCGGCGTGATGACCGTGCTCCCGCAGGAGTTGATCAACGTGCCCGTCTCCGACAAGCACGCGGTCTCCGCCGCGGCGACGGTCCTCGCGGCCGTCGCGGAAGCCGAGACCGAACTCGACGGGCAGGGCCGGATCCTGCTGCGCCCCTCGGGAACCGAGCAGCTCGTCCGCGTGATGGTGGAGGCGCAGACCCCCGAGTCCGCGCGTGGCATCGCCGAGCGCGTGGCCGCGGTGGTCGCGAACGTCTGACCGCCGATCGCTTCATTCATGACGACTTCGCCCTCGCCGGGTCTCCGGCGGGGGCGAAGTCTCTTTCGTCCGGGCTCGGCGTGTCGCGGAACCGAACCGCGTCCCGCTGCGTCCAATCAACATGAGCGAGGAATACGAGAGCGGGGTCTGCGTCGATCTCGACGTCGTCGATCGACTGACCCGCACCCAGCAGGACGTCGTGGCGGTGGTCGACGCCTGCGCCGTCGAACTGGCGTCGGGTGACCTGTGCCGGTGGGCCGACGACGGTCCGGTCCGCCGAGCCGCGGAGCAGACCGCCGATCAGCTGCGCGACCTCGCCGCGCGCTTCCGCAGTTGCGGGATCGCCGTCGATGCGGTCGCGACCGATCTCGCCCGAGCCGGGCGGGCGTTCTCCGACGCGGAGGACGCCGCGGTGGCGGCGGTGACGGCATGGACGAGATGACGTCGTGCGCTGACGGCTTCGTCGCGCTGATCACCGCCTGCCGGGAGCTGGGACTGACGGGCGTGGATGACACGACGGTTCGGGGTCCCCACCGTCGGGTCGACGAGTTCCGTCACGCCGACTTCGCCGCTGATGCCCGTCGACTCACGGCTCTGGTCCGACGGCTGGCCGGCGTCTCCGTGGTCGGCGCCGTCTCGTCGGAGCCGGGGGAGTCGGTCGCGGACTGGACGGGTCGGTCGGGCAGATCGGCGGGCGGAGCCCTGCGCGTGGTCGGCGCCGAACTCGCCGACCTGTTCACGCGCCTCGACGACGGTGCCGCCGCCACCGCCCGCGCCGACGCGGTCCTGGGCGGGGTGCTGCGCCGGCACCGGGCCGTGCTGGCGACGGTCAGCAAGCCGATGCTCGGCGGCTTCGATCTGGAAGCCCTGCCTGCCGCACTCAATTCCGGTGCCCTGCACCCGAATTCGCTCCGGGGCGAGGTTCAGGCACGCCTGGACTACGCGGAGGCCGCAGGTCAGTTGGCCGGGGAGGCGATCGTCGGAGCCGTCGAACAGGTGGCGACGGCCTGGGCCGCCTACGCCGGATCCGACGGTGACCTCGCACTGGCGGACCTGCGATGACCGGGGCCCTGATCCGTTTGGAGGAGATCGCGACGCGCGCCGACGCAGGGTTCGACGACGCCGAGCGTCGCTACCGAGACCGAGTCTCGGCGCTGCGACCGCCACCGAAACGGGAGAGCGCGGCGGTACGAAGGGTGCGTGCCCGCCTGGTCGCCGACGTCGACGCCGCAGACGGTGTGGTCCCGCAGTTGCTGCTGCCCGCCGGGCTCGACGCCGCCCGCCCCGGCGTTCGGCGACGGTGATCGACGATGCCGACTTCAACTTTCGGCGACTGCCCGGTGGAGCTCGTTTGCCGTTCACTTTCGCGGAGATCGCTCCTCTGAACGAGTGGGACTATGCGCACTTTCTGGGAGTTGATGGGACCGGCGGCGGCGGGCACAACCACGGGTCGATGATTCCGAACGCAACTCGATTCGGCGCCGATGTCGATTCGCTGCCACGACTCCAATCCGTCCAGAACTCAGCTTTGCGCCGACACACCATGACTCGATTCGACGAAGATCGCGGAACGTTTTTGATCAGAGGGCTTGCGATCGTCGGCGACATTTTCACTGTGGTGGACGTCGTGGTCGATACGCTCGCGATTCCAGTCAGCATCTATCCGGTCAACGGGGACTTCGTCAGGCGGAATGACTATCGGGGGCTCGATGCTGGGCCTGCTCCACTTGACTTGCGCTCCTCGCGAACTGGGTTCTAGGAGACTAAAATGCACACTATGGATTGCCTGGAAGCCGTTGGTGAATTGCGGAAGGCCGGCGTGTCGTTGCGGCCTGAGCAATCGGTCGGCGACGCAATGCTTGTGCTTTTCAGCGCTCTCGGGGCAGGTGTTCGACAGAGTGTCGTCGTCGCCCCCGAGGTTTTGGACGGTGTCGACGAACTCCTTGGGCGCGTCCAACTGAGGCCTGGCGCGGGCACGCTGACCGTCGCGCTTGCGAATCTCGAATCTCTGCGTGTCCTGAGTCGTCGGGCCGCATGAGTCCACCGATGTCATAGGGTGGACTCGTGTTCGGGAACAAGAAGGTCGTGGCGCCGCCGCCCGACAAGCTGATGACAGAACTCGCCCGTCGTGGACCGAACAAGGTCGACCGCGGCGACCTCGGCATCGTCGGCATGTCCGGGCAGCTCTTCGCGCCCCGCACCGGCCGCGACCTCCCCGCGATCGCGTTCGGACACGGCTGGCTCGTCGGCAGCGCCCGGTACCGCGACCTCCTGTTCCATCTGGCGTCCTGGGGCATCGTCGTCGCCGCACCCGACGGCAGCAGGGGACTGTTCCCCTCCGACATCGAACTCGGCACCGACCTCCGTGCCGCGGCCACCGTCGTCAGCAGTGTCCGCCTCGGCACCGGCGCCATCACCGTCGATCCCGCGAGGATCGGGATCGCCGGACACGGCTTCGGTGCCGCAGCCGCGGTCCGTGCCGCCTCCGACGCCATCCTTCTCGGTCGGCCGCCGATCCGAGTCAAAGCGCTCGCGAGCGTCTTCCCGGCACCGACCACCGCCGACCTGACGGCGGCGGCGTCGACCGTCACGGTCCCGTCACTCGTCCTCGCGGGCTCCGCCCACCTGTCGTCGATGACCGGCAACGCGCTCGACGTGGCCGAGAACCTCGCGGGTGATGTGGCATTCCGCACACTCGCGGGAACCGATGCGCGCGACCTGATCGAGACGCCGTCGGTGAAGTCGCTCATCGGCGTCAACGGTGCGGACAGGTCCGTTCACAAGGCGGTTCGCGCGCAGCTGACCGGCTTCTTCCTGCATCAGCTGACCGGCGACGAGAAGTATGCGGCGTTCTCCGATCCGGACGTGACCATGGGCGACGCCCTGGCAGTGGACCTGCCGAACGAAGAACGGCCCGAATTGGACCACGTGTCGCAGTTGCTCGGCTCTAAACCGCGCTCCGCCTGACGCTATTCTTGGTACCCATGTGTGGAATCGTGGGTTATGTGGGCAAGCGCGACGCGCTCGACATCGTCGTCGACGCCCTGCGCCGAATGGAATACCGCGGTTACGACTCCGCGGGCGTGGCGATCCTCGACGGACAGGGATCCCTCGCGGTCGAGAAGAAGGCCGGACGGCTGGAGAACCTCGACAAGCAGATCGCCGAAGTCGGCCGCGACAGTCTGGCCGGGAGCACCGGCATGGGGCACACGCGCTGGGCCACGCACGGTCAGCCCACCGATCGCAATGCGCACCCGCACGTCAGCACCGACCACAAGATCGCAGTGGTGCACAACGGCATCATCGAGAACTACGCGCCGCTCCGGACCGAATTGGAAGACGCCGGTGTCGAGTTCTCGTCGGACACCGACACCGAGACTGCCGTGCACCTGATGGAGCGCGAGTACACCGTCGGTGAGCACGCGGGCGACTTCGTGGCCGCCGCCTACGCCACACTTCGTCGACTCGAGGGCGCGTTCACCCTGGTCTTCACGCACGCCGATCATCCCGACACGATCGTCGCCGCTCGTCGTTCCACCCCGCTGGTCGTGGGGGTCGGCGACGGCGAGATGTTCGTCGCGTCCGACGTCACCGCATTCATCGAGCACACGCGCGACGCCGTGGAGCTCGGTCAGGACGAGGTCGTCGTCATCACCGCCGACGGCTACACCGTCACCGACTTCGACGGCGTCGTCACCGGCGGCAAGCCCTTCCACATCGACTGGGACCTCGCCGCCGCAGAGAAGGGCGGCTACGACTACTTCATGCTCAAGGAGATCGCCGAGCAGCCGGCCGCGCTCTCCGACACCCTCCTCGGGCACTTGCAGGACGGCCGGATCGTGCTCGACGAGCAGCGACTGTCCGATCAGGATCTGCGCGACGTCGACAAGGTCTTCGTCGTGGCCTGCGGCACCGCGTACCACGCGGGCATGATCGCCAAGTACGCCATCGAGCACTGGACCCGCCTGCCCGTCGAGGTGGAACTGGCCAGCGAGTTCCGGTACCGCGACCCGGTGCTCGACCGGTCGACGCTGGTCGTCGCGATCAGCCAGTCCGGAGAGACCGCCGACACCCTGGAGGCGGTGCGGCACGCCAAGGACCAGAAGGCCCGCGTCCTGGCGATCTGCAACACCAACGGTGCGCAGATCCCGCGCGAGTCGGACGCCGTGCTCTACACGCATGCCGGCCCGGAGATCGGCGTCGCGTCCACCAAGTGCTTCCTGGCGCAGATCGCCGCCGCCTACATGGTCGGTCTGGCCCTGGCACAGGCGGTCGGCACCAAGTACCAGGACGAGGTGGTCCGCGAGTTCGAGGCTTTGGAGCAGATCCCGCAGGCCGTCGAGAAGGTCCTGGAGCAGATGGAGCCGGTGCGCGATCTGGCGCGCCAGTTCGCGTCGTCGGACACCGTCCTGTTCCTGGGGCGCCACGTCGGGTACCCGGTGGCGCTCGAGGGTGCCCTCAAGCTCAAGGAGCTCGCCTACATCCACGCGGAGGGCTTCGCCGCCGGCGAGCTCAAGCACGGACCCATCGCCCTGATCGAGGACGGGCTGCCGGTCATCATCGTGATGCCGTCGCCGACCGGCCGTGCGCTGCTGCACTCCAAGATGGTCAGCAACATCCGCGAGATCCAGGCGCGCGGCGCCACGACCATCGTGATCGCGGAGCCGGACGACGACGCCGCAGCGGCCGTCGCGGATCACCTGATCCCGATCCCGGCGACACCGACCCTCCTGCAGCCGCTGGTCTCGACCGTCCCGTTGCAGGTCTTCGCGGCCACCGTCGCGCAGTCCCGCGGCTACGACGTCGACAAGCCCCGCAACCTCGCCAAGTCCGTCACCGTCGAGTAGCGGATCGGGCCGCACCGTGATCGGGTATTACACCGCCGCGCAGATCCGGGCCGCCGAGGAGGCGACCGGCGACCTGCTGACCGGCGGTGTCCTGATGGCGCGCGCCGCGAGCGCAGTCGCGGGTGCGGTCCTGACCCGGCTGCGGATGCGGACCGGGGGAACGTACGGCCGTCATGTGCTGCTGGTGGTCGGGGCCGGGAACAACGGCGGCGACGCCCTTTACGCCGGAGCGACCCTCGCCAAACGGGGTGTGCGCACGTCCGCACTCCTGCTCAGTCCCGACCGCGCACACACCGGTGGACTCGCCGCGTTCCTGCGAGCGAGCGGTCGGGTGGTGGACGCGGTGCCGTCGACGGTCGACGTCGCGGTGGACGCGGTCGTCGGACTCGGCGGACACGGGCCGCTGCGGCCTGCTGCCGCTCGGGTCTTCGACGAGGTGGCCGAACGCCGCGCGACGGTCGTCGCGGTGGACCTGCCGTCCGGGATCGACCCGGACACCGGCGTGGTGCATCGGCCGTCGGTGACCGCCGACGTCAGCGTCACCTTCGGCGCGCCGCGGATCGCCCACCTCCTCGCCGCACCGCAGTGCGGTGACGTGGTGGTCGCCGACATCGGACTCGACCTGCCCGCACCGGCGCTGTCGTCGCCGACCGACGCGGAGGTCGCCGCCCTGTGGCCGACACCCGGACCGCACGACGACAAGTACACCCAGGGCGTCGTCGGCGTCGTCGCCGGATCCCGTCACTATCCCGGTGCCGCAGTCCTCGCCACCTCCGCCGCCGTGGTCGCCACGTCGGGACTGACCCGCTACATCGGGCCCGCGTCGGACGCGGTCCTCGCGGCCTGCCCCGAGGTGGTCGCCGCGCCGACCGTCGACACCGCGGGGCGGGTGCAGGCCTGGGCGGTGGGCCCCGGATTCGGGACGGGTGACCAGGCCCACGACATCCTCTCGACTGTGTTGTCCGCCGACCTTCCGACCCTCGTCGACGCCGACGGGCTGACCGTCCTGGCCCGGCATCCGGAACTGCTGCGGGGACGGACCGCACCGACGCTGCTGACACCGCACGCCGGCGAGTTCGAACGCCTGGCGGGGCGGCGGCCGGAACCCGACCGGCTGTCGGCGGTCCGCGCGCTCGCCGCCGACCTGAACGCAACGGTCCTGCTCAAAGGCCGGATCACCCTCATCGCCGACCCCGACGGACAGGTCAGCGGTTCTGACGCCGGGTCGTCGTGGGCTGCGACGGCGGGAGCGGGCGACGTCCTCACCGGTGTCGCCGGTGCGCTGCTCGCCGCCGGGCTGCCGGCTCGCTCGGCGGGCGTCGCCGCAGCCCGAGTCCACGCGCGTGCGGCACTCCTCGCCAGTGGCGGAGCCCCGATCGGTGCCTCCGCACTGCGCGATGCGGTCGCTCCCGCGTTACGCGCGCTACTGAGTTTGCGACAATAGAGGCAATGGATTCGTACGCCAACCTCTACGCCACCGTCGACCTCGGGGCCATCGCCCACAACGTCGGCGTCTTGCGCGACTGTTCCGGCGCCGACGTGATCGCCGTCGTGAAGGCCGACGGCTATGCGCACGGTGCGGCACCCGTCGGCCGCGCCGCCCTCGCGGCCGGGGCCATCGCCCTCGGCGTCGCACAGGTCCGGGAGGCACGCCTGCTGCGTCGCGCCGGAATCGACGGGCACCTCATCGCCTGGCTGCACACCGACCACACCGACTTCGCCGGTGCCATCGCCGACGACATCGACATCGCCGTCTCGTCGCCTCGCCAACTGGTGCGGGTGGTCGACGCGGCCCGAACCGTCGGGCGCACGGCGACGGTCTCGGTGAAGATCGACACCGGCCTCGCTCGCAGCGGTGTCAGTCCGAATGAATGGGACGCCACGGCCGACGCCCTGGCCGCGGCCGCCGCGGAAGGCTCGATCCGCCTCTCCACGGCGATGTGCCACCTCGCCTTCGGCGATGAGCCCGACCATCCGCTGAACAGCCTGCAGTCGCAGCGGATCGACGACTGCGTCGCCGACCTGAAACGCAGGGGAGTGACACCGGACCTGGTCCACATCGCCAACTCGCCTGCCGCGCTCACCCGCCCCGACCTGGCGCACGACGCGGTGCGCCCCGGCCTGTCGATCTACGGCTACTCGCCGGTCCCGGATGTCGGCGACTTCGGTCTGATCCCGGCGATGACCCTGGAGACCAGCGTCTCCCTGATCAAGAAGATCCCCGCGGGACAGGGCGTTTCGTACAACCACACGTGGATCGCGCCGCGTGACACCGTGCTCGGCGTCGTCCCCGCGGGCTACGGGGACGGCGTCCCCCGCGTCCTGTCCGGGCGACTCGGCGTCCACGTGAACGGCCGACTGTTCCCGAATGTGGGACGCATCTGCATGGACCAGTTGGTCATCGATCTCGGCCCCGACGGCGGCGGTGTCGCCGAGGGTGACCGAGCGATCCTGTTCGGCCCGGCCACGGCCGCATCCGGCGAAGCGGTGCCGTCCGCGAAGGACTGGGCCGACGGCTGCGGAACCATCGACTACGAGATCATCTCGCGCGTCGGCTCACGAGCAGTGCGCCGCTATGTCAACGATCCGACGGGGGAAACGCATGGCTAGAAGAATCCGAAGACAGTCGAAGGCCGCGAAGGCGGTCGCACCCGACTCGACCGAGCCTACGGCTGCCGATCGGGTGATCCCGAAGCCGGTTCCCCGGTGGCGCTCAGGTCTGTCCGAGGTGGGATCGCTGGGGGCGGTCACCGCGGGACGCCGCAAGCAGCGCAAGTCGCGGCGTCGCGTCGACCCGAACTCCGGTGTCGACTTCACCGCGATCTACGGGGGTGAGGTCGCGACCGTCACCGCGGACGATGGGATCTCGCTGGCCGTCAGGACGGTCCTGACCGGAGGCTCCAAGACCGGCGGCACCGCCAATTGGGGGCGCACCGCGACCCCCGAGTTGACGGTGATCTTCGTGCACGGCTTCACCCTCCGGATGGCGTCGTGGCATTTCCAGCGGTTCGGACTCGCCAAGCGATGGGCCGATCGCAGCATCAAGATGGTGTTCTACGACCAGCGCGGTCACGGCGCCAGCGACGCTGCGCCCGACGAGAGCTGCACCATGGCACAGCTCGGCGACGACCTCGCCGCGGTCATCCGCACCATGGCCCCGACCGGGCCGGTGGTCCTGGTCGGTCACTCGATGGGTGGCATGTCCGTGATGTCCCTCGCGCGACGGCATTCGCGCCTGTTCTCGCACAGTGGCCGGATCGCCGGCGTCGCCCTCGTCTCGACCGCTGCCCGCGGCATCACCGAGGCCGGTCTCGGCGAAGGCCTCAACAACCCGATCGTCGGCGCCCTGCAGGTGTCGGTGAAGTACATTCCGAAGGCCGTCCAGGCCGGTCGCGGCATCACCCGTCGCGCCGTGGAACCAGTCCTGGTGGCGGCCAGTTTCGGCAAGGACTACTACAGTCCGTCCGCAGGCCACGCCGTCGAGAAGATGATTCAGAACACGCCGATCGCGACCATGGTCAGTTTCCTGCGTGTCCTGTCCAGCCACGACGAGGCCACCGCGCTGCCGGTGATCGCACAGGTCCCGTCTGTCGTCCTGTGCGGTGACGAGGACCGTCTCACCCCGATCCACAACTCGCTCAACATGTACGCGCAGCTGGGCGACGACTCGCGACTGGTGATCGCCGAAGGCTGCGGCCATATGCTGCCGATGGAGGATCCCGAGGCCGTCAACGACGCGATCGACGACCTGGTGACTCGTTCGCGGCTGGCGCTGGGGCGGCCGATGATGCCGTGGCGCGGCCGACGCGACACTGCGGCAGACCGACCGGCGGTCCGGCATGGCTGACCGCTCCGGCGGCACGCGCGACCTGCCCGACGTCGCCGACACCGAAGACCTCGGCCGGGAGCTCGCCGCCCAACTCGGGCCCGGCGACCTGGTGATCCTCGACGGTCCGCTCGGTGCGGGCAAGACCGCCATGACCCGCGGCATCGCCGCCGGACTCGGTGTCGGCGGCCGCGTGTCGTCGCCCACCTTCATCATCGCGCGCCAGCACCCGCCCGGCCCCGCGGGCGGCCCCGGCCTGGTGCACGTCGACGCGTACCGACTCGGCGGCCTCGACGACCTCGACGCACTGGACCTCGACACCGACCTCGACGACAGCGTCGTGGTGGTGGAGTGGGGCGAAGGCGTCGTCGAACGACTCGTCGACGAATACCTGATCGTCCGGATGCGTCGCGACGACGACAGCGAGACCCGACACGCGACCTGGGAATGGGTGAACCGATGACCGATCAGAACGAGAAGCCCGCCCGGCGCGTCCTGGTGGTCGACACCGCGACGTCCGCGGTCGTGACCGGCGTCGCGCTGGTGTCCGCGGCGGGGACGGTCACCACGCTCGCCGAACGGATCGTGGCCGATCAGCGGCGACACGCCGAGGTCCTCACCACCCTGATGCGCGACGGCCTCTCCGAGGCGGGCGTCGCCGGAACCGACCTCGACGCGGTGGTTGTGGGCACCGGACCGGGCCCGTTCACGGGGCTGCGCGTCGGCATGGCGACGGGTACCGCGTACGCGGACGCCCTCGGCATCCCGGCGTACGGGGTCTGCACTCTCGACGCGATCGATGCCGCACAGCCCGTCGGCGAGCCCGGACCTCGCCTGGTCCTGACCGACGCCCGTCGACGCGAGGTGTACTGGGCCGTCTATGACGCCGGGCGCCGGATCGCCGGACCCGACGTGAATGCACCCGACGCCCTCGTCGGCGAGCTCGCAGGCACCGAACTCGTCACCGCGGTCGGCGAGACCCGCTTCACCGAACGCTTCGGTTTCGTCGGCGCGGACCTCGTCACGCCGACGGTCGCCTCGCTGGCGTCGATCGCCGCCGAGCAGGTGCTCGCCGCACGGCCGGCCGAACCCCTCGCGCCGCTGTACCTGCGTCGGCCCGACGCCGTCGAACTGAAGGACCAGAAGCGCAAGTCGCTGCTTCCGGCGGCGCCGAATGACTGATCGGGCCGCACCGGTCATCGACGCGCTGGTCCCCGACGATCTGGTGCGCTGCGCCGAGATCGAGGCCGAACTCTTCGCCGGCGACTCGCCGTGGCCGCTGAGCGGCTTCGTCTCCGAGCTGCGCGCTCCGTACAACACCTACTTCGCCGCCCGACTCGCGCTCGGCGGACCGGTCATCGGGTACGCGGGCATCAGCGTCCTGGGGCGACCGGGGGAGCACGAGTGCGAAGTGCACACCATCGCCGTCGAACCCGGACATCAGGGCTCCGGCCACGGGCGGGCGTTGCTGGAGGCGATGCTCGAGGTTGCCGATCGCGTGCACGCGCCGGTATTCCTGGAGGTGCGCACCGACAACGATCCCGCCATCGCGCTGTACGAGCGCAACGGCTTCGAGATCGCCGGAACTCGACGCAACTACTATCAACCGTCCGGCGCGGACGCGTACACCATGGTGCGCGCCGCACGGACCACCGAGCCGGAAGGGCACGCGCACTCATGATCGTGATGGGCATCGAGAGCTCCTGCGACGAGACCGGCGTCGGGATCGTCGACTGGGACGGGGAAGGCGTCACCCTCCTCGCCGACGAAGTCGCGTCGAGCGTCGACGAGCACGCGCGCTACGGCGGCGTGGTGCCGGAGGTCGCCTCCCGCGCGCATCTGCAGGCCATCGTCCCGACGATGACCCGCGCCCGCGAAGCCGCAGGCATCGACCGGCCCGACGCGATCGCAGTCACCATCGGCCCCGGGCTCGCCGGCGCGCTGCTGGTCGGTGTCGCAGCGGCCAAGGCGTACGCCCTCGCGTGGGACGTCCCGCTGTACGCGGTGAACCACCTCGGCGGCCACATCGCCGCCGACACCCTCGAGCACGGGCCGATGCCGCCGGCCGTCGCACTCCTCGTGTCCGGTGGGCACACCCACCTGCTCGGCGTCGAGAACCTGTCGCAGCCGATCGTCGAGATGGGCACCACCGTCGACGACGCGGCCGGCGAGGCCTTCGACAAGGTCGCGCGGCTCCTCGACCTCGGCTATCCGGGTGGTCCCGCGCTCGATGCGATCGCCAGAGACGGCGATCCCGAGGCCATCGCGTTCCCACGCGGCATGACCGGCCCGCGCGACGCCCCGTACGACTTCTCGTTCAGCGGCCTCAAGACCGCCGTCGCCCGCCACGTGGAGAAGCGGGTGCGCGCCGGCCTGCCGGTGTCGGTGCCGAACGTGGCGGCGTCGTTCCAGGAGGCGGTGGCCGACGTGCTGACCGCCAAAGCGCTGCGTGCCTGCGCCGATCGCGGTGTCGACACCCTGGTGCTCGGCGGCGGTGCGACCGCCAACTCGCGGATCCGGTCGCTCGCGATCGAGCGGACCGCGGCGGCGGGCATCGATCTGCGCGTACCGAAACCCCGCTTGTGCACTGACAACGGCGTGATGGTGGCCTCGCTGGGGGCACATGTGATCGCCGGTGGGGCACCGCCCTCGCCGTTGACGGTGGCGACCGATCCCGGGATGAGCGTTCAGATCTCTAAGCTTTGAGCGATCACGGCGAGATTCGCACCCGTACCTGTTGAGTGCTGGCACTCGCATGGGTAGAGTGCTAGTTGGCTCCGAAATGCAGCGCTGCGGCACCCGCGACGACGTGGCAAAGCGATCCGGTGCCATGAACTTTCAATCAGTGACATGAAGGAAAAGGACTGACATCGTGGCGAGCGTGAACATCAAGCCGCTCGAGGACAAGATCCTCGTTCAGGCCGTCGAGGCTGAGACCACCACCGCTTCCGGCCTGGTCATCCCCGACTCGGCCAAGGAGAAGCCCCAGGAGGGCAAGGTTATCGCCGTCGGCGAAGGCCGCGTCACCGACCAGGGCACCCGTATTCCGGTCGACGTCCAGGAAGGCGACGTCGTCATCTACAGCAAGTACGGCGGCACCGAGGTCAAGTACGAGGGCCAGGAGTACCTGATCCTGTCGGCGCGCGACATCCTCGCAGTGGTCGGCTGATACAGCACCCAGACACGAGTCAGCCCCGGTTGAGATTCAACCGGGGCTGATTTGTTGCTTGCGGACGCTGCGCGGTCCGCGGCCGAGGCGATCTCAGCCGGCGAGGCGACGGGGGTTGCGGCGCCGCATGAGGTTCCGCTCGGACTCGGTGAGCCCGCCCCAGATGCCGTAGGGCTCATCGACGCTCAATGCGTGCGAACGGCACTGCATGAGCACCGGGCAGTCGGCGCAGACCTGCTTGGCCTGACGCTCACGCTGCATCCGTGCCCGGCCGCGTTCACCCTCCGGATGAAAGAAGACCGAGGATTCCAGGCCGCGGCACTTGCCATGCATCTGCCAGTCCCAGAAATCCGAGTTCGGGCCGGGCAATCGGTCGATCGTGGTGGTCAATCTGGCTCCTGAGTACGAGGCGCTTTCTCCTGACGTCGCTCACGGTATGTGGGTGGAGAAAAGCGAGTCAAACCCGGAATTCGGCGCCGTCCAGCGTCATTCGACTGGCGTAAATGAACGACAGGTTTCGTGATCGAGACCACCTTCTGCCTGCAATGATGCATCCTGGGCAGACAACGTGCACGGGTTGACCTGCAGGAACTGAGCAGCCCGAAGCCGTCCGCAGCCGGTTGTCGCGGGCGCCGGCCGGGATGCCACCATTGACGAAGATCGCAAGAAGGTTACGAATGCGATAACGCGAGTTGTCCGGTGCGGCAATCCTGGCCCGCATTGCTCACCGTTTGTTAGTCGAAATGAAATGTTCGCACCGCGCGTGAAAAGCGGGGGAGGAGAAGGATTCGAATGACGCAGTGGGGTAGCGCCTTCGGGATCGAGCCCACCGAATCGACCCCGACGGCCGCCGACCGATGGGCCCGTGCAGTCGACCTCGGCGCACGTGGTTACGCGGCGGCGGCTCGGACCATCGTCGACCGCCTCCTTCGGGAGGCGACGGTGCCCGCCGCTGTGCGGTCGGCGGCGCTCGCGACCCGCGCATCGCTGACTCGACAGGCCGGCGGCCACGCCATCGCACGCGCGGACGACGGCGCCGCGATACGAGCGGTGGCGGGGGACCACGGCCCGTGGGCGGTCGCAGCCCGCGTTGACGCGTTGATCGGCCTCGCAGCCGACGACCTGGGCGTCGGTGACTTCACCGCTTCCGGGCTGCTCCTGGATCGGGCGGCCGCCGAGCTCGGGGCGGCGGAGTCGAGCGACTGGATCTGCGTCGGTCGTCCGCGGTTGCGGCTGGGGTGGGTGCGCACCGAGTTGGCGCTCTACACCGGCGATCCGCGCGCTGCGGAGCTTGCTGCGAACGCTCGCGCGTTGTCGGTCGGCGCTCCGTCCGCGCGGCACCGGATCAAGACCGACCTGATCGCAGCCGCGGCGAGTGCGGCCGCAGGTGACATCGGACATGCGGCCGATGAGGCGCAGCGGCTGGCCGCGGCATGTCGGACGGCAGGCCTGCTGCCGTTGGAATGGGCGGCGCAGACCATGGTGGCAGGGCTGCGACCAGCGGCGATCGGTGACCGGCCGCCGGACCGGCTGCAGGAGGACCTTCGGCGACTCGGCATGGCCTTCCGGGCCTTGCCGAGTTCTGACGTTACGGATCGGTACGCTTGATCAATGACTGATGTACGGGAGCTGAGCGACGTTCCGCAGTCTGTCTTTTCTCGATTGAGTAACACTTGGGCACTGAAGCGGCGATGAAACTTACAGGTGAGGCGTTGGGCCAGGCGGTCCGTGCGGCCGCTGACGGCGACCGCGCTGCGCTGACCTCAGTTCTCGAAAGTGTCAGGGAGCCAGTCCTGCGCTACTGCCGAGGACGAATCGGTGCAGGAGAACGGCACTTGTTCTCCGCTGATGACGTGGCTCAGGAGGTGTTGATGGCGGTTATGACGGCGTTGCCCCGGTACGAAGACCAGGGCCGACCCTTCATGGCGTTCGTCTACGGCATCGCCTCACACAAGGTCGCCGACGCTATGCGATCGGCGGCTCGGGTGAAGTCCGACCCAGTGGACGAAGTGCCCGACGCCATGGATTTCGCCAACGGCCCAGAGCAGGCGGCTCTCGAGTCCGACGCTTCGCGCCGGATGAGGGACCTGCTCGGCACCCTGCCGGAGAAGCAGCGCGAGATCCTCGTGCTGAGGCTCGTGGTCGGGTTGTCAGCCGAAGAGACTGCCGAGATCGTCGGCAGCAGCCCGGGCGCGGTGCGCGTAGCGCAGCACCGTGCCCTGACAAAGCTCAAGAAGACAGTGAAAGCAGGAGGTGAACGTCGATGAGTGACGACGGTGTGACATCCGGCCCCATCGACGTTGGCGCGGTGAGCCGCGACGACGCATTCCTCGACAACCTCGCGGCCGGTCGCGCCGCGAACGTCGCCGACAGCGCCGAGTACGAGTTGGCCGGGCTCATCGCCCAGTGGAGAGTGGACTCGATCTCGAGCCCGATCCCGACGACTCCGACGGTCGCCGACATCGAAGCGGCGATCAGCCGTGCCAATGCGAGGGAGCGCCGCGGGGGACTGTCCCGTCGACTGCGGGTCGTCTCCGGCGCCGCTGCGGTGCTTGCTGTCGTCGGTGCGGGTCTGCTGGTGATGTCCGAGGGCTCGCAGCCCGGTGATCCCCTGTGGAGCGTGAAGCAGGTGGTGTTCGCCGAGCAGGCACAGCAGACTCAGGCGAAGGTCAATGCGGAGGCCAACATCCAGGCCGCCAAGGAGGCCCTCAAGGCCGGTGACGTCGTCAAGGCGAAGAAGTACATCGAGGAGGCGGAGAAGGACGTCGGCCCGATCAACGACAAGAGCGAGGTCGCGGATCTGCGCGAGGTGATCGACGACATCCGGGACCGCACCCTGAAGGAGTTGATCCCGAGGCTCTCGTCACTGCCGAAGCTGCCGCCGTCGACGACGACGGTGTCGCCGACCGAGGAGAAGCCGAACCCGACGGTGTTGCTCGAGTCGCCGACGCCGTCGACCAGCACCAGCAAGCCGTCGACCCCGCCCAGCGAGTCCACGACGAAGCCGTCGAAGCCGTCGAAGCCGTCGGAGCCGTCCAAGACCACCGAGCCGTCGAGCACCACGCCGACCGCATCGGGGACCGCTGAGACGATAGCGCCGACGACGGGCGTCAGCTGAGTCCGCCGGACCATCGGAACGCGAGAAGGGGCCGTGATCGAGAGATCACGGCCCCTTCTCGCGTTCGGCTCACGTCCGGTCGGCGCGACGCGGATCCCGCCGACTCGATTCGCGGCTCAGTAGCGTTCGTGATAGCGCAGCGAAGCGTCCGCGTAGCCGCGGCAGTAATCCCACGTCACATAGTCATCGGGCTGCGGATCGACGGCCGGCTCGTGGGGGCGAACCGTCCCGTCGACGAGCAGCTGACGCAGATTCGACCGGAGCATGTCCCAGTCGTGGTAGTGATCTTCATGACAGTCCTCGCACATCACCACAAGGCCCCGAACTCCCCGCGGGGAGAGGAGTCTTTCGTACACGTCGAGGTCGGCCAAATCCTCTTCCACGGCGGTACGTTCTCCCTCGTCAAGAGGGATTCCCGGGTCGAGTGCGTCGAGTGCCGACGCGGGGTCGTTCGGGTCGTCGGCGAACGGGTCCGGCGGGAGTCCTGCGAAAGGGTCATGCACGGTTTCCACCGTAGCCGATAACCCGCCGCGACGGCCTACTCCGCCGGGAGTCGATACGATGGTCAGATGACGCAGGTTCGCACTGGTGGAGATGATCCAAACAAGGTCGCAATGCTCGGCCTCACCTTCGATGACGTTCTGTTGCTCCCCGCGGCTTCAGACGTCGTCCCGAATGCAGTGGACACATCGTCCAAGCTGACTCGGGAGATCACCCTGCGGGTCCCGCTCGTCAGTTCCGCCATGGACACCGTCACCGAGGCGCGCATGGCCATCGCCATGGCCCGCGCCGGCGGCATGGGCGTGCTGCACCGCAACCTCTCCATCGAGGCGCAGGCCGCCGCCGTCGAGACCGTGAAGCGGTCGGAGGCGGGCATGGTCACCAACCCCGTCACCTGCCTGCCGAGCAACACGCTCGCCGAGGTCGACGCGATGTGTGCGCGCTACCGCATCTCGGGCCTGCCCGTCGTGGATGCGAAGGGCGACCTCGTCGGCATCATCACCAACCGCGACATGCGCTTCGAGGCCGACGACTCGCGACCGGTGTCCGAAGTCATGACCCCGGCACCGCTGATCACCGCCTCCGAGGGCGTCTCCGCCGAGGCCGCGCTCGGCCTGCTGCGTCGCCACAAGATCGAGAAGCTCCCGATCGTCGACGGCAACGGCAAGCTCACGGGTCTCATCACCGTCAAGGACTTCGTCAAGACCGAGCAGTTCCCCGACGCCACCAAGGACGCCGACGGCCGCCTGCTGGTCGGTGCCGCGGTCGGAGCCGGCGACGAGGCCTGGACTCGTGCCCTCACCCTCGCCGACGCCGGCGTCGACGTCCTCGTCATCGACAGCGCGCACGGCCACTCCCGCGGCGTGCTCGACATGGTGGGCAAGCTCAAGGCCGAGATCGGCGGCCGCGTCCAGCTGATCGGCGGCAACGTCGCGACCCGCGAAGGCGCTCAGGCCCTGATCGACGCCGGTGTGGACGCCGTGAAGGTCGGTGTCGGCCCCGGTTCCATCTGCACCACCCGCGTCGTCGCCGGCGTCGGTGCACCCCAGATCACCGCGATCCTCGAGGCCGTCGCCGTCGCGAAGGCCGCCGGCGTCCCCGTCGTCGCCGACGGCGGTCTGCAGTACTCGGGCGACGTCGCCAAGGCCCTCGCGGCCGGTGCGTCCACCGCCATGCTCGGCTCACTCCTGGCAGGCACCGCCGAGTCGCCTGGCGAGCTGATCCTCGTCAACGGCAAGCAGTTCAAGAGCTACCGTGGCATGGGGTCGCTCGGTGCCATGCAGGGCCGCGGCCAGGGCAAGTCGTACTCCAAGGACCGCTACTTCCAGGACGACGTCCTCGCCGAGGACAAGCTGGTTCCGGAGGGCATCGAGGGACGCGTTCCGTTCCGCGGCCCGCTGAACCAGGTCATCCACCAGCTGACCGGCGGTCTGCGTGCGGCCATGGGCTACACGGGCTCGGCGACCATCGAGGATCTGCAGAACGCGCAGTTCGTTCAGATCACCGCCGCGGGCCTCAAGGAATCGCACCCGCACGACATCACCCTCACCGCCGAGGCACCCAACTACTATGCTCGCTGAGTGGAGTCGCGGCGTGTGCGTCGCACACCCGCTCCACCGGAGAGTCCACTAGAAAGGCGCAATGGTGCGTGACCTCGTCGAATTCGGCATGGGCCGGACGGCCCGCCGGACGTACGAACTGGAAGACATCTCGATCATCCCGTCCCGTCGGACGCGATCGTCGAAGAACGTGTCGACGGCCTGGCAGATCGATGCCTACCGGTTCGACTCGCCGATCCTGAACCACCCGACCGACGCACTGGGCTCCCCGGACTCCGTGATCGCACTGGGCAAGGCCGGCGCGCTTGGCGTGCTCAACGGGGAAGGCCTGTGGGCCCGCCACGAGCAGGTCGAGGACAAGCTCGCCGAACTCGCGGAGATCGCCGAGAAGAACCCGGACCCGTCGGCCGCGATCCGACGCCTCCAGGAACTGCATCGGGCGCCGATCGACATCGACCTGCTGAGCCAGGCCGTGGCCAAGGTCCGCGCGGCCGGTGTCACCACCGCCGTCCGGGTGAGTCCGCAGCACGCTCCCGAGTTGACGCCCGCGCTCATCAAGGCGGGGGCCGAGATCCTCGTCGTGCACGGCACCATCATCTCGGCCGAGCATGTGGTGCTCGTGGACCGCGGTACCGACGACGGCGTCTCCGAGGAGCCGCTGAATCTGAAGACGTTCATCTCCGACCTCGACATCCCGGTGATCGCGGGCGGCGTGCACGACCACCGCACGGCTCTGCACCTGATGCGGACCGGTGCCGCGGGCGTCATCGTCGGCTACGGATCCACCGAGGGCTCCACCACCACCGGTGAGGTGCTCGGCATCGGCGTCCCGATGGCCACCGCCATCGCCGACGCGGCCGCGGCCCGTCGCGAATACCTCGACGAGACCGGCGGACGCTACGTCCACGTGATCGCCGACGGCGACATCCACACCTCGGGCGACCTCGCTAAGGCGATCGCCTGCGGGGCCGACGCAGCCGTCCTCGGCACGCCGCTCGCGGCCGCCGAGACCGCACCCGGCCACGGCTGGTACTGGCCGTCGGCCGCCGCCCACCCGGACACCCCGCGCGGCGCGCTGATGCAGGTGGCGCTCGACGAGGGACGCCCCTCGCTCGACACCGTCCTCAACGGACCGTCGGACGACCCCGACGGCCTGCTGAACCTGGTCGGCGGACTGCGCCGATCCATGGCGAAGGCCGGCTACTCGGATCTCAAGGAGTTCCAGAAGGTCGGACTCTCCGTCCGCGCCTGACGGCAGACAGACCACAGAGTAGGGCCCGACATTCGTGTCGGGCCCTACTCTGTTGCCGCGCCCGGCGACGATATCCGGCATCATCGGCACATGGTGGTCGAAACGCTTCCGTCGTACACGCTCCGCTCCGGACCCACATGGCGCGATCCGTACCCGATGTATGCGACATTGCGCGACCGCGATCCCGTCCACCACGTCGTTCCGGAGCGTCACCCCGACGACGACTTCTACGTCTTGACCCGACATGCGGACGTGATGGCCGCGGCCCGCGACTGGGAGACCTTCTCCTCGGCGCAGGGTCTCACCGTGAACTACGGCGAACTGGCGAAGATCGGACTGCAGGACAACCCGCCGATGGTGATGCTCGATCCGCCCGCGCACACCGATTTCCGCAAACTCGTCGCCCGCGGCTTCACACCCCGCCAGGTCACCACGCTGGAACCCCGGGTCCGCGAGTTCGTGGCGACGCGACTCGAGGACCTCGCGTCGCGCGGGGGAGGTGACATCGCGGCCGACCTGTTCAAGCCGCTGCCGAGCATGGTCGTCGCGCACTACCTGGGCGTCCCGGACTCCGACCGCGGGCAGTTCGACGCGTGGACCGACGCGATCGTCGCCGCCAACCCGGGCGCCGATCTGGGGTCGGCGGTGACCGGTGCGGCGGACGCGGTCGTCGGGCTGATGGCCTACTTCTCCGATCTCATCGATCATCGGCGGCGGCATCCCGGCGACGACACGGTGTCGCATCTGGTGACGGCGGGCGTCGCCGACGGATCCGATTCGGCGGGTGTGCTGTCCGTGCTCGCGTTCGCGTTCACGATGGTCGCCGGCGGCAACGACACGACCACCGGGATGCTCGGCGGCTCGGCGGCGTTGCTGACCGAGCGCCGCGACCAACGTCGCCTGCTGATCGACGAACCCGAACTCCTCCCGACAGCGGTCAACGAACTGCTCCGTCTGACGTCGCCCGTGCAGGGGCTGTGCCGAACCGCCACGCGCGACGTCGAGATCGAGGGCGTCGTCGTCCCCGCCGGGCGGAAGGTGCTCCTCTGCTACGCGTCCGCCAACCGCGACGAGCGCGTGTACGGACCGGACGCGGACGCCCTCGACGTGCGCCGTGACCCCGCGACCATCCTCACCTTCAGCCATGGCACCCACCACTGCCTCGGTGCGGCGGCCGCGCGGATGCAGGCGCGAGTGACGCTGCAGGAACTCCTCGCTCGATGCCCGGACTTCTCCGTCGACATCGAAGGAATCGAGTGGGCCACCGGGAACTATGTACGGCGTCCGGTGTCGGTGCCGTTCACGGCCTGAGCAGTCGACTTAGCCTGTACTTCCTTTCCCGATTGAGACATTACTCATTAGTATGGTCGGCTATGGCGCACACTGACTTCGACGTCCTGATCATCGGCTCCGGCTTCGGCGGAAGCGTGAGTGCTTTACGCCTGGTCGAGAAGGGATACCGCGTCGGTGTGATCGAAGCCGGACGGCGCTTCGAAGACGACCAGTTCGCCAAGACCAGCTGGCGACTGAACAAGTTCGTCTGGGCCCCGAAGCTCGGCCTGATGGGCATCCAGCGCGTCCACATGCTCAAGGACGTCATGGTCCTGGCCGGTGCCGGTGTCGGCGGCGGATCGCTCAACTACGCGAACACCCTGTACAAGCCGCCGACCCCGTTCTTCACCGACCCCCAGTGGAACCACATCACCGACTGGGAGGCGGAACTGACACCGCACTACGAGCAGGCCCGCCGCATGCTCGGCGTCGTCACCAACCCGTCGTTCACCAACTCCGACCGGATCATGAAGGAGGTGGCCGACGAGATGGGGGCCGGCGACACCTTCACCTCCACTCCGGTCGGCGTCTTCTTCGGTGCCAAGACCGGTGGCACGGGTGCTCCCGGTGAGAAGGTGGCCGATCCCTACTTCGGCGGCGCGGGCCCCGAGCGCACCGCCTGCACCGAATGCGGCGCCTGCATGACCGGTTGCCGCGTCGGCGCCAAGAACACGCTGCTGAAGAACTACCTCGGCCTCGCCGAGCGCAACGGCGCGCAGATCATCGACCGCACCACCGTCGACCGTCTGGAGCAGAAGTCCGACGGCTCGTGGATCGTGTCGACGCACGGCTCGTCGTCGTGGGGACCGTTCGGCGCGCACCGTCGTCAGTTCACCGCCGATCAGGTCATCGTCGCCGCAGGCACGTTCAACACGCAGAAGATCATGCACCGCGCCAAGGGCACCACGCTGCCGAAGGTGTCGGACGCGATGGGCGTCCTGACCCGGACCAACTCGGAGTCGATCCTCGGCGCCCAGGCGCGCTCGTACGACGCGAGCCGCGACTTCTCGGAGGGCGTCGCGATCACATCGTCGTTCCACCCGGCGGCCAACACCCACATCGAGCCGGTCCGCTACGGCAAGGGCAGCAACGCGATGGCCTACCTGCAGACCGTGCTGACCGACGGCGGCAGCGTTCCCAACCGCGTCGGTCAGTTCTTGAAGCAGATCATCAAGAACCCGTTCATGCTGATCCGTCTCCTCTTCGTCCGCAAGTGGAGCCAGCGCACGGTGATCGCCCTGGTGATGCAGAACAACAACAACTCGCTGACCACGTTCGTCCGCAAGCGCGGTCCGTTCAAGTACGTGACCACCAAGCAGGGCATCGGCGAGCCGAACCCCACGTGGATCCCGGAGGGCAACGAGGCCACCCGCCGCATCGCGGACAAGCTGCCGAGCGGCATGGCCGGCGGCACCTGGGGCGACATCCTCAACATGCCGATGACCGCGCACTACCTCGGCGGCTGCGTGATCTCCGACGACCCGGCCAAGGGCGTCATCGACCCGTACCACCGCGTGTGGAACTACCCGACGCTGCACATCACCGACGGCGCCGCGATCACCGCGAACCTGGGTGTGAACCCGTCGCTGTCGATCTCGGCGCAGGCCGAGCGCGCCATCTCGCTGTGGCCGAACAAGGGCGAGGCCGACACCCGTCCGGCGCAGGGGGAGGCCTACAGTCGGCTGGCACCCGTCGCGCCGAACGCGCCCGTCGTTCCGGCCGACGCGCCCGGCGCCCTGCGCCTCTCGATCACTCCGGTGAACACGAAGGCCGACAGCGCGTCCTAACGACGTACAGACACTTCTGCCGTTGATCAGGCCCCGGAGCGGGGCCCGATCAACGGCAGAAGTGTTTCTCGGGTCAGATGAAGAGCGCGGGATCGGCGTACGGGTCGTGCTCCGGGGTGGCGCGCGACGGGCGCGGGGCCGCGGCGGTGCCGATGGCGACGTGGCCGGCGGGGACGTCGTGCACCACCACCGCGTTGGCCCCGACCTTGGCGTCGTCGCCGAGCGTGATCGGGCCGAGCACCTTGGCGCCCGCACCGATCAGCACGCGATCGCCCACGGTCGGGTGCCGCTTGCCCTTCGACATGCTGACGCCGCCCAGCGTGGAGCCGTGGAACATCACGACGTCCTCGCCGATCTCGGTGGTCTCACCGATGACGACGCCCATGCCGTGGTCGATGAACATCCGACGGCCGATCTTCGCACCGGGATGGATCTCGATGCCGGTGACGAACCGCGCGAACTGCGACAACAGGCGCGAGGGCAACCGCAGTACGCCTCCCGTGTTCCACATCCGGTGAGCGACGCGGTGGAACCACAGGGCATGGACGCCGGGGTAGGCGAGCGCCACCTCGATCGCCGAGCGGGCGGCCGGATCGCGCTCCTGCGCGGCACGCACGTCGTCGCGCAGGGTGCGCAGGAGGGGATCCGAGCCGGACATCAGTCGACCAGACCCTCGAACAGCGGCGTCGACAGGTAGCGCTCGCCGAAGTCGGGGAGCACGACGACGATGGTCTTGCCCGCCAGTTCCGGACGCTTGGCGATCTGGACGGCGGCGGCGAGGGCGGCGCCGGACGAGATGCCGACCAACAGGCCCTCCTCGGTCGCGGCGCGACGGGCCCACTTCAGGGCGGTCTCGGCGTTGATGTCGACGACCTCGTCGTACACGGTGGTGTCGAGCACCTCGGGGACGAAGTTGGCGCCGAGACCCTGGATCTTGTGGGGGCCGGGTGCGCCGCCGTTGAGGATGGCGGACTCCTCGGGCTCCACGGCGTAGACCTTCACCTCGGGCTTGCGCTCCTTGAGGACCTGGCCGATACCGGTGATGGTGCCGCCGGTGCCGATGCCCGCGACCACGGCGTCCACGCCGCCGTCGGTGTCGGCCCAGATCTCCTCGGCGGTGGTGCGGCGGTGCACCTCGGCGTTCGCCTCGTTGGCGAACTGGCGGGCCAGGACGGCACCGCGACGCTCGGCGGCGATCTTCTCGGCGGCGTTCACCGCTCCGGACATGCCTTCGCCCGCCGGAGTCAGGACCAGTTCGGCGCCGAATGCACGCAGCAGGGCGCGGCGCTCCTTGGACATGGACTCGGGCATGGTCAGGACGACGTTGTAGCCGCGGGCTGCGCCGACCATGGCGAGCGCGATGCCGGTGTTGCCGCTGGTGGCTTCGATGATGGTGCCGCCTGCGGGCAGGTCGCCCGAGGCCTCGGCGGCGTCGACGATGGCGACGCCGATGCGGTCCTTCACCGAGTTGGTGGGGTTGTAGTACTCGAGCTTGGCCAGGACGGTGGCCTCGGCGCCATCGGTGATCCGGTTCAGGCGAACCAGCGGCGTGCGGCCCATGAGGGCGGTGGCGTCGTCGAAGATGGTGGGGGACATGGGGTTCCTTTGCGTATCAGATGCTCGGGGTCACGGACAGACCCGTCGCAGGGGTTACGTGATGGCCGGGCGTCGGGTGGCTGCCGTCCGCGGGTGCAGAGAGCAGGGCGACGACGTCCGTCGAGTCTTACTGACAGTGATCGGTGAGGAAGTACACCGAGTGAGCGAACAGCGCGCGCGACAGGTGCGGGAAGGGGTCCACCGCAGCCTCCTAGATGTCGTCACAGCGTCCGTCATGAAGGCTAACAGACCTGGCGGATGCGGTATTCCCGGTTCAGTCCATGCCGCGCGCGGCGAGGGTCTCGGCGAAGCCGTCGGCGGTCTGGAGTGCCGCGAGGACCGTGGGCGCCAGCAGCACGCGCGGCCCGGCGCGGAGCCCGCGGGCGCGGCGTGCCTGGTCGACCTGCGTGAGGACGTCGGCGATCAGCGGGATGCTGCGGATGGTCAGTGCGAAGGTCATGGCGATCAGATCGGTGCGGACCCCGAACCGCTTGAGCGGGCGCAGGGCCCCGATGATCGCGTCGAGCATGTCGGTGGTCCGGGTGGTGAGCGTGACGACGGCCGCGAGTCCCGCCGAGGCCAGGAGGATCGCCGTGACGACGAACGCCCGACTCAGGTCGGTGATGATCCACTGGAACGCGAACAGGACGCCGAGCAGCCACAGCAGCCCGCGGATCTGCGCCCACGCGGCGCGGAAGGGAATCCAGGCGACCACGAACGTCGCGGCGGTGGCGGCCAGCGCGATGCCTGCGGCCGTCGGCGTGCGGACCACCACGGCGACGGTGATGATCGATGCCATCAGCAGCAGGATCTTGAGGCCCGCGGGCAGCCGATGCAGCAGGGAGTTCCCGGGAACGTAGACGCCGATCATCGACTCATCAGGCTCCGGTAGAAGGCGATCGCGGGCCCGGGCTCGTCGTCGGCCACCACGCGGCCGTCGTCGAGGACGACGACGCGGTCGAAGTCGTCGAGCATGGGGAGGTCGTGGGTCAGGACCACCAGCTGCTCGGTCAACTCCGCGAAGGTTCGGCGGAGCATCAGGGAGTTCCGGAGATCGAGCATCGTGGTCGGCTCGTCGGCCACCAGAATGGTCGGCCCCACCACCATCACCGCGGCCAGGGCGAGCAGCTGCTTCTGCCCGCCCGACAGCTGGTGCGACGGCTGGTCGGCATGGCCGTCGAGCCCGAACTCCGCGAGGACTTCGCGGGCCCGCGCCTTGCGTTCGGCCTTGTCGGAGAGGATGCGTGAGAGCGACAGTTCGATGTCCTCGACGACGGTCGGCATGATGATCTGCCGATCCGGGTCGGAGAAGATGAAGCCGACATCGCGCCGCACCTTCCGCTTGTTCTTGCGGACGTCGAGACCGTTCACGGTGACGGTGCCCCGGTCGGGGAGGATCAGGCCGTTGATCATCCGCGCGAGGGTCGACTTGCCGCTGCCGTTGGCGCCGACGATGCCCACGCGGTGTTCGCGGAGGTCGAGGTCGACGCCGCGCAGGACGACGCGGTCGCCGAAGGCGTGCTCGACGCCGTCGAAGACGATGGAGCGGTCTGCGTCAGGCACTCTTCGACCGCAGCAGGGGAGCGATCAGCCCGGGACGACCGCGGTGGACCGGCCCCGCGACCAGCGCGGCAATAACGGCCTTCGCGGTGTCGCCCCACAGGAACGGGGCGTTGGCGGTGATGAGGGCCCAGAGGCCGGCGTCGGTGCGGATCATCTGGAGGGCGATGCCGAAGACGTAGATGACGATGGCGCCGCCGACGAGGTTGATGATGATGCCGAGAACGATGTTGTAGCGCGGCATCATCCACGCCGTCAGCAGGCCGATGAGGAGCACGCCGGGCAGGAACCCGATGAAGTAGCCGCCGGTCGGGGAGTTCAGGGAGACCCACCCGGTACGACCGCCGGACAGGATCGGGAGGCCCGCGATCGCGAGGATCATGAAGATCGCGACCGCGAGGGTGCCCTTCTTGGGACCAAGGACCGCGCCCGCGAGCATCACGCCGAGCGTCTGCAGGGTGATCGGCACGGGACCCGCGATGCCGATCGCCGGGGTGAGGCCGAGCACTGCGATCAGCGCGGCGAAGACCGCGGCCTGAGCCAGGTCGACCATGGACAACGACCACCAGCGCGGAGCCGTCGTGGTGTCGGGGAAGGAGTCAGTCACGTGAACAGGGTATTTCGTCGGTGGGCGGCGAGTGAAGTCGCCGCCCACCAACGCCGGATGTGACTCCGGAGACGGGCTACGCCTCGACGGGATCGTCGAGCAGCGAATGCGCCGACAGTCGGCCCGTGATCATCTCGATCGGCTGGACGTACGTGATGGTCGCGTCGTACGGATCGACGCCCCAGGAGCGGAGGGCGTCGGTGGTGCGCATGGCGGTGTGCAGCGCGAGCATCGGATTGAACTTCGCGAGCGTCGTGACGCGGTCTCGCTCATCGGGGCGGGGCACCGGCCAGAGCTCGGCGAACGGGGCCGGCGCCGCCGAGATTGCCCAGATCCGCCGGGAACTCCGGTACATCTGACCGATCGTCACCGACGGACCGTCCGGATCGGGACCGCCGATCACCAGGGTCTCGCCGCGGTCGAAGGCGTGCGAGGTCGCGGTGACCAGGAAGTCTTCGAAGGCCTCCCACCGCTGTTTCCTGGCGTTCTTCGTCAGTTTGGTCGACGGTGCGGGTTTCAACGCGAAGTGCTCGTGCCCCTCGATCAACCCGCCGAACTTGCTGATGGGTGTCGTCGTCGTGACGCACAGGATGTGATTCGCGGTGTCGAGGACACCGACGTCGCGGTGGTGGCCCGCCTGCTGGAGCGACGCGGTCCCGATCGCGCCGGTCGCCCACAACCTCTCGAGATGTTCGACATCCTCGACGATCCATGTCTGTGCGACGTCGTCGTTCCACGTTCGGATCCGCCCTCCGAGCGGTGAGCCGAGTGTGACGACGACGGAGGTCTCCGGGTCGAGGTCGTCGATCGTCGGGTCGAGCTGGTTGTCCGTGGTCATGTGTTCCCCCTGCTGGTCAGTCATGTCGATCGGATTCGTGTGATCCATGGAGTGAAGGTGAAGCTGTGGCGGTCAGTGACTGCGTTTCGTGCGGGATGTCACGTGTCGGTGCTGCATCCGGACGCCCACGCGGGGTGCTTCTCGAACGGCACCATGGATCCGGTGGCCTGCTCGATCGGCGAGACGACGGTCAGCACGACGTCCCACGGCGTGATTCCCCACGCCTCGAGTGCACTGCGCGCGAGTTCGCCGATCTCGCCGCGACTGTGCGGGTCGATCCGGGCGACCAACTTGACCGGATCCGGCCCGGTGGTTCCCAGCCACCGCTCCGTCCCGGGCGCGGGTTTGGCGAACATGATCGATAGGTGGTCGCCCTCGCGGTACGCCCTGCCCAGGGTCACCGCCGGCCCGTCGACGTCGTGCCCGCTGACGATGAGATACGCGCCTCGCTCGGCTGCGTAGTCGGAGGCGGCGTCGACGGCGATCTCGACCGTGTGGCGGATCGCCTGCGTCCAGGTCACCTGGTCGGCGATGTCGGCGTCGGGCTCCGACAGCTGCACGAAATGACCGACGCCGTACGTGCCGCCTTCGCCGAGTGACCTGCGAATGTGAAAGCAGCCGACCATCGAGGTCGTGTCGAGGTCGACGGTCGTGCGGTAGTAGCCGTCGCGGAAGGCCACGGCCCCGATGTCGCCCGCGGTGTAAGCGTTCAGGAGCTCGTCGTACTCCTGACGGTCACGGATCGCCCAGATCGACGGTTCGCCGTCGCGCCAGAGACAGATGTGTCCGTTCATGAGCATGCCGACGAAAGTCGTCTCCGCGCGGCTCATGTCGAACTTGTCGAAGGTTCTCAAGACTGTTCTCCCCCATGTCGGTGATTGTCTGGACCATGCTGACCCAGACCGAGGGAAATTTCAGTGGAATGTCCAAATAAAGTGAATTATGTGGATTGATTCGCATCGACACAGTAGGGGGTGCGTGGCACTCGACAAGTCTGGGGCAACTCCGGCTGCCGTCGATTTCGCAACAGGTACTTGGGGCCTATGTGTGCAGTGCGGCGGCTGCCGTCGCGACCTTCATGACGAGCCGTCTCGGCCGGTGCGTGACCCGGATGAACCCGAAGCGTTCGTAGAACCGTGCTGCTTCGTCGTCTATCGCGTCGACGACGATGAGTCGTCCGCCGCTGATCGCTGATGCTGCGACGATGCGTTCGATCGCGTCGAGGAGCAGCTGCCCGCCGTAGCCTGCGCCGTGGATCGATCGGTCGAGCGCGAGGCGAGCGAGGAGGAACCCTGGAATGCGTGAGTGTCCGCCGGACATGCTGCGGCTGATGCCGTCCTGCTCACGCACGACCTCCGTCGGGCAGATCGCGAAGTAGGCGTGGACGGTGGCGCTGGGCGGGGCGGTCCAGACATAGACCTTTGCGGTGCCGCTGGTGTTCGCGCGGTGTGCGGATGTCGTAAGCCAGTCGTTCAGGGACCTCTGGGTGCAGTCGAACTCCGTGAGGACATGGCTGCTCTGCAGCTCGCCCGATTCGAAGCGCATTCGATCAGCGTCGACTGAACACGCGAGGGCGACGGGACTCCTCGGCCAGCCGGACCGCCTCGTCCGCGGTGTCGAGCGACGCCGCCATGTCGTCGAACTGTTCCGCCGACATCACGGTGATCAGGTCTTCCCGCAAGACGATGTCCGCGCGAGCCAGCGCGGCTTTTCGTACGAACTCGGAGGCGGGCTCGTGAACGGCGTTGGCGGCCCGGCGGATGAGGGCGATCAATTCATCCTCGGCACGGACTTCGATCCGGCTCGTCATTTTCGATGCCACGGGTCCTCCTCTGCGTACGGTAATAAACCGTACATCGAGAGGGTGATTCGTGCCAGGTATCTCCTTCCTCGTGGAGGAAGGGAGGCAAGTACACTGCTCACCGTGACGGAAACATCCCCCGACCACCCGCGTCCTGTACTCGTCGTCGACTTCGGAGCCCAGTACGCGCAGCTGATCGCTCGCCGCGTCCGCGAGGCCCGGATCTACTCGGAAGTGATCGCGCACGACGCGAGTCTCGAGGAGATCAAAGCCAAGAATCCGGCAGCGCTCATCCTGTCCGGTGGACCGGCCTCGGTCTACGCCGACGATGCGCCGGCCGTGGACGAGGGCATGTTCCACCTGGGGATCCCGGTCTTCGGCATCTGCTATGGCTTCCAGAAGATGACGACGGCGCTCGGTGGAGAGGTCGCCAACACCGGCGGCCGCGAGTTCGGTCGCGCCACGCTGACGCCGAACGGCGAGGGCACGCTGCACCGCGGACTGCCCGACACCCAGCCGGTCTGGATGAGTCACAACGACGCCGTGCAGGTGGCGCCCGACGGCTTCACCGTCACCGCGTCGACCCCGGGCGCACCGGTGGCGGCGTTCGAGTGCGTCGAGAAGCAGATGGCCGGCGTCCAGTACCACCCCGAGGTCCTGCACAGCCCGCACGGCCAGGAGGTGCTGACCCGCTTCCTGTACGAGATCGCCGGACTGAAGCCGACGTGGACCGCGGCCAATATCGCCGAGTCGCTGATCGCCGACGTCCGCGCCCAGGTGGGCGACGAGGGCCTCGCGATCTGCGGCCTGTCCGGCGGTGTGGACTCCGCCGTCGCTGCCGCGCTCGTTCAGCGCGCCATCGGCGACCGACTGACCTGTGTCTTCGTCGACCACGGACTGCTGCGCGCCGGTGAGCGCGAGCAGGTCCAGACCGACTTCGTCGCCGCGACCGGCGCACGCCTGGTGACGGTCGACGCCGAGGACATCTTCCTCGGCCACCTCGCCGGCGAGACCGACCCGGAGACCAAGCGCAAGATCATCGGCCGCGAGTTCATCCGGTCGTTCGAGGGGGCGGTGTCGGAGGTGCTGGGCGACCAGGCCGCGAGCGGCAAGAAGGTCGACTTCCTGGTTCAGGGCACCCTGTACCCGGACGTCGTCGAATCCGGCGGCGGCAGCGGCACCGCCAACATCAAGAGCCACCACAACGTCGGCGGCCTCCCCGAAGACCTCGAGTTCAAACTCGTCGAACCGCTGCGACTCCTGTTCAAGGACGAGGTCCGCGCGGTGGGCCGCGAGCTCGGCCTGCCTGAGGAGATCGTCGCGCGCCAGCCCTTCCCGGGCCCGGGTCTCGGCATCCGCATCATCGGCGAGGTCACCAAGGACCGCCTCGACCTGCTCCGCAAGGCCGACCTCATCGCCCGTGAAGAACTGACCGCCGCGGGCCTCGACGGCCAGATCTGGCAGTGCCCGGTGGTGCTGCTGGCCGACGTCCGCAGCGTCGGCGTCCAGGGCGACGGCCGCACCTACGGTCACCCGATCGTGCTGCGCCCCGTCTCCAGTGAGGACGCCATGACGGCGGACTGGACGCGCCTGCCGTACGAGGTCCTCGAGACCATCTCCACTCGCATCACCAACGAGGTGCCGGACGTGAACCGCGTCGTGCTCGACGTGACGAGCAAGCCGCCGGGCACCATCGAATGGGAGTGAGTGCTCCCTGAAGCGTGCGACAGCGCAGAGATCCGATGCCGGATCTCTGCGCTGTCTCTTTGGGCCGGGGTCGCTACTGGTTACGCCGGAAGCCACTGGCCACGAGCCCCACGCCGACGACGACGCCGACTGCGAGGAGCGCCCACGGCACCGTGTCCGAGCGGAACAGGAGCGGACCGCCGGCCAGGCACCACGCGGCGACGACGATGGTGATGAGCGCGGTCAGCGCCATCATCACCGATCGGTGCCGCGCGTGCGCGTCAGCGTCGGAGTCCGCGGGGTCGGTGTACTGATCTTTCATCACTTCATCTCCACGTTGCCGAGCGAGAGATCGGCCTTGATGGTCAGGGTCGGAGTCTTCGCATCCGGGTTGACGACGCCCTCGGGACAGACCTGATTGCCGACCGTCGTGGTGCACTCGGTCTTGACGCGGACGTCGTCGGGCAGCAGGACGGTGATCTGACCGACGCCCTGCCGGAGGACCACCGTGCGGTCGTGATCGAGGGGACCGAGATCGCGCAGGTTCAGCGTGCTGTTGCCGACCGTCAACTCGTATGTCCCGGCGAGCTGTTCGACGCCCTGCGGGTGCCACGAGCGTTCGCCGATGCCGCCCGACGGGAGCCCCGGCCGACCCGAGGCGAAGAGCGTCGCGACGACGGCGACCACCCCGACGATCATCGCGAGCGGCACCAGACCGGATGCCCGACCGCCCGCGGGCCGTCGCTGCAGCGCGTCGACCAGGATGCCGACGCCCAGGACCGCCAGTGCGAGTGCTGCGATGCGTCCGACGGTGAACCATTCGACGCCGCCGACCACGTGAATGGCCGTGCCGACGGTCGCGACGATCAGCGCCAGGCCCGCGAAGACCGGCGTCAACGGGGAACGCGGCGGCTTGTAGACCGGTGGTGCCGGGGGCGGTATCGGTTCCGGCAGATCCCACGCGAACGGCGCGGCGCCCAGCGGATCCCAGGCGGGCGGGGAGTCGTCGCGCGGCGGAGCGACGGGCGGTTCACCCGCCGTGAACGGGACAGTGGCCGACTCAGCGACCGGGACGGCCACCGGCGGGTACTCGGACACGGGTGGCGTCACGACGGTCTGGTCCACGACCTCCGCCGCGTGGGCGGGCCGGAGCTGGTCGGCGCTGGTGCCCGCTGGTGCCTGCGGCGTGCGCTGATACAGGAGCCACCACCCGCCGAGCATCAGGAGCAGCCCCAGCAATCCGCTGCCTCCCCAGAACGGCGACGAGGAGCCCATGTTGCCGAGGGTGACCACCGCGATCACGGCCAGGACGATCCAGTACCAGGGGATGTCGTGGATGCCCTTGAAGTGGCGGTGGGTACGGGCGTGGAGACGGCGGGGCGCGGTCTCGTCCTCGGCGGGGAGGGCGATCAGGCAGGCGATGTAGAGGAAGATGCCGCTGCCGCCGAAGAGCGCGGCGACCACGAAGGCCACTTTCACCAGCGTCGGATCGATGCGGTAGCGCATGCCGATGCCGGTGCAGACGCCGCCGACGGATTTCCCGTGGCGACGGCGGACCGGTCTGGTGTTCCAGAGGTCGAGCAGGGTGTCGGTGTCCATGCCATCGATCTTGTCGCTCTGTGGGCGGAAACAAATCGGGTACAACCCTGAGATGCTCCCTGATGTGTGATGCGCGGGTCCGTGCCAGTATCGAATCAATGACCCGCACGACAGACATCCAACGGCCCGACCGCATGCGACGACGCAGCGGCGGCAAGGTCGTCGCCGGGGTGTGCGGCGGCATCGCCGATCACCTCGGCGTCGACGTCTTCCGGGTGCGCGTGGTCTTCGTCGTCCTCGCCGCGCTCGCCGGTGCCGGTGTCGCGGCGTACGGGTTGCTGTGGTTCCTCTGCCCGACGGGCGACGACGTCGGACCGGGCTCGCCACGCGAACGCAGGCAGGCGCAGGGACTCGTCGTTCTGGGCGTGATCGTGTTGCTGGCCAACGGATTCGTCGCATCCAGTGCGCCGGCGTCGACGTTGCTCGCGCTCATCGTGGTGCTCGGCGGCGCGGCGCTGGTGTGGCGCGAGGTCGATGTCACCGGGGCGTCGAGCCGGAGCGGGTTCATCACGTGGCTGCGACTCGCGGCCGGCGCGGTCCTGGTGGTCGGCGGCCTGATCGTGCTGGTGGCCGCCCCGGACACGGCCCTGGCAGGGATGAACCCGACGCTGCTCGCGGTGCTGGGCACGCTGTTCGGCGTCGTCCTGCTCACAGTCCCGCTGTGGATGCGGATGTGGCGGTCGTTGAACGCCGAACGCGCGGCGCGCATCCGCAATCAGGAGCGGGAGGAGATCGCGTCGCACCTGCACGACTCGGTGCTGCAGACCCTCGCGCTGATCCAGAAGCGCGCCGCGCAGCCGGACGTCGTCGCCCAGTTGGCGCGGCGTCAGGAGCGGGAGCTGCGGCAGTGGCTGTTCGGCGACCAGGCGCGGCGCAACGAGTCCCTCGCCGCCGCGATCGCCGCGGTCTCGGCCGAGGTGGAGGACGCGTACGGGCTGGAGATCGAGACCGTCACCGTCGGCGACGTGACACCCGACGAGCTGCGTGACGAGAAGATCGCGCACAGCCTGCAGGCCCTCGTGGCCTCCGCCAGGGAGGCGGTCGTCAACGCGGCCAAGCATTCCGGCGCCGACAAGGTGGACGTCTACTGCGAGGTGGACGACGAGCAGATCGAGGTCTTCGTCCGCGACCGCGGTGTCGGCTTCGACCCCGATGCGGTCGACAGCGACCGCCAGGGCATCGCGAAGTCGATCCGCGCGCGGATGGAACGCGCGGGCGGCACCGCGCGCATCACGTCGACCCCGGGGCGCGGAACCAACGTCGCGTTGAAGCTGCCGCGCACCCGCCGCGGCGGATCATCGCCGATACTGGACGACGACCACCCCGAAAAGTTGGAGCAGCAATGACCTATCGAGTCTTCCTCGTCGACGACCACGGCGTCTTCCGATCCGGGGTGCGCACCGAACTCGCCGGTGAGGACGGGCTGGAGGTGATCGGCGACGCGGGGACCGTACCCGAGTCGATCGCGGGCATCGTGGAGACGAAGCCCGACGTGGTCCTGCTCGACGTGCACATGCCCGGAGGCGGCGGGGTCGCGGTGCTCCGCGGCGTGACCGACGCCCTCGGCTCCGACGCGCCGGTCTTCCTGGCGCTCAGCGTGTCCGACGCCGCGACCGACGTCATCGCCACCATCCGCGCCGGAGCTCGGGGATACGTCACCAAGACCATCGACGGCGCGGAACTGGCCGACGCGGTCCGCCGGGTCGCGGAGGGCGACGCCGTCTTCAGCCCGCGGCTGGCCGGATTCGTGCTCGACTCCTTCACCGGACGATCGCCGGTTCCGGAACCGCAACTCGATCCCGAGCTGGACTCGCTGACCCGTCGTGAGATGGAGGTTCTCCGACTCCTGGCCCGCGGGTACACCTACCGCGAGATCGCGGAAGAACTGTTCATCTCGGTGAAGACCGTCGAGACGCACGCCTCCAACGTGCTGCGCAAGACGCAGCAGTCCAACCGGAACGCGCTGACCCGGTGGGCGGTCAATCGGCAGATCGGGTGACGCGCCGACGGTCGTCGGCGTGCGCGAGGCGAAGGAGTTCGACGACGACGGCCGCGGTCCGCGGTCCGGGATTGACGATCGAGACCCATCCCTGACGTGCGTACACCGGGTGCGGGAGGATGACGTCGGCTTCGGCGTGATCGATGGTGTCGCTGTCGGGGACGTTCTCGCGACCGACGTGGATGTTGAGCCGATACCGACCGGGTCGATCGAGGTCGGAAGCGGAGTCGTCGGGGTAGTTCTTCGTGACGATCGTCGCGTACGGCTGTCGTCGCGGCATTGTGCCGTCGGGCGCGTAGTAGAAGAAGTGGTCACCCCACGCGATCTCCGGCGTGCCGTCGCCCTCGGTCGGCGCCACCTCGAGGACTCCCTCGAACCCGCGCATCGTCGTCAGTAGTTGTTCCATCATGGTTCGAGTATGTAGTTGAAGTGCTGATGGAGGGTTTGTGGAGCAGGCGGATTGGATGAGCACCTCGCAGGTCGCCGAATCGGTGGGCTGCTCGGTGCAGCAGGTCCGCGACCTCGAAGCGCTCGGAGTCATCGCCCCAGCCATGCGCAGAGACAATGGTTATCGCGGTTTCGACGCTGTCCACGTCCGTGACCTCGTCGCGTATCGAGCACTCGCGAAGGCCGTGGGACCGGTCGAGTCACGTGCGGTGATGCGACGGATCAGGGTGTCGTCGACCGAGGAGGCGGTGGTCTTGATCGCCGATCTGCACCTGACTCTGCGTCGGGAGATTGACCGTGTGGAGGCCGCCCGGTGTGCACTGCGGGCGATCGAGTCCGAGCCCGACGACGGTGCGGCCGGCGGTGCCGCCGACGAGCTCACGATCACCGACCTCGCGACCGCTCTCGGTGTGCGAGCCTCCACTCTGCGGTTCTGGGAGCAGGAGGGGCTGGTTGCTCCGGTGCGGGTTCGGACTGCGGCGGGGTCGGCGCGTCGCTACCCGACTGCGGCGATCCGCCAGGCGCGGATCACCGCAGTCCTGCGGGCGGCCGGCCACCGGATCCCGGACATCCGCGCGGCGTTGCGGGCGTTGGACGATCTCGGTGAGGCCTCGGCGTCGCACGCGGCGCTCGACGCGCGGCGAGCCGACCTCACCGCGCGCTTGCTGTCGCTGATGCGCGCGGCGGGAGTTCTGGCCGACATCGTCGCCGAATGCGCTACATCGCCAGGATGATGATTCCCGCAGCGATCGCGGTCAGGAGCACGAAGACGGCGAAGACCGCGGCGGCGAGGCTCATGTTGCCGTTCGACCCCTGCTGCTGCCGCTGCTGGTAGGCGGTCGGCGGGGGGGTGTAGTTGCCGGGCAGTGACGTGGGGGCGGGGTACGACGGCGTCGAGCCCAGGGACGAGACGGAAGGGTGATAAACGCCCGAGGCCACTCGCGTGGACGGGTGCTCGCCGGAACCGGAGGTCGGATACCGGGGTCCGGAAGGCGTCGACACCGCGGTGCGTTCGACTGCCGGACGGCTCGGATACGAGGTGCCCGCGTCGGGCGGCGGCAGCGTCTCGCTCGCACGCTGCGCCGACATCGGGGCGGTCGGAACCAGGCCGGTCAGCACGGTGTCCGTGCTGCCCAGGGTGCTCGCGGCGAACTCGGCGAGCAGGTCGCGCGCCTGCGCCATCGTCGGACGGTTCGCGGGATTCGGCTCCAGCAACTGCAGCAGGATCGACGAGAGCGCGCCCGCACGCACGATCGGATTGATCTGTCCCAGCGACGCGCGATGCAGCGTCGCCATGTAGTTCTCCTCGTTGCCGAACGGCGGCGTGCCCTCGACCATCGTGTACAGCGTCGACCCCAACGAGTAGACGTCGGACGCCTCGCCCGGCTCCTCGCCGCGTGCCACCTCGGGCGAGAAATAGGCGGGGGTGCCCGTCACCACGCCGGTCTGGGTGATGGTCGCGTCGCCCTTCGCACGGGAGATGCCGAAGTCGGTGATCTTCACCAGCCCGACGTTGCGGCCGGTGGTGGCGATCAGGATGTTCGCGGGCTTGATGTCGCGATGGATGATCCCCGCCGCATGCGCGTCGGAGATCGCGTCGGCCACCTGTGCGCAGATCTGCGCCGCCTCGATCGGACTGATGGTGCCGTTGTCGCGCAGGATGTCGGCCACGCTGTTGCTCGGCACGTACTCCATCACCAGCCACGGCTCGTCACGGTCGAGGGCGACGTCGTGCATCGAGACGGCGTTGCGATGTGACAGCCGTGCGGCCAGGCGTCCCTCGCGGAGAGCGCGTGCACGAGAGGTCTCGGCCTGCGAGTGGTCCATCCCGCTGGTGGTCAGGACCTGTTTCACTGCGACCTCGCGGTCCAGCAGTTGATCGTGCGCCAACCACACCGCGCCCATGCCGCCGTGGCCGATCCTCCTGATCAGGCGGTAGCGCCCGGCGACCAGATACGACGGTCCTGGCGCAGGGGTGGGGGAAGTCATGGCCCGATGATATCTGTCCGCTCCGACGGGTTCGCGTCTCCACCGTCCCCCTTGACGCGGACATCGCACATGTGTTCGGATTGATCGCATGACGGCGCTACCCGAACTGGTGTGCGGCGACTTGGTGAGGTCCACGATTCTTCCCGAGGCGCCGGGCGTTCGAGTGCACGAGGTGTTGGCGCGCACCATGCTCCAATCCGTGACCAGTGATCGGAAGCACCGACACTCCTTCGCGGCGTCGACGATCGAACGGTCGGCCGACGTGCTGCAGGTCAAGATGAATGCCGCCGCGGTCCTGCGCCGCGAGGTCCGACGACGGTCATGGCGGCACGAGACCGTCGCCCTCGGCGTCGTCGACGATCCGTACCAGCCCGTCGAGGAGCACTACCGGCTGATGCCGCAGGTGCTGTCGGTGCTGTCGGAGGCGGAGACGCCGATCGCGCTCTACACGTCGTCGCCGCTGGTGCTGCGCGATCTGACACTGCTGCGACTGGTGGGCAGATCGGTGCCGGTGACCGTGTCGATTCCGCTCGCGACGCTCGATCCCGGGCTCGCGGCGCGGATCGACCCGGCGGCGGCGACACCCGCGGCGCGGCTGGGGATGGTCGAGTCCCTGGCCGCGGCCGGGTTGGCTCCGCATATCCGGATCGCGCCGCTGCCGCCGCTCCTGGCCGACGGGTCGGCGCAGCTCGACGAGCTGCTCGAGGCGCTCGCGCAGGCCGGTGCCGCACGGGTCTCGGTGTCGCCGATGCAACTCGACAACGAATCGGGCGCCGACTTCCTGGAATGGCTCGGCGACGAGCATCCGGCGCTGGTGCGCCGCTACCGGTCGCTGTACGGCCGACGCGGATTCGTGTCCGCCGACTACGCGCTGTCGCTGCGGAACCGGATGTCGCCGTTGGTGGACCGCCACGGACTGGGGAGTGGGACGGGTGCCGACGATGCGGATCGCGAGGCGACGGCCACGGTGCCGCCCGCTGTGCGCGCGGAGACGCAGGTGTCCGAACTGACCCTGTTCTGAAGTGCTTTCATGAGTGGCATGTCTTCCTTGCATGCGCCGCTCAACACCCTGGTGTGCGTGGTGCTGCTGGCGGTGCTGACGACCTCCGCACTGTGGTGGTACGGCGTTCCGCAGCGATGGGCACCGGTCTGGGCCGTCGCCCGGGGACTCCTGCAGCTGACGGTTCTGAGCCTGGTCCTCAACGGTGTGATCACACACGGAGCGCTGGTGGCGCTGGGAATCGCCGCGATGTTCGGCGTCGCCGTGGTCACCGCGGCACGTCGACTGACGGCGAACGGCGGACCGCTGCTGCCTGCCGTCGGCACCGTCGCGCTCGGCATGGGTGCGGGTGTCGGCGCGGTGCTGTTGATCGTCTTCGGGACCGGTGCGCTGGAGCTGACGGCCCGGTACACGTTGGCTCTGGCCGGCATCGTCGTCGGCAATGCGATGACGACCGCGACGCTGACCGGACGTCGGCTCAACGAGGCGATTGTCGATCGGTGGAGCGAGGTGGAGGGGTGGCTGGCACTCGGCGCGACGCCGCGGCAGGCCACCGCGTCGATGGCGCGACAAGCGGTTCATCACGCGATGATTCCGGCGACGGATCAGGCCAAGACCACGGGGCTGGTGACGCTGCCCGGCGCTTTCGTCGGTGCGATCTTCGGCGGTCTGTCACCGCTCGAGGCCGGGCGGTTTCAGATCATCGTGCTCGCGTCGATCCTCGCCGCGGGCGCAGTGTGCTCCATCGTCGTCTCCCACGTGATGTCGCCGGTGCGGGTCAAGCCTCTTCCCGTGGAGTGAGTCGGCGCCGGGTCAGCGTCGCGAGGAGGTGCGCCGGTCCTGCTGTCGAGCGACCAGCCCTTCGCTGCGTTCGATGAACAGTCCCGCACAGAGTCCGGTGAGAAGGATCAGGGTCAGGATCAGGAAGCCGAGGATCAGTTTGTTGACGCCGATCGGGGCGTCGTCGGGGAGTTCGAGGTGATCCTGGAAGGAGCCGAAGTACCACGACGGCCAGATCCAGATGACGATCGGCACCAGGGTGGCGAGGGCGGAGGCGCCGGTCGAGACTCCGGCCATCATTCGGGCGAGGGGCTTGGCCGACGGTGACGGCATCAGTGCCACGAGGCCGGTGAGTCCGGTGATGACGCAGGCGGCGACGATCAGCCAGCCGCGGCCGTTCGGGGCGAGATCGAGGACTTGATCGCTGGCGATGCCGAGACCGTTCCAGGAGATCTCGATGCCGATCCGGTTGAGGTTGAACCAGGGGAGCGCGGTGACGGCGATCGCGGTGACGGAGGCGATGATCACGGCGAACGGAAGCGCGCGGTTCTGCATGGCACCGAATGGTAGAGCATGAGGCTTTCGCGGCTTCTCCGGGCTGTGACTGGAGAGGCGAAAAAGTATCTCTGAGGTGGGGGTTTCCTGCTCCATTGACGATTGTCAGAGGGGGGTCTTACCATCGAACAAAAGTTCGAGAAAGCGGCTTCTTCCCAGTCGTGACGATCGAGGTCAGAAGGCGTCGGACGCGGGTCCGACACGACGAGGGGAAGCTCCATGGGTGCAGCGGAGAAGGCCGGTGAGATCGAGGATCTGCGGCAGCGGTTGAGTCGACTGTCGGGTGAGACGGGAGCCCTCGCCGGGACGGCGTCGGGTGTGCTGTCGTCGGGGGTGGTGGCGGTACCGGAGGTGTTGATGCCGCTGTTTCCGAAGCGGGGGCTGCCGCGCGGTGCGGTGGCGTCGGTCTCCGGAGCGTCGGTGATTCCGATGTCGATCATCGCCGAGGCCAGTCGTGCGGGAGCGACGGTGGCACTGGTGGGGCTGCCGCGACTCAATCTGGCCGCGGCGATGGAGATGGGCGCCGACCTGAATCGGATCGCGGTCGTGAACGAGCCCGGGGTGGATCGACTGGAGGTGGCTGCGGTGCTGCTCGACGGGATCGACCTGGTGGTGCTGGGATTCGAGGACCGGCTCGGTGCGACGGGGATGTCGGTGACGCCGGCGCGAGCGCGGGTGCTGAGCGGACGGGCCCGCAAGCAGTCGTCGACGTTGATGGTGCTCGGTGCGTGGCCCGGGACCGCCACGCGCGTGCGCGGCGAGGTCCGGGAGTACCGGCACCTGCCGCTGCGACGGAGCGGATACGGACGGATCGGCGGTTTCCGCGTGGAGGTTCAGGTGACGGCGCCGGGAGCCAGGCCGGTGGGCGAGGAGTTCGATCTCGTGGTGCCGGGCCTGGGCGAGGACGGGGTGATGCACCTGGCCAGGCCCGAAGCGGTCGCCGCGGCCGGCGGTGCCGGGGCGGAGGCGCCGCGTCCATCGTTGGCGGTGGCGAATTGACCGGCGGATCGGCCTCGGATCCCCGGGGACGACCATCCGACGGACGACGGGTCCTGGCACTGTGGTGCCCGGACTGGCCGACGACGGCGGCGGCTGCGGCGGCGGGACGGTCGCCCGGGGAACCGGTGGCGGTTCTGCGGGCGGGTCGGGTCCAGGCGTGCTCGCACGCCGCGCGGGTCGACGGTGTGCGGCGGGGGATGAAGAAGCGGCAGGCGCAGTCGCTCTGTCCTCGGCTGGCGGTGTACGACGACGATCCCGCACGGGACGGACGGCTGTTCGACCCGGTGGTCGCCGCGGTGACCGACGTGGTGCCGATGACCGAGGTGCTGCGGCCGGGACTGCTGGTGGTGGCGGCCGACCGTGCGGCGCGGTTCTTCGGCAGCGAGGAGGACCTGGCCGAACGGCTCTCGGACGTGGTGGCGGAAGTGGGACGGAGTCGGGAGGGGGACGGGCTCGGCGTCGTGGTGCCGGGCGGGGTCACCGCCCGCGCGGGCGTGGCGGACGAGTTGTACACCGCGGTGCTCGCGGCACGGTCGGGACAGACGGTGCCGCGAGGTGCCGACGCCGACTATCTGGCCGGCAGGCCGGTGTCGGATCTGGTGATCGAATCGTCGTTGACGGGCCCGGGCCGCGACGATCTCGTGAACCTGCTGTGGCGATTGGGGATCCGGACCCTCGGAGCGTTCGCGGCACTCGACGCGGCGGACGTCGCCTCACGGTTCAGCAGCGATGCGATCACCGCGCACCGGCTGGCTCGGGGACTTCCGGGACGACGTCCCAGTCGTGCGCCGATCCCGGCGGACCTGCAGGTGGAGCATGTCTGTGATCCACCGATCGAACGGGTCGACGCCGCGGCCTTCCTCGGGAGGCGCATGGCCCAGGAACTTCACGAGCGCCTGTCGTCGGCGGCGCTGGCCTGCACCCGGCTGACGGTTCACGCGTTCACCGAACGCGGACAGCGACACTCGAGGACCTGGCGCTGCGCGGAGCCGCTGACGCCGGAGGCGACGGTCGATCGCATCCGGTGGCAGTTGGAGGGATGGTTGACCGGCCGCGGCAGAAGCAGCGGCAGAGGAGTGGATGAGGGGCCGGACTCGCCGATCGCGCGATTGGTGCTGGAACCGGTGGAAGTGGTGGATCCCGGCGCGCTGCAGCACGTGCTGGCGGGGGCGGGACTGCCGGACGACGTCGCGGGCGGTCTCGGCGACGGCGCTCGCAGGGCGCTGGTGCGCGTGCAGGGACTGCTCGGCGGCGAGTCCGTTCGGATCCCGGTGCGCAGTGGCGGCCGCGGGCCCGCCGAGCAGGTGGCGTTGGTGGCGTTCGGAGACGCCCCGCAACCGCCGCGGGACCCGGCGGCGGCCTGGCCCGACCGGCTGGCCAGGCCGTCGCCGTCGTTGTTGACGCAGACCGACGCGGAGATGACGGATGCGGAGGGGAATCCGGTCGTGGTGACCGCACGAGGAGCCTTCAGCGCTCCGCCGAGCATGGTGCGCGTGGGCGCACGACGGTATCGAGTGCACTGGTGGGCAGGACCCTGGCCCTTCGGCGGCGGAGCGGCTCGCGCGCAGGTCCTGGTGGAGGACGCTCGCGCCCTGCTCCTCTGCTACCGGGAGACGGCCTGGATCGTCGAAGGCGTTTACGAGTGAACTCGCACCATCGTGAGACACGCGACGGCTGCGACGACGAACGCGACGGCCGAGCCCACGAACAGATTCGCGGCGTTCGATGGGAACGACGCCGCTCCGGACGGTCCGGCCAGCGCGGCGAAGAGCGCGATGCCGAGGGCCCCACCCGTCTGGCGGCTCGTATTGCTCGCTCCGGCCGCGAGACCCGGAAGGTCGGGGACCGCGCGCAGAGCAGCGGCGACGATGGCGGGCGTGAGGACACCGAGACCGATGCCCCACACCACCAAGGCGATCGCGAGCGTGAACGGGCCGGCGCCGTCGATCGTCATCGCCATCCCGACCAGACCGACCGCGGCCACGATCAGGCCGAGGACACTGATCCGCCACACCCCGATGCGGGTGGCCAGACGCCCAGCGGGAGCGCCGAGCAGCGGCAGCGGAAGCATGGCGGGGAGGACGAGCAGTCCCGCAGCCAGTGGATCGCGGCCCTGAACGTCCTGAAGGACCAGCGTCAGCAGGAACAGACTGCCGAGGGCGCAGAGATTCATCACGCCGGCGACCAGGCACGCTGCTGCGAGCGGTCTGCGGGCACCCGGTGGAATCGGCAGCAGCGGGTGCGGTGAGCGGCGTTCGACCGCTCGGAGCGCAGTCAGTGCACCACCGGCGGCGAGAGCGAGCAGCGTCGCCGCCGGAGCGCTCGCAGCGACCGTCATGATCGCGGAGACCGCACAGGTCAGACCGATGACGAGCAGGGCCGCCGCAGACCAGTTCACGCTCCGCTCCGAGTCCGATGCCCGGCGGTCGGCGGACAGTCGCAACACGGCCTAGGGCCGGCATGATGACGGGGACGCTGAGCCAGAACACCGCACGCCACCCCGCGACCTGAACCAGCAGTCCGCCGATCACCGGCCCGGCGGGCAGGGCCGCCCCGCCGATCGCCGCCCACACGCCGACGAGACGCGACCGGGCGCGTTCGTTCAGCGCACCCTGCACCAGGAGCGCGAGGGTTCCGGGGAGGGCCGTGGCCGCGCCGACGCCCTGGACGGCGCGCGCGGCGATGAGCACCTGGATGGTCGGCGCGAGGGCGCAGACGAGGGAGGCCGCGCCGAAGGTGCCGAATCCGAGTAGGACGACCCGCCGATGACCGATGCGATCGCCGACCGTTCCGGCGGGCAGCAGCAGCGCCGCCAACGGAATCGCATAGGCGTCGACGACCCAGGCCAGCCCCGTGCTGCCCGCGTCCAAAACGGCGTCGATCCGCGGCAGGGCGACGTTGACCACCGTCACGTCGAGGAGAACCAGGAAGTAGCCGCCGCACAGTGCGAGGGTGAGCGAGCGGGATCGATCGGAAGTCATGCGTTCAATCGTGAGGCGAGAACGCTTCAGCGCTCGTCGAAGCGAATCGGGCCTACAGTCGAGTCATGACCGGACAGAATGCTTCGACCGAGGCGGAAGCGCAGTCGGGGGAGCCAGACATCGCCTCGGTCGCCTCTGCCTTCGCCGACCCCCGCCGCGCACGCGTGTTGATGGCACTCGCGGACGGCCGTGCGCTGCCCGCGGGCCGGTTGGCCGAAGAAGCGGGGGTTTCGGCGTCCACCGTCAGCAATCACCTCGCGGTCCTGCTCGGCCGCGGATTGGTGACCGTCCAGCAGCAGGGGCGCCATCGCTACTATCGGCTCGCCGGTGACGAGGTGGAAGGTGTCCTCGAGGCTCTAGCCGCCCTCGCGCCACGCACCCCCATCACCTCCCTGCGTCAGCACACCCGAGCCCACGCGGTGCGGACGGCGCGAACCTGCTACCGCCATCTCGCCGGCCAGGCCGGGGTGGACTTCTTTCAGCGGATCCTCGTGGCCGAGTGGGTGGTGGGAGGCGACGGTCGGCACCACCCGGAGACGGGCGACGACGAACTGTCGTCAGCGGGCAAGGGCAGGCAGTACCGCCTCACCGCGGTCGGCGCGGAAGCACTCCGACGATGGGGAGTCGCACCGGCCGTGCTGTCCACCGAGAGACCGTTGCGCTACTGCGTCGACTGGACCGAGCAGGCGCACCACCTCGCCGGACCGCTGGGGACGGCGATCACCGATCGCCTCTTCGAGCTCGGCTGGATCGTCCGCGGCACTGTCCCGCGCAGCGTCACGGTGACACCGTCCGGGGTCCGCGGGATCGCAGCCCTGGTGGAGGGCGGCGGCCCGGTGGACGAGTAGGCCGTCGGTCAGGCGTTCGCGCCGCGACCGATCACCGGCCACGGTTCGACGTCGTCGCCGGGCGTCGCTCCCGCGTACAGCACGTCGACGAGGTTCACCGCACTGCACACGTGATTGGGGATCACCCGGACCTCGTCGCCGAGGCACGGAACTGTGCTGCCGGCGGGGAAGTCGACCACCGCGTGATGCTCCGACAGCGAGACGATCCGGGCGTCGAGGTGATCGAGGAGCCGCCCGTATCCGGTGGCCCACGCCGGGCGGTCCGCGCCGAGGATCTTGCTGCCCGCGTCGAGCACGATGCGGTCGCCGGACCGGCTGACGACGGTCGAGACCGCGGTCAGCGCGATGTCGTCGACGGTCGCGCTGCCCAACTCCAACTGCTGGGCGTCGTCGAACGCGTAGACGCCGGGCCGCAGTTCGGTGACGACGCCTGCGTCGGCGAGACGGACCGTCGGGGTGGAACCGCCGCTGACGACGGTCACGTCGAAACCGCTGTTGCGCAACGATTCTGCCGCGGCCGAGAGGGCGGCCGCCTCCTGCTTCGCGGCGTCGTCGCGTGCTGCACCGGGACCGTACCCGTGGCCGGGGAAGGTGAAGACGCCGACCACGTCGAGCCCCGCGTCGCGGGCGGCCGTCGCCACCTCCACCACGCCATCGGGGGACACACCACTGCGATGCATGCCGGAGTCCACCTCCACCAGGACGCGGACGTCCGTGTCGGTCAGGCCCGCGGCGAGCCGCCGTGCGCCGTCGGCCGAGTCGATGCCGACCGACACGCGCACGCGGCCGGCGAGGGTGCGCAGTCGATGGGCCCTGCTCCCGGACAGCCACAGGGGATAGGCTATGAACAGGTCCACGACGCCCGCTTCGGCGAAGGTCTCCGCCTCTCCGATCGTCGCGACCGTCAGCCCGACGGCACCCGCCTCCAGTTGCCGCTGCGCGATCTCCGCGCACTTGTGGGTCTTGGCGTGCGGACGCAGGACCACGTCGTGGTCGGCGGCCCAGGACGCCATGGACTGCACATTCCGCTCCAGGCGGTCGACGTCGACGAACAGGTACGGGGTGTCGGGCATATCTGATCGTTGCACGCCGGGACTTCACGGTCGATGAGGTCGACGACCTCTGTCGGCGCGGTGCGGATCGGCAGGGAACGTCGTACCGGCGTGCGACGGTGTCATTCGAGGTCGGAGATGCCGACGACGACGGCAGATGTGGACACGATCCAATGAATTCGAACTATTGTTCTTTTATTAAGTGAGATATATCATAGTTGTCAGAACCTATCGAGGCGTCCCTCAGTGGTCGTCGTCAAGTTCTTTGAAAAGTTGATAGCGCGTCGCGGTGAAGGCGACACCGCAAGGTGGCACCGCGACGGCAAACGTGTTCGGCGCGTCAGGCCTCGGGGTAGGGGCGCTGACGCGCGAGTGCGGATCGTGGTGCGGCGTGGGGTGTCGGTCAGCCCACTCGGCCGAGGGCGGCGTCCGACTCCTCGTGCATCAGGAAGTCCTGATGGAGCAGTCGGTTGGTGAGCCGCGGCGCGGCGTGGTGCCCGAAGTCGATGAGGTCGCCGATCAGGGTGTTGACGCGCTTGGGTCGGTCGATCATCGCCCGCAGGACGCGGTTGGCGGCTTTGTCGACACTCCAGATGCCGCGGACGGCGTCGTAGGCGTTGGTCGGCACGATCATCCGAGTGCGTGTCAAGGGGATGCGCACATTGCTGAACGTCACATGATCCGAGAGTGTCTCGGCGCTCGTCGCGTCACTGAAGGCCTCCAGCGCGGCCTTCGACGCGGCGTACGCGCCGAACCGCGGTGCGCGGCTCTGCACCTCGATCGACGAGACGTTGACGATGTGCCCGGACTGCCGCTCCGTCATGTGGGGCAGCAGGGCCAGGGTCAGGTAGACGGCGCCGAAGTAGTTCACGGCCATCGTGCGGTGGTAGTCGTGCGAGCGATCGATCGCGTTGGCGGTGGCGCGTCGGATGGAGCGGCCCGCGTTGTTGATGAGGACGTCGACGTGATCGTGCTCGCACAACACCGACTTCACGAGGGTCTGGACGGCGGCCTCGTCGCTGATGTCCGCCGGATAGGCGTAGGCGCGACCCAGCGGCAGCCCGGGTTTCGGCACCTCCGCGTCGAGTTCGGCGGCCGTGCCGACGAGTCGGTCCGCATCGCGCGCGACGAGGAAGACGTTCGCTCCGCGTCGTACGCACATGCGGGCGGTCGCGCGGCCGATGCCGGCCGAGGCGCCGGTGATGAGAATGTTCTTGCCGACCAGGGGGCCGCGCGGATCGTCGCGACGATGGCGAGCGGGATCCAGGTGGTCGAACCAGTAGCGCCACAGCCGTGGGGCGTAGTCGACGAGGTTCGGCAACCGGATGCCCAGTGCGTCGAGCGTCGCGATCGTGTACTCGCTGCGCACCACGACGGGCACGGCCGCGGCGTCGAGTGCGGCGGGCGGGATGCCCGCCTGCTCGGCCACCAGGTCGCGGCCCGAGCGGAACGGCCCGCGACCGCTCAGAACCAGTGCCGGTCGTAGCACGGAGGACGGGACGGCGGTGAAACCGCGCGGACCGTCGAAGGCCGGGGAGATCGCGTTGAACAGGTCGGTGCTGGTCCACGCCTGAGGGTCGGCCAGATGGAAGACAAGGCTGCTCCGACCCGGCTGCGACTCGACGAGCGCGACCAGGGCGTCCGCGGCGAAATCGACGGGGACCAGGTTGATCCGACCGAAATCGGGCATCGGCACGGGGAGGAACGACGGCAACTGCCGCAACTGAGTGAGATGGCTGAAGAAGTAGTAGGGGCCGTCGGCCTTCGGTGTCTCGCCGGTCACAGAGTCTCCGACCACCGCCGCCGGCCGATAGACGCGCCAGGAGAGACCGGGGGTCTCGCGGACCACTCGCTCGCCGTCGAACTTGGAGCGATGGCATCCGGTGGGGAAGCCCTGGCCCAGGTCGAAGTCGTTCTCGGTGAAGTCCCCGTCATGGTTGCCCGCGACGGCGAGCGATGACACGTGATGCAGCATCGCGCCGCGGGAGACCGCGAACTCCGCGACGCGGCGCGTGCCGTTCACATTGACCTCGTGCTGCTGCTTCTCGTCGCCCGTCACATCGTGGAGGGCGGCCAGATGAATCACGTGGTCGATGGGGCCGAGGTCGTCACCGCGCAGCCCGAGGCCGTCCTGGGTCACGTCGCCGACGACGGTGATCACCCGGTCGCCCCCGGTGATCTTCTCCATCGCAGTGTCGAACCGAGGCAGGGTTCCTGGACGCACCAGGACGAGGACCCGCGCCGAATCGTCGCGGGCCAGAAGGCGTTCGACAACGCGGCGGCCGATGAAACCACTGCCGCCGGTCACGAAGTAACACGTCACCGAGTCAGAATTGCACAGATACGTACGACGCTGAATGATTTCGCGGTGGATTTCAGGTCTCCGGACGACGGAAGTGGCGCGATTTGACGCTTTCGTGGGCACTTGCTCACCCATCCTCTGATGGGGTGGTCAAATCGACGTGGAGCGAGGTGAAGGCGAGTGGCGAACCGGATTGTGACGGTGCTGGTGGATCCGCATGCGATCGGCGACGGCGAGATGTCGCCGCCCGTCGTCGGTCAGGTCGTCACCTACGCGGTGACCTTCGAAGAATCCGACCGATTCCCGGACGCGCACTCGGTGCGAGGCGTCATCGAACCGTCGCCCGAACCCCCACGGCCCGGGCGAGGCGGTGTCGGCGGTGAGGGGTTCACGTGGTCGGGAGTCTTCCGCGGGGAAGGATGGGCCGCGGACTGGGCCGGGCCGCGACCTCGACTGGGTCCCGTCGACTTGCGCGGGCACTTCTTCGCAAGCTTCAGTGCACTCTGCCGGAACGAGATCCGCGGTCGGGTGACGCGGGTACGGATCGTCGGGGAGAGGTGGACGTACGATCGCGGCATCCCGACGGCGCGAGCGCTGCAGGCGATGCGCGATGTCGAAGCGGCACCGCAGCGGCTGATCGACGAACGGTCGGACCGGAGTGCGGGTAGGGACGAGTGTCTGGTGGAGTCGGTGCTGGTCGACCTCGACCTCGACGACGTCCCCGAACTTCAACCGCGACCCGCGTTTCTGCCGTTGAAGGTCAGCGCGGCCGACGACGACCTGTGGCTGCTCGATCGGCAGTTGCCTCGCGTCGTTCGACGGCGAGGCGAGTCGATCTCCATTCATGACTATCCGGCGCCGGTCGTCGATCACTGGATGGAGAACGATCGACTGCGCGCGGTCCACGCCGCCGCAGCGGGCTGCTGGGTCAGCGGCCGCAGCGGCCTGTGCTGGATCGGCGTCGACGGGTCGACCTCACGGTTGTCGGACCGGCCGATCGCAGCCTGCGCGGTCCACGACGACACGCTCCTGGCCTGCACGGCCCGCATCACAACCATTCCGTGAATCGAACGTGTGTTCTAGAATCGAGGGATGGGTTGGCACAACGGGCCTCCGACCTGGTCGGAGATGGAACGCGTCCTGTCCGGTCGCGCGCCCGCTCGCGGCGACCGCCCGGGGGAGACCTTCCCGCCGACGTTCAACGGCGCCGGCTACGGCGGTGCGCCGGGCGACGGGGGCGACTCGCCGGCGTGGTCCCGCAAGCGGGGCGCCTATGAGGCCGCCGACATCGAGTTCGGTGCGTCGACCGTTCCGTATGCGGAGCTGCATGCGCACAGCGCGTACAGCTTCCTCGACGGGGCGTCGATGCCCGAGGCGATGGTCGAGGAGGCGCAACGGCTGGGGCTGCGCGGGCTGGCGCTGACCGACCACGACGGCTTCTACGGCGTCGTACGGTTCGCCGAGGCCGCGAAGGAGTTCGGCATGCCGACGATCTTCGGCGCGGAACTGTCGCTGCAGCGCGACGCCGCGCGCGCCGGGGCGGTGGATCCGCCGGGGGAGCATCTGCTGGTCCTCGCGCGCCGCGACGAGGGCTACCGCAGGCTCTCGCGGGTCATCGCCGACGCCCACATGAGCGGTGGCGAGAAGGGGCTGCTGCGGTACGACGCCGATGCCATCGCCGAGCACGCCTCGGCCGGTCACTGGCTGGTGCTCACCGGCTGCCGGAAGGGCGCGGTGCGTCGCGCCCTCGATCGTGGAGGTCGGCGGGCCGCCGACGCCGCGCTCGGGGAGATGATCGAACGTTTCGGCGCGGAGAACGTCGCTGTCGAACTGAGCCCCGGATCGGGGTCGGACGACGACGAGCGCAACGCACTCCTGGCGGCGCTTGCGGCATCGCATCGGGTGCCGACGGTCGCGACCACCGGGGCGCACTTCGCGGCACCCGAGAACGGGCGGCTCGCGACGGCGATGGCCGCCATCCGAGCCCGAACCGACATGGCGACCATCGACGGCTGGCTGCCCGGCGTCGGCGGCGCGCACCTGCGGACCGGCGACGAGATGCTGCGGCTGATGCCCGCGCACCGCGACGCCATCGACAACGCGGTCGCATTCGCGCAGGAGTGCGCGTTCTCGCTGGGGCTGATCGCGCCGAACCTGCCGCCCTACGACGTCCCCGACGGTCACACCGAGGCCACCTGGCTGCGGGAGCTGACCGAACGCGGGGCCCGCGGCCGCTACGGCACGCGCGAACAGCGACCGGACGCGTACCGGCAGATCGACCACGAGCTCGCGATCATCGAGACGCTGACCTTTCCCGGCTACTTTCTCGTCGTCCACGACATCGTCACCTTCTGCAAAACCAACGACATCCTGTGCCAGGGGCGGGGCAGTGCCGCCAACTCCGCGGTCTGTTACGCCCTCGGGATCACCAACGTCGACCCCGTCGCCAACCACCTGCTGTTCGAACGGTTCCTCTCACCCGAACGCGACGGGCCGCCCGACATCGATGTCGACATCGAGTCCGACCGCCGGGAAGAGGCCATCCAGCACGTCTACGCCAAGCACGGGCGCAGCCGCAGCGCGCAGGTAGCCAACGTGATCACCTACCGCGGGCGCTCGGCGATCCGCGACACCGCCCGCGCTCTGGGCTATGCCCCCGGGCAGCAGGACGCGTGGAGCAAGGTCCCCGACTCCGCGCCCGACGACGTCCGCGCGCTGGCCGCCGAGATCTCCTCCCTCCCGCGGCATCTCGGCATCCACTCGGGCGGCATGGTGATCTGCGACCGACCGATCGCCGATGTCTGCCCCACCGAGTGGGCACGCATGCCGGGCCGCAGCGTCCTGCAGTGGGACAAGGACGACTGCGCCGCCGTCGGCCTGGTGAAGTTCGACCTCCTGGGTCTCGGCATGCTGTCGGCGCTGCACTACATGATCGACCTGGTCGCCGAGCACGAGGACGTCCACGTCGATCTCGCCAAGCTCGACCTCACCGAGGAGGGCGTCTACGAGATGCTCTGCCGCGCCGACTCGGTCGGCGTCTTCCAGGTGGAGTCGCGGGCGCAGATGGCGACCCTCCCGCGATTGAAGCCGCGCAACTTCTACGACCTCGTCGTCGAGGTCGCACTGATCCGTCCCGGACCCATCCAGGGCGGCTCGGTGCACCCCTACATCCGCCGCCGCAACGGTCTGGAGTCGCCGGCCTGCGAGCATCCCGCGATGGAGGCCGCCCTCGGCCGCACCCTCGGCATCCCGCTGTTCCAGGAACAGCTGATGCACTTGGCGCGCGACGTCGCGGGCTTCAACGGCGGCGAGGCCGACCAGTTGCGGCGCGCCATGGGATCCAAACGGTCGCCGGAGAAGATGGAACGGCTCAAGAAACGGTTCTACGACGGCATGCGCGAGACCCACGACATCACCGGCCCGCTCGCCGACCGCATCTACGAGAAGATGGCGGCGTTCGCCAACTTCGGCTTCCCGGAGAGTCATTCGCAGAGCTTCGCGTCGCTCGTCTTCTATTCGGCGTGGTTCAAACTGCATCATCCCGCGGCCTTCTGCGCGGGCCTTCTGCGCGCTCAGCCGATGGGCTTCTACTCGCCGCAGTCACTGGTCGCCGACGCCCGCCGCCACGGCGTGCAGGTCCGTCGACCGGACGTGAACTCCTCTCTCGCCCACGCGGGTCTGGAGCGGGGCGACGACGGCCCCGAGGTGCGGATCGGGCTCGGCGCGGTCCGCGGACTGTCGTCGGAGAGCGCGGAGAAGATCGTGCAGGCACGGGAGTCCGGCGGACCGTTCACCTCCGTCGCAGACCTGTCGCGCCGCGTCGAAGCGACCACCGCCCAGCTCGAGGCGCTGGCCACCGCGGGCGCTTTCGAGAGTCTGGGACTGGACCGTCGGTCCGCGCTGTGGGAGACGGGGATCGCCGCCGGACTGCGCGAGGAGCACCTGAAGATCACCTCGCCGCGCGCCGCTCCCATGCTGCCCGGGATGTCGGAGGTGGAGCTCACGACCGTCGACGCGCTGTCGACCGGCATCTCGCCGCGCGCGTACCCGACCGAGTACCTGCGTCCCCGCCTCGACGCGATGGGCGTCGTCCCCGCCGACCGACTGCTGTCGGTGGCCGACGGCACCCGCGTGCTGGTCGGGGGAGCGGTGACCCACCGGCAGCGTCCCGCGACGGCGTCGGGTGTCACCTTCGTCAACCTCGAAGACGAGACCGGCATGGTGAACGTCGTCTGCTCGGTGGGGCTGTGGGCGCGCTACCGAAAGCTCGCGCAGACCGCGCCTGCCTTGCTGATCCGCGGCAAGGTGCAGAACGCGGAGGGAGCCGTGACCGTCGTCGCCGACCGACTGCAGAAGCTCGACCTCAAGGTCGGCACCCGGTCGCGGGACTGGTGCTGAGGAGTCGCCGGAAGTGCACCGAATTTCGCGATAAGGTCGCGGGGACAGAATTTCCCGCGGGCACAGAAAGAGCAGGGGAGCGCATGGAGGTCGTGATCGTTGATCACCCCGAACAGGTGATGGCGGACATCATCGCGAACGCGGTGAAGGGCGGTGCCACGACCATCGGACTGGCGACCGGCTCGTCGCCGCTCGCCACCTACACCGAGCTGATCAGACGGCACAACGAGGAGGGCCTCTCGTTCAAGGGCGTCAACGCGGTGCTCCTCGACGAGTACGTGGGCCTGCCGACGACGCACCCGGAGTCGTATGCGCGCTTCATCCGCGACAACTTCACCGACCACATCGACATCGGCGACGTCCACTCACCCGACGGCATGGCCCCCGACAGCAAGGCCGCCGCACAGGCCTACGACGCGCTCATCGGGCAGGTCGGCCCCGTCGACGTGCAGATCCTCGGCATCGGCAGCAACGGCCACATCGGCTTCAACGAGCCGTCGTCGTCGCTGACCTCCCGCACCCGCATCAAGACGCTCACCGAGAAGACGCGCCGCGACAACGCCCGTTTCTTCGACGACGACCTCGATCAGGTCCCCATGCACGTCATCACCCAGGGCCTCGGAACCATCAGCGACGCACGGCATCTCGCGCTCGTCGCGACCGGCGAGGGCAAGGCCGACGCGGTCGCCGCCGCCGTGGAGGGGCCGCTCTCCGCGTCGTGCCCCGCCTCGATCCTGCAGTGGCATCCGACCGCGACGATCGTCGTCGACCCCGCTGCCGCCGGCAAACTCAAGGACGCCGAGTACTACAAGTACGTCTACGCGAACAAGCCGTAGCCGAGCAGCACGACGGTCCCGAGTCCAGAACGCCTGGACTCGGGACCGTCTGCATCGGGCTCACGCCTGCTGCGTCACGCCTGCTGCGTCACGCCTTTTGGGGCTCCGGGCCCACGTAGCGTGCCACCGGGCGGATGATCTTCCGTTCCGCGGCCTGCTCCAGGATGTTGGCGGTCCAGCCGACGATGCGCGCCACGCCGAAGGTCGGCGTGAACATCTCCGGCGGCAGACCCACCTCGCTCATCAGGACGCCCGCGTAGTACTCGACGTTCGCGTACAGCTTGCGGCCCGGCTTCAACTCGTTGATCGCGGTCTCGATCTCGGTCTCCACCGCCCGCGCGTGCTGCACCAGCTCGGAGTCGTACCGAGCGGTGACGACCTCCTTCAGCAGTTCGGCGCGCGGATCGTGCGTGCGATAGACGGCGTGACCGAAGCCCATGATGACGTCGCCGTTCGCGATCTTGGTGCGCACCCACTCGCGGGTGTTGGACGGGTCACCGATCTCGTCGAGCGAGGCCAGTGCGCGACCCGGTGCTCCGCCGTGCAGCGGTCCCAGGAACGCGCCGAGCGCGCCGAGGATCGACGACGTCATGTCCGAGCCGGACGACGCCACCACGCGGCCGGCGAAGGTCGACGCGTTGAAACCGTGATCGATCGTGGTGATCAGGTAGGTCTGCAGTGCCTCGACGGCGGTCTGATCGGTGTTGCCGGTCGACATCCGCAGGTAGTCCGCGGTGTGGCCGAGCGACGGGTCGGCGTCGACCACGTCGAGCCCCCGCGCCAGGCGATACGCGGCCGCGACGACCGTCGGCGCCAGCGCGGTGTACTTCAGAGCCGCCTCGGTCTGCTCCTCCTCGGAGAGGTCGAACAGCGGCTTCTCCAGGATTCCGGACGAAGCCAGGGCCAATCGCAGTGCTGCGAGCGGCTCCACCTCCGGTGTCACGAATTTGCGGAGCAGGTCGACGGTCGCGCCGTCGAGGACCCGGAGCTCGCCGACGCGACGGGCGAAGGCCTCCGACTGAGCGGCGTCCGGCAGTGCACCCTGATACATCAGGTGCCAGACGTCCTCGAACGTCTGGGTCCGCGCCAGCTGCGTCGCGTCGTACTGGCGGTAATGGTAGAAACCCTCATTGCCGCGGACGTCGCCGATCTTCGTATCGGTGACGATCACGTTCTTGAGACCCCGAGGAACGGTGATCAACCCGTTTGCTTCAGTCATGCCGGTGAGTCTGCGCGCAAAGCGCCCAGTCCGCAACGAGACGCGGTGAGATGTCGTTTCGGTGCGGTCGAACGGTCGACGTCATGCCGCGTGCGGGCCCGAACAGATGACAGACATCCTGCGCATCCGGCACAATCGACCGCGGAAGGGCGGTGCGAGAGGGGTCGATCGACCCGTCTCGGGGGCTACCCCCGGGTGCATCCACGGTGAGTTCTCGCGTCGCGCGCAGGACGGCACACTCCGTGTGCGCCACTGCGCGCCGATGACGACAGGTCTGGTCGCACCGCCCGACCACGGAAGAGGAGTCGCATGGGGGACCTGTTCGGCGGACCGCAGGGGGTGAGTCACCCGCGGCGGTACGACTCCGCTCAGGTTCGCCTCGCGGTCCACGCGATCGACCGGCTGCGCAGGCCGGTCACTCCCGACCGGTCCGCCGAGGTCTGGACGTCCCGGGAGATCAACGGCGCCCTCGTCACCGTGCTCGATCCGGTCGTCGCCGACGACGTGACCCGCCTGCTCGTCACCGCCTTCGCCGCACCGCCGCATCGCGACGACCTCGCCGCATTCCTGGCTGCGATCCCCGCCGATCGGACGGTTCGGGTCGCGGAGCCGGTGGTGTCCCACCCGGTCTTCGCGGTCCGCCCGATCGACGACGTCACCGCGCTGGCCCACTGGCTGGCCATGAGCGTCACCGAACTTGACTGGTTCGCCGCACGCGGCCGCTGGTCACGGCGTGCGAAGCCGCAGCTGCGCCACTACCGAGTGCAGCGACTTCCGAAGCGCGACGGCGGATTCCGCATCATCGAAGCGCCCAAGGAACGGCTCGCCACCGCGCAGCGCCGGATCCTCGACGAGATCTTGAGCGCGGTCCCGCCGCATCCGGCGGCCCACGGCTTCGTTCGCGGTCGCTCGGTCCAGAGCTACGCGTCGACGCACGCGCTCCATGACACGGTGGTCCGGGTGGACCTGCGGCGCTGCTTCGAGCACGTCACGTACCCGCGGGTGCGGGCGGTGTTCGCGGCCATCGGCTACGCGCCGGCAGTCGCCGCCTACCTGGCGAGCCTGTGCACAACGACCATCGCGATCGACGACGAGAAGCTCGTCGATCCGATCCACGCGGCACTGCTGCGGGAGCGTCACCTGCCGCAAGGGGCGCCGACCTCACCCGCGTTGCTGAACCTCGTCCTCCGCAGGATCGACTTCCGGATCGCGGGATACGCGGCCAAGCATCGGATCGCTTACACCCGCTACGGCGACGACCTCGCCTTCTCCGGCGACGACCTCGACGCGGGGAAGCTGGTCTGGTTCGTCACTCGCGTGGCCGCCGCCGAGGGTTTCGTCGTCCACCCGAGCAAGACCCGCATCATGCACGACCACCAGCGGCAACAGCTCGGCGGCCTCGTCGTCAACCGCGGCGTGCGGAGTTCGCGCGCGGACTTCGACGCGCTGAAAGCGCTGCTGCACAACGCGATCCGGCACGGTGCGCAGTCGCAGAACCGCGACGGGCACCCCGACTTCCGTGCTCATGTCTACGGCCGGATCGGCTGGGTGTCGACCGGATCACCGGCCCGTCGGAAACGACTCCGGGACATGGCGGCCCGCGTCGACTGGGAGAGCTGACGCGCCGCCTTGCAGACGAGGCGGGAAAGTGTGACCGAATCGAGCTCCACGCCCGATTCGACTACAAAATTCTCACACGGCGCCGTCGAAGCCGTGCTGACGCCACGCTTCATACAGCGCGACAGAGGTGGCGTTGGCCAGATTCATCGAGCGTCGCCCCGCCAGCATGGGGATGCGGAGCTGGTCGGTGACGTGCGGGTCGTTCAGGACCTCGTCGGGCAGCCCCGTCGGCTCGGGTCCGAACAGCAGGATGTCGTCGGGTTCGTAGGCGACGTCGGTGTAGAAGCGGGTGGCGTGCGCGGTGAAGGCGAACACCCGCTTGGGCTGCAGCTTCTCCCACGCAGTCTCCAGATCGGGGTGCACGGTCACGTGCGCCATCTCGTGGTAGTCCAGGCCTGCGCGCTTCACCTGTTTGTCGGTCATTGTGAACCCCAGTGGCTCGATCAGGTGGAGTTCGCACCCGGTGTTGGCGGCGATGCGGATCGCGTTTCCCGTGTTGGGAGGGATTCGGGGGCTGAAGAACACGATGCGGAACACGATCTCGCAGAATACCCCTTGACTCGCGTCGAACGGTCGTGCGATAGTGATTCGTCCGCAGCAAATCGCGTTGATCCTCTCACGATCCGCCCACACCGTCTGCGTAACTCATGAGGACCTCAGGGTCTGGGCCCGCGCGCCGAACAGCGCAGCGAGCCACGAGAACCTCTTGCAGTACCCGTCCCCGGGCCGACACCGGCGCCCGAGACCCACGACATTCCGCAGCGGCGCGAGCCGCTGCCACACCATGCCTGGAGGCACCAATGATGAACACGACCATGAAGAACACCACGAACACCCAGAACAAGCTCGACCAGTTGGATCCCAAGCAGACCGTCTGGTTCCAGATCGACGACGCGACCGGCTTCTACGTCACCGTCGAAGAGTTCCTCGCCGTCGCCCGCTCGCAGGTCGCTGCCGCGGCCTGATTGACACTGCCTGATCGGCACCGCCTGATCAGCAGGGATTCGGTTCTCCGATCTTGACCGCGGACAGGACCGCCTCGCCTTCGCCGACCGGGCTGCCCGCATCGGGAGTCTGGGCGACGACGATCCAGTTCCGATCGAGGACCTGACGACGGCCCTGCCCGCTGGCGTCCTTGCTGCGAGAGAAGAACACGCCGGCCTTCTGGATCGCGTTCTGCGCGTCCTGGAGATTCATGCACACGACGTTCGGCATGACCGCGTCCGCCGCAGTCGCGGCGGGCGCGGTCTTCGTCGTCTCGGGTGCGGTCGTGTCCGTCGCCCGCTCGGCCTGCGCGGGAGCGGCGACCGTCGTGCCGCGCTCCGGGGTCGTCGCCGTCGTGCTCGTGTCGGTCGACCCTCCGCAACCGGCCACCAGAACAGTTGCAGAGACGGCGAGGAGCGAGGTGATGACGTGGCGACGCATGTTTCGTCCTTCGTGCGGCTTCAGGGGAGACGACTCAGACTAATTGCGGCGGTCGTGGATGAACCCCGGGTCTACGGCTTTTCGTCCACGCGGCCGACATGACCCGAGTCACTCGGCTCGCCACTGCACCGTGACCGGCACGTCGTCGTCCCACGGTTGCCGGTCGACCAGATCGGCGACCCGGACGAAGCCCCGCTCGAACTCGCCGATCGCGGGGTCGACGAGGCGGTACTGCTGGGTCTGATGGTGGATGGGCTGCGCGTCGAGGAGCACGATCCGCACCTCGCCCGGCTCGAACCGACAGCGCTTCTGCATGGAGGCGATCAACTGCTCGTTGGAGAGGTGGCCGTCACCGAAGTTCCAGCCCATGGTGGTGGTGCAGATCCGCTCACCGTCGGTCAGCATGTACTGTGCTTCGTCGGTGCCCGCCATCGCGCGATGGGCTAGGGTGAACAGCGCACGACCGTGGCTGTTGAACGCGCGGAACGCGTATCCCATGTACAGGGCGACCTGCGCGGCCTCGGGACTGCCGTAGAACCGCTGCAACTGCGCCGCGGGCATCGAGGCGATGGCGACGATGTTCTTCTCCACCTTCGCCGACGCCGACGGCTTCATGCACCACAGCGTGGTGTCCCAGTTGCCCGCGTAGTAGCGCATGCCGGGCAGGAACGACACCTTGCGCGGCATCAGGTTGCCGATCACGACGACGCCGGCGGACACGGCGAACAACAGGAGCGGCCATGGTGAGACGAGGTCGCCGAGGCCGATGTCGGAGTGGCCGAGGAACAGCGTCACGACGCCGACCATCATGAAGACGTTCCACTCCAGCGGCACGCCCATCGGGATCGCGGACAGGATGCCGAAGTGGAAGCACAGCATGACGATCGCGGCGATCAACGTCGGCCACCCGCCGTGCGTGAAGAACAGCACCAGCGGCACCAGCCCCTCGACGGCGGTGGACACATGCGCGATGCCGCGGGCGGGTAGACCGGGCCGCAGGTCGTCGGGGAACTTCCGGAAGAACAGGCGCTTGAGCTTCGGCGATCGAACAATCGGATTGTTCGACATCATCGTCGCGATCACGAACGGGAAGTGGCGATTCAGCTTCGACGTCGCCGCGCCGAGCCAGATGCACAGGAAGATCAGCTTGGCGCCGAGGATCATGTCGGCGCCGACGAACAGGAAGGTGACGGTCAGCGCGCCGTACACCTCGCCGCGGGAGGCCAGGAAGATGGTCTTGTCGCGCAGCCCGATCGCGGCGAGCAGCACCAGGATCGTGACGACCGACCACGTCGGAAGGCCGCCGACCGTGCTGCCGAGTTCGTCGACGGGTCCCGTCCCGCCGAGGAAGAGCGCGACCACCGTCATCACCAGCAGTGCTGCGTACAGCGCGACGTCGACCGGGGTGCGGGTGTCGCCACCGGTCAGCGGGATCCGCGACCAGGGCGGCTGCCGGATGGTGCCCGGCCGCAGCCAGTACAGAATCGAGCCCATCGGCGGGAAGTAGCGGTTGTTGAGCGGACCGAAGCCGCAGCCCAGACCGACCACCTCGATCAGCATCGTGTACAGCACGATCTTCTGGAAGACGATCGGTTCGGCGAACCAGGAGCTGGGGTCGAAGAAGCCGTCGATCCCCGGCGTCGCGACCACGACGGCCCAGCCGATCAGGATGTAGAGCGCCACCTTCAGCACATAGAAGAGGTGCAGTGCCACGGGGGTCCCGAAGCCGACCTCGGCCCAGTGGCGTGCCATCGGTTTGATCTTCTCGGCGCGGGTCCCCTTGCTCCACGTGGGAAAGTCGACGTCAGGGGCGGTCTGCTTCAAGAAGCTCATGCCCGGAACCTAACAAACCAAGCACTTGGTTGGTACACGTTCCGGGTCCGAGTGCAGGAATTTGCCGATTCAGTGGAACAATGGGGACCCGTGACGGCGATTCGACTGGACGGCAAACTCACCCGCGACGAGATCTTCACCGATCTGAGCGCCCGAGTGGCGCGGCTCAGGGACGCGGGCATCACGCCCGGCCTGGGCACCGTGCTGGTCGGCGACGACCCCGGCTCGCAGTCGTACGTGAAGGGCAAGCACTCCGACTGCGCCAAGGTCGGCATCGCCTCGATCCGCAAGGACCTCCCCGCCGACGCGACCACCGAGCAGCTGAACGCCGCGATCGACGACCTCAACGCCGACCCGGCCTGCACCGGCTACATCGTGCAGCTGCCGCTCCCGAAGCACCTCGACGAGAACGCGGCCCTCGAGCGCATCCTTCCCGAGAAGGACGCCGACGGCCTGCACCCGATCAACCTCGGCCGCCTGGTCCTCGGCAAGGAGTCGACGCTGCCGTGTACCCCGCGCGGAGTCATCCACCTGCTGCGCCGCTACGACGTCCCGCTCGACGGCGCTCGCGTGACGGTCGTCGGCCGCGGCGTCACGATCGGTCGGCCGATCGGCCTGCTGCTGACCCGCCGCAGCGAGAACTCCACCGTCACCCTCTGCCACACCGGCACCCGCGACCTCGCCTCCGAGGTGCAGCGTGCCGACATCGTCGTCGCGGCCGCCGGCGTCCCGCACCTGATCACCGCCGACATGGTGAAGCCCGGTGCGGCCGTCATCGACGTGGGCGTGAGCCGCACCGAGGCCGGCCTGACCGGCGACGTGCATCCTGACGTCTGGGAGGTGGCCGGCGCGGTGTCGCCGAACCCCGGCGGCGTCGGCCCCCTGACCCGAGCCTTCCTGCTCGCGAACGTCGTCGAGCGCGCCGAAGCGCAGTTGGCCGCCCGCGAGGCCTGATGATGTCCGACGATGCCGATGACCGTGTCGACGCGGTCCGCCGTGCTCGCAAGGCGCACGGCTTCATCGTCAACATTCCGTACTACGCGGTGATCGCGGTGATCGTCGTCGCGGCGGGCCTGGTGCTGATCGACCGCTGGCGGCGCGGCACCTTCGTCTTCGGGTCGGCGATGCTTCTCGGCGCGGCCATCCGGGCACTCCTGCCCGCCAACCGCGTCGGGTTGCTGCAGGTGCGCAGCAAGCCCTTCGACATCGCCGCGATGGCGTCGATGGGTGCCATGATGTTGTGGCTGTCGACGTCGATCGACGCTCTGGGCACCGCGTAATCACCGACTCCGGCCGCTCGATGTGCCACGGTGGGGTGCATGAGCGAATCCACTGCGGAGGCCCGAGAGCTCTACGGTCGATGGATCGATGAGCTGTGGAACGGGCCGACCGGTCTCGCGAAACTCAAAGCGGTGGCCGAAGAACTGGTGAGCGACGACTTCCTCGGGCACTGGCCGAGCGTCGAGGTGGAGGGAGCAGGCAAGCTCGCCGCGCTGATCGACGCGACCAAGTCGTCGTACCGGGACCTGGTGTTCGAGATCGAAGTCGGTCCGTTCGCGGAGGACGGTTTCGTCGCAGGTCGATGGGCGGGCCAGGGCACGACCGTCGACGGGCAGCCGGTCTACCTGTCTGGCAACGACATCCTGACGATTCGGGACGGCCGGTTCACCGAGTACTGGGTGGCGTCGAGCGAGATGTGACGGCGCGGCCGATACAGTGCCGGGTCAGCGCGTCGGCCGGTGCTCCCGTGCGAGGCGCATGGTCTCGGCGAGCAGGTCGTGGACCTGTTCGAACTCGGTGAGGAAGCCGTCGTGTCCGGAGTCCGAGTGGACCACGTGCAGGCCGCCGACGCAGTTCCCCAGGTCGCGGGCCAGCTCTTCCTGCTGGTAGAGCGGGTACAGGCGGTCGGAGTCGATGCCGCCCACGACGGTCGGGACGGGGCACGCGCGGAGTGCGGCGGTGACGCCGCCGCGGCCGCGGCCGACGTCGTGGTTGCTCAGGACGTCTGAGAGCACCACGTAGCTGCCGGGATCGAAGCGGCGCATCAACTTGTCGGCCTGGTGTTCCAGGTAGCTGGCGACCGCGTAGCGGCCGTCGATCAGCGGCTCCTCGTCGCCCTGCGGTCGATTTCCGAAGCGGTCGTCGAGCTCGCGATCCCACCGATAGGAGAGATGGGCGATGCGGCGGGCGATGCCCATGCCGGTGGCGGGGGACCGGCCGGTGCCGTAGTAGTCGCCGCCCTGCCAGTCGCGGTCGGCCTTGATGGCCTCGATCTGGGTGGTCTGGGTGCCGATCTGGTCGGCGCTGGCACGTGCTCCGACGGCCAACACCAGGGCGGCGCCGACGCGGTCGGGATAGGTGAGCGCCCACTCAAGAGCACGCGCACCGCCCATCGATCCGCCGGTGACGGCGGCGAAGCGGCCGATGCCGAGGGCGTCGAAGGCGCGTGCTTCGGCGTGAACCAGGTCGCGGACGGTCAGTCGCGGGAAACGAGATCCCCACGGCGTGCCGTCGGGCGCGATGGATCCGGGACCGGTGGAGCCGAAGCAGCTGCCGATCGCATTGGGTGCGATGACGCACCACTCGTCGGTGTCGACCGCGAGGCCGGGGCCGACGAGGCCGTCCCACCACCCGGCCATCGGCGATCGATCGTCGCTGGGGCCGGTCACGTGGGAGTTGCCGGTGAGCGCGTGCAATGCGAGGACCACGTTGTCGCGCGCGGCGTTCGGGGTTCCCCACTTCTGGAAGGTGACGGTGACGTCGGCGAGCCCGACACCCGAATCGAGTGTCAGGTCGCCGATCGAGACCGCGGTCTGCGCGCCGTCCGGGCCGGTGGCCCAGCGCGGATCGCTCACCGTCGTGGCCGGGTCGATGTTCACCGACACCGGACCCCTCCCATCCGTGAAGGAATCACTGTGTATTTCTTGATGCCTGCGAGGACTACTTGGCGGCCGCGGCGGCCGCGAAGCCCTTGTCCAGGTCGGCGATGATGTCGTCGATGCCCTCGATGCCGACGGCCAGGCGCACCAGGCCCGGGGTCACGCCCGCGGCGAGCTGATCCTCGGCGGACAGCTGGCTGTGGGTGGTCGACGCCGGGTGGATGACCAGCGAGCGGACGTCGCCGATGTTGGCCACGTGGCTGTGCAGCTCCAGACCGTTCACGAAGGCCTTGCCGGCCTCGACGCCGCCCTCGATCTCGAACGAGACGATGGCGCCCGCACCCTTGGGGAGCAGTTCCTTGGCGCGCTCGTAGTACGGCGACGAGGGCAGACCGGCGTAAATGGTCTTGGTGACCTGGCCGTGGCCCTCGAGGTACTCGGCGATCTTCTGGGCGTTCGCGACGTGGCGCTCCATGCGCAGGCTCAGGGTCTCGATGCCCTGGGCCAGCAGGAAGGAGTTGAACGGAGAGATGGCGGCACCGGTGTCGCGGAGCAGCTGGACGCGGGCCTTGAGTGCGTAGGCCGGGGCACCGAGGTCGGCGTAGACGACGCCGTTGTAGCTGGCGTCCGGGGTGGTGAAGCCGGGGAACAGGTCCTGGCCGTCACGCTGGACGCGCCAGTCGAACTTGCCGCCGTCGACGATGGCGCCGGCGATCGCGGTGCCGTGGCCGCCGATGTACTTGGTGGCCGAGTGGACGACGATGTCGGCGCCGTGCTCGAACGGATTCAGCAGGTACGGGGTGGCGATCGTGTTGTCGACGATCAGCGGGAGGCCCGCGTCGTGGGCGACTCCGGCGAGGCCCGCGATGTCGAGGACCTGGTTGTGCGGGTTGGAGATGGTCTCGGCGAACACGGCGCGCGTGTTCGGCTTGATGGCCGCACGCCACGATTCGAGGTCGTCGGCGTCCTCGACGAAGGTCACCTCGATGCCGAACTTCGGCAGGGTGTACTGGAACAGGTTGTACGTGCCGCCGTAGACGCGCGGGCTGGCGACGACGTGGCCGCCCGCCTCGACGATGTTCTGGATCGCGTAGGTGGTGGCGGCCATGCCGGAGGCCACCAGCAGACCGGCGACGCCGCCGCTGAGGGCGGCCAGACGCTGCTCGACGGCGTCCTCGGTCGGGTTCATGATGCGCGTGTAGATGTTGCCGGGCTCAGCCAGGGCGAACAGGTTCGCAGCGTGATCGGTGTTGTCGAAGACGAACGAGGTGGTCTGGTAGATCGGCAGCGCGCGGGCCTTGGTCGTCTCGTCGACCACCTGGCCTGCGTGCACCTGGATGGTCTCGAAGCTCCAATTTGCGGCATCAGACATGGACGTCATTCACTTTCTTCGGTCGGCGGCCCCTGCGGGCCCTCGTATGGGTCCGACCATCGGACCCGCGCTTGCTGCGACGAGTCCGTCGCAGCCAGGACATCACCCGGAGCACCCCACCGCGGTAGGAGGGTTGCCGGTCAGCGAGCCGGGGCTGAATGCTGACACTCATGACCTGTTGCTGAGAATATCTCAACACTGAGAGGCGGATGTAACAGCTGCGGGGTCGGTGCTTTTAACCCTTTTGCTCCGCAGATTCCTGTGGTAGAAGACTCGCTTCGCTTCGTTCGCGGTCGGGCGGTGGGCGGTATCACTGCTTCATTCGGGAATGTTCCTCCGAGACGGGCCGTTGCGTCTCGGGTGACCACTTCTTCCACCGCCGCCGCACCCGCCGAGACCTCGACGCGTCGCGGGGTCGGCTGGGTGATTCTCGCGCTGGCCCTCGGTGGCTTCGGCATCGGCACCACCGAGTTCGTAGCGATGGGGCTGCTGCCCAACATCGCCTCCGATCTCGAGATCACCGAGCCGGTCGCCGGCCACCTGATCTCCGCCTACGCGCTCGGCGTGGTGGTCGGCGCGCCGGTCATCGCAGTGTTGGCGGCTCGGATGTCGCGACGCACACTCCTCATGTCTCTGATGGTGGCGTTCACGATCGGCAACGGGCTCAGCATCGCCGCGCAGTCGTATCCGATTCTGATGGCCGCGCGCTTCGTCGCGGGACTGCCGCACGGCGCGTACTTCGGTGTCGCGGCGCTCGTCGCCGCCCACCTCGCCGGGCCCGGCAAGCGGGCCAGCGCCGTCGGGCAGGTGATGATGGGCCTCTCGGTCGCCAACGTCCTCGGCGTCCCCGCCGCCACGTGGCTGGGGCAGGCGCTCGGCTGGCGGTCGGCGATGGCGCTCGTCGTCGTGATCGGCGTGGCGACGGTGGCGTCGCTGTGGCGGGTGCTGCCCGACCTGAGTGACATGCCGTCGTCGTCCCCGAAGGCCGAGCTCGGCGGACTCCGTCGCAGCCAGATCTGGCTGACCCTGCTGGTCGGCGTCATCGGCTTCGGCGGTTTCTTCGCCTTCTACACCTATCTGAACACGGCGTTGACCTCGCTCGGCGGCATCTCCGAGAGCGCCGTCCCGATCGCACTGATGCTCTTCGGTGCGGGCATGGTCACTGGAAACTATGTCGGCGGCAGGATGGCGGACGCGCTCGGCGACCGCGCCATCGCCATCGGCATGGCTGCGGCCGCGGTCACCTTGCTGCTGTTCGCCGCGCTCGTCTCCACCGGATGGCCTGCCGTGATCGTCACCTTCTTCGTCGGCTGCTCCGGCTCGACGGCGATCCCCGGACTGCAGACCCGGCTGATGGATGTGGCTGACGACGCGCAGACCATCGCCGCGGCCCTCAACCACTCCGCGCTCAACGTTGCAAATGCGATCGGTGCGTGGTTGGGCGGCATGGTGATCGCCGAGGGGCTCGGCTATCGGGCGCCGTCGATCGCCGGTGCGGCCCTCGCCGCGGGCGGCGTGGTGGTGCTGATCATCGCGGTTCTCGCAGCGCGGCGATCGGGAACGGCGGAGCCTCCGCGGGAGGAGTCCGTTGCTGTCGGGACCGACCGATACAGTGAGCTTCCGTGACCACCCCTGCTTTCTCCATCAACTCGCCCTTCTCCATCACGTCCGTCAACGTCAACGGAATTCGCGCTGCCGTGAAGCACCGCTCCGAGGAGAATCTCGGCATGCTGCCGTGGCTCGAGGAGACCGAGCCCGACATCGTCCTGATGCAGGAGGTCCGCGCCACCGACGCCATCGCCCGCAAGGCGCTGGCTCCCGCGCTGGACGCCGGCTGGCATCTGTCGCACTCGGAGTCGTCGATCAAGGGCCGCGCCGGCGTCGGGATCCTGTCCCGTTGCGAGCCGACCGCGGTGCGCGTGGGCTTCGGCGACGACGAGTTCGACGTCTCCGGTCGCTACATCGAAGCCGACTTCGACGTCGAAGGACAGACGGTGACCGCGGCCAGCCTGTACCTGCCGACGGGTGCGGCGCTCACCGAGAACGAGAAAGACGTCGAGAAATACCACGAGAAGCTGCGATTCCTCGAAGCCTTCCGACCGCACCTCGATGAACTCCTCGCGAGCGACGCCCAGGCCGTCGTGGCGGGCGACTGGAACATCGCCCCCGACGAGCGGGACATCAAGAACTGGAAGGGCAACCTCAAGAACGCAGGCTTCCTCCCGCACGAGCGCGAATGGATCGCGGGTCTTCTCGAGGCGGGCTGGGTCGACGTCGCGCGAGCACATCACGGCGACGTCTCCGGCCCGTACGCCTGGTGGTCGTGGCGCGGGAAGGCCTTCGACAACGACGCCGGCTGGCGCATCGACTACCACTTGGCGACGCCGGCACTCGCCGAGCGCGCGCAGAAGACCTGGGTCGACCGCGCCGCCGCCTACAACCTGCGCTGGTCCGATCACGCTCCGGTCACCGCCCAGTTCGCCTGACGACCCAGTTGGCCTGACACGACAGTTCGCCTGACACGACAGGCGACACGACGGCCCGCGCCCCTTCGGGGACGCGGGCCGTCGTGGTGATGAACGGGTGATCAGATCATGTCGCGACCCTCGTCGCGGGCCTGCCGCCATTCACGGTAGAAGGCGCGCACGATCACGCCCAGGGTGCCGGCGGTGATCACGGGCCAGATCAGGATGTACACGGTCAGCCAGAACGTCGTCATCGGTTGTCCTCCTCACTGTGGGATGCGGTGGTGGCGACGGTCGAGTCGCCGACATCGATCGCGGTCTCACCGGTCACCGGCGTCGCCGGGTCGTCGAAGTCGCGGTCGTCGAAGTCGCCGGTCGTCCGCTTGATGCGCGCGAAGTCGAAACTCGGCCCGCGGTTCGCCATCGTCAAGGCCACGCACAGGATGGTGCTCACCGAGTACGAGATCAGGCTGCCGGACAGCACCGCGTACTCGTGGAGCATGCCGATGGTCCACGGCGCCGACGCGACGGTCGTCACGACGCCGATGACCACTGCCGGACGCAGTCCGAAGAAGCCGAACGCCATGAGTCCGAAGACCACGCCGATACCCACGGTCGAGAGGATGTCGGTGCCGATGCCGAGCGCACCGGACATGTCGAACCAGGAGAAGCGGACCGGAATGAACGCCGCCAGCGCGGCGATCACCGAGACACTGAACGCCACGTTGGTGACGCGTCCCCAGTAGAAGCTCGAGATCACCGGGAACACCAGGGCGCCCCACAGAGCGCCGACGAACACCAGCATGTCGAGGATGTTCAGGTCCGAGCCCGCGAAGTACAGCGCCGCGGAGATCGCGACGATCATCGTGATCCTGCCGATGAGCACCATCTTGGCCGGATCGGCCTTGCTCCGGCCCACTCCCTGCCCGTAGACGTCGGCCATCATGATCGACGCCAGCGCGGTCAGGTCGGCGTCGGCGGTCGACGACAGCGAGCCGATGACCATGATGAAGAACAGTGCCAGCAGCGCCGGGCTGAGATAGGTCGCGGCCATCTGCGGAATCAGGTTGTTGACATCGCCGCCGACGGGGGAGATCCCGGCGTAGAGAGCGATGACACCGAGCATGCCGATACCGATGATCGTCGACCCGTAACCGACTGTCGCGGTCACGAAGGTCTTCTTGATCAAATCCTCGCGGACCGCGAACAAACGCTGCGCGATCGTTTGATTTCCGATCGCATAGGCGAGAACCGCCGCGATATAGGGCGCGCCCTGATTGAAGAAGGCGTCGGACGAGAAGAAGTCCGCCTGTTCATCGGTCAGATTCTCGGCGCCGGTCGAGAAGAGATCGGGTCCGCCGGAAGCGAAGAAGACGACGGGAATGATGATCACGACGGCACCGAGCATGAAGACCACCTGCACGAAGTCGGTCAGCACGGACGCGCGGAAACCCGACCACAGGGTGTACAGGAGAATGCCGCCGGCGATGGCGACGACGCCATGGGTGAAGCTGAACGGCGACAGCATGTCGATCAGCGCGCCGCCGGCGATCAGGTTGGCGGTGAGGCTGATGACGCTGCCCAGAATGTTGGATCCGGCCAGCAGGAGCTGGCTGGACCTGCCGTGCCGCGCGAACATGACCTCGGCGATCGTGTGGGCACGCGGGGCCACAGTGCGGATGCGTCGACCGAACGGATAGATCAGCAGGATCATGAGGGCGCCCCAGAGCCCGTAGTGGATGGGGCCGGAGAGGCCGTAGGTGAAGCCGGAGGTCGCCGATGCGTACATCGACGCCGCCCAGATCCAGGTGGCGGTCATGGAAGCGGAGGAGATCCCGAAGCCGATCTTTCCGCCAGCGGTCATGTAGCCGTCCGCATTCTCCGTCCTCTTCCGAATTCGCAGTGCGATGAAGACACTGGTTCCGAAGAAGGCGAGAAAGAGGAGGACGACCACAGGACTCGACAATTGTTGAAGGTCCATCGAGGTGGTTCACTTTCGCTCAAAGGGAGACCGAGAACGGTCTGGAGAGTGCGTGGGTGAGACACCTAGTTGTCGGGAGGCTCCAGGGCCGCGGCGATCGAGGCGATGCCTCGTGCGGCGAGACGGAACTGCCCAGAACAACTGGCGGACGTCAACGTTGTGCTCCTCTATTCGGATATATCTGCTCATCAACGTCTACCGTTTTGGATGTGGGAAGGCCAATTGTGCGGCATTCCCGAGCATTGTTGCGAACCGGTTGAGGTGCTGAGCGGGGGCTGTTTCAGGAGGTGACGGCCTCGGCGCGACCGATCCACGTGACCACCGAGAATTCGATTGTCGCGGTCTGAAACAATCGAAGCCATGACCAGCCCTGAACCGCGCCGTCGCGTCCTGTCCGGAATCCAGCCGACCAGCGACTCCTTCCATCTCGGCAATTACCTCGGTGCCGTGAGGCAGTGGGTGCAGCTTCAGGACGAGTTCGACGCCTTCTACTTCATCCCCGACATGCATGCGATCACCGTGCCGCAGGATCCGAAGGTGCTGCGGGAACGCACTCGCCGCAGCGTCGCGCAGCTCCTGGCCGTCGGCGTCGACCCGGAGCGCTCGACGATCTACGTCCAGTCGCATGTCCCGGAGATCGCGCAGCTGACCTGGGTGCTGACCTGTCTGACCGGTTTCGGCGAGGCCAGCCGCATGACTCAGTTCAAGGACAAGTCGGCCAAGGCCGGCCAGGAAGCGGCGGGCGTCGGCCTGTTCACCTACCCGATCCTGATGGCGGCCGACATCCTGGCCTTCCAGGTGGATCAGGTCCCGGTCGGTGAGGATCAGCGGCAGCATCTGGAACTGACGCGTGACCTCGCGCAGCGTTTCAACAAGCGCTACGGCAAGGCACTGACCGTTCCGAAGCCGTACATCGTCGAGGAGTTCGCCAAGATCTACGACCTCCAGAACCCGACCGCCAAGATGAGCAAGTCGGCCGACACCGACTCCGGTCTGATCAACCTGCTCGACGAGCCGAAGCGCTCGGCGAAGAAGATCCGTTCGGCGGTCACCGACAACGACCGCGTCATCGCGTTCGATCGCGAGAACAAGCCCGGCGTCTCGAATCTGCTCACCATCCAGGCGGCGCTGACCGGTCGCGAGATGGAGGAAATCGTTCGTTCGTACGACGGCAAGGGCTACGGTGATCTGAAAGTGGAGACGGCAGACATCCTCACCGAGTTCGTCACGCCGCTGAAGGGGAAGGTGGACGAGATCCTGTCTGACACCACCTACCTCGACGGCATCCTCGCCAGCGGTGCGGCGCGGGCGCGCGAGGTGGCTGCCGCGACCGTCGCCGACGTGTACGACAAGGTGGGTTTCCTGCTGCCGCGCCCGTGACCGGGCATCGTTGATCAGGACGTCCGTCGACGAGAACATCGGAGGGGAACAGTGGATCGGATCAAAGAGCTCGTCGCCCGACTGAAGGCATTGTGGGAGCGACTCCTGGGACGGTCGGCTCTGCTCCGACACATTCTGGCGACGCTCGACTGGTATAACCAGCGGCGCGGCAACGCCTATGCGGCCGCGATCAGTTTCATCGGCTTCCTCTCGCTGGTGCCCATCCTGATGGTGTCGTTCGCGGTCGCCGCGTTCGTCCTGGTGTGGAATCCGAATCTCCTCACCGAGATCACGGATGCGGTCGTGGAGAACATTCCGGGTTCTCTCGGCGATCAGTTGAACGCCGTCATCGACTCGGCGATCGCCTCGCGTCGCACGGTCGGAATCATCGGTCTGATCTCCGCGGGCCTGGCCGGGATCGGCTGGATGGGTCTCATGCGCGACGGCCTCACCGAGATGTGGGGCGGCCGAGTCAAGAACAACGCGATCATGGCGAAGGTCTACGACCTCGGGTTGTTCGCGGGCATGGGACTGGTGTTCGCGGCCACCATCGCCCTGTCGGTGCTCACCTCCGGACCCATCGGTCCGCACGTCATGGACGTGGTGGGCATTCCTGAGAACGGGATGACGCTCCGTCTGCTGCGTCTGGCGACGACGTTGATCGGCATCGTCGCGACCTGGGGCCTGTTCATCATCGTGCTGGCGCGTCTCCCGCGCTGCCACGTTCCGATGCGGGCGATCGTTTGGCCGGCACTCGGCACCGCCCTGATCTTCCAGATCCTGAAATCCGTCGGGGGCATCTATCTGAAGTCGGTGATGGGCAGCCCGGCGGGTGCGGCCTTCGGTCCGATCATCGGCCTGCTGGTCTTCGCCTATCTCGCGTCGCGCATCGTGCTGTATGCGGCGGCTTTCAGTGCGGCCGATCCCAAGAACGAGGCCTACCTGATCGTCGATGAGATCGAGGATGCGGCGAAGGCCGACGAGAAGGAGCAGAAGACCGTGCTCCTGTCACCCGTGTACGAGTCGGAGCCGGACCGGCAGGCCAGGCGTCTGATCGCCGCCGCGGGTATCGGTGCCGCCGCGGCCGGTCTGGCCGGCTGGCTCGGCCGAGACCGGGACTAGCGCGTCGCCGCTTCTCTTGCTCGACCAGCAAGGGGGCCGCGGGCTGATCGGCTAGCGGCCGCGGCGGCGTTTCCGCCACAGCAGGGCGGCGAGTGCTGCACACACGGCGGCGACGCCCAGCAGCCCGAATGTCCACGCGGATCGGGGAGACACGTCGTCGTTGTGCCCATCGGCGCTGTGCGTCTCGCCGGTGGCAGGATCCACGTGGTCGGAGCCGAGCGTGCCGATCGAGACCGACTCCGGTGCGGCGAAGCCGTACTCGAACATCTTCGCAGCCTGCGTGGAGAACAGATTGTCCATCTCGTTGAGCCCGTACACCTGCACGATGACGACCGCACGACCGTCCCGCTCCGCCGCACCGACGAAGGTCTTGAGCGCGTCGTCGGTGTAGCCGGTCTTTCCGCCGAGCATGCCCGGCCAGCCGTCACGTAACAGCGTGTTGGAGGTGCCCATCGTCCACGAGGGATGATCGACGTCGCCGGGGACGTCCTTCCGTTTGGGGTACCCGGGGAACTGGTAGGTCTTCATCGAGATCATCTGCCGGAAGGTCTCGTTGCGCATGGCAGCGCGGAACAGCACCGCGAGGTCATAGGGCGATGCCGACATGCCGGGAGCGTCGAGGCCCGACGGGCTGGCGGCCCGGGTGTCCAGGGCTCCGAGGTCTGCGGCCTTCTGGTTCATCTTGTCGAGCGTCGCGTCGTAGCCGCCGAGCAGCCGCGCGAGGGCGTTGGCGCAGTCGTTGCCGGAGACCACGAGAAGACCGGTCAGCATGTCGCGGACGGTGTACTCCCCGCCGGGACCCATACCGCAGGAGTCGCCTTCCATCGACCAGTCGTTGGGCGTGGCCTCCACCGGATCGTCCAACTCCAACTCGTCGAGGGCGACGATGGCGAGGAGCACCTTGATGGTGGACGCGGGTCGGTAGCGGCCGTGCGGATCCTTGGCGGCGATGATCCGGCCGCTCTCCAGATCGGCGATGAGCCATCCCGCCGCATTGAGGCGGTCGGGGAGCGGGCCGGCCGCCGGGTCGCTGATGACACCGCATCCGGCTAGCTGTTCACCGCCGACCGGTGTCGCGGGCACCGGCAGGGGCGTCGGTGTGGTCTCGCCGGGCTGAACCACCTCGGACTCGTCGACCGCGGGTGCCGGAAGGCTCCGGTAGGGGCAGGAGTCGGTGTTCGGTGTCGGGAGCGGCGCGTGAGTGGGCGCCACACCCGGGTCGCCGGGGAATGCGTGCGCAGTCGGTGCCGCGAGGGTGGCGACCAGGCTGAACGCGGCCGCGACCGCGGCGATCCGCGTGAGGAAGGACTTGGTCATGACGGACGTCACCCTACCGTGTCGGTCATTCCGGTGATCTCGCACTACCGACGCGTACGGAGGGACCGCCCCGCGGATCCGCGCGTTTCAGAGAGCTGCGCGGGTCCGCGCATCACTCGTTGAAGATTCGACGGAGATCGCCGACGCGTGGCGTCAACGCCGGATCGTTCTCGAAGTCGTCCAGCGCTTCGGCGTACCGTTGCCGCTGCGTACCGACGAGACGGGTGAAGACCAGCGACCATGCGGCATGCCTGCGGATCGACGACCGCTCCGAGTCGAGCGCCGCGAAGTAGGTCTCGACGTCCTCGGTGCCAAGCCACTGGTTGACTCCCAGTTCGTCGAAGAGTGCCGCATTCAACTCGGGATGGCTGTGCAGGACGGTGGCGAGCGGTGCGAGGTCGACCGGAGCACTGCGGAGCGGTGCCTCGCGATGCGGCGGGGCGCAGAACGGTCGTGCGAACGCCCTCACGAAGTCGGACCGGTTCTCCTCGGGCAGGCCGCTGTAGCGGTCTGCGACCGCGTCGGTCCGGCCCATCCGGCACAGGATGCCTGCGGCTCGTGAGGCCTCGGCATCACTGTCTTCGTTCATGATCGTGGTGAGCGCGGAGATGAGGTCCGGTCGCATGACCCCGAGATCCTCGATCGTCCTCATCCACCGGTGGCGCCGGGCGAAAGTCGGACCGGGACCCACCTCGAGGCGATGCAGGAGAGCGTCCAGCACGGCGTCGGGGTGCGACTCGACGAGGGGATACAGCAGAGGCGGAGCGCTCTCCCAAGTGAGGACCGGCCTGACCGTATCGTCTTCGTCTTCGTCGGCGTCGGCGCCGATGGCGTCGAGGAGGGCCGCGATCTGCTCGTGGATGGGCAGGCTGCGATCCGGTCCCTCTCGGCTGCCTCGGCTGCCAGATGCGGGAACTCTTCAGCGAGCTGAGCCTTCGTCACGCATTTCGGAACCAATTCCTCCCCCACGTCCGCGGCGATGACCAGTGCGGTCGCGGGGATGAGGCCGTCGGCGAGCAGTGACCTGCGCGCGATCTCGCAGGCGTCGACCACGGTTGTGAAGAAGCGCGCTTCGGCCTCGTCCCAGTGTGCGCCGCGGTCACGTCCGGCGAACGCCGACAGTCTGGTGCTCCAGTCGTCGCCGACATCCGACGGATCCTGTTCGTACTCCCAGTCGTACGGTGACCAGCGCAGCTCCGGGTCGTCTGCGGCCTCGGAGTCGACACCGGACACGCCGATCATCGGCCACGAGATGGTGGCGCCGTCTGCGTAGAAGCCGTACACAGCGATCCCGTAGATCTCGCCGCCGTCGTCGTCCCGGAACTCGGTTGCGCCGTCGCGGATGCCGTCGACCAAGGCATGGAGCAGTCCGTCCCAATCGAATGTCGCCGATGTCATGAGAGCAAGACTATCGGCCGCATGCGACGAGGCCCCGGAACCGAAGTTCCGGGGCCTCGTCTGGGCTGCAGAGAAAAGTTCCTCTAGCGGGCGAACATCAGGGCGCGCTTGACTTCCTGGATCGCCTGGGTCACCTGGATGCCGCGGGGGCATGCGTCGGTGCAGTTGAAGGTGGTGCGGCAGCGCCACACGCCGTCGACGTCGTTCAGGATGTCGAGACGCTCGGAAGCGCCCTCGTCACGGCTGTCGAAGATGAAGCGGTGAGCGTTCACGATCGCGGCCGGGCCGAAGTAGGAGCCCTCGTTCCAGAACACCGGGCAGCTCGTGGTGCAGCAGGCACACAGGATGCACTTGGTGGTGTCGTCGAAACGAGCGCGGTCGGCCTGAGACTGCAGGAATTCCTTGGTCGGCTCGTGGTTCGCGCCGGTGATCAGGAACGGCTTGATCGCGCGGTAGGCGTCGAAGAACGGCTCCATGTCGACCACGAGATCCTTCTCCACCGGAAGACCCTTGATGGGCTCGATGGTGATGGTGATCTCCTTGGAGGAGTCCTTCGGCAGCAGGTCCTTCATCAGGAGCTTGCAGGCCAGGCGGTTGACGCCGTTGACACGCATCGCGTCCGAACCGCAGACGCCGTGGGCGCAGCTGCGACGGAAGGTCAGGGTGCCGTCCAGGTAACCCTTCGTGTACAGCAGAAGGGTCAGCAGGCGGTCCGACGGCAGCGCCGGGACGCGGAAGCTCTCGAAGCCCTGCGCGTCCGGGTTCTCCGGGTTGAAGCGGTAGATCTTCAGCGTGACCATCCGCGCTTCCGGCGGGACCGGGGGAGCGCCGCTGGCATTCTTCTCGATGGTGGCAGTCATCAGTACTTCCGCTCCTTCGGCTCGTAGCGAGTAATGACCACGGGCTTGTAGTCGAGCTCGATGTCCGAGATCAGACCCTTGCCCTTCTTGTAGGCCATGGTGTGGACCAGGAAGTTCGCATCGTCGCGCTTCGGGTAGTCCTCGCGTGCGTGGCCGCCGCGGGTCTCCTTACGGTTCAGGGCGCCGACGACGGTCACCTCGGCCAGTTCGAGCAGGAAGCCCAGCTCGATGGCTTCGAGGAGGTCCGAGTTGAAGCGCTTGCCCTTGTCGGTGACGGTGACGTGGTCGTAGCGCTCCTTGAGGGCGCGCACGTCGGCGAGCGCCTTCGACAGCGTCTCCTCAGTGCGGAACACGGCGGCGTTGTCGTTCATGGTCTGCTGCAGCTCGGTGCGGATGGCCATGACGTTCTCGTGACCGTGATCGCTCAACATCTGCGCGACCCAGCCCTGGACCATCTCGTCCGGGTTGTCCTCGAGCTCGACGAAGTCGGTCGAGTTCGCGTACTCGGCGGCCGAGATGCCCGCACGACGACCGAAGACGTTGATGTCGAGCAGCGAGTTGGTGCCGAGGCGGTTGGCGCCGTGCACCGACACGCAGGCGCACTCGCCCGCGGCGAACAGGCCGTGGACCACCTGGTCGTTGTTGGCGAGCACCTGACCCTGGATGTTGGTCGGGATGCCGCCCATGACGTAGTGGCACGTCGGGTAGACGGGGACCAGCTCGGTGACCGGGTCCACGCCCAGGTAGGTGCGAGCGAACTCCATGATGTCCGGGAGCTTGGCCATCAGGGTCTCCTCCGGGATGTGGCGCACATCCAGGTGGACGTAGTCCTTGTTCGGGCCGCAACCGCGGCCTTCCAGGACCTCCAGAACCATCGAGCGGGCGACGATGTCGCGCGGCGCGAGGTCCTTGATGGTCGGGGCGTAGCGCTCCATGAAGCGCTCGCCGCTCTCGTTGCGGAGGATGCCGCCCTCACCGCGGACGCCCTCGGTGATGAGGATGCCCAGCCCTGCGAGGCCTGTCGGGTGGAACTGGTGGAACTCCATGTCCTCCAGGGGCAGGCCCTTGCGGAAGATGATGCCCATGCCGTCACCGGTGAGGGTGTGGGCGTTCGAGGTCACCTTGTACATGCGGCCGCTGCCGCCGGTGGCGAAGATGATCGACTTCGCGTGGAAGACGTGGATCTCGCCGGTGGCCAGCTCGTAGCAGACGACGCCGTTGGCGACGGGCTCGCCGTTCTCGTCGGTCGTCATGTTGATGTCGAGCGCGTAGAACTCGTTGTAGAACTCGACGTTGTGCTTGACGCAGTTCTGGTACAGCGTCTGGAGGATCATGTGGCCGGTGCGGTCGGCGGCGTAGCAGGCGCGGCGGACCGGGGCCTTGCCGTGGTCACGGGTGTGACCGCCGAAACGACGCTGGTCGATGCGACCCTCGGGGGTGCGGTTGAACGGCAGACCCATCTTCTCCAGGTCGAGCACGGCGTCGATGGCCTCCTTGGCCATCAGCTCGGCTGCGTCCTGGTCGACGATGTAGTCGCCGCCCTTGACGGTGTCGTAGGTGTGCCACTCCCAGTTGTCCTCCTCGACGTTGGCGAGGGCGGCGCACATGCCGCCCTGTGCCGCGCCGGTGTGGGAGCGAGTCGGGTAGAGCTTGGTCAGAACTGCGGTGCGTGCTCGCGGCGCGGCTTCGAGGGCAGCGCGCATGCCGGCGCCGCCGGCACCGACGATGACCACGTCATAGCGATGTTCCTGCATTGGTTTCTAGTACTCCTTAGCTGGCGCTGCCGAAGGTGAGGATCGCGTAGGTGCCCAGCACGAGGATCAGGATCATCGACAGGGCGAGCAAGGTGTTCAGCCAGAAGCGGGTGGAGTCCTTGCGGGTGTAGTCGCCGATGACGGTGCGGAGGCCGTTGCCGCCGTGCAGCTGAGCCAGCCAGAGCATGGTTAGGTCCCAGACCTGCCAGAAGGGCGACTTCCAGCGGTCCGCGACGAACGAGGCGTCGATGCGGTGCACGCCGCTGTCCCACATCAACATGATGAACATGTGACCGAAGGTCAGGACGATGAGGGCGAGGCCCGAGAAGCGCATGAAGAGCCATGCGTTCTTCTCGAAGTTGCCGCGGTTGCGGGCGCGGGGGGCGTTCGGAGCGTCCAGGCTGGCGGGACGGTCGTACTCGGTGCCGAGGGTTTTGACTTCAGGCATTTTCTCTCAGCTTCCTTAGAACGCGTGCGTGATCAGGATCTGCAGCATGCGGACGGCAGACGCGATGAACACGATGGCGAAGACGGTCAGGATGGCCCACAGCATCTGGCGCTGGTACTTGGGGCCCTTGCCCCAGAAGTCGACCAGGATGATGCGGACGCCGTTGAGGGCGTGGTACAGCACGCAGAACACGAGGCCGATCTCCATGAGACCGATCAGCGGGGTCTTGTACGTGCTGATGATGTCGGTGTACGTGTCGGGGTTCACGCGGATGACCGCGGTGTCCAGCACATGCACGAACAGGAAGAAGAAAATGCTGACGCCGGTGATGCGGTGCAACACCCACGACCACATACCGGGGTCACCTCTGTAAAGAGACCGCTTGCGCACCGGTGCCGGTGCAACCTCAGTGGGGGTGCTCATCGCGAAACTACGCCTCCGTTGTCGTCGACTTGGGATCGGGTCGCAAGCGAACGCGAAGGTCGCTGCAAGACCTGATGCACCTGACTTTAAACCTAAGCTGAGTCCTGTCGTAATCTGCCCGAGCAATGTGACCAAACTCCATCTATTTAATTAGGTGTGCCTTACCTTTGGGAATTCTTTGTGAATGGAGACGCAATGAGTGACGCAATAGACTTCGACGCCTTGCGAACGGCTGCGCAACAGGCAATGACCAGCGCATATGCTCCGTACTCCCACTTCGCCGTCGGTGCGGCGGGGATCACTCCCGAAGGTGAGATCATCACCGGCGGCAATGTGGAGAACGTCTCATATGGTTTGGGCGTTTGCGCCGAGGTCTCGATGGTCTGTGCCGGCTTTTCTCGCGGTGTTCTCAGCGGTGCGGCGGCGCAGGGGCGACCGGGCATCGTGGCGGTCAGTGTCTGCGACGCCGACGGCGCCGTGTTGACCCCGTGCGGCCGCTGCCGGCAGGTGCTCCGAGAGTTCGGCGGCGACGGGCTCCTGGTCGACTCGGCGGAGGGCCCGCGGACGCTGGGGAGCCTGCTTCCCGACGCCTTCGGTCCCGACCGTCTGGCCGCCGTCCGTGGAGGCGACGACCGATGACTGCGCCCTTCGATCCCATCGGCCCGATCGTCGCGAAGAAGGACGGCGACGCCCTCTCCGACGAGCAGATCCGTGGCGTCGTGGCCGGTTTCACCGACGGCACCGTGGCACCGGAGCAGATGTCGTCACTCCTGATGGCGATCGTCCTGCGCGGGATGGACCGCCGCGAGATCGCGACGTGGACGGGAGCGATGATCGACTCGGGGATCCGCATGGACTTCTCCGGTCTGGTCCGCTCCGGCCACCGACTGCGGACCGCGGACAAGCACTCCACCGGAGGAGTCGGCGACAAGATCACGCTGCCGCTGACCCCGCTGGTCGCGTCGTTCGGCGTCGCCGTGCCGCAACTGTCCGGCCGCGGCCTCGGGCACACCGGCGGGACCCTGGACAAACTGGAGTCGATTCCCGGCTGGCGGGCGGACCTGACGGCCGATCAGATGCACCGGCAACTGGCCGAGGTCGGCGCGGTGGTGTGCGCCGCGACCGCGGACCTGGCGCCAGCGGATCGCAAGCTGTACGCGCTGCGCGATGTCACCGGCACGGTCGCGTCGATCCCGCTGATCGCCAGCAGCATCATGAGCAAGAAGATCGCCGAGGGCACCGAGTCGCTGGTCCTCGACGTGAAGGTGGGCTCGGGCGCGTTCATGAAGACCCTCGACGACGCCCGCGAGCTGGCGGAGACGATGGTCGCGCTCGGCACCGACGCCGGAGTCACGACCTCAGCGCTCCTCACCGACATGTCGACACCGCTGGGTCGCAGTGCGGGCAACGCGGTCGAGGTGACCGAGTCCCTCGACGTCCTGGCCGGCGGCGGACCGGACGACGTCGTCGAACTGACCCTGGCCTTGGCACGGGAGATGCTCGACGCGGCCGGACTGCCCGACGCCGACCCCGCCGAGCACCTGCGGAACGGTCGGGCCATGGACTCGTGGCGCGCGATGATCACCGCGCAGGGCGGCGATCCCGACGCTCCGATGCCGACCCCGAGACACCGTCACGACGTCCTCGCCGACGACGATGGGCGACTCGCTGAGCTGGATGCGCTCGCGGTCGGGCAGGCGGCGTGGCTGCTCGGCGCCGGCCGGAGCAGGCCCGGGGAGAGCGTGTCGGCGACCGCAGGGGTCACCTGGCATGCGGCGTTCGGCGACCCGGTTCGGCGGGGGCAACCGCTGCTGACCCTGCACACTGACGACGAGACTCGGATCCCGGCTGCCCTGGCCGCACTCGACGGCGCCGTCGGCATCGAGAGCGCCGTCGGACGGCCCGGGTCGCGTGTGCTCGCTCGGGTGGGGCCGAGCAGAGCTTGAGGACCGGGCTCAGGTGCGTTACGAGCGCTGGAACGCCTGGGGCAGTGGTCGACCGTCGGTGGCGAGGACCTTCCGCAGGCGCGTCGGGTAGTCGGTGATGATCCCGTCGACTCCCGCGGCCAGCTGGGCGCGCATGTCACCGACCTCGTTGACGGTCCACGGCACCACCCGCAGTCCCGCGGCGTGCGCGCGGGAGATGAGCGTTGCGTCGGACATGGCGAACGCGGGCGACAGGATGTCGAATCCCGCGCTCTTCGCGGCGGCGACCACGTCGCCGTCGAACTGCTCGTAGGAGACCGGTCCGAGCCACTGCGACCGCGGCTTCCACGTGGTCTCGTCGTAGAGCGCCACCAGCGGAATGCCCGGTGCCTGCGCCCGCACCAGCGGCAGGCTGCGCCAGTCGAAGCTCTGGATCTCGACGCGCTGAGTGAGGCCCGCGCGGCGGACCTCGCGCAGGATGGTGTCGACGAACTGCTGGGGCGACGCGCTTCGGGACCGCTTCTCGGCCTCGATCTTGGTCTCGATGTTGAACCGCACCGTGTTGCCGGGATAGTCGGCGGCCAACCCGAAGACCTGGGGGAGGGTGGCGATCCGGTTGCCGATCACCGGCTTCGCGTTGGGGAAGTCCTTCAGCGGAACATCGCAGGCCAGTGTCTGGATCTGCTTGTAGGTCAGATCGTGGACGTCCTTGCCGACGTACGGGAACTGCTTGTCGCCCAGCGACGCAGGCAGCGTGTCGCGGCACTTCTCCGCCTGAATCTCCGGATCGTGCCACACCAGCGGCACACCGTCGCGCGTCAGGACGACGTCGAGTTCCAGCGTGGTGACGCCGAGTTCGATCGATCGTGCGAATCCGTACAGCGACTCCTCCGTGTGCTCACCGCGTCCGCCGCGGTGCGACTGGAGATCGATGGCGGGCTTGCCTGCCTTCGGGGAGTTCGGTGCAGCGTCCACGGTTCCGATGATGCCGGGTGCGGCGACGGCGCCGACGGCCATCGCGGCGACCGCGGCCGACACGAGGAGACGGGAGAAACGGGTACTCATGCCGCGCAGCGTAAGTCTGCCGGATGGACGTGCGGTGACGTGGAGGTGGCCGCGACGGGAACGCTCGGACCGGACCGCTCAGACCGGGGCTGCGGGGTGGGTTTCGGCGGCGACCGGATGCCCCATCAACGACCGGAAGCAGTACAGCGTCAGCAGTCCGGCCAGCGGCGCGGTCACCACCGCGCCGTAGACGAACAGCAGCAGCCCGACGATCACGAGGAGCAGAGACGTCAGATAGACGGCGACCGTCGCTCGGACGTCGGCGGCGGTCAGTCGGAGTCCCGACGCCACCGCGGTACCGACGGGGGCGTGCGCGTCGGCGGCGAAGTACGCGATCCAGGCGATCGGCAGCCCGATCACGATCGTCACGGCGCCGGCGATCCACGGCAGGTGCAGTCCGTACGTGAACGCCGTCTGCACGAGCGCCGCGACGAGTCCGACGAGGAGGTGGATCGCGGCGATCGACTTCACGGCGCGGAAGTGGAAGAAGTCGCCGACCCGTGCCTGATGGCCGTCGGCGATCGTGACCAGTCCGTTCAGCCAGCAGGAGGCCGGGACGGCGGCGATCAGCAGCAGCATCATCGCCATCACCATGACGATGGCGAACTGCCCACCGGGGCTCTCGTGAGCCGCACTGATGGCGATGATGTAGGTCAGGACGATGACCGTGTAGAAGGTGATGAATGCTGCGGTCAGAATCGCGATCCACGCGATGGCGGCACCGACGACGACGCCGGCGTTCGGGGTGAATCTCGCCCACGCCCACCGCAGACCCGCACCGATCGACGGTGGGTTCGGCGGCACCGCGGTGGGAGGCCCGTACCCGGGGTCGCCCGGCTGAGGCGCGGGTCCGGAGGTCGGTGCGACACCGTGCTCCCCGGCGGGCTGCGGCGGTCGCTCAGCTGACTCGGTCATGGCGGCCATCTTGCCCGAGCCGTCGCCGATCCGCGGTGAGCGCACCGGCCGGGCGGCGTGGAATCAGTCGATCAGCAGACGGCCCCGAATCGCGTTACCTTCGGGGCATGATCAGCATCGAGCAGTGCCGACTGGCCCCCAAGGTCCTTCTCCACGACCACCTCGACGGCGGGCTGCGGCCGTTGACGATCCTCGATCTGGCCCGCGAGATCGGATACGACCGGCTGCCCGCGGACACGTCCGACGAACTCGGCGTCTGGTTCGCGACCGCCGCCGACAGCGGCTCGCTGGAACGCTACCTGGAGACCTTCGCGCACACCGTCGCGGTGATGCAGACCGCGTCCGCACTGGAACGCGTGGCGCGCGAGGCGGTGGAGGACCTGTGGGCCGACGGGGTCGCCTACGCCGAGATCCGCTTCGCTCCCGAACTGCACCTGGAGCGGGGCCTGTCGTTGGAGGAGGTCGTCGAAGCGGTGCTGCGCGGCTTCGCGGCGGGAGAGGCCGCTGCCTCCGACAACGGTCGGCCGATCGTCGTGCGCTGCCTCGTCACCGCGATGCGACACGCCGCGCGGTCGCGGGAGATCGCCGAGCTGGCCGTCGCCTACCGCGAGCGCGGCGTGGTCGGCTTCGACATCGCGGGAGCCGAGGCGGGCAACCCGCCGAGCAGGCATCTGGACGCGTTCGAGTACATGCGCGGGCAGTGCGCGCACTTCACCATCCACGCGGGCGAGGCCTTCGGGCTGCCGTCCATCCACGAGGCCGTCGCGTTCTGCGGCACCGATCGCCTGGGGCACGGCGTCCGCGTCATCGACGACATCGTGCTGCCCGACGGCGCCACCCCGGCGGATCCGGCGTTCGACGGCGCCGAGCTCGGCAAGATCGCGAACTACGTGCGCGACAAGCGGATCCCGCTCGAACTGTGTCCCAGCAGCAATGTGCAGACCGGTGCGGTCGCGTCGCTGGCCGAGCACCCGTTCAACATCCTCGCCAAGCTCCGGTTCCGCGTCACCGTCAACACCGACAACCGGTTGATGAGCGACACCACCATGAGCCGCGAGTTCATGGTTCTGCACCGCCAGTTCGGCTACGGCTGGGTGGACTTCGAACGGTTCACCGTCAACGCCATGAAGTCGGCGTTCATCCCTTTCCCCGACCGGCTCCGCCTGATCGACGACGTCATCAAGCCGGGCTTCGCAGTGCTCATGGGCTGAACGGACCGATGCCCGGCACTCGATCGACGAGTGCCGGGCATCGGGGGTTCGGAGGAACCGGTGTCAGCCGCGCTTGATCAGCCGGTCCTCGAAGTCGTGGACCAGCGCGCGCCAGACCTCGGCCTCGTTGTCGAACGGACCCGACGGCGCCAGCCGCTTGGGGTCCGGGTTGATGGCGTAATCCACGAACCAGCCGAGCGGTGTCGTCGTCGCGAGCGCCTCGTTCACGGTGTCGATGCCCGCGTAGTCGGCGGCGTCGGTGAGCAGTTCGACGGCTAGATCGAGCTGGCGACTGTCGATGCGGCGCGGGCCGTCGAGGATGTCCTCGTTCAGTCCCTGCAGCGCGTACACGTTCTCGGGGAGGACGTCGTACTCGAGGTCGTTGGTGTCGGCGGCGGCCTGGACGTCGTCGAAGGTCGACAGCTTCACCAGGTCGTGGTCGTCGTTGTCGGCGAGGAAGCGGGTGAGCGCGCGCTCGGAGCCGAATCCGTAGATGGTGCCCTTGCGACCCAGGAACAGCGGGTCGTCGCCCAGGTAGCAGCGCAGGGTCAGGAACTCGCCGCCGTCGGTGTAGATGCGGATCGGGTCGATGCCGACACCGGCCCAGAAGTCGTCCTCGTCGACCTCGTCCTCATCGTCGTCCTCGTCAGCGGCGTCGTCGTCCTCGTCGCCCTCCTCGTCGGACTCGTGCAACGGATCGACGGCGTCGAACTCCGGCTCGTCCTCGTCCTCGGCGGATGCCGCGGCGGCCAACTCGTCCTCCGCCGCCTCGGCGGCCTCAGCGTCGACCTTCGGGACGCTGATGACATCGTCGAGCGCGTCGATGACGTCGTCCCAGTGCTTGGCGATCAGACGCCCGATGCGAACCCACCGGTCCACGCCGTCGCGGCCGTGGAAGTTGGTGGTGCCGACGGTCACGGCGCCCAGGATCGGGTTGCCGTTGAAGAACTTGGTGACGGGGGTCAGCTCGCAGACCTCGCCGATGATGCGCACGATCTCGAGGGCATCCTCGAGTTCGGCGAGCACCTCGGGCTTGGGGTCCTCAGCGGCCAGTTCGGGCACGCCGATGAGGTCGTAGCTGTGCTTGTCGTCGGGGACCAGTTCGACGGCCTGGACCTGCTTGATGGTCTCCCATGCGGGGTGATCGGCGAGGTCGTTGTCGTCGTTGGTCCGCACGAATGCGGCCAGGTCAGCGACACTGTTCAACGCATAAAGGTCTTCGTCCAGACCGAGGAACGCCTCCCACTCATCGTCACCCTCGCGCCAGCGCGGCGCCCAGAGGGTGAAGAGGTTTCCTTCGGTCAGTCCGAGTTCGATGGGAACGATGTCTCCGGCCATGGTCACCCAGCCTAATCAAGATCGTCGGTGCGTGCTGCACGGGGAGGTGGTTGGACCGCTCACCGGGGACGGTAGAAGCCCTCGAAGGTCTGACCGGCGTTGGTGGTTCGCAGTGGATTCACGCCCACCGGGTCGCCGCCGGTCTCGACCATCTGCCCGTTTCCGATGTACATCGCGACGTGTCCCGACCAGACGGCGAGGTCGCCGGGCAGCAGGTCGGCCTGAGACACCCGGAAGCCCGCGGTGTCCTGATCCTGCGCCAGGCGGGGTAGTTCCAGACCCGCCTGTCGGTAGGCCCACTGGGTGAAGCCGCTGCAGTCGAAGCCGTCGGTGGTGGTCCCGCCCCACACGTACGGCGTCCCCTGGCGGCTCAGTGCGGCGCGCACCGCTTTCGCCGCCCGCTCATTCGGGGCGTACGCGATCGATCCGTCGGGCAGGCGGATCGGCACCTTCCCGGCCGCAGTCGATGCGGGGAGCGGCTCGCCGGCCGTCGGCGACGCTCCGGTGATCGCGGGCGCCTGATGCCTGCCGAGCCGGGCGGACTCGCCGGACAGCTCGGCCTGGGCGCGCTGGACGACGGCCACTCCGCGTGCCAGGTGGCTCATCGCCAGCGGCACCAGGGCCGCCAGTCCGGCGGGCGTCGCGATCGCCGGGACCGTCGCGGCGGCTGCGACGAACGACTCGACCAGGGCGTTGAGTTCGGTGTTCGCGGTCTTCACGTGCCCTGCGGCCGCCTCGATCACCGCGGCGATCTCCGTACCCGCTGTACCGACCTCGCTGTCGACCGTCGTCAGCGTCCGAATGGTGTCGGCGGCGCCGTCGCCGCCGACACCCCGCCACCCGCCGGCGATGGCCGAGGAGCTCTTGGCCGACAGCGCGGCGGAGCGGTCGAGTGCGGCGCGAGTGTCGGTGTACGCCGCGGTGGCACCGGGTGGCAGGACACCCGTCCCCAGCGTCGCGACGAGGGCCTTCAACGGGGCGATCAGCAGGGCCGCGCTCACGCCGGCACTCCCGCGAGGTCGGCGCCGCCGTCGGCATCGCAGCACTCGTACGCGGCGGCTGCCGCCGCGGTGCGGGCGGCCGTCGACGCATGCCGGGAGGCGAGGGCGTCGAGCGACGCGGTGCGCGCCGCGCCGACCCCGTTCAACGCCGCGAGGAAGCCCGCTCCGATCAGCCCGAATGTCGGGAGGAGCGCGGCGGTGTCTACTCGCTCCGCCACCGAGCGGGCGGCGACGCCGCCCGCGGCGGACGCCTGAGTGGACACGACGGTGCTCGCGGCGGCGGGATCGACGGTGACTGAAGTTCCTGTTTGTCCGTTCATACTTGATTGGACGCAGCAGACGCCGGTTCGGTTCCCTCGTCGACGACTCGGCGTGTCACGCCCCCGGCTGTCATTACGATGAGCGCATGAGCGCACCTGCCGAATCGGGACAGCACACCGCCGGACTGGACGTCACCGTCGTCGATCATCCGCTGACCCGGGCCTGGCTGGGTGTGCTGCGGGACGAGACGACGCCCAATCCTGCCTTCCGGAACGCTCTTGCGCGGCTGGCGACAATGCTGGTGTACGAGGCCTTCGCCGACGCACCCGAGGAGCCGGTGGCGGTGACGACACCGGTGGGGACCGCACCCTGCACCCGGCTGGTGTCACCGCCGCTGTTCGTCCCGGTGCTGCGCGCGGGGCTCGGGATGCTCGACGCCGCCCTCTCCGCCGTCCCGGACGCGGGGATCGGCTTCATCGGCGTGGCCCGCGACGAGCAGACCGCGCTGCCCGTCGAATACCTCGCATCGCTGCCGCAGGATTTGAGCGGACGGTCGGTGTGTGTCCTGGACCCCATGCTCGCCACCGGCGGTTCACTCCTGCACGCCCTGGACCTGATCATGGCTCGCGGGGCAACCGACGTGACCGCGGTCTGCGTCGTCGGCGCACCGGAAGGCGTTGCGGCGCTGCGCGACTGGGGGAAGCCGCTGAAGCTGGTGATCGGCGCCGTCGACGAGTGTCTCAACGAGGCGAAGTTCATCGTCCCGGGCCTCGGCGACGCAGGCGATCGGCAGTTCGGACCGCGGTGAGACCGATACCTCACTTGACATGAAGTTCACTTGATGAAGTGAAGTCGAGGCATGAACCGATACGAGACCACTGACTGTGAGCGAGGTGATCGCCGGTGAGCATGGAATCAGTGGCGTGGGACGTCATGTACAAGTCGATGCACGCCTCGGACCCCCGGGCCGCGCGCGCCGACCGGAAGGTCACCCTCCGTCGGATCGGCGGCTTCGCGAAACCGCATCGGCGGCGGATCGTGGTCTTTCTGCTCCTGTCGATCGCCACCGCCGTCCTCACCGTGGTCACGCCGCTCCTGGCCGGTCGCGTCGTCAACCTCATCAACTCCGAGAGCCCGTCCGCGGGCCGTGAGATCGTGATCCTGGCGCTGGTGATCGCACTGATCGCCGTCGCGGAGGCCGGGGCGTCGGTCGGGACCCGGTGGTTGTCGGCGAACATCGGTGAGGGCCTCATCTACGACCTCCGCCGTGCCGTGTTCGACCACGTGCAGAAGATGCCGGTCGCCTTCTTCACCCGTACTCGCACGGGCGCGCTGGTGAGCCGACTCAACAATGATGTGATCGGCGCGCAGCGGGCGTTCAGCGACACCCTCTCCGGCGTCGTCTCGAACCTGGTGACCCTGGTCCTGACGCTCGGCGTGATGACCGCGCTGAGCTGGCAGATCACCCTGTTGACGCTGATCCTGCTGCCGGTGTTCGTGATCCCCGCGCGTCGCATGGGTCGGCGGATGGCGGGGCTGGCACGCGAAGGCGCCGACCACAACGCTCGGATGTCGACCCAGATGACCGAGCGGTTCTCCGCACCCGGCGCCACGCTCGTCAAACTGTTCGGCCGACCGAAGACCGAGTCGAAGGAGTTCGCCGACCGCGCCGACGCCGTCCGCGACATCGGGGTGCGGCAGGCGATGCTCCAGAACTACTTCTTCACCGCCCTCATGCTGGTGTCCGCGCTCGCATTGGCCCTGGTCTACGGACTCGGCGGGTGGCTGGCCGTGCATCAGCACCTGTCGGCCGGTGCCGTCGTCTCGCTGGCGCTGCTGCTGACCCGCATGTACGCGCCGCTCACCGCACTGGCCAACGCCCGCGTCGAGGTGATGAGCGCGCTGGTCAGCTTCGAGCGGGTCTTCGAGGTCCTCGACCTGCCGCCGCTGATCGTCGACCGCGTCGACGCCCGCGCGGTTCCCGGCGCGGAGCACGGCGTCGGCGTGCGATTCGACGACGTGTCCTTCGCCTACCCGGCCGCCGACAAGGTGTCGTTGGCCTCGCTGGAGGAGGTGGCCCAACTCGATTCCCGCGGCGGCAGCACGGTGCTGCATCACGTCGACCTCGACGTGGCGGCGGGGTCCATGGTCGCGCTGGTCGGCAGCTCCGGTGCGGGCAAATCGACCATCGCCTCCCTCGCCACGCGTCTCTACGACGTCGACGACGGCAGCGTCTCCCTGAACGGAGTGGACGTCCGCGACCTCACCGCGGAGTCCGTGCACCGGACGGTGGGCCTGGTGACGCAGGACGGGCACCTGTTCCACGACACCGTCGGCGCCAACCTGCGTCTGGCACGGCCCGGCGCATCCGACGGCGAGCTGTGGGAGGCGCTCAGCCGGGCTCGCCTCGACGAACTGGTGCGATCACTGCCCAACGGCCTGGACACGGTGGTCGGGGAGCGCGGCTACCGCCTGTCCGGCGGTGAGCGGCAACGCCTGACGATCGCTCGCCTGCTGCTCGCGAAGCCGTCGGTGGTGATCCTCGACGAGGCCACCGCGCACCTGGATTCGACATCGGAGGCGGCGGTCTCGGAAGCCCTAGCCGAAGCGCTCGCCGGGCGGACCTCACTGGTGATCGCACACCGGTTGTCGACGGTGCGGGCCGCCGACGAGATCGTCGTGTTGGAGGCGGGTCGGGTGGTGGAACGCGGTGACCACGACACCCTGCTGGCGCTCGACGGACGCTATGCGGAGCTGTACCGGACGCAGTTCGCGACCGCGCAGCACTGAACCGGACGGGCCCGGCTCAGTTCACCCAGCTCGCGATCATCGGCTCCTGCGACAGCACCGTCCCGTTCTGACGGATGATCAGCGAGCTCGGGCTCACCACGTATTCGACACCCTTGTTGGTGGCGACGAAGGTGTCGCCGCTGCGCACCGGGTAGCCGATCTCGATGTCATTGCCGCCGGCGGCACCCTTGTAGTAGTAGCGCCCGGCCTGAGTGCCGACCTGACAGATCACCACCCGGGACCGGTTGGTGACGCCGACGAAGACCGCGTCGTCGCCCGCTGCATTGCAGCGGGGACCGTCGGTGAAGCCCTGGCGGTCGGCGCCGGGCACGGTGACCGGACTCGACCCGGAGTCGGTGGTGGTCGGTGCCGTCGGGGTGGGCTGCTCGGTGGGCTCCGGGGTGGCCGTCGTCGTCGGGTGAATCGTCTCGGTGACGGTGCTCTGGGGCGGTACCTCCGGGGAACTCGACGATGCGGTCGACGACGACTTGCCGTGCGAATACACGAGAGCGGCAGTGACCCCGCCGATCAGGAGCAACAGGCCCGCGACGATCGCGATGATCACCGGTGTCGACGACCACGGCGACTGCTGGTGCGGCGGGCCTCCCATCGACGGGTGGTCCGGACCCTGCTGGTAGGCCATCGGTCGGTTCCTCCCCTCACACGCCTGCCGGAAGCTCCGCCAGGATCTGCGTCAGCACCTCCGACAGTGCTCGTCGCGTGCTGCTGACGCTACCCGGTGACGGCGGTGCGCTCACCTGCCCGTAGTACTTCAGTTTCGGCTCGGTGCCGCTGGGTCGGGCGAATACGCGCACGGCCACGCCGTCGTCGCGGGTGCCCGTCAGTTCGACGCCGTCGGTCTGCAGGGCGTCGTCCCGGGCGAGGTAGTCGACGGCCCGCACCGGGATCCCGGCGAGCGTCGCCGGGGGAGTGCGGCGGAGGTCGGTCATGAGGCCGGTCATCAGGCGCGGGTCGGTCAGCCGCAGGCTGCGGCCGGCCGTGACGTGCACTCCGTTCTCTTCCTGCAGGTCGTCGAGCGCGGCGAGCAGCCCGCCGCGGCCGGCCCACTCCGACGCCAGGCTCGCGCAGGCGATGGCGGCGCTGATGCCGTCCTTGTCGCGCACTGCGTCCGGGTCGACGCAGTGTCCGAGCGCCTCCTCGTAGGCGTAGGAGAGGGGTTCGCCCGCGCGGACCAGCCACTTGAAGCCGGTCAGGGTGCGCAGCGAACGCGCGCCCCGGCGGCGGGCGGCGGCGTCGAACAGGGTGCCGGAGACGATGGAACTCGCCACCACCGGTGTCGGTGCACCCGCCGGACGGTGGTCGAGCACCCACGTCCCCAGGAGTGCGCCGGTCTCATCGCCGGTCAGCATCCGCCACCCTCGGTCATCGTCGCATGCACCCACCGCGCAGCGGTCGGCGTCAGGGTCGAGCGCGATCGCCAGGTCGGCGTCGACGTCGGCGGCGAGCGCCAGCAGCAGGTCGGTGGCACCCGGCTCCTCCGGATTGGGGAACGCGACGGTGGGGAAGTCGGGATCGGGCGCGAACTGCTCGGCGACCACGTGGACATCGTCGAAGCCGGCTCGGCGCAGGGCCTCGACGGCGAGGGCACCGCCCACCCCGTGCATCGGCGTCAGCGCGATCCGCAGCGGTCTTCGAGGCGCGCCGGAGAATCGGACGGCCAGCCGGGCCAGATAGGTCTCGACGACGGCACCGGCGCGGGCGTCGGGAACGACGGCGACGCGCGGGATCTGCGCGGCGTCGCCGGTGGCGGCGATCGCGGCCTCGATCTCCCGGTCCGCGGGGCCGATCAACTGGCTGCCGTGCTCGAGGTACACCTTGTAGCCGTTGTCGCGCGGCGGATTGTGCGACGCCGTCACCATCACGCCGGCAGCCGCGCCGAAGTGCCGGGTCGCGAACGCGACGAGCGGCGTGGGACCCGGTTCGGGGAGTGCGATCACGTCGAATCCCTTGGCCGTCAGGACTTCTCGGGCAGCGATCGCGAACTCCTCCGAGCCGTGACGGGCGTCGCGGCCGACGACGACCGTCCCGCCGGCGCGACCGTTCGCGAGGAGCCAGTCGGCGAGTCCGGCGGTGGCGCGGGTGACGGTCTCGACGTTCATGCCGTCCGGACCGTCCTGAACGGGGCCGCGCAGCCCGGCGGTGCCGAAGGTCAGCACGCGGTCACCGCGCCGCGAGCGCGGTGACGACGCTGCGCAGCAGCGCGCCCATGCGTTCAGCGGAGTCGCGCCCGACGGCGAGCACCTCGGCGTGGTCGAGCGGCTCGCCGGTGATGCCTGCCGCCAGGTTCGTCACCAGCGAGAGCCCGAGGACGTCGAGTCCGGCGGCCCGTGCCGCGATGGTCTCGTGAACCGTCGACATGCCGACCAAGTCGGCGCCCAGCACGCCCAGCATCCGGATCTCGGCGGGCGTCTCGTACTGCGGTCCGGGGAGTCCGGCGTACACGCCCTCGGCGAGGTCCGGGTCCACGCTGCGCGCGGCGTCGCGCAGGGTCGGGCTGTAGGCGTCGACCATGTTGACGAAGTGCGCGCCGTCGAGCGGCGAGCGGCCGGTCAGATTGATCTGGTCGGAGATCAGGACGGGCTGTCCCACCTGCAGTCCCGGCCGGATGCCGCCCGCGGCGTTGGTCAGCACCACCGTCCCGACGCCGGCCGCCGCTGCGGTGCGGACGGGGTGGACGACGCGGGCGAGGGGATGACCCTCGTAGGCGTGGATGCGGCCGAGCAGAACCAGGATGCGGGTGTCGCCGACCAGGATGGACTGCACCGTCCCCGCGTGGCCCTGGGCCGACGGGGTTCCGAAGCCGGGGATCTCCGCCATCGGCAACTGGGCCGTCGGTTCGCCGATCGCGCCGGCGGCGGGCGCCCATCCGGAACCGAGGACGACGGCCACATCGTGTCGGTCGCAATCGGTCTGGGCGGCAATGACGGAGGCGGCCGCGGCGGCTGCCGCGGCGTGATCGGCGGTCGGATCCATGGCACAACCATAGGTGGGTTCACCCGTGCCTGCTCCTCCGGAGGGACGCGGCGATAAGGTTTCTGCCATGCCGTACTTGACAGTCACCGACGACGCCGCCGAGCTCTACCTGGGTACCGAGGGCGTCGAGCTCGACGAGAAGAACCCGGAGAACCGGTTCGGCCGCGAATGGATGGCGAAGGTCGCCGATCTGACCGACGAGGCCATCGCAGCCAAGAAGCCGCTCATCATCAGCGCCACCGGCAAGTTCTTCACCAACGGGCTCGACACCGACTACATCTTCTCGGGTGCCGAGCCGCTGCCCACGTACCTCGACGCCGTGCACGCGCTGTACGCCAAGGTGGTGACGGCGGCCACCCCGACCATCGCCGCCATCAACGGCCACGCCTTCGGTGCCGGCGCGATGCTGGCCCTGTGCGCCGACTACCGGATCATGCGCGCCGACCGCGGCTTCTGGTCGCTGCCCGAGGCCGCGCTGAACATGCCCTTCCCGCGCGGCATGGCCGGTCTGCTCCGCACCCGGATCCCCGATGCGACGCTCACCGAGGCGATGCTGACCTCGCGCCGCTACGGTGCCGCGGACGCCGTCGCCGGCGGCATCATCGAGGAGGCCGTCGACGCCGACCGCCTGCTGGAGCGTGCCCGCGAGGTGGCCCGCGAGCGTGCGTCGTTCGCCGGCGACAACCTCGGCGCCGTCAAACGCGCGCTGCGACTGCCGCTGCTGGAGGACCTCAACGCGCCGACACCGGCCACCCTGCTGTGAGTTCTCCCGTGATCGACGCATGGCTGGCCGCGAACCTGGGCCGAGTGGTGGGGTGGCGCCGAGAGATCCACGCCGAACCCGAGTTGTCGATGGCGGAGTTCCAGACCACCGCTAAGGTGGTCCAGATCCTCACCGACGCAGGCCTGCGGCCCAAGGTTCTGCCGAAGGGCACCGGCGTGGTCTGCGACTTCGGCCCCACCGACAAGCCGCGGATCGGCCTGCGCGCCGACCTGGACGGCCTGCCGATCCCCGAGCAGACCGGGCTGCCGTTCACCTCCAAGGTGGAGAACGTCTCGCACTCGTGCGGACACGACGCGCACGCGGCGATCCTGCTCGGTACCGGCCTGCTGCTCGCCGATCACCTCGCGGCAGGCAATGAGCTGCCCTTCGGGGTGCGGTTGCTGTTCCAGGCCGCCGAGGAAGTGATGCCGGGCGGTGCTCTCGATGCGATCGACGCCGGCGCCACCGACGGCCTGACCCGCATCTTCGCCCTGCACTGCGATCCGCACCTGGCCGCAGGCACCGTCGGCCTGCACGTCGGTGCACTGACCTCGGCCGCCGACCGCGTCGAGGTCCACTTCCGCGGCCCCGGCGGTCACACCTCGCGGCCACACCTGACGGCGGACCTCGTCTACGCGATGGGCACCGTCATCACCGGGCTCCCCGGATTCCTGTCGCGTCGCGTCGATCCCCGGTCCGGCACGGTCATGGTCTTCGGCGCCGCGCACTCCGGTGACGCGTCGAACGCGATCCCGCAGGAGGGCCGTCTGCGCGGCACCGTCCGTACCGGCGACCGGGCGGTCTGGCAGGACCTGGAGCCGCTGGTCCGGAACATCGTCGGCGAACTCGTCGCGCCGTTGGGCGTCAACTACGACCTCACCTATGTCCGCGGCGTGCCGCCGGTCGTCAACGACGGCGACAGCGTCGCGATGCTGCGGCGCAGCGTCGATCTGATCGGGCCCGGCGCGGCGGTCGAGACGCCGCAGTCGCCCGGCGGCGAGGACTTCGCCTGGTACCTCGAATCGGTGCCCGGCGCGATGGCCCGCCTCGGCGTCTGGAGCGGTGTTGGCCCGCACTGCGATCTGCACCAGCCGAACTTCGACATCGATGAGCGGGCCCTCGGCGTGGGCGTCGCCACCCTCGCGGGCGTGATCCTGGGCGGCGAACTCCAGTAGGTCGCCGTCGGCGCCCCAGTCTCCTGCTGGGACGGGGCCCTACTGGGGACCGTCAGACGTGTCGTCGAGCGGTTCGTCCGGGCCGGGCCCCACGTTGCGGGCCTCGTGGAGGCGCAGTCGCTCCACGTAATCGGCGGGGGCGCCGGCGATCTCAGCGGCGTCGGCCATCACGCCCAGGTAGCGAGCCGACGGCAGACCGCCCTCGTAGCCGTCGATGACGTACAGCCAGGCGAGGACCGGCCCGTCCGCGGTGTCGACGCGGGCGCGGATCTTCCGGTGGACGCCGAGCTCGGTGCCCTCCCAGCTGTCGAGGGTCTTCTCGTCCTCGACGGTCACGTCGTACAGCACCACGAAGACCTTGGCGGTCGGGTCGTCGCGATCTTCGGTGACGGTCGCCAGCGATCCCTCCCAGCCGATGTCGTCACCGGCGAAGGTCAGACGCCAACCGTGGAGCCACCCGGTCGACGACATCGGGGAGTGAGGGGCCCGTTCCAGCATCTGGGCGGGGTCCATGTTCGACGCGTAGGCGGCATAGATCGGCACCCTGTCAGAGTATTGCGTCGGCCTCCGGTTAGGAACACCGGTCGGTCCGCACGCGCGTGACCCGTTGACGGGATAGGTTGTTACCGGACTTTCTTGAAGCGTGTCGAAGGAGCGTGTTGCAGTGGCGAAGATCGTGATCATCGGTGGTGGCCCCGCCGGGTATGAGGCGGCGTTGACCGCGGCCGCGTACGGGGCTGACATCACGGTCATCGACTCGGACGGCATCGGCGGCGCCTGCGTCCTGTGGGACTGCGTCCCGTCGAAGACGTTCATCGCCTCCACCGGCATCCGCACCGAGGCGCGTCGCGCCGCCGACCTGGGCGTCGACATCTCCGCCGAGCAGGCGTCCGTGTCGCTGCCCCAGGTGCACCAGCGCGTGAAGGACCTGGCCTTCGCCCAGTCCGCGGATATCCGTTCGCGACTCGTCTCCGAGGGCGTGAAGATCGTCCCCGGCACCGGCCGGCTCGGCGAGCTGCGGCCGGGCATCGGCGCCCACGAGGTGATCGCCACCCTCGCCGACGGCACCACCGAGACCTACGACGGTGACATCGTCCTCATCGCCACCGGTGCCTCGCCGCGCATCCTGCCGACCGCGGTGCCCGACGGCGAGCGGATCCTCAACTGGCGTCAGCTCTACGACCTCACCGAGCTCCCCGAGCACCTCGTGATCGTCGGATCCGGTGTCACCGGCGCCGAGTTCGCGCACGCCTACACCGAGCTCGGTGTGAAGGTGACCCTGGTGTCCAGCCGCGACCGCGTGCTGCCGCACGAGGACGAGGACGCCGCCCGCGTCCTGGAGGAGGCGTTCTCCGAGCGAGGTGTCACGCTCATCAAGTACGCGCGCGCCGACCAGGTGACGCGCGACGAGACGAGTGCCACCGTCCACCTCACAGACGGTAAGGAGGTCACCGGCACGCATGTCCTGATGACCGTCGGTTCGGTCCCGAACACCGACTCGCTCGGCCTCGACGAGGCGGGCATCGCCGTCGACCGCGGCGGCTACATCACCGTCGACCGCGTCTCGCGCACGTCGATGCCCGGCGTCTATGCCGCCGGCGACTGCACCGGCGTGCTGCCGCTGGCCTCCGTCGCGGCCATGCAGGGCCGCATCGCCATGTACCACGCACTCGGCGAGGGCGTCAGCCCCATCCGCTTGAAGACCGTCGCGTCGGCGATCTTCACGCGACCCGAGATCGCGAACGTCGGCGTCTCTCAGAAGTCGATCGACGCGGGGGAGTACCCGGCGCGCACCGTGATGCTGCCGCTGTCGACCAACCCGCGCGCCAAGATGAGCAGTCTGCGTCGCGGCTTCGTCAAGATCTTCTGCCGCCCGGCCACCGGCGTCGTCATCGGCGGCGTCGTGGTGGCACCGAACGCCTCGGAGCTGATCCTCCCGATCGCCATCGCGGTCGAGAACAAGCTGCAGGTGTCGGAGATCGCGCACACCTTCTCCGTGTACCCGTCACTGTCGGGGTCGGTCACCGAGGCGGCGCGTCAGCTGATCCGCCACGACGACTTGGATTGAGTCGCCTGCGTTCTCGCCGGATACGGTGGTCTCGATGAGCACCTGGCGGGAACTTCTCGGACGTGAGCACCGTGCACCGATGACGGTGATGGCGGGCGGCATCGCGCTGTTCGCCATCAACGTTTACCTGACGACGTCCCTGCTCCCCAGCGCCGTCGCCGACATCGGCGGTGAGGAGCTCTACGCCTGGACGATGACGGTCTTCCTCGTCGTCTCGGTGATCTCGTCGATGCTGGTGGCGCGGTGGCTAGCAAAGTTCGGCGCGCGGCGGTCGTACGTGTTCTCCTTCGCCCTCTTCACCGCGGGCACGATCGTGGCCGGCGCGTCGCCGACGATGACCGTGATGCTGGTCGGCCGTGCACTCCAGGGCTTCGGCGCCGGGCTGCTCGGCGGTCTCGGTTTCGCGGTGGTCCGGCTCGTCCTACCGCCGCATCTCTGGCAGCGGTCCATCGCTCTCATGTCGGCGATGTGGGGTGTCGGCAACTTCGTCGGTCCCGTCGTCGGCGGGTTCTTCGCCGAGATCGGTTTCTGGCGCGGGGCCTTCGGGCTGCTCGCGCTGTTCGCCCTCGGCCTGATCGGTTTGACCCTGCGGTCGCTGCCCGCGCGCAACGCCGACGTGGAGGAGCCCGGACCCGTGCCCTGGACGTCGCTGTCGTTGTTGACGGCCGCGGTCGGTGCCGTCAGCGTCGCCTCGCTGGTGCACGGGGCCGCGACCTGGATTCTGATGGCGGCAGCGGTGGTCGGCGGGGCGCTGTTCGTCGTCTGGGAGAGGCGTGCGTCGACGCGGGTGCTGCCGGAGATGACCTATCGGGGTCCGTCGCCACTGCGGTGGATCTACCTAGCGATCCTGGTGTTGGCCGCGGTGTCGACAGTCGAGACCTTCCTTCCGCTGTTCGGCCAGCGCATCGGCGGGCTGGGCCCGTTGGCCGCCGGATTCCTCGGTGCGGCGATCTCATGGGGCTGGACCGTCTCGTCGATCGCCTCCAGTGGCGTCGAGTCCGAGCGGGGTCGCAGGGCCGTGCGGCTGTTCGGCCCGCTCCTTCTCGGCACCGGTCTGATCGCCTACGGCGCGCTCCAGATGAACGACCCGTCGACCGGGGTCATCGTCGCGTGGTTCGCGGTCCTCTTCGTCGGCGGCTGCGGTATCGGCATGGCGATGGCGCACTGGTTCACCGCCGGCCTGCGCGTCACGGACGACGAGACCCAGGCGCCGCAGGTCTCGGCCGGACTGAACACCAGTCAGCTCATCGCGAACGCGTGCGGCTCGGCGCTCGCCGGACTGCTGGTCGCGATCGGCGGACCGGACATCGTCGACTCGGCCAAGATGCTCAGCTACGGATTCGCGGTGCTCGCGTTCTGCGGGATCGTCGTGGCGCTGCGAGAGTTCGCCGTCGACAAGCGCTGGCGCGCGAGCACCGCGTCCGAGTAACTCGGTCTGCGTGATTCAGGCGGCGACAAGGGCGTCGGTCTGGCCGATGGCGGCGGTCGCACCCTCGACCATTCCCATCTCAAGGACCTTCCGCAGCTCCTCCGCGCTCGCGAACGTCGAGGTGTAGATCGCGCGCGTGCCGGTCGGAGTGGATTCGAACGAGTAGCGGTTGGTCGACACCGGCATGTCCTCGGCGGGGTTGAGGTCGGCGTCGGCGAAGCCGTCGGTGAAGGTGAACGACGAGGTCGGGTCGACGGACTGCATCTGCCACCACCCGCCGAAGCGCTCGCCGTCAGGGGAGGTCATGTAGTACTTGGAGCGGCCGCCCGGCGTGAGGTCGTGCTCGACGAAGGTCGCGGGGTACTCCGGCGGACCCCAGACCCGTTCGAGCTGACGCGGGTCGGCGTAGATCTACCAGACGCGTTCGACGGGGGCGGTGAACTCGGCGGTCATGGTGAGGGTGTTGGTGTCCGTGTCGGTCTGGACGTCGGTGACAGGCATGGTGGGGTCCTTCGGCGTGGTGGGGTGAGCGGTGCTGTTCATCGAGGGGAGTCGTCAGGCGGCGCGGCGAGCAGATCGTCGATCCGCGAGATGCGACCGCGCCAGATCTGTTCGGTGTCCGCGAGCATCGCGGACACCGATCGCACAGCGTTCACGTCGCCGGACGCCATCTGTTGGCGACCGTCCCGTCGTTTGACGAGGAGGCCGGCCCTTTCGAGGACAGCGACGTGTTTCTGTACCGCGGCGAAGCTCATGTCGTACTTCTCCGCCAATGCGCTGACCGAGTGTTCGCCGGCCAGCACGCGTCGCAGGATGTCGCGCCGCGTGCGGTCGGAGAGCGCGTGGAACAGGGCGTCGGCCCGGTCCTCATCGCTTTCGATCATGACTCCAACATGCAACCGATTAGTTGTATGTCAAGGGCTGGTTGGAGTTCGGGACGTCGAAGGGGAGCGTCAGGCCAGGTCGAAGCTGTGGGTGACGGCGCGGTTCCAGCCGTCGAACAGGCGGGTGCGCTCGTCGTCGGGCATGGTCGGCTCCCACTGGCCGCCGTGTGCCCAGTTGGCGCGGATCTCGTCGACGCTCTCCCAGAAGCCGACGGCCAGTCCGGCCGCGTAGGCGGCTCCGAGCGCGGTGGTCTCGTTGACGACGGGGCGGACGACGGGGACGCCGAGGATGTCGGACTGGAACTGCATCAGCAGGTCGTTGACGACCATGCCGCCGTCGACCTTCAGTGTGTTCAGGGGGACGCCGGAGTCGGCTTCCATCGCCTCGATGACCTCGCGGGTCTGGTAGGCGCTCGCCTCCAGGACGGCCCGTGCGATGTGGGTGCGGTCGGCGAAGCGGGTGAGTCCGACGATCACGCCGCGCGCGTCGGGACGCCAGCGGGGAGCGAACAGCCCGGAGAAGGCGGGGACGAAGTAGACGCCGCCGTTGTCGTCGGCCTGCCGGGCGAGGTCCTCGACCTCGGGAGCCGACTTGATGATCCCGAGATTGTCGCGAAGCCACTGAACGAGGGAGCCGGTGACGGCGATCGAGCCCTCGAGCGCGTACCGGGCGGGTTCGTCGCCGAGGCGATAGCAGACGGTGGTGAGCAGTCCGTGCTTCGACAGGACCGGCTCGGTACCGGTGTTGAGCAGCAGGAAGTTGCCGGTTCCGTACGTGTTCTTGGCCTCGCCGGGCTCCAGGCAGGCCTGCCCGAACATGGCGGCCTGCTGGTCGCCGAGGATGCCGCCGAGCGGCACGTTCGGGAGCGAGCCGACGGTTCGCAGATCGCCGAGGACACCGGAACTGGAGTGGATGGTCGGCAGCATCGACATCGGGATGCCGAAGTCCGCGCAGATCTGTCCATCCCACTGCAGGGTGCGCAGGTCCATCAGCATGGTGCGGGAGGCGTTGGTGACGTCGGTGATGTGCAGGCCGTCGTCGATGCCGCCGGTCATGTTCCAGGCCAGCCAGGTGTCCATGGTGCCGAACAGCAGGTCGCCGGCTTCGGCGCGGTCGCGGGCGCCGTCGACGTTGTCGAGGATCCAGCGGACCTTGGGGCCGGCGAAATAGGTGGAGAGGGGGAGTCCGGTCTTCTCGCGGTAGCGGTCGACGCCCTCGTCGCCGGCCAGTTCGCGACAGAGGTCGTCGGTGCGGGTGTCCTGCCAGACGATGGCGTTGTAGACGGGTTGCCCGGTGTGGCGATCCCACACGACGGTCGTCTCGCGCTGGTTGGTGATGCCGCATGCGGCGATCGCTCCCGGCTGCAACTGTGCGCCGGCGAGGGCCGCTGCAGCGACGCGGCGGGTGTTGCGCCAGATCTCCATCGGGTCGTGCTCCACCCAGCCCGCGCGCGGGAAGATCTGCTCGTGTTCGAGCTGCTCGCTGTACACCACCGAGCCGCTGCGGTCGAAGATCATCGCCCTGGTGGACGTGGTTCCCTGATCGATGGCGGCGACGTATTCAGCATCCGGATTCACGGGTGACAGTCTCGCACGTTGTCCGGTTACCCTCGGGTAGTCTTGCGAAATATGGAGAGCGAGTTCAACCCCGATCGTCCCGCGGACCTGAGTCCGGCCTATCGCGACGAAGCCTGGCGACGGTTGAGTGAGGAACAGTTCGACATCGTCGTCATCGGCGGCGGTGTGGTCGGCGTCGGTGCCGCGCTCGACGCGGCGACGCGCGGTCTGCGCGTGGCGCTCGTCGAAGCCCGCGACATCGCTTCGGGGACGTCGAGCCGGTCGTCGAAGATGTTCCACGGCGGGCTCCGCTACCTGGAGCAGTTCGAGTTCGGCCTGGTCCGCGAAGCGCTCCATGAGCGTGAGCTCTCCCTGCGGCTGCTGGCGCCGCATCTGGTGCGACCGCTGCCCTTCCTGGCCCCGCTGACGCGCCGGGTCTGGGAGCGGCCGTACATGGCGGCGGGCCTGTTCCTGTACGACCGGATGGGCGGCGCCAAGTCGGTACCCGGTCAGCGGCACGTCAGTCGCGCCGGCGCACTCCGCGTGGCGCCGAGCCTCAAGCGCGACTCGCTCATCGGCGGCATCCGCTACTACGACACCGTGGTCGACGACGCCCGCCACAGCCTGACCCTGGCGCGCACCGCCTCCCAGTACGGTGCGGTGATCCGGACCTCGACGCAGGCGATCGGGTTCCTCACCGAGTCCGACCGCGTGATGGGCGTGAAGGTCCGCGACAGTGAGACCGGCGAGACCACCGAGGTCCGCGGCCACTGCGTCATCAACGCGGCCGGCGTGTGGACCGACGAGGTGCAGGCGCTCTCGAAGCGCCGCGGACACTTCAAGGTCCGCGCGTCGAAGGGCGTGCACATCGTGGTGCCCCGCGACCGCATCGTGTCCGAGACTGCCATCATCCTGCGGACGGCGACGTCGGTGCTGTTCGTGATCCCGTGGGAGACCCATTGGATCATCGGCACCACCGACACCGACTGGAATCTCGACCTCGCCCATCCGGCGGCGACGCGCAAGGACATCGACTACATCCTCGATCGCGTCAATCAGGAGCTCGTGACGCCGCTGACGCACGACGACATCGAGGGCGTGTACGCCGGGCTGCGCCCACTGCTCGCCGGTGAGGACGATCAGACGTCGAAGCTGTCGCGCGAGCACGCTGTCGCTGTGGTGGCACCGGGTCTGGTGTCGATCGCGGGTGGCAAGTACACGACGTACCGCGTGATGGGCGCCGACGCGGTGGAAGCCTGCAACGACTACATCCCCACGCGTGTCGCGCCGTCGATCACCGAGCGGGTTCCGCTGGTCGGCGCGGACGGCTACTTCGCGCTCATCAATCAGTGCGAAAATCTGGGGGAGCGGTTCGGGCTGCACCCGTACCGGATCCGTCGCCTGCTGAACCGCTACGGCTCACTTCTCGACGACGTCCTCTACTACGCCGACGCCGATGCGTCACTGCTCGAGCCGCTGACGGCGGCCCCGCAGTACCTGCGTGCCGAGATCGTCTACGCAGTGTGGGTGGAGGGTGCACTACACCTGGAGGACGTCCTCGCCCGCCGGACCCGCATAGCGATCGAGTACAGCCACCGCGGCGTGGACTGCGCACAGGAGGTCGCCGACCTCATGGCGCCGATCCTCGGCTGGGACGAGAAGACCACCGCCTGGGAGGTCGCGAACTACACCGCGCGCGTGACGGCGGAGAAGGCGTCGCAACGCCAGCCCGACGACGAGTCCGCGGACGCCCTGCGTGCTGCGGCACCTGAGGCCCGCCGCGAGATCCTGGAGCCGGTGCCCGTACCCGAGTAGCAGTTCAGTTCACGTCGGCTCAGGCGGCGGCGGTGGGTTCGAGTGTCATCGTTCGTCGGGCGTTGGAGCGGATCGGTTCCCGGAATCGTTTCGGATGATCCGGATCCAGCGGTGGCCGGAACCACGGGTGACGATCGTGGCCGATGAACACTTCCCACCCGGTCTGGTGAATCACCGTGTGGTGCATCCGGCACAGGAGCACGCAGTTGTCGATCGCGGTGTCGCCGCCCTCCGACCACGGAGTGCAGTGATGGGCGTCGGTCCAGGAGACCGGGCGCCCGCAGCCGGGGAACGCACACCCGCGATCACGGGCCTCAAGGGCTTTCCGCAACCCGGCGGTCACCAACCTGTGTTCGCGCCCCACATCCATCGGTGCCGAATCGGCATCCATCACGACTCGTCGCATCGCGGCCTCGCACACCACCAGCCCGACCGTCGAGGCTGAGACCGGGCCGGTGAACCCGAGCGAGGCGACTCGCGACGATTCCTGTGCGGCACCGGTTTCCGCACTGGCCTGCGCGATCGGGACGATCAGCGTCACGTGCGGGAGCACGCCACCGGAGACGGTGGGCCGATCCCGACCGGCCAGGTAATCGCGAATGATCTGCGCGTGCGCGTCGGCTCGACGCTGACTGGCCGACCGCGGATCCGGCGTCCCATCGGGTTGCGGAATCGGTTTACACAAGGGATCGAGTGCTTGACTGAGCTCTTCCCCGGACAGCGCATCGGTGTCGAGCGAAACTATCGTGCGTCCGTCCTGGCCGGTCACCAGAGTCATCTCGTTCAAGTCCGGATTCTCCGCGACCGGCACGGCATCGGGATCAGTCTCGTCGATCTCGGGTGCCCATTCGATCGCCAACTCGCGAGCCCGGTTGTCCACATCCTTCGGCGTCGCCTGCGACGACAAGCGTCGCACCAGATCGGCGAGAGACTCATCGTCGAGCGGAACCCTCTTCTGAACGAACGAGATCCCCCGTGCGACAGCGTCGGCCTGCTCGATCGGCACACCACCGACCCTCGCCCGACTCATCAACCCCGGCATCTGCCGTGCGGCCTGCCCGACACGGACCAACCGCTGCGCCAATGCCGGCACGACCCCCAACTGCTTCAACAACTCCACCGGACTCTTCAACCGCTTACGACGTCGAGTCCCGGCACGCTCGGCCACCTCCGCCACCTGCGACAGGGCGGTCGTGGACAGGTTCAGCACTCTCGCCAGGCCCACCATCATCGCCAGAATCCGATCATCATCGGACCCGACCGTGGACGGTGCCGCACACAACCGTGCAAGCTCACCACCCGACGTGGATTCCCCTGGCGGACAGAGCGCTTCGGTCAACACATCAGCGAACTGATCAACAACATCAGCGAACGCTGCATCGATTCCAGCCATCACAGTCCCCTCGCCTTCACAAAACTTTTCGCGCGATCGCAGACCCTGCCGCGGGATCACCGCGGGTGTCGGCGACCGTGCATCGAACTCACACATTTCCTGAAATCAGACGCACGAGCAGACCACCGCAACCACACTCCGGTGCGATCACGAACGCAGGGAGACGCCGTCGCCGAGGCTCGGCACTGGACTAGCACGCCTGATGCCGAAGCCCCACCGGGGGCTCCCGCTCCGGCGAGGTCCTCGAGCGGCCTTCCCCGCAGCTCGACGTCCCCGGCCGATTCAGGCGACCGGTCCGCACCCCTTGCCGGCCGACCCCCGACCGACGGCGTCCCACCTTTTGCCGTCGGACACCCACCGGCCATCCCTCCAGCTCCCACGCCCCGGAAATGGCCCGTGTCGCCTGTGCCACGACGCGCTATGAACTTCTCAAACAACTTGAGACGACCCGTAGGCTGTCTCTCTCTTTGCATCTATAATGATATAAGTCACACGTAATTAGTTCAATAGTTCGATATTGGATCGTGATACGTGCTCTTGAACTACGTATATAGGCATGAATCAGACTATTGTCAGTCTCTGACAGTGTCGGACCGAGGCGAGTGACCCGGCCAATTCGGGGCCTTGGGCACCTGACGAGCGCCAGAGAACGCGACAGGGTGGAGGCATGAGCAACGCACCGGTCGAGGTCCTCAGCGAAGAGAAATCGTGGAAACTGTTGAACGGCAGTGTGTTCGGCCGGCTGGCGATGTGCATCGACGGACAGCCTGAGATCTTCCCGCTGAATGTCTTCGCGAACGACGGGACGATCCTGTTCCACACCGCGGACGGCACCAAGTTGCGAGAACTCCTCGCCAATGACCGTGCGGTCTTCGAGACGGACGCCTTCACGAGCAAGCACGGCTGGAGCATCGTCGCCAAGGGAAGGGCACGGGTCCTGTCCGATCCCGCAGAGATCGCCGACGCCGAGCGCAGCCCGCTGCACACCTGGGTGCCGACGGTGAAGACGACCTACGTGCGGATCGACGTCGACGAGATCACCGGGCGCCGCTTCGCGTTCGGATTGGACTCGCGCGAGGAATGAGGGGAGTCACCCCTTCGCGCGTCGAACCACCCAGCAGTCGAACTTCCCATACCCCTTCACGCTGACGTTGGGGATGCGCCGCAGCACGAGGTCGTCGGCGCGCGTCTCCTCCGGTGCGTGATCACGGCACAGGACCTCGTGCACGCCGCGGTCGGCGACGACGGTGCCGGGGCGTGCAACTGACGTGAGGCGGGACGCGATGTTGACGGTGGGGCCGAAGACGTCGCCGAGCCGTCGAACCACATTGCCGTAGGCGATGCCCGCGCGAACAGCCGGGAACTCGTCGTTCTCGTCGCGGCCGCGCGCAGTCAGTACGAGGGCGATCTCTGCGGCGGACCGCGGGTCGGTGGTGACGAACAGCGCTTCGTCGCCGATGGTCTTGATGACCTGGCCGCCGTGGTCCACGACCACCTCGGTCACCGCGGCCTCGAAACTCTCGATCCACGCGATCAGTTCGCCCTGATCGAGCTTCTTGCTCTGCGAGGTGTACCCGACGATGTCGACGAAGCCGATCGCGAGCAGTTCGCCCGAAGCGGCGGACGCCTCACTCGTCATCAGACCGGCCGACGCGCTCGCCAGGTGTCGGCGCCACACATAGTCCTGGAACGCCTCGATCTTCGGGAGCGCCTGCTCGACGAGCGCAAGGTGCTCGGCGTCTGTGGCGTCGTTCTGAATGCGGATCTCGGCGAGCAGCCGTGTCTGCCACTCGGCGAGCCGCGCGAAGCTGCGAGCCAACGTCCGGACAAGGGCCGCTTGGGATTCGATGCTCACGATGCCGAGACGCATCAATTCGGCGCTCGCGCGGAGCGCTTCGACGTCCATCGGAGTGAAGGCGACGGCCTCCTCGGGCACGGTCGGGAAGCCGAGGAGTCGCCACAGCGCGGACGCGGTGCCGAGGTCGATGCCTGCCTGCTCGACGACGTCGTTGCGGGTGAGCGTCGGGGCCTCGCCGAGGAGTAGATTCTCGAGGCCTTGGGAGAGCTCTGCGGAGACCTCCCGAGGTCGGGGCGCTGCTTCCATGTCGTCGTCGCTCACGGCCACATTATGCGTGCGCACGGGGCGTGTCGTCCGCTGTTTGTGGCGAGTCCAACGAGCCTGCCCGGCATGTCGTACGACACCCCGTGATTCCCTGGTCAGAACCCGGCAGAGGCGGCAGACTGGGGGCCATGAGCGCAGACGCAGTCGAGAAGTTGAGTCCGGAGCAGTCGTGGGAGCTGTTGGAAGGCAGCGTTCTCGGGCGCCTCGCGGTGTGCGTGGACGGGAAGCCCGACATCTTCCCGCTGAACATCTACGCCGCGGACGGCAAGATCCTCTTCCGCACGGCGGAGGGCACCAAGCTCGCCGAACTCGCCTGCAACGACAACGCGGTCATCGAGACCGACTCGTTCACCAGCCGCATCGGATGGAGCGTCGTCGCGAAGGGCCGTGCGCGAACCCTCGTCGACTCCGCGGAGATCGAAGCCGCCGACCGGAGCCCGCTGCGTCCGTGGGTCTCCGGAACGAAGACCACGTACGTCGAGATCGACGTCGCCTCGATCTCCGGTCGCCGGTTCATCTTCGGCCCGGACCCGGATCGCGAGATCACGTAACCCGGCATCAGCGTAGCGGCGCCACCGTCTCGCCGAGTTCCGTGATCGCCGCCCGAGCCTCGTCGACCGTCGTGTCGGGGACCGGGAAGACGACCTCGGAGACGCCGATCGACTGCCAGTGGCGGATCTGGTCCGCGTCGGGTTCGGCCGCGAGAACGCTGACGTACGGCGAACCCTCGCGTCCGGCCGCGGTCCACAGTTCCGTCAGACGCGCCAACCCCTCGTCGATCGCCTGCTCGATCGGTGTCGTGATCCAACCGTCGGCGGCGTCGACGATCCACTGGAAGTTCTTCTCGGTGCCGCCGGCGCCCAGCAGGATCGGAGGGCGTCGACGCTGCGTGGGCTTCGGCCACGCCCAACTGGCGCCGAACGACACGAAGGGACCGTCGTGCGCGGCCTCCTCCTGCGTCCACAGCGCTTCCATCGCCGCGAGGTAGTCGCGCAGCGCCGTGCGCCGCTTACGCGGTGGCACGCCGTGGTCGGCGAGTTCTTCGAGGTTCCAGCCGAACCCGACTCCGAAGGTGACGCGGCCGCCCGACAGGTGGTCGAGGGACGCGATGGTCTTGGCGAGGGCGATCGGATCGTGTTCCAACGGGAGTGCCACCGAGGTGCCCAACCGGATCCGATCCGTCACCGACGCCGCCGACGCGAGCGAGACCCACGGGTCCAGCGTCCGGAAGTAACGGTCATCCGGGATCGTCTCGGTGCCGGTTCCCGGATGGTTCGACTGACGGACGACGGGGATGTGCGTGTGCTCGGGAACGTAGACCGCGTCGAAACCGGCGGCCTCCGCCGCCTGCGCCGTGGCGGCCGGGGTGATTCCGCGGTCGCAGGTGAACAGCGATACGCCGAACTGCATCACGCCTCCCCGTCGGCGAACGCGCCCTCGGTGATCGTCGCGGCCGGGTCGAGAGGACGGGTGATGGACCAGTACTGGGTGAAGACGCAGCGCGAGGTCTTCCATTCCCCGTCTTCGATCACGTACTCGTCGTTGTACTCACCGATGGAGACGCTCTCGGTCTGCTCGACGGTGTTCACCTGGCGGAAGCGCAGCGTCCAGCGTCCGATGGCGGTCCCGGGGCCGGTCACCGTGATGTCCGGGTGCATGCCGTGATGCATGTCGAAGACGACGTGCTTACCGTCCACCCGGTGGAATGCGATCTGCGTGAAGATCTGCGCCATCGGCTCCACATCGTCGAAGACGCCGAGGGGACCGTAGTCGATGACGGCGCCGTGCGCGATGAACGCGTCGCGGAAGCCCTGGGGATCCTTGCGATCGCACGCGCGCCAGTACCGGTGCTTGAGTGCTTTGATCTGTTCGATGTCTTCCAGGGCGGCCAAGCGCTCTTCGACGGTCACGCAGTACTCCTCGGGTCGCTGTGATGTTGTGACGCCGACCATAGGCGGACGCGCGACCCGTCGGTCCGGATGCGCCCACTGGCCGGGAATCCGCAGGTTATTCAGGCTGAGGGAACCGGCGGCTGGCAGCGCGGGCAGAAGTAGATGCTCCGCTCCGCGGGAGGATCGCCCAGCATGCTGCGTTCGATCGTCGTTCCGCAGCGTCGACAGGCGCGTCGATCGCGGCCGTAGACCCACAGTTCGCGGCCGCGTGCAGTGACGCCGGTCGTCGACCGCACCGCGCGGAGGCGGTTGTCGGCCAGGAGTCGGTGCGCCAGACTCACCATCGGCGGAAGATCGACGTCGCTGACCGGGGTGCCGGGATGCACTCGACGCAGGAAGCAGATCTCGCTGCGATAGACGTTCCCGATGCCCGCCAGCTTCCGCTGATCGAGCAGTGCGACGCCAATCGCCTCGGTCGGAGAAGCCGCGAGGTTGGCGACCGCCACGTCCGGATCCCAGTCGTCGCCGAGCAGGTCCGGTCCGAGGTGCGCGACGGCGCCTGCGGGATCGGACAGCACCTCGAGCACGCCGAGATCGAAGCCGACCGCCTCCACCTCGCCTGCCTGGAGGACCACGCGGGCCGTGTGTCCTGGCCGCCGCCATCGCGCACCGACGGCGTGGACGTCCCACACGCCCTCCATCTTGAGATGCGAATGGATCGAGACCGGCGCGCCGCCATCGCGTTCGACATCGATGAACAGGTGCTTGCCCACTGATCGCACGGCGACGACGACACCGCCGGTCAGGTCGACGGTCGCGAACACCGGCACCCGGAAGTCGGTGCGCGTCAGCGTCTTTCCGCGCAGGGCCGTGCGCAGCCGGTGAGCGGCGCGGAAGACGGTGTCACCCTCGGGCATCGGTCAGCGCCGCCGCGGATCGTAGTTCATCCGCAGCCCGCGCGGCGTGGTCGCGAACCCGGCGGCCACGAGCTGCTCGCCGAGCGGGGTGCGGCGGACGGGTTCGCCGTCGACCTGGTCGATGTGGATCCGGGGGATGCGCCCGGCGGACACCGCCTGGAACAGCGCATCGGCGGCGGCCTCCAGCGCGTCGGTGTCGTCGGTGAACGTCAGGACGGTCTTGCCGCCTCGCTCGACGAAGACGACGGCGTGCCCGGCCACCAGCACGACCACCGCACCGGGCTTGCGACCCGGGCGATGTCCCGACTCGACGGACCGGGCGGGCCAGTCCAGGGCTGCGCCGTACGGGTTCGCCGGATCGGTGGTCGCCAGCACCACCGCCTCCGACCGCTGCTCGCGCGTCGGGACGACGGTCTCGCGGAGCAGGTCGACGGTGTGGCCTGCGGCGAACTGCGCGCCGCCCAGTCCGTCGATGTAATAGCCGCGCCGCACCTGTCCGTTGTCCTCGAACACGCCGAGCGCCTTGTAGATGCGGGCGAAGCCGCCCTCGGTGGACTCCGCGGCCACCGAGCCCTTGGTGACGACGCCGTACCGGTCGAGGAGGATCTCGCAGGTCGCCGCGGCCGCGGTGGTCGGGTCGACGTCGACGCGACGCAGTACCGACCACCGACCGCCGACGTGCGGCGGTGTGGCCGCCGGGGCGCCGGCACCCGCGAGATAGTGCGTCGACAGTCGTGCCGCTCGCAGCCGCGGTGCCCGACCGCGCGTCCGATGTGCGGACGTGGCCGACGACCGCGCTGCCCGCGGCGGATCGAGCGCCGCCCGCACGACTGAGAACGAGTCGTTGGTGATGTAGCCGCCCCACACCAGATCCCACAGCAGGTCGGGGAGCTCGCCGTCGCCGATCGGTGTGCCTGCGTCGGTCAACGCCGCGGACAGTTCACGGAAGCGGACCGCGCCCAGACGACCCAGGGCGTCGAGAACCGTCCGCTGCGTCGCCTCCAGTTCGTCGCCCTGCGGTGGTCGCAGGGTCAGGGCAGCGGCGTCGGCCAGATGCAACGCCACCCAGCCGTCCGCGCCGCCGATGCCGCCGTGACCGGACCAGATCACCTCGCCCGACGCAGTGAGCTCGTCGAGCATTCCCGGCAGGTAGTCGTCGACGCGAGCCGGGAGTACGAGCGTCTCCCACGCGGACGCGGGAATCGGCTGGCCGGCCAGCTGCTCGACGACGGCGGCGACCCCCGCCACGCCCCGCGGACGCGACGTGTCGCCGATCCGGTGCCAACCGAGCAGGAACCGCGCATAGGCGTCTCCGGACACCGGCTCCACCTCGGCACGGCCGGGCGCGAGCGAACCACGCCGCAACTGCGTCAACACGTCCGAGTGACACCATTGAGACACGCGATCGCCCTCGGGCAGGGGTGTGAACTCTCCCTCGATCACCGTGTGCCGTGCGGCCAACTCGTCGAGAGTGCGCGCGACGACCGCCGGTGCCATGCCCAGTTCCTCGGCGACGTCCGCGGCGGTGAACGGACCGTGCGTACGGGCGAATCGATGCACCAGGTCGGTGATCGGATCCGGGATCGGTTCCAGGTAGGCGGCCGGAACCCCGAGCGGCAGGGGAACGCCGAGGCCGTCGCGGAGACGGGCGGCGTCGTCGACCGCCGCGAGCTTCGGCGTTCCCCGCATACTGACGTCGATGGCGCGACCGTCGGCGACCAGGCCGTCGAGCAGTGCGGTGAGATCGTCCTCTCCGCGATACCGCGCGGCGACCTCGTCGCGCGAACACGGGCCCAACCAGCGCAGCAGGTCGATCACGTCCTGGCCGTCCCGTGCCTGTCGTTCCGGAGCGGTCCGCTGCAGGCGGGCGACCACGTCGTCGATCACCGTGGGGTCCAGCAGCTCGCGCAGGTCGACCCGCCCCAGCAGCTGCGCGAGCAGCGCGGTGTCGAGGGAGAGCGCGGTGGCGCGGCGTTCGGCGAGCGGCGCGTCGTCGTCGTCGTAGATGAACGATCCGACGTACCCGAGCAGCATCGACGCGGCGAACGGCGACGGCGCCGCGGTCTCCACCTCGACGACGCGGATCTTCCGGCGCGCGATCCGCGTCAGCACGTCGATCAACGCGGGCAGGTCGTAGACGTCGGCAAGGCACTCGCGGACGGTCTCCAGAATGATCGGGAAGTCCGGGAACCGCGAGGCCACAGACAGCAACTGCGCGCTCCGCTGCCGTTGCTGCCACAGTGGTGCGCGCTTGCCCGGGTCACGTCGAGGCAGCAGCAGAGCTCGGCCGGCGCACTCGCGGAACCGAGACGCGAACAGCGACGAGTCGGCCAGCGCGCGCGTCACGTCGTCCTCGATGTGCAGCGGGTCCAGGACGAAGACGTCGGCGCCGGGCGGGTCGTCGTCGGTGTCCGGCAGTCGGACGATGATGCCGTCGTCGGTGGCGGTGGTGGCGCCGTCGAGACCCAGCCGAGCCGACAGCTGCGCGGCGATCGCACTCGCCCACGGCGCGTGCACGCGCAGCCCGTAGGGCGAGTGCAGCACCAGCCGCCAGTCGCCGAGCTCGTCGCGGAAGCGTTCCAGCACCAGCGTGCGGTCGGTCGGAAGGGTGCCGGTGGCCTCCCGCTGCTCGGCGATCAGCGCCGCGAGGTTCTGTCGGGCGTACGTGCTCAATCCCAGGTCGTCGGCCAGGCGGGAGAGCTTCTCGTCATCGCCGGCCAGCCCGACGAACTTACCGATCGCCGCACCCAGCTCCGCCGGACGGCCGACGGCGTCGCCGATCCAGAAGGGCAGCCGTCCGGGCATCCCGAACGCGGGGGACACCAGCACGCGGTCGTGCGTGATCTGCTCGATCCGCCAGCTCGAAGCCCCGAGTGCGAAGACGTCGCCGACCCGCGACTCGTACACCATCTCCTCGTCGAGCTCTCCGACGCGGCGCGGCTGCCCGTTCCGCGAGGCCTCCTCCGACCCGACGAGGAAGACGCCGAACAGCCCGCGGTCGGGGATCGTCCCGCCGGAGGTGACGGCCAGTCGCAGGGTTCCTCGGCGGGCGACCAGCGTTCCGGCGGTCCGGTCGTAGTCGACGCGCGGCCGCAGCTCGGCGAACTCGTCGGAGGGATACCGCCCGGAGATCAGATCGAGGACCGCGTCGTAGACGTCGCGGGTCAGGGTCTTGTACGGCATCGCACGCCGGACGGTGTCGAACCACTCGTCCACGTCGAGGTCGTCGACGGCGGTCGCGGCGATGGTCTGCTGGGCCAGGATGTCGAGGGGATTCGACGGCACCGACAGCGCCTCGATCCTCTCGCTCAGCATCATCTGGGTGACCACGGTGCAGTGGATCAGATCGGTGCGGTGCTTGGGGAACAGGACGCCCTGGCTCACTTCGCCGACCTGGTGACCGGCGCGGCCGATGCGCTGCAGACCGGCGGCCACCGACGGCGGTGCCTCCACCTGGATCACCAGGTCGACGGCCCCCATGTCGATGCCCAGCTCCAACGAGCTGGTCGCGACTACGCACCGCAGCCGGCCGGACTTCAGCGCGTCCTCGATCTCGGCGCGCTGCTCCTTGCTGACCGACCCGTGATGGGCGCGGGCGAGGACGGACTCCGCGCCGGCGGTGGTTCCGCTGCCCGACACGTACGACGGCATGCCGCCCGGCACTCCGGGGTTCGGGCGGTCCGATTCGACGTCGTCGCCGGCGCGCTGGGCCGCGATCTCGTTGAGTCGGGCGGTGAGCCGTTCGGCCAGGCGTCGGGAGTTCGCGAACACGATCGTCGAGCGGTTTGCCTCGATCCGATCGACGATCGCTGCCTCGACGTGCGGCCACAGCGATCCGGCGGTGGGGGAGAACGCGTCGTCGAGTCCCTCGGCGCCGGTCGCAGGCGGCGGGATGTTCGCCATGTCCTCCACCGGCACGTCGACGGTCAGGTCGAAGGTCTTCGCGGCGGGCGGCTTCACCACCGTGCACTCGGCCGCACCGGCCAGGAACTCGCCGACCAGGGCCTCCGGTCGCACGGTGGCCGACAGTCCGATGCGTTGCGCAGGCGCGTCCAACAGGGCGTCGAGACGCTCCAGCGACAGGGCCAGATGGGTGCCGCGCTTGGTGGCGGCGACGGCGTGGACCTCGTCGACGATCACCGTCGTCACGGTGGCGAGGGTCTCGCGGACCGACGACGTCAGCATCAGGTAGAGGGACTCGGGGGTGGTGATCAGGATGTCCGGCGGGTGCGTCTGCAGCCGGCGACGGTCGGCGGGCGGGGTGTCGCCGGAGCGGATCCCGACGCTGATCGACGGCGCCTCCACGCCCAGACTCGCGGCGGCGTTGGCGATTCCGACGAGCGGCGACGCCAGATTGCGCTGCACGTCCACGGCCAGCGCCTTGAGCGGCGAGACGTACAGGATGCGGACGCCCGCCTTCTCCTCCCGTGGTTCCGTGAGCCGCTCGCGGTGCAGGGAGTCGATGGCCCACAGGAACGCTGCGAGCGTCTTGCCGGAGCCGGTCGGCGCGACGACGAGCGTGTGGTCGCCGCGCGCGATGGCCGACCACGCACCGGACTGGGCCCGCGTCGGCGTGCCGAACGCCTCGCTGAACCACCGTTGCGTGGCCGGATGCATGCTCTGCAGAATCGACGCTCCCCGGGCCACCGCTCCATTCAAGCGCATACCCCCGACAGTCCACATCGGACTGCCGGGGGCACGAGTGCTGCGGGAGGAGCGAAACGCGTCAGGCGGCGGGCTTGCCGTTCCACTCGATGAGCTTCCAGCCCTTCTGCGGGGAGCCCTTCACGACGACGCGGCCGGTGTTCTGCAGCGGGTCGCTCTGCATCTTGCTCGGGTCGGGATTCGACACGGAGATGAACGTCCAGAACATGATGGTGCCGCCGTGCGAGAAGATCACCGGGCGCTTGCTGCCGCGCTTCTGCGCATCCTTCAGGGAGTCGTCGACGCGCTTCTTGAACTCGTAGCCGTTCTCGGCGCCGGGCGTGCGCGCGCTCAGGTCGCCCTTCATCCACTGCAGGGGCGCCGCGAGGTAACCGCGCAGCGCGTCCTTCTCCGGGGTGCCCTCGTAGATGCCGGCCTCGATCTCGTGGAAGCCCGGTTCGACGATGATCGGCAGGCCGCGCAGCGCGGACGTCGGCTGCGCGGTCTGCTGGGTGCGCACCATGCGGGAGGCGTAGATGCCGTCGAATTTGCGATCCGCCAGAAGCGAGGCGACCGCGGCGGCCTGCGCCTGGCCCTTGGCGGTCAGCGAGGGGCCCGGAATGCTGGTGTCGATCATGCCGGAGGTGTTGCCCGCGGATTCGCCGTGGCGGACGAAGGTGACGAACATTTCGCCGGTCGCCGGTGCCGCGACGGCGGTCGCGGTGCCGGTCAACAGCATCGCGACGACGGAGAGCAGGGCGGCGATCACCGCAGGCAGTCGGTTCTTCAGAATTCGCACGGGGGTCCTTTCGGGGAGGGAGGGAGACCGGTCGCGCTGAGTGCGGCGCACTGCGTGACCTGTTTCACAGGTAGCGTACGGGCGGGCGACCCCGCGTCGGGCGTCCCACTGAGCGGACGTCTCGGAATGCATGCGCGAGGCGTTACACTCGGCGAGCCGACGAGATTAACCCGGTGAGAACCCGGGGCGGTCGCGCCACTGTGAGCGGTTTCGAGAGGAGCCGCGAGCCAGACAGTCGCGTCGGCGTTCATGGACACCCGACCCGGACGCGAAATCCGGAGAACAGGACGCATCATCATGTCTGTCTCGATCCAGGCCGCCGAGCAGCCCCGCGCGCTGGCCCTGCCGACCGCCTCCGCTGCCGACGCGGCCCTCTGGCTCACCGCCACCGTGCTCCTCGCGGCCCTGGCCTACTACTTCCTCGGCTACGACCAAGGCGCGGTCTCGGTGTTCGGCAGTGATACCCATGTGCACGAGTTCGTGCACGACGCCCGCCACTTCCTCGGCTTCCCCTGCCACTGAGCGAAGGGGACAATCGAACATGGAACGCAGGATCACCGGCATCGGCGTGCTCGCCGGACTCGTTGCCGGCATCGTCGCCTTCGTCTACGCGCGGATCTTCATCGAACCGCAGGTCGCGCTCGCCGTCGATTACGAGGGAGTGCGCTCTCACGCCGAATCGCTGGTCACCGGCGAGCACGAACACGGCCATGAGATCTTCTCCCGCGGGGTGCAGGAGAACCTCGGCACTGGAATCGGCACCCTCGTCTTCGCCGTGGTCATGGGCGCACTGTTCGCCGTCGCCTTCATCGTCGTGTGGGCGTTTCTCGGTCGACGCAGTCCGTCGACCGATCCGCGCTTCGTCGCCGTCGGTCTCGCCGCGTGCGCCTTCGTCGCGGTGAGCGGCGTGCCCTTCTTCGTGTATCCGCCGAACCCGCCCGCGGTCGGGGAGGAAGCCACCCTCGGTGCACGGTCGGGGTCGTATCTGACCCTGACGTTGGTCTCGATCGGGCTGATGGTCGCGGCCGCGGTCCTCGCCTTCTGGTTGTCGGAGCGGATCGGCGGGTTGTGGGCCGTTGTCGCCGGCGCGATCGCCTATCTGTTCGGTGTCACCGTCACCGCGACGCTGCTGCCGGATTTCGCGGAGATCCCCGGTCCGGTGATGGACGGCGATCGCATCGTCGGTCCGGGCTTTCCCGGGCAGGTGGTCGCCGACTTCCGCATCTATGCGGTGGCTGACCAGGTGCTGCTCTGGACGGTGCTGACGGTCGTCTTCGTCGCGCTCCTGCACCGCGTGATGCGCCGCGAGGCGCGGCAGCGTGGGCCGAGCCTCGTCGAGGCGGGGATCTGACCGCACTCCGGATCGTGGTCGCCGCGCGGACCGCACCCAACAGGGCGGTGCGGTTCGGCGGCGAGTACGACCCGCTCGACGGCCGCGGGCGGCGTGACGCAGCGGCCCTCGAGGGCATGCTCGACGGCGCGCCCGCGATCGCCGGTCCGGAGCGGTCCGTCGTCCAGACCGCGGAGGCGATCGGAGTCGCCCACGCGGTGGACCCTCGTTGGCGGTCGCTCGACATCGGCGTGTGGCGAGGGATGCAACCGCAGGACGTGCCTGTCGCGGACCTGGCGGCGTGGTTCACCGATCCGACCTGGGCCGGGCACGGCGGCGAGTCGATCGCAGCGTTCGTGGCGCGGATCGCCGAGGCCGCGGCCTCGGCCGGGACAGGCATCGCGATCGTCGCCAAACCAGTCGCGCAGGCACTGCTGTGCGGCGGTGCGTCGTGCTTCTTCACGATCGACGTCCGTCCGGCGACGCTCTACGAGATCGTGCGGTGATCAGCCGGAATACGACGGCGGCGAGACTGTCGTACCCCTGTGCCACCATCGCGGCATGGACGCCAGAGACGCTCACCTGATCGTTCCCGACGGCTGCGCGGACTGGTGTCGCAGGCAGCCGTACGCCATCACCGTGCTGGAGGACGTCGTCGAGGTGGACCTCGACTGGTGGAACAGTCGGCTGGCCCGTCGCGAGATCCCCGCGCAGATCTCGGGACGCACTTCGGACGGCGCCCAGGTCTGGGCGGGGAAGGCGTTCATTCGTCGCGGCGATCTGGAGCCCGACGCGCCGGGCGTCGAGCTGAAGGAGGAGCCGGAGTTCTCCCGCCTCTACATGTGCGCGGCGTGGCTCGCCGAACACCGGCGGCGTGCGGTGCCGCGACGGTTCGTCGACGTCGGAGAACCCGGCGGAGGAGATCGGCGGTTCACCGCGATCGGACAGGCCCTCGCGGTGTGCCAGGGATCGCCCGGCCTGTTCGACATGTCCGCCTACCGCGACTGGTCGGGCTGGCCGGCGGCGCCCGGCGTCGGCCATACGCTGATGTCCCTGTACTGCTGGGCGTTGCATCGGGGCGGCGGGGAGCGCCCGCAACTGCTCGACAACGACTCAGCGGGCAGTCTCACCTGGCACGGTTGGATGGTGTCGTCGTCGGCGTCGCAGTTCTCGGTCCGGCGTTACGCCCGCTACAACGCGCTGATTCACGGGTGGGCCGAGCAGGCCGTGGTCCCTGCCGAACTCGTCGAGATGTGGCTGAATCGCGAGTGGCACATGCGCTGCACCGAGGGCTCGAAACGCCGGGACGGTTCCGCGCTGTGACCCGCGCAGGGTACCGTCGAACCTCAAGTGGAACGTGTTCTAGTTTGGAGGCTTGATGTTCGAGTGGTCTGAAGAAGATGTGATGGTCCGTGAGGCCGTGCGGGGCTTCATCGACAAGGAGGTGCGGCCGAACGTCGACGCCCTGGAATCCGGGACGCTCCCGCCGTACGACATCCTCCGCAAGATGCTGAAGACCTTCGGGATGGACGCGATGAACGCCGAGAGCCTGCAGAAGGAGATCGCCGCCGAGGAGGCGGGCGAAGAACGAGCCAAGGGCGGCTCCACCAGCCTCGCCAACTCGATGTTCCTCATCCTCAACATGGAGATGGCCGGTGTCAGTCTGGGGCTCATCGCGTCGATGGGCGTGTCGATGGGCTTGACGGTCTCGACCATCCGCAGCCGCGGCACCCTGGCGCAGAAGAAGCGCTGGCTGCCGGAACTGGTGACGATGGAGAAGGTCGGCGCGTGGGCGATCACCGAACCCGACAGCGGCTCCGACGCGCTCGGCGGCATGAAGACGACGGTCCGCCGCGACGGCGACGACTACATCCTCAAGGGCAACAAGACCTTCATCACCAACGGCCCCTACGCGGACACCATGGTCGTCTTCGCCAAGCTCGACGAGGGCGACGGCACCCCGATGCGCGACCGGAAAGTCCTCACCTTCGTCCTCGACAAGGGGATGGAGGGGCTGACCCAGGGCAAGGCGTTCAAGAAGATGGGCATGATGAGCTCGCCGACCGGGGAACTCTTCTTCGACAACGTCCGCGTCAGCAAGGACCGACTGCTCGGCGAGACCGAGGACACCGGCTCGGATAAGCGCGGCGGCGACAGCGCCAAGGCCGGCTTCACCGCCGAGCGGATCGGCATCGCCGCGCTCTCGCTCGGCATCATCAACGAGTGCCAGCGACTCTCGCTCGAGTACGCGAAGACCCGCACCCTGTGGGGACAGGAGATCGCGAAGTTCCAGTTGATCCAGCTCAAACTCGCCGAGATGGAGATCGCGCGCCTCAACGTGCAGAACATGCTCTTCGTCGCGATGGAGGCGTCGAAGGCAGGCAAGCCGCCGACGCTCGCACAGGCGTCGGCGATGAAGCTGTACTCCTCGCGGGCGGCCACCGAGGTCGCGATGGAGGCCGTCCAACTGTTCGGCGGCAACGGGTACATGGCCGAATACCGCGTGGAACAGCTTGCGCGCGACGCCAAGTCGCTGATGATCTACGCCGGCTCCAACGAGATCCAGGTGACCCACGTCGCCAAGGGGCTGCTGGCGCAGTGATCGGGTGAAGACCGTACGACGACGGCGCCCTCCGAGACGTGTTCTCGGAGGGCGCCGTCGTACGGGCGATCGTCAGGCGTCGACGGTCTCCGGCGCCTTCTCCGTGGCCTTGCGGTAGTTGAGGAAGCGGTCGTCCACCTCGCCGTTGCGCAGCTGCTTCACGTCGGCGGCGACTGCCATGGTCATGGTCCACGGCTCTGCGACGCCCTGCTTGGGCAGGCGGTCCAGGGCACGCTTGACGTAGCCGGCACCGAAGTCGAGGAGCGGTCGCGTCTCCATGCCGGGGTCGGGGATCGCCTCGACCGAGGTGAAGCCGCCCTCGTCCATGTGGGTGAGGATGCGGCACAGGTACTCGCACAGCAGCCCGATCTTCAGGGTCCACGACGAGTTGGTGTAACCGATGGCGAGCGTCCAGTTCGGGACGCCCGACAGCATGGCGCCGCGGTAGGCGATGGTGTCGCGGAGCGCGATCGGCTCGCCGTTGCGGTGCAGCTCCAGGCCGCCGAACATCTGCAGATTCAGGCCCGTCGCGGTGACGACGATGTCGGCCTCGAGGACGGTGCCGTCCTCGAGTTCGATGCCGTTCTCGACGAACGTCTTGATGCGACCGGTCGCGATGGACGCGGTGCCCTTCTTCAGTGCCCGGAACAGGTCGCCGTCCGGCACCACGCAGAGGCGCTGGTCCCAGGGGTCGTAGGGCGGGTTGAAGTGCGTGTCGATGTCGAAGTCGCGGGGGAGGAGCGCCGCATTGGTGGAGCGGATCACCTTGCGCGCCAGCTTCGGGTGACTCTGGCAGAAGCTGTAGAAGAACTTCTGCTGCCAGATGTTCTTCTGGCGGCTCAGGGCGAAGCCGCGCTTGTCGCCCAGCACGGTCTTCATGGTGTTGGCGATCGGATCCTTGCGCGGCAGCGGGATCACGTAGGTGGGGGTGCGTTGCAGCATCGTGACGTGCGCGGCATCGCCCGCCATCGACGGAACCAGGGTCACCGCGGTGGCGCCGGAACCGATGACGACGACCTTCTTGCCCCGGTAGTCGAGGTCCTCCGGCCAATGCTGCGGGTGGATGATCTGGCCGGCGAACGAGTCGGTGCCCGGGAACTCGGGGGTGAAGCCCTCGGCGTAGTTGTAGTAGCCGGTGCCGGCGAACACCCAGCGGGCCTTGACCTCCGAGCTCTCGCCGGTGTCGTAGTGCTGGACGGTCAGCGTCCACAGCTGCTCGTCGTCGGACCAGTCGGCGGATACGACGCGACGGTTGAAGGCGATCTTCGACTCCAGATCGTCGTCGGCGACCGCTTCACGGAGGTAGTCGAGGATGCGCGGAGCGTCGGCGATCGCCTGCGGATCGGTCCACGGCTTGAACTCGTATCCGAAGGTGTGCAGATCCGAGTCCGAGCGGATGCCGGGGTACTTGAACAGGTCCCAGGTGCCGCCGATGGTGTCGCGGGACTCGAGGATCGCGAACCGGCGACCGGGATGCTCGACGGTCAGGTAGTGGGCTGCGCCGATGCCGGAGATGCCTGCGCCGAGGATGGCGACGTCGAGGGGCTCGCCGCTCAGGATCGACGCGGTGGCGGTCGGTTCGGTGGTCATGGAGGTTCCGTTCATCCGAAGGTCTGTGGCTTCTTTACCAATGATCGTTGTCATTGTGGGTGAAATGCAAGTGTAAAACGAACCGAGATGGCGGATCGCGAAGTGCATAATCGACCACATGGCTGCTGATCTCTCTCCATTGCGCGTGCCGAGCGACGCCGTCGCGGCCCTGATCAGGTCCGGTGTCGAGGCCGTCCTCAACGCTCCGCCCGAGTGGCTTTCGGAGATGAACGACGCCGCCATGCACCCGGCCGGCATGGAGGGGATCGTCGTCGATTCCGACCTGCGTGCGGTCGGCCTCCGCATCAACGAGGGCAACCTCCGGCACTGGGCCGAGAGCAATCTGGCCGATCCCGGTGCTCGAGTCAGCGTGAACAACACCGACGAGACCGCGGCGTTCATCCGAGACCTGGTCCGCCGCGGCTTCGACTCTGGTGCACTCGACTCGTTCCGATCCGCACAGAACGCGGCGTGGCAGATCTGGATGCAGATCTGCTTCGCCTCGACCGACGATCCGGTGCTCCTGCGGGAACTGCTGGAGGTCACGTCGACGTCCATCGCGACGTTCATCGATGACACGGTCCGGGAGTTGACGAGGCAGATCGACGTCGCCCGCGCCGAGCTCGCGGGAGACACTCACGCGCAGCGGCGTGCGGCGGTCGCTCTGCTCCTGGAGGGAGCGCCGATTCCACCGGCGCGGGCTGAGATGCAGCTGCGCTATTCGATCGAGGGGCCGCAGACGGCGTTGATCGTCTCGGCGGAGGGCGGTCCGGCGGCCGACGATCTGGAAGAGGTCTGCGAGTCGATCATGGCCGACTCGCGCGCGGCGCGTCGCCTCACTGTCGTCGCGGGCACCGCGGAGCTGTGGGTGTGGTTGCCGGTGGAGGAGATCGTGGTGGAACCGACGCTCGACGCTCATCCGCACGTCCGCGTGGCGGTCGGTGCGCCGGGACGGGATCGGGAGGGCTTCCGGCGCAGTCACTTCGAGGCGCTCGAGGCCCGGCAGCTGGTGACCCGGCTCGGGTCCACCGCGCGGTTCGCCCGGTACGACGATCTGTCGCTGGTCTCGGCGATGACCGAGGATCTGGCCCGGCTCGACGAGTTCGTCACGCATGTGCTCGGCGACCTCGCGACGGCCGACCCGACCCTTCACGAGTCGATGCGGGTGTGGTTCGCGAACGGTTGCAACGCGAGTGCGGCGGCCGCGCAGCTCTACACGCACCGCAACACGGTGGTCCGCCACATCGCGCGGGCCGAAGAACTGCTGCCGCGACCGCTGCAGGCGAATGCCGTGGCGGTCGCGGCAGCATTGGAAGTGCTCCGCTGGCGGGATTGACCGGCCTGGGGATCAGGCGTCGGCCAGGACCTCCGGCGTCGGCTCCACGTACGGCGCCTTGGATCGGCTCAGCTCGACGGCGCGGGTGAACTCGTCGTCGATCTGTTCGTCCCGCTGGTAGGTCAGCATGCTGACCACCACGATGACGAGCATGCTCGAGAAGAAGCCGGGGACGATCTCGTACATCTCGTCGCTCAGCCACGACTGACCCCACGCGTAGGCGACGACGGCGCCGACGACGATGCCGGACAGGACGCCCGCGGTGCTGACTCGGCGCCAGTACAGGCAGAGGATGATCGCCGGGCCGAAGGCCGAACCGAAGCCGGCCCAGGCGAAGGCGACGAGGTCCAGGATACTGTTGGACGGGGAGATCGCGAGGATCGCGGCGATGACCGCGATCGCGAGGACGCCCAGGCGACCGAGGATCACGTAGGTCTTGTCGGACAGCGACGGGCGGCCGGTCTTCTCGGCGACCAGCTTGTACAGGTCCTCGATCAGCGCGGAGGAGCAGACGACGAGCTGCGAGGAGATCGTGGACATGATGGCGGCGAGGACGGCGGCCAACACGAGGCCCGCGATGAACGGGTGGAACAGCAACTGCGAGAGGACCAGGAAGATGGTCTCGCTGTCCTTCGGGGCGTCCGCGGCGTTCTTCGCGAAGTAGGCGATGCCGACCAGCGCGGTGCCAACGGCGCCGAGCGCGCACAGGAACATCCAGCCGATGCCGATCCGGCGGGCGACACCGGCCTCGGACGGGGTGCGGAGCGCCATGAACCGGACGATGATGTGCGGCTGGCCGAAGTACCCCAGGCCCCAGGCCGCGGCGGAGATGATGCTGATGACGGTGCTGCCGGTGATGAAGCTCAGATCGTCGGGATTCACCGACCGGACGCCGTCGATGGTGGCGCCGACGCCGCCGAGATCGATGATGCCGATGATCGGCACCGCCAGCAGTGCGACGACCACCAGCAGTCCCTGTGCGACGTCGGTGAGCGAGGCGCCGAGGAAGCCGCCGAAGAGCGTGTAGATCATCGTGATGACCGAGACGATCAGCATGCCGGTGGTGTAGTTGACGCCGAACGAGCTGTCGAAGAACTTGCCGGACGCCACCATGCCGCTGGAGACGTAGAAGGTGAAGAAGACGAGGATGATGACGCCGCACACGATGCGGAGGGTCCGGGAGCGGTCGTGCAGCCGCGACTCCAGGAAGCTCGGGATGGTGATCGAGTCACCGGCGATCTCGGTGTAGGCGCGCAGCCGCGGGGCGACCAGCTTCCAGTTGCTCCACGCGCCGATCAGCAGGCCGATCATGATCCACGACGCCGACAGGCCCGACACGTACATCGCGCCGGGGAGGCCCATCAGCAGCCAGCCCGACATGTCGGAGGCGCCGGCGCTGAGCGCGGCGATCCAGGGTTTCAGGCCGCGGCCGGCGAGCATGTAGCCGTCCAGGTCGTTGCGGGTGCGACGGTAGGCGTACCAGCCGATGCCGAGCATCGCGGCGAAGTACAGCCCGACAGCGACCAGTGCGATGACTTTGTCGTCTCCGGCGACGGTCATGTATTCATCTCCTCGGGGTGGTGCCGACCGGACGGTCGGGACTCGAGTGGAAGAGCAGTGCGCAACATCTGCGATTCAATGTGACACAGCTCTCCGGCTGGAGATGATTCTTCCCGATCATCAAGAACAGACGCATGTGGGGGCGCACAAGATGTGCGCCCCCACATTGGACGAATCGACGAAGTGTTCGCCGAGAGTTACTTCGCGGTCAATTCTGCGGCCAGCTCGACGAAGGCGCGATCGGCGTTTCCGAAGCGGTGCAACGTCATCGAGACCGCCTGCTCGTGGAGCCAGTAGCGCAGTTCCACGCGACCCGATGCGGTGACGGCGTCGTCGAGCAGGGCGACCTCGGGACGACCGGCCAGCAGGCCGCGCAGACCGGCCCCGGCGGGCGCCGCGAGCCGAACCCTGGCGAGGCCGCGGGCGGTCACCGAGGCGACGAACGACTCATCATCGGTCGGGGCGTCGACACGAGCACCCAGCCGCCGCGCCGCGTCGACCACCGCGGTCAGGTCGGCGTCGAGGCCGAGTTCGGGTGCCACGGTGAGCGGCGCCCCGGCGCGACGGGCGGCTGCGATCAGCCGCGCGACCCGGGCCGGCGTCGCGTCGGCGGTGACGCGCAGGGCGACGGCGACGGGACGGTAGCGGAAGATGTTCGCCTCGGAGGCCAACCCGGTCTCGTCGCGGGCGACGCCGAACTCGATGCCCCAGGCGCGGTCGTCGTCGGCGAGTGCCGAGCGCAGCCAGGCCGCGTCGGTGTCGTCGAGGAGCGTGGTGACCGTCTCCGCGAAGGAGCGCAGGGACGGCGTTTGCGGAGCGGCGACCGGTGCGGCCGCGTCGACCTGCCCGGCACGGTCGGCCCACGAGCCGAACAGCATCAGGTAGTTGGGGCCGCCGGCCTTGGAGCCCAGGCCCACCGACGACTTCTTCCATCCGCCGAAGGGCTGACGGCGGACGATGGCCCCGGTGATCCCGCGGTTCACGTACACGTTGCCCGCCTGGACGCGGTCGAGCCACGAGCGCACCTCGCGCGGCTCCAACGAGTGCAGACCCGCGGTGAGACCGAAGTCGGTGGCGTTCTGCAGCTCGATCGCCTCGTTGAGGTTCTCGGCGCGCATCAGGCCGAGGACGGGGCCGAAGCACTCGGTGAGGTGGAAGAACGTGCCGGGGGCCACGCCGTCCTTGATGCCGGGCGACCACAGGCGGCCGGTGTCGTCGAGCTTGCGCGGCTTCAGCAGCCAGCTCTCGCCGGGCTCGAGCGTGGTGAGGGCGCGCAGCAGCTTGTCGCTCGGGTCCTCGGTCAGCGGGCCGACGGTCGCCGACAGGTTCGACGGCCAGTCGACGACCATCGACGCCGCGGCGTCCACCAGCTGACGGCGGAACCGCTTCGAGTCGTACGTGCTGCCGACCAGGATGCCGAGCGACGCCGCCGAGCACTTCTGACCGGCGTGGCCGAAGGCGCTGTGTGCCAGGTCGGCGATCGCGAGGTCGCGGTCGGCGGACGGCGTCACGATCAGCGAGTTCTTTCCCGACGTCTCCGCATTGATCCGCAGTTCCTCCCGCCAGGAGGTGAACAGTGCGGCGGTCTCCGAGGCGCCGGTCAGGATGATGCGGTCGACGTCGGGGTGGCTGATCAGTGCGCGACCGGCCGGGCCCTCGTCGGGGAAGACGCCCTGGCACACGTCGCGCGGGACACCGGCCTCCCACAGGGCTTCGAGGACGGCCATCGAGCAGTGCGGTGTCGGCTTGGACGGCTTGTGGATGACGGCGGCGCCCGCGGCCAACGCCGCGAACGTGCCGCCGGCCGGGATGGCGATCGGGAAGTTCCACGGCGGGGTCACGACCACCACGCGGTCGGGGGTGAACGCGGCGGCGGTGCTGTCGAGCTCCAGCGCGCGGTGCGCGTAGTAGCGGGCGAAGTCGATGGCCTCGGAGACCTCGGGGTCGGTCTGTGCGACGGCCTTGCCCGCCTCGGCGGCGGCCAGCGAGACCAGGTGGCCGCGGCGCCGCGCGAGGATGTCGGCGGTGCGGTACAGGATCGCGGCGCGCTCGGCCGCCGGTCGTGCGCTCCACTCGGCCGCCGCGGAACGGGCGCGCGCCACCAGGGCGTCCACCTCGTCCTCGGCGACCACCGGCGGCACCGCCTGGGCGGCCAGCCACTGCGGGGTGGCGGTCGCGATCGCGGCGCGTGCCCACGCCTGGTTGGCGGGGAGTGCGGCATTGGTGTCGGGTTCGTTCGCGAACGCGGGGATCGGCAGCGACTCGTCGACGGCGAGTTCCACGGCCTGCTCGGCCGCCCGGTCCTGCGCGTGGTTGGGGCGCGGGGCGTCGTACCCGTGCGCCGACAGCTGTCGTGCCAGCTCGGCGACGGCGTCGTTGAAGCGACCGGCTTCGCGGCGATACATCTCGCTGCCGGGCGCCAGCCCGAAGATGCCGGACATGAAGTTCTCCGACGCGGCGTTCTCCTCGAGACGACGGACCAGGTAGGAGATCGCGACGTCGAACTCCTTCGGCTTCACCGTCGGCACGTAGAGCAGCAGGCGGCCGACGTCCTTGCTCAGCACCTCGGCCTGCTCGGTGGCCATGCCCTGCAGCATCTCGAACTCGACGCGGTCGGAGACGCCGCGGCTGTCGGCCAGCAGGTGCGCGAACGCGATGTCGAACAGGTTGTGGCCTGCGACGCCGACGCGCAGACCGCTCATGTTCTCGCGATGCAGCAGCCAGTGCAGGACCAGCTTGTAGTTGGCGTCGGTGGCGCTCTTCGACGGGCAGGTGACCTTCGGCCAGCCCGCGACCTCGGCGTGCACGGTCTCCATGGCCAGGTTGGCGCCCTTCACGAGGCGCACCTTGATGCCCGCGCCGCCGTCGGCCACGCGACGTGCGGCGAACTCGGCCAGGCGCTGCATGGCGCCGAGGGCGTCGGGGAGGTAGGCCTGCAGCACGATGCCCGCCTCGAAGTCCTTCAGTTCGGGGAGGCTGAGGAGTCGCGTGAAGACCTCGATGGTCAGCTCCAGATCGCGGTACTCCTCCATGTCGAGGTTGATGAACTTGGTGCCCGCCGGGGCCTGCGCGGCCTCGAGATACATCGGGGTCAGCCGGCCCAGGATGTACTCGACGGTCTCGTCGAACGCCCACATCGAGATCTGCGATGCGACGGACGAGACCTTGATCGACACGTAGTCGACGTCGTCGCGACGCAGCAGCGCCTGGGCGTCGGCCAGGTGGTTGTCGGCCTCGGCGTCGCCGAGCACGGCCTCGCCCAGCGGATTGATGTTCAGGCGGTGTCCACCCTCGCGGAGCTTGGCGACGGCCTTCGAGAACTGGCGGTCGCGGGCGTCCACGATCATGTGGCCGACCATGGCCCGCATCCGAGCGCGGGCGGTCGGGATCACGATGTTCGGGAACTTCTTCGCCAGGGCTCCGCCGGCGCCGATCTGCAGGCGGTCGAGCCTGCCGAGCGTGTCGGGGGTGTCCGCGGCGATCTCGGCGAGCGCCTCGGCGGCGGCGTCGGTGTCCTCGGTTCCGATGACCCGGTCGACGAAGCCGACGGTGAAGTCGAGGCCGCGGGGGTCGGAGAGGACGGCGGCGAGCCGTCGCGCGGAGGCGTGCGGCTGGGTCTTCGCGGCCTCGGCTTCCCGGAGCCAGCGGGTCACCAGTGTCTCCGAGGCCTTGGCCAGCTGGTCCAGTTCAGCGGTGGCGGCGGCGGGGTCGATGGCGTGCGCAGTGGTCATGCTGTCAGTACACGTCGTCCAGGCCCCTCGTGTCGTTGTCGGAATACACGAACCGAACGGCCATTCCTTGTACAGATGTCCAGTAGGGGTGGCAGACTCGGCAGGCATGGTGATCCAACCGTCCGTCTCGGTGCTCGACATGGTCGCGGCGCTCGATACCGCCGTCGCCCGGGTTCCGCTGACTCCCGATGCGGCACTGCGGATTCGGACGGTCTCGATGGTCGACGGCGACGACCTCGCCGCGCAACCCGATGCGATCACCGACGCGGTGCTCCTCGTCGGGGTCGACGGCGACACGATCATCCACTGGCTGCATGCGCTCGTCGAGCCCGCGCAGGTGGCGCACCGACCGATCGTGATCCTCACGAAGACCGATCCGCCGGGCATCGAGGCCGCTGCCGAGAAGGCGAGCGTCGCGGTGGTCGTCGTGGACGGGCGGGCCCGCTGGGATCGGGTCCTCACCACGGTCCAGGGGCTGCTCGATCGCGGCGTCGTCGATGACGCGTCCGGTGCGCTGGCGCACGCCGTGGACGTCGACCTGGTGGGGCTGGTCGGACTGATCGCCCACGGGACCGGCGGCCTGGTGTCCATCGAGGACGCGACCAGTGCCCGCGTGCTGGCGTACTCGCCGTCGAAGGGGGAGGCCGACGACCTCCGCGTGCAGACGATCCTCGGGCGGGCCGGTCCGCCCGCCTACCTGGATCTGCTCCGCCAGTGGGGCGTCTTCGACGCCATCCGGCGCGGCGGTGAGGTGGTCGACGTACCCGAACACCCCGACCACGGCATGCGGCGCCGCCTCGTCGTGGGCGTGCACTCCCGGTCGGGTCGCCACCTCGGCTCCATCTGGGTGCAGGAGGGCGTCGGGCCGCTGACCGACGACGCACCCGACGTCCTGCGCGGTGCCGCCGCGATCGCCGCACGGATCCTGACCCGCGAGATGCAGGCGCCGTCGACCGAGGGCCAACTGGTGCAGCGGTTGTTCGGCGCGCACGGCGGCATCGACGCGTCCTCGGCCGGCGCGTACCTCCGGTGGTCGGTCGACGAGCCGGTGGCCGTGGTCGCCATCGCCGCGATCGGCGGCGACGAGGCCCATCACGACGATGTGATCGCTGCGGTCGGCGGCTCGCTTCGCCTGCACGCCAGCGCGTTCGCTGCGGCAGCGCTCACCACCGTCCTCGACGGGCGCGCCTACATCCTGCTGCCTGCGACCGGTTCGGCGGCGATCATCCGGTGGACCCGCGGGCTCGTCACCCGGTTCGACGGCGATCCGATCCTCGCAGGCGCAATCCTGCGGGCGGCGGTCGTGATGCCGCTGGCCGGACTCGACGAGGTCCCCTCCGGCCGCGCCGAGGTGGATCGGGTGTTGTCCGCGACCGCGTCGGACGCCGATCCCGCACGTGTCACCACGCTCGCCGAGTCGCGGACCGCGGTGCTGCTGGGGGAGATCCTGTCCGTGCTGTCCGAACGCGACGACCTCGCCGACCCGCGACTGTCCACGCTCGTCGACTACGACGCCGCGCACGACGGCGACCTCGTGTCGTCGGTCGCCGCCTACCTCGCGGCGCACGGCAACGTTCGTGACGCCGCCCGGTCGGTCGGCATCCACGCCAACACCCTCCGCTATCGCATCGACCGCGCCCAGCAGCTCTCGGGTCTGCGCCTGGACGACGCCGACGACCGCCTGCTCACCGAGATCGGTCTCGCCGTCCGCGGGCGCGGCGAGAGTCGTGCGACTCGGTGAGGTCGGGTCAGGACGGGCGGTACGGCACTGAGTCGCTGATCCGCTCGTCGATGTGGATGCCGTGACCGAGCATCGGGAAGGCGCGCTGGGAGCACTCCGGGCGGGGACAGACCTTGCATCCCGCGCCGATCGGGACCACTGTGCGCTCGTCGGTCAGGTCGATTCCCGTCGCGTAGATGAGGTCTTCGGCATGTGCGAGGTCGCAGCCGAGTCCGATGGAGAAGTCCGACGGCGTCGACAGGTGACCGCCGGACCGATTGTCGATGGTGCGCGCCAACCAGAAGTAGCTCCGCCCGTCAGGCATCTGTGAGACCTGAGTACGGATGCGCCCGGGCGTCGCGAAGGCGTCGTGAACCACCCACAGGGGGCAGCTGCCACCCACCCGGGAGAAGTGGAAGGCTGTCGCGGACTGGCGCTTGGAGATGTTCCCTGCCTTGTCGACGCGCACGAAGATGAATGGGATTCCGCGGTCGCCCGGCCGCTGCAGCGTCGAGAGGCGATGGCAGACGGTCTCGAAGCCGACTTCGAAACGACGACTGAGCAGGTCGACATCGTAGCGGAGTTCGCGTGCGGCCGCCGCGAATTCGGTGTACGGCAGCACGAGCGCGCCGGCGAAGTAGTTGGCGAGACCGACTCGGGCGACCGGGATCGACGCCGGGTCGAGGTCCTCCGCCGCCGCGACCAAGCGGCTGATCTCGGCCGACTGCGAGAGCAACGCGACCTGGGTGGCGAGTTGGAAGGCGCGTTGTCCGGCCGACAGGCTGCGTGCCAGAACGACAGTCGCGGTTCCTTCGTCGTAGACGCGTTTGGGGCCGGCCGCCTGTTCCGAGGGAGCGATCTGGACACGGACCCCGAAACGGTCCTGGAGCAGCTGGGCCAACTGCAGATCGAGACCGCCGACCGACAGCCCCGCGTCGACGAACAGCTGTTCGGCGGCCAGATCGAGTTCGGCGATGTGATTACGACGGTCGTAGAAGTAGTCGCGGACCTGTTCGAACGGGGTGAGGTTGACCTCGATCGAATCGTCACCCGAACGGGCACGGAGAGTTTCGAGTTCGGCGGAGGCGGCGGCAAGCCGTCGGTGCATTCCCACCAGCGCGGACCCGACGCCGGGCATTCGGGAGACGAGTTCAGCGACCTCGGCGCGGCTGATCTTCTCTCCCTGCTCGAGGATCACATCGGCGAGGTCGGCGGTCAGTCGAGCGTCGCCGGATCCGGCGAAGAAGTCAGGCGGCAGGTCGAAGGTCGAGGTGATCGTCAAGAGCACCGAGACGGTGATCGGCCGCTGGTCGTTCTCGAGTTGGTTGACGTACGTGGTGCTCAGATCCAGGCGGCGTGCAAGCGCGGCCTGAGACAGCCCCAGCTCCTCGCGCAGTCGGCGGAGCCGAGGGCCCACGTAAGTCTTCGCCATACCCGAGACTGTAGCCGGTGCCATGTCCGCAACATTTGCAAACATCGGCGGGACTGTCCGCAAAAATACGCATTTGCCAGGGCTTTCGGTGGTCATTGTTGTCTGCGTACGGTGCAAATATGATCAACCACGAAGTCCGTACCCACCGCAGCGCAGAAGAATTCCCGCTCGCCGATCACCTGGCGTACAAGATCGCTCAGGTCGCCGTGGACCCGGTCGCCGTCCCCGATGACACCGCCGCCATGGTGGCCAACCGCATCATCGACAACGCTGCGGTCAGCGCCGCTTCGGTGGCACGTCGCCCCGTCACCAGTGCCCGCAGGCAGGCGCAGAGCAGGCCGCTCGACGGTGGTTCGACGGTGTTCGGCATCGAGGGCTCGTACGCCCCGGAGTGGGCCGCCTGGGCCAACGGCGTGGCCGTCCGCGAACTGGACTTCCACGACACCTTCCTCGCCGCCGAATACTCGCACCCCGGTGACAACATCCCGGCGCTCGTCGCAGTCGGACAACGGGTCGGAGCCAGCGGCGCCGATCTGATCCGCGGGCTCGCGACCGCTTACGAGATCCAGATAGACCTCGTGAAGGGCATGTGCCTGCACGAGCACAAGATCGACCACGTCGCGCACCTGGGGCCGTCGGTCGCCGCCGGACTGGGCACCATGCTGGGACTGGACACCGACACCATCTACCAGGCCGTCGGTCAAGCACTGCACCTGACGACCGCCACCCGACAGTCGCGCAAGGGACTGATCTCAAGCTGGAAGGCCTATGCACCGGCGCACGCGGGCAAGATCGCCGTCGAGGCCGTCGACCGCGCGATGCGGGGCGAGGGAGCGCCGTCGCCGATCTGGGAGGGTGAGGACGGGGTGATCGCCTGGCTCCTCGGGGGACCGGACGCGCGATACATCATTCCGCTTCCCGGTGCGGACGAGCCCAAGCGTGCGATTCTCGACAGCTACACCAAGGAGCATTCGGCCGAATACCAGAGCCAGGCGCCGATCGACCTCGCTCGCCGCATGCGCGAGCGGATCGGCGACCTGAGCCAGATCGAGTCGATCGTGCTGCACACCAGCCACCACACCCACTACGTGATCGGGACCGGCTCGGGCGACCCGCAGAAGTTCGACCCGACCGCCAGCCGCGAGACGCTCGACCACTCGGTGATGTACATCTTCGCTGTCGCACTGCAAGACGGAGTGTGGGACCACGAGCGCTCGTACGCCCCGGAGCGCGCTGCTCGTCCGGACACCGTGGAGCTCTGGAAGAAGATCTCCACCGTCGAGGACCCCGAGTGGACACGTCGATACCACTCGACCGACCCCAGTGAGAAGGCCTTCGGCGCCCGTGCCGTCGTCACGCTCGCGAGCGGCGAGGTCATCGAAGATGAGCTCGCAGTCGCCGACGCGCACCCGCTGGGCGCCCGGCCGTTCGCCCGCGAACAGTACCTCGCCAAGTTCGCCCGGATGGCCGACGGCGTCGTCGACCCGGCCGAGCAGGAGCGGTTCACCGCCGCCGTGACCGGTCTCGCCGAGATCCCGGCGGGCGGTCTGGACGCGCTCAACGTCAGCGTGCTCGCCGACGTCCTCGCCTCCGCGCCCGAGACCGGAAAGGGCATCCTCTGACATGTCGGTCTTCTCCTCGGGCGTCAGCGACGCCGAGAAACGAACCAGACTGCGCGAGGCACTGAACTCCGGCGACCTGCAACGATGGCCGGGCGCGTTCTCGCCGCTGGTGGCCAAGATGGTCGCCGACGCGGGATTCGAAGGCGTCTACGTCTCGGGCGCGGCGCTGTCGGCCGACCTGGGTCTGCCGGACATCGGTCTGACCACCCTCAGCGAGGTCGCGGCGCGCGGCGGGGCCATCGCCCGCGCCACCGATCTGCCGACGCTGATCGACGCCGACACCGGCTTCGGTGAGCCGATGAGCGCTGCCCGAACCGTGGCGACGCTCGAGGACGCGGGCCTGGCGGGATGCCATCTGGAAGACCAGGTGAACCCCAAGCGGTGCGGCCATCTCGACGGCAAGGAAGTGGTGCCGGTGCCGGACATGCTGCGTCGACTCGGCGCCGCGGTCGGCGCGCGACGCGACGAGAACTTCGTCATCTGCGCGCGCACCGACGCTCGGGGTGTCGAAGGGCTCGACGCCGCGATCGACCGGGCGAAGGCCTACGTCGACGCGGGCGCGGATCTGATCTTCACCGAGGCGCTGGCGACCGCGGAGGAGTTCGAACGCTTCCGGCGAGAGGTCGACGCGCCACTGCTGGCGAACATGACCGAGTTCGGCAAGTCCGAACTGCTGACCGCCAGCCGGCTTCGCGACCTCGGCTACAACGCGGTGATCTACCCGGTCACCACGTTGCGGATCGCGATGGGCGCCGTCGAGGCGGGCCTGCGTGAGATCGCCGAGAAGGGGACCCAGGAGGGGCTTCTCGACGGTATGCAGCACCGGGCCCGCCTGTACGAGTTCCTTCGTTACGCCGACTACAACGACTTCGACACCGAACTGTTCACCTACACCCGACCGGGGGCATAGCTCATGACCGGAAACACCGCCGCACCGAACACCGCCGCAACGAATACCCCTGCACCGAAAACTGCTGCATCGTCGACCACCGGACCGAAGGCCGGCACCGACGCGATCTACAAGGGCCTGGCCGGCGTCGTGGTCGACACCACCGCGATCTCCAAGGTGGTGCCCGAGACCAACACGCTGACCTACCGGGGATACCCCGTGCCCGAACTCGCCGAGAAGTGCTCGATGGAGCAGGTGGCGTATCTGCTCTGGCACGGAGAACTGCCCAACGATCTGCAGTTGGAGCAGTTCTCGCAACGGGAGCGAGCCGCGCGACGGCTGGACCGGTCGGCGCAGAGCGTCCTGGCCCGCACGCCGGAGACCTGCCACCCAATGGACGTCGTCAGGACGATGATCAGCTACCTCGGCACCGAGGACCCGGACGAGGACCTCTCCACGACCGAGCTTCTGCTGGCGAAGTCGCAGCGCATGTTCGCGGTCCTGCCGACAATCGTCGCGGCAGACCTGCGCCGTCGCCGCGGGCTCGAACCGATCGCTCCGCACCACGGTCTCGGCTACGCGGAGAACTTCTTGTACATGTGCTTCGGCGAAGTGCCCGACGAAGTGATCGTTCGAGCCTTTGCGAAGTCGATGGTGCTGTACGCCGAGCACAGCTTCAACGCGTCGACCTTCGCCGCCCGCGTCGTGACGTCGACGGGATCGGACATCTACAGTGCCGTCACCGCTGCGATCGGTGCGTTGAAGGGACCGCTGCATGGCGGCGCCAACGAGGCCGTCATGCACGACATGATCGAGATCGATCGTCCAGAGCGGGCGCGTGGCTGGCTCGAGGAGAAGCTCACCGCCAAGGAGAAGGTGATGGGCTTCGGTCATCGCGTCTACAAGCGCGGCGACTCGCGCGTGCCGACCATGTATCAGGCGCTGCGGGAGGTGTCCGAACACCTCGGTGAGACCAAATGGCTGAAGATCTACGCCGAGCTCGAAGACGAGATGGCGTCCCGCACCGGAATTCGCCCGAATCTCGACTTCCCGACCGGTCCGGCCTACTACCTGATGGGCTTCGACATCCCGATGTTCACCCCGCTGTTCGTCATGAGCCGGGTCACGGGGTGGACGGCGCACATCATCGAGCAGACCGAGTCCAACGCCCTGATCCGTCCGCTGTCCGCCTATTCGGGCCCGCAGCAGCGGTCGGTGCCGGCATGAGCGGCGTAGCGAAGATCCTCGTCGCCAACCGGGGGGAGATCGCGGTCCGCGCCTTCCGCGCGGCCCGTGACCTCGGAATCGGCACCGTGGCCGTGTACCCGCACGAGGACCGCGGCAGCATTCACCGCTTCAAAGCCGACGAGTCGTACCAGATCGGCACGCCCGGACATCCGGTCAAGGCGTACCTGTCGGTCGAGGAGATGATCGGCGCCGCTCTCCGGTCGGGCGCCGACGCGGTCTATCCGGGATACGGCTTCCTGTCCGAGAACGCGGGGCTGGCTCGGGCGTGCGCCGAGAACGGTGTGACGTTCATCGGTCCGGCCGCCTCGGTCCTCGACCTGACCGGCGACAAGAAGCGCTCGGTGCAGGCGGCTCGTGAAGCGGGCCTGCCGGTTCTCGCGGGCTCGGCGCCGTCGTCGGATCCCGACGAGCTCGTCGAGGCCGCCGCAAACATGACCTTTCCGGTCTTCGTCAAGGCGATCGCGGGCGGCGGCGGCCGCGGAATGCGTCGCGTGGAACGCATCGGGGATCTCGCCGACGCGGTGACCTCCGCGAGCCGCGAAGCCCAGACGGCCTTCGGCGATCCGACCGTGTTCCTGGAGCAGGCCGTTGTGGAGCCGCGACACATCGAGGTGCAGATCTTGGCGGACACCCACGGCGACGTGGTCCATCTGTACGAGCGGGACTGCAGTCTGCAGCGGCGTCATCAGAAGGTCGTCGAGATCGCGCCGGCCGTCGGTCTGGATTCCGCTGTGCGCGAGCGGATCTGCCGCGACGCCGTCGCTTTCGCACAGCAGATCGGCTACGCCTGTGCGGGTACCGTCGAGTTCCTGCTCGATCAGCGCGGGCAGCACTTCTTCATCGAGATGAATCCGCGCATCCAGGTCGAGCACACGGTGACCGAAGAGGTCGTCGATGTGGACCTGGTGTCGGCGCAGCTGCAGATCGCCGGTGGCGCATCGCTCGCCGATCTCGGCCTGAGCCAGGAGACGATCACCGTGCACGGCGCCGCGATGCAGTGCCGCATCACCACCGAGGATCCGGCCGACGGGTTCCGGCCTCAGACCGGCCGAGTGCGCGACTACCGGGCGCCGGGCGGAGCGGGCGTCCGGCTCGACGGCGCCGCGGCGCTGGGCAGCGAGGTGACCGGTCACTTCGACTCGATGCTGGTGAAGCTGACCTGTCGCGGGCGGGACTTCCCGACCGCGGCGGCCCGGGCACGCCGCGCGCTGGGGGAGTTCTCGATCCGCGGTGTCACGACGAACATCGGCTTCCTGCGTGCGGTCCTGGAGAACGAGGAATTCCTGGCAGGCGGGACGACGACGTCGTTCATCCAAACGCATCCCGAGCTGCTCGACGGGCACATCCAGGGAGACGATGTCGGCAAGCTGCTGCACTACCTGGCCGACGTGACGGTGAATCGGCCGCACGGCGACGCACCGACGTCGGTCAGGCCGACCTCGAAGCTGCCCGCAGTTCCTACGAGTCGACTGGCCCGGCCGCCCGCCGGCTCGCGTCAGCAACTGCTGGAGCTGGGACCGGAGGGGTTCGCTCGGGCACTGCGGAACCAGAAGGCGGTGGCGATCACCGACACCACGTTCCGTGACGCCCATCAGTCGCTGCTCGCGACCCGACTGCGCACCAGTGCGCTCGACGCGGTGTCTCGTCACGTCGCGGCACTCACTCCGCAACTGTGGTCCGTCGAATGCTGGGGAGGTGCGACCTACGACGTCGCACTCCGGTTCCTGCGTGAGGACCCGTGGCAGCGGCTGGAGAAGCTCCGCGAGGGCATGCCGAACATCTGTCTGCAGATGCTGCTGCGTGGCGCCAACACCGTCGGGTACACGCCCTATCCGGACGACGTCTGTCGCGGATTCGTCGCCGAGGCCGCCGCGACGGGTGTGGACGTCTTCCGCATCTTCGACGCCCTCAACAGCGTCGACGCGATGCGGCCGGCGATCGACGCGGTCCGGGAGACGGGAACCGCGGTCGCCCAGGTGGCGATGAGCTACAGCGGAGACCTCTCGGATCCGCGGGAGGATCTGTACACGCTCGACTACTACCTGAGCCTCGCGCAGCGGATCGTCGATGCGGGCGCGCATGTGCTGGCGATCAAGGACATGGCCGGACTGCTGCGTCCACGGGCCGCGACGGCCCTGGTCGGGGCGTTGCGCCGAGAGTTCGATCTGCCGATCCACGTGCACACCCACGACACCGCGGGCGGACAGGTGGCGACCTACCTGGCGGCGATCGCCGCGGGCGCCGACGCCGTCGACGCCGCGAGCGCGCCGCTGTCGGGCACGACGAGCCAGCCGTCACTGTCGGCGGTGGTGGCGGCATTGGAGAACGGCGAACAGGACACCGGGCTGGACTTGGGTGCCGTGTGTTCGCTGGAACCGTACTGGGAGGCCGTGCGCCGGGTGTACGCCCCCTTCGAATCGGGAGTCGGCGCTGCGACCGGCCGTGTCTACGAGCACGAGATCCCCGGCGGACAGCTGTCGAACCTGCGCCAGCAGGCGATCTCGCTCGGCGTCGGGCATCGGTTCGAGGAGGTCGAGCAGGCCTACGCGGACGCGGACCGGCTGCTCGGGCGGCCGATCAAGGTGACCCCGTCATCGAAGGTCGTCGGCGATCTGGCACTGTCTCTGGTCGCTCAGCAGATCAGCGCCGAGGACTTCGCCGCCGATCCGTCGGCGCACGATGTGCCCGACTCGGTCATCGGGTTCCTGTCCGGCGACCTCGGAGTTCCGGCGGCGGGCTGGCCGGAGCCGCTACGCACCAAGGTCCTCGGGGGACGATCGCGCACCGCGCCGAGCGCTGATCTCGCGGCGGAGGACCAGGCGGTGCTGCGCCGCCCGGGACCACAGCGGCGTCGGGCGCTCGACCGGCTGCTGTTCCCCGGGCCTGCGGAGGATTTCACCGACCACCGCGCGCGCTTCGGCGACACCTCTCGACTGTCGGCGACGGAGTTCTTCTACGGCCTGCGGCCGGGTGAGGAACACCGCGTCCGGCTGGGACCAGGCAGCGAGATGCTGGTCGGCATCGAAGCCGTCGGCGAACCCGACGACCTGGGACGGCGGACAGTGCTGTTCACTGTGAACGGAACCTTGCGTCCGGTGCTGGTGGAGGACCGGTCCGTCGAGCCGTCGACCGTCGTCGCCGAACGCGCCGACCGCGGCGACCCGCGCCAGATCGGCGCGCCCTTCGCGGGCGTGGTCACGGTGACGGTCTCCGAGGGGGACTCCGTCCCCGCCGGCGCGACCATCGGCACCATCGAGGCGATGAAGATGGAGGCCTCGATCACTGCGCCGATCGGCGGCGTCGTCAAGCGGGTGGCCGTCGGAGGCGTGACGGAGGTGGCGCCGGGGGATCTGCTCGTCGAGATCGGCTGACCGACGGGGTAGAGATAGAGCATGGACATCACGCGGCAGGAGGCACAGGAGCGGATCGACGCGTGGACGCGTCGGGTGATCGACAACGACGACGGTCGTCTCCGCGCATCAGCGGTGGCCATCACCGTCGTCCGTCGGGGCGTGGACCGCGGCATCTACATCGCCCGTCGGCCGAAGTCGCTGCGGAACCACTCGTACCAGTTCGCGCTGCCCGGTGGTCGCCTCGATCCCGGCGAGGACGCGACGCAGGCGGCGCTGCGCGAACTGCACGAGGAGATCGGTATCGAGCTCGGGGATGAGGCCGTCCTCGGCGTGCTGGACGATTACGAGACTCGGTCGGGCTACCTGATGACGCCGATCGTCTGCTGGGTGGACGACGACCCTCCGGTCGCGCCGAGCCCGGCCGAGGTGGACGAGTTGTTCTTCATCACCTTCGATGAACTGCGTCGCCCGCCGGTCTTCAGTCGGATCCCGGAGTCGCCGCGAACGCTGGTGGCCCTCAACATCGCCGGCGGACGCGTCCACGCGCCGACGGCCGCGGTGATCTACCAGTTCGCCGAGGTGGTCCTCGCCGGCCGGGACACCCGCGTCCACGACCTGGAGCAGCCGGTCTTCGCCTGGAAGTGAGCCCTCCTCACACCGCCAGCGGGTGGTCGGTGCCGCCGTGCATCGGCGCACGACGCGACGGGTCCGGGACGTGCTCGCTGGTGAGGACGAATGCGTCGGCGCTGGCGAACTCCCAGTCCTGACGCCACGAGTCGGGGGCGTCGTCGAGCAGGCGGCCGGGCGTGAGCCACTCGTAGATCTCCGCGTACGACTGCGAGGTGTTGGCGGTGACCGTGCGCATCAGCATCGACGGGTGCAGGTCGTCGAAGCTCTCCAGGCCCATGGACGCCACGAACTGCTTGGCGTTGTCGACCACGTGGCGCTGAAAGTTGTAGACCCGCTCGGTCTTGTCGGGGACGTCGAGCGCGCGGGCGCGTCGCGGATCCTGCGTCGCGACGCCGACCGGGCACTTGTTGGTGTGGCACTGCTGCGCTTGGATGCAGCCGACCGCCATCATCATCGCCCGCGCGGCGAGGGTGAAGTCGGCACCCTGGGCGACCCGCTTGACGATGTCGATGCCGTTGGTGATCTTGCCCGAGGCGCCGATCCGGATCTGGTCGCGCAGCCCGGTCCCGACGAGTGCGTTGTGGACGGTCATCAGGCCCTGCGTGAGCGGCATACCGACGTGGTCCTCGAACTCGATCGGCGCGGCGCCGGTGCCGCCCTCAGAACCGTCGACGATGATGAAGTCCGGTGCGATCCCGGTCTTCCGGACGGCCTTGCAGATCCCGAGGAACTCGCTGCGGGATCCGACGCAGAGTTTGAAGCCGACGGGTTTGCCGCCGGAGAGCTCCCGCAGCTGTGCGATGAACTCGCACAGCCCGACCGGGGTGTGGAAGGCGCTGTGCGAGGGCGGTGAGACGACGGTCTTCCCGACCGGGACGCCGCGCATCCGGGCGATCTCCGCGGTCACCTTGGCCCCCGGCATCACACCGCCCAGGCCGGGTTTCGCACCCTGCGAGAGTTTGATCGAGATGCACTTGACCTGCCGATGGGCCGCCTTCTCCCGGAACTGGTCGGGATCGAACCGGCCGTCGGCGGTGCGGCAGCCGAAGTAGCCGGTGCCGATCTCCCAGATCAGGTCGCCGCCCGGCCGCAGGTGGTAGGGAGACAGGCCTCCTTCACCGGTGTCGTGCGCGAAACCGCCCTTGGCGGCGCCGCCGTTCAGTGCGAGGATCGCGTTCGCCGACAGCGAGCCGAAACTCATGGCCGACACGTTGTACATCGCCATGTCGTAGGGCTGCGTGCAGTCCGGTCCGCCGATGCGGGTGCGCGGGGTGCCCTCGGGAGCGGGCTGCGCCACGATCGAATGCTGCACGTACTCGTAGCCGACGGCGTTCACGTCGCGCTGCGTGCCGAACGGGTCGACGTCCTTGATGTCCTTGGCCCGCTCGTACAGGGTGGTGCGGGTCTCGCGGTCGTACGGGGTGCCGTCGGTGTCGCGTTCGATGAAGTACTGCTGGATCTCCGGGCGGATCGATTCCAGCAGGAACCGGAAGTGCCCGAGGATCGGATAGTTCCGGAGAATGCTGTGTCGCGCCTGGATCAGGTCGTAGACGCCGACCGCGGAGACCAGTGCGATCGGCACCGTGAGGAACAGCCACCACGGGGAGACGAGGAAGACCAGCAGCAGCGACAGCGCGGCCACCGCTCCGACACCGAGAACCGACAACCATCGCACCACTGCACTCTCCTCACCGTCGACGGGGGACTTCGTGACTCCCACAGTAGGTCGGCAACCGGTGTGAAGCAGGGGTTCCCGCTCGCACGACGGCGAGCGGGAACCACGGGAATCGCCGGGTCAGCCGACGTGCGCGACGGCCTCCTGGCGGACCAGCAGCGCAGCGGTCACCATCCGCTTGAGGGCCACCGTCACCTCCTCGGTGCGCCGCGTCTTCAGACCGCAGTCGGGGTTCACCCACAAGCGGTTCGCCGACACCGCGCCGAGCGCCTCGCGCAGGGACGCGGTGATCTCGTCGGTGCCGGGCACGCGCGGGGAGTGGATGTCGTACACGCCGGGACCCACCTGATTCGCGAACCCGGCCTCGTCGAGGTCGTGCAGGACCTCCATGTGCGAGCGCGCCGCCTCGATCGACGTGACGTCGGCGTCCAACGCGGCGATCGCCCCGATCACCTCGCCGAACTCCGAGTAGCACAGGTGAGTGTGGATCTGGGTGGCCTCGGCGACGCCGCCGGTCGCGATGCGGAACGACGTGACCGCCCAGTCGAGGTAGGCCTCGCGGTCGGCGGCCCGCAGCGGCAGGAGCTCGCGGAGAGCGGGTTCGTCGACCTGGATGATCGGCACGCCCGCACGCTCCAGATCGACGGTCTCGTCGCGGATGGCCAGAGCCACCTGCTGCGCGGTCTGCGCCTGCGGCTGGTCGTCGCGGACGAACGACCACGCGAGGATCGTGACCGGCCCGGTCAGCATGCCCTTGACCGGGCGGTTGGTCAGCGACTGCGCGTAGGTGATCCATCCGACCGTCATCGGCGTGGGGCGCGCGACGTCGCCGAACAGGATCGGCGGCCGCACACAGCGCGACCCGTACGACTGCACCCAGCCGTTGGCCGTCGCGAAGAAACCGTCGAGCTGTTCGGCGAAGTACTGCACCATGTCGTTGCGTTCCGGCTCGCCGTGGACGAGGACGTCGAGGCCCACCTTCTCCTGCAGCGCGATCACATCGGCGATCTCCCGCTGCATCCGATCGCGGTACTCGGTGGTGCCGATGGAACCGGCGCGCAGTGCGGAGCGCGCCTTACGGATCTCCACGGTCTGCGGGTACGAGCCGATGGTGGTCGTCGGCAACAACGGCAGATTCAGGGCGGCGTCCTGCTTCGCTCGGCGGATCGACGCCGTGGTGCGCGTCCAGTCGGCGGGCTCCAACGCGTCCAATCGTTCGCGGACCGCCGCGACGTTCAGTCGGGGGTCGGTGGCGCGGGTCGCGAGTGCGGCTCGCGAGGCCTCGAACTGCGGCGCCTGATCCGCTGCACCGTGCACCAGGGCGCGCGACAGGGCCGCGACCTCGGCGAACTTCTCGTCGGCGAACGCCAGCCAGCCGGCCAGCGTGGAGTCGAGCTGTGACTCGCCGCGCAGGGTGTACGGCACATGCAGTGTGGAGCACGACGTCGACACGGCCAGCGTGCCGACGTGCTCGCGCAGTGACTGCAGTGTCGCGAGCGCCCGGTCGAGGTCGGTGCGCCACACGTTGCGGCCGTCCACCACCCCGGCGACGACCAGCTTCTCGCCCAGCCCGGCGGCGAGCACCGAGTCGACACCGCCCGCGACCAGGTCCACACCGACCGCGTCGACCTCGGTGCGGGCGAGTGCGGCGAGACGGTCGCCCGCGTCGCCGAAGTAGGTCTGCACCAGCAGGCGGGGCCGCGAGGGCACCGCGCCGAGCCGACCGTAGACGCGCTCGGCGAGCTCGGTGAGCCCCTCGGCCTGATCAGTCACCAGCGTCGGCTCGTCGATCTGCACCCACTCCGCGCCGGCGTCGGCCAGCTGTGCGAGCAGATCCTCGTAGAGGGGGAGCAGGTCGTCGATGCGCGTCAACGGGGCATCCGCGCCGTGGACGGCCTTCGACAGGGCGAGGAAGGTGATCGGTCCGATCACCACGGCGCGTGCCGGGACCCCGATCGACCGTGCTCGAGTCACGTCGGCGAGCACCGTGCTCGCGTCGAGAGCGAACGAGGTCGTGGGTCCGATCTCGGGGACCAGGTAGTGGTAGTTGGTGTCGAACCACTTGGTCATCTCCAGCGGTGCCACCAGGTCGTTGCCGCGGGCGGCCGCGAAGTACCGGTCCAGCGGGTCGCTGATCGTCGCGACCCGCTCCGGCAGGGCGCCGAGCATCGCGGCAGTGTCGAGCATCTGATCGTAATACGAGAACGTGGTGACCGGAACCGAGTCGAAACCGGCCTGTACCAGCTGGTTCCAACTGTCCCGCTTGATACCGTCGGCCACCGTCTCCAGGGCGGCGGCGTCGATGCGTCCGGCCCAGTACGCCTCGACGGCGCGCTTGAGTTCACGGTTGGCGCCGATCCGGGCGACGCCGGGGACGGTCGCGTGGAAGGCTGCGGTGGTGGTGGTGTGGGTCTCGTCGTCAGACATGACTGTTCTTCTCTCCTGCATGAGTGTTCGTCGCGGCCGTCACCCGGTTCCACGAGGTGGGCGACCATCGGATGCGGCGCATCCGATGCAGCAGGCAGGTCTTCGGGCTCGTCGGCGTGCGAGCCAGGAATGGAGCCCGCTTCTACTGGCCGTCGCTTCCCGGCGGCCGCCGTGCGGCGGGCTCGTCCAGTGCGTGTGACGGCGGTCGTTCCGACATACCGCTGCGGGTCAGCTCCGGAGTCTCACCGGATTCCCTCTTCGCGGGCAGCCACCGTCGTTCAGCGGTGTCTGCGCGTCGACGCCCGGAGACGAGAAGCAGGGGCTCCATAGTGATCTCGGCCGGGCGAACCAGTTGCAGTTCCGATGGTAGGGGAACGAGTAGAATCGGGCATCATGGCGATCGGCAATGATTTTAATTCTGTGAAATCAGCGGCGCCCATCGCAGGAATCGTTCTCGTCGCCCGAGGTGACGAACGTGTTCCCGCAGGTGAGAACGATATTCCGGCGGCCGCACTGTTGATGTCCCGCGTGTCAAGTCTCGGGGCGGGCGGATGCGAAGAGGTGTACGTCGCGCTCGGCTCGAGAGTGGTGCGGGCCCCGCAGACGTCGTCGACGACGCTGTACCTGCCCGAGTGGTTCGACAGCCTCGACTCCTGCACCAGCGCTGCACTGGACTTCGTCGACGAGCACCCGAGGCTGTCGGGAGCGGTGCTGCAGACCCTCGACAGTCCGGACGCGGGAGAGGTCGCTGTCGCACGCGTCATCGAGGCGGCGGGCGACGATCCAGCGGTCATCTGCCGCGCGGCGTTCGGCGGCCGCCCGGGACAGCCGGTGTACCTTGGCGCCGACCGCATTCGTCATGCGATCGAGCGGATGGGGGCCGGGCTCACTGCGATCCACTATCTGATCGAGAACCGCGACGACGTCCGCATCGTCGACTGCACCGACCTCGGGAACCCGGTGGAGTCCAACCTCTGATCGCCCTCGTGCGGCGGCGCAGATCACAGTTCCCCGCTCGATAGAATCGAGTGTTTTCAGCGGGCACATCGGTCACCGCCGGTCGCGCCGCTGTCATCCAGCCGGTCCCGACGCTCACCGTTGCGCGGGAGACCGGCGCAGACCAGGGGAGATCCTCGTGACCGGCATGAATCGGGAACTGAAACGCGGCCTCAGTGCCCGGCACATCCGCTTCATCGCTCTCGGGTCGGCCATCGGCACCGGACTGTTCTACGGGTCGGCCGAAGCCATCCAGAAGGCGGGACCCTCGGTCCTCATCGCCTACCTGATCGGCGGCGCGATCATCTACCTGGTGCTCCGTGCCCTCGGTGAACTGTCGGTGCGACGACCCGTCGCAGGCTCGTTCGGCGACTTCGCCACCGAGAACATCGGCCCCCTCGCAGGCTTCCTGACCGGGTGGACGTTCATCTTCGAGATGATCGTCGTCTGCCTCGCGGACGTGACCGCATTCGGCGTCTACATGGGATTCTGGTTCCCGGATGTGCCGCGATGGGTGTGGGTGCTGGCGGTCGTCTTCTTCATCGGCGCGGTGAACCTGTTCAGCGTCAAGGTCTTCGGCGAGATGGAGTTCTGGTTCACGCTGGTCAAGGTCACGGCCATCATCGCCATGATCGCCGGTGGCACCGCCATCCTGATCTGGGGTTTCGGCGCCCACGACGCCGACAGCGGGATCACGAACCTGTGGGCGACCGACGGCGGCTTCATGCCGAACGGCATCGGGGGCCTCCTCGCCAGCTTCGCCGTCGTGATGTTCGCCTTCGGCGGCAGCGAGATCATCGGCATCACCGCGGGCGAGGCCGAGGACCCGAGCACCACCATCCCGCAGGCAGTCAACACCGTCCCCGTCCGAATCCTGCTGTTCTACGTGTGCTCGCTGTTCGTGATCATGGCGATCATCCCCTGGAACCAGATCAGCGGGGACAGCAGTCCCTTCGTGCAGATCTTCGAGAGCCTCGGCGTGGGACCCGCCGCCACGGTGCTGAACATCGTCGTCATCACCGCGGCGCTCTCGGCGATCAACAGCGATGTCTTCGGCGCCGGCCGCATGATGTACGGACTGGCACTGCAGGGTCAGGCTCCGGCGGTCCTGCGCCGGGTGTCGCGCAACGGGGTCCCGTGGTTCACCGTCGCGATCATGGTGGTCGCGCTGCTGATCGCGGTGGTCCTGAACGCGGTCATCCCCGAATCGGTGTTCCTGATCATCGCGTCGATCGCGACCTTCGCCACCATCTTCGTGTGGGGGATGATCCTGCTGTCGCAGTACCGGTCGCGCCGCGCGATGAGTGCGCAGGAACAGCGTGAGCTGACCTTCGGCGTGCCGTTCTGGCCCTACGGCCAGCAGCTCGCGATGGCCTTCCTCGCCTTCGTCGCACTGCTGGTGGCGTGGGACCCCGACACCCGCGTCGCCTTCGCCGTGGGTGCGGGCTGGCTGCTCCTGCTGGTCGTCGCCTACTACTGGTTCGTGGTGCGCGGCACCTCAGCGGCCCGGCAGCGCTGACCGCAGGGGAGCGGGCTCCACGCCCAGCAGGGCCGCCGCGCAGCGCGTCGCCGGGTCGACGGCCGCAGACAGCGCCTCGTCGAAGCCCTCGCGTGCGAGACCCGTCGTGTCACCGTCGGCGTCGACCCCGATCAGCGCCGCCAGCTCTCCGGTCGTCGGCACGCACACGGCCCACGTCAGCGCAGACTCGTCGGCCCACCCGGCATCGGTGGTCGCGACGTACTCGGCGGGCCGGTCGACGCCCAGCAGCGTCAACGCGGGCACGTCCGACAGTCGGTCGTCGTCGCGCAGGGCACGCAGGTACCAGGCGCCGGCATTGACTTCGACAGCTTCCACAGGCAGAACTCCTTCAGATACGACTGTGCCGTACTCCGCGACCCCGATCGGGGCACGGAATACGGCACAGGTTCAGATTCGCGGCGAGGCCGCCGGGATCACTTGATCTCGAGCAGGACGGTGCCCTGCGTGACGGCTGCGCCCGCCTCGGCGGTCAGGCCGGTGACGGTGCCCGCCTTGTGCGCGGTGACCGGGTTCTCCATCTTCATGGCCTCCAGGACCACGACCAGATCGCCCTCTTCGACGGTGTCGCCCTCGGCCACGGAGACCTTGACGACGGTACCCTGCATCGGCGCGGTCACCGAGTCGCCGGACGCTGCGGCGCCGCCGCCCTTCTTGCGGGTGCGGGCCTTCGGCTTGCGGTGGACGGCGCCGTTGGCGCTGCCGCCGCCACCGAGTGCGAGGTCGCCGGGGAGCGAGACCTCGACGCGACGGCCGCCGACCTCGACGACGACCTTCTGGCGCGGCGCCTCGTCGTCCTCGATCGGCTCGCCACCGGTATACGGCTCGATGACGTTCTCCCACTCGTTCTCGATCCACTTGGTGTAGACGTCGAACTTCTCGCCGTCGCCGATGAAGGCGGGGTTGGAGACGATGTGGCGGTCGAACGGGATGACGGTCGCGAGGCCGTCGACGTGGAACTCGGCCAGGGCGCGGCGGGCGCGCTCCAGGGCCTGGGTGCGGGTCTCGCCGGTGACGATCAGCTTGGCCAGCATGGAGTCGAACTGGCCGCCGATCACGTCGCCCTCGCGGACGCCGGAGTCGACGCGGACGCCGGGGCCGGTGGGCTCGCGGTAGACCTTGATCGGGCCGGGGGCGGGCAGGAAGCCGCGACCGGCGTCCTCACCGTTGATGCGGAATTCGAACGCGTGACCGCGAGGGGTCGGGTCCTCCTTGACCTTCAGTTCCTTGCCCTCGGCGATGCGGAACTGCTCGCGGACCAGGTCGATGCCCGCGGTCTCCTCGGTGACCGGGTGCTCCACCTGCAGGCGGGTGTTGACCTCGAGGAACGAGATGGTGTCGCCCTGGACCATGTACTCGACCGTGCCTGCACCGTAGTAGCCGGCCTCCAGGCAGATGGCCTTGGCGGAGCTGTGGATGCGGGCGCGCTGCTCATCGGTCAGGAACGGCGCGGGCGCCTCCTCGATGAGCTTCTGGAAGCGGCGCTGCAGCGAGCAGTCGCGGGTTCCGGCGACGATGATGTTGCCGTGCTGGTCGGCGACGACCTGAGCTTCGACGTGACGCGCCTTGTCGAGGTACTGCTCGACGAAGCACTCGCCGCGACCGAAGGCGGCGATGGCCTCGCGGGTGGCGGACTCGAACAGCTCCGGGATCTCCTCGATGGTGTGCGCGACCTTCATACCGCGACCGCCGCCGCCGAACGCCGCCTTGATGGCGACCGGGACGCCGTACTGCTCGGCGAAGGCGACGACCTCGGCCGCGTCCTTCACCGGGTCCTTGGTGCCCGCGGCCATCGGCGCGTTGGCGCGCTCGGCGATGTGGCGGGCGGTGACCTTGTCGCCCAGGTTCCGGATCGACTCCGGCGCGGGGCCGATCCAGGTGATGCCTGCGTCGATGACGGCCTGCGCGAAGTCGGCGTTCTCCGAGAGGAAGCCGTATCCGGGATGGATCGCGTCGGCGCCCGACTTGGCTGCGGCGTCGAGGATCTTGTCGAACACCAGGTACGACTCGGCCGAGGTCTGTCCGCCGAGCGCGAAGGCCTCGTCGGCCAGCTGCACGAACATGGCGTCGGCGTCCGGCTCGGCGTACACGGCCACGCTGCCGATGCCCGCGTCCTTGGCGGCGCGGATGACGCGAACGGCGATCTCGCCGCGGTTGGCGATGAGGACCTTCTTGATGGTCGTCTGGCTGATCTCAGCGGAACTGGTCACTGGCACTCCTGTGGCGCCGCCGGGCGGGCGGGCCGTTGTCGGGGACGGTGTTCACCATCCAGGGTCGACGGGCTGCGTCTCGTACGGGGTTCGCACGTGGCGTTTCGCACGTGGCTCGCATTCGGCGGGCAACGTGATTTCCGCGACTCAGATTAACGCACCGAGCGATTGTTCGGTGCCTGGGATGTCACGAAGCCTGCAATTGATCTACCTCTCCGCCGGGGTACTGGCGAGTAGTCGGGCAAAAAGGTCGAGGAATCGAGGTACCCGATCGACGCCCACGGCGGGGTACCGCGCGTGCATTCGCAGACCACCCGGTGTGCGGTTCACCCACACGTAAACCTCGTCGTCCGCATAAGAATGGCTGCGCAGCACCCGTGCGCCGCCCGCGTCCGCGACGTCGGCCCGCGGGGTGCCTCGGGTGTCCATGTACGACACGACCATGTGCGGACTGCCGCCGACCCCTATGAGATCGGCCACACGGAGGAATGGAAGTGCTCCGCCGTACTTCGATTCGGTCACCGCAGCGGTGCTCCGGCGGGCCGCTTCGACGAGGTCGGGGGTGTCGTGGATGTCGATCGCCATGGGGGCGAGACCGACGAACCAGCCGAGCGAATGCGCCCACGCGGCGTCGGTCCGGGTGTGCCGGGGCATCACGACGACGAACTCGTCGGCATCGGTGGTCGCCCGGAACGCCACCGACAGCGCGCCCAGCAGTCCACCGATCGTCGACGCGCCCGACCGCTCGCAGAAGTCCTCGAATCGGCGCGCGCCCGCGTCGTCGAGCAACAGGCAGGTCCGCGAGGGCTGGAAGGGCTGGGGCGGCGCCGCCTCGACCGCTCCACCGCCGGGACGGTGGTCGATCACGGGCGGCTCGTGGTCGTCGGGGGAGGTGCCCGCGGGCGGCGGATCGTCGAGCAGCGGGTTGGGTGGGAACGTGCCGCCGTAGGGGGCGATGAACCGCGCCCAGGTCTGTGCCGCGGGGTGCTCGGGGCCCTCCAGGTCGGCGGCACGGCGTTGCGCGTCGCTGAAGTCGAGGTAGCTGCCCGCCGGCTCCAACGCGGGCGGCCTGCGGTCGCGGGAGGCTCGGTAGAGCTCGGTCAGCTCGTACTGCGCGGTGACGAGGGAGTACCCGTCGACCAACGAGTGGTCGGCGGCGAACAGCAGCGTGAAGCTGTGCGGGCGCGCGACGGTCGCGAATCGGTATGCGGGCCAGTGCAGCGGGGCGGTGGCGCGGTCGAACGATCCGGCGACCTGCTCCAGCAGCAGCGGGGTCTCGGTGTACCAGCCGATGCGCGACATCTTCAGGTGCACCGTCTCGCGTTCGGTGGAGTAGCGCTCGGTGCGGTACCTCCCGTCGTGGTCGGCCTTGAGCACCACGTGGGTGCGCAGCACCTCGTGCCGGTTCACGTAGGCGATCATGGCCGCGCGGATCGAGGGGATCGACAACGGTTCGGCGAACTCGATCGACACGCCGAGCCACGACTCCCGGCCGCCCTCGCGGTGGGTGCGGGCCCGGTACTCGAACGCCGAACGGAGATGCTGCTCGTGGTTGTGCGAGGTCTCACGACTGTCCCGACGCCAGCTACCGAGCCCGCCGGGCACGGCCGGAATCCATTCGACGAGCCCGCCGGGCTCTATCGGCGCGTCGAGTATCTGGAGGAAATCCATTGCACCGAAAGCGGATTCAGGCGGCCGTTTGTTCGGTGACCTGGCGCTTGATGCGGGTGAGGATGCCCGCCATACCGTTCAAGCGCAGCGGGCTGATCACCGAGGCCAGGCCGAGGTCGTGAAAGAAGTCGCTCGGCACGCCGAGGATCTCCTCGGCGGTCGCGCCGTCGAGTCCCTCGTGGAGGATCGACGCGAAACCGCGGGTGGTCGGCGCCTCCGGCGGTGCGCTGAAGTACAGGCGCACCGCGGAGGCGTCCGACGCGTCCACCGACAGGAAGATCGGCGACTGGCATTCGGGGACCGGTTCCATGGCCTCCACCTCGAGGGACTCCGGCAGTGCCGGAAGGTCGCCGGCGAACTCCAGCAGGAGTGTCACCTTGTCGGAGTCGGCCAGCTCGGCGAAATCGGAGACGATGTCGGCGAGCGCATCGGGCAGGGTCATCGGGAACCTTCTGGAGAATGTGTCAGTTGACGGTGCCGGGCTCTTCGCCCACCGCGATCGGGACGCGGACGCGGTTGCCCCACTCGGTCCACGAGCCGTCGTAGTTGCGGACGTTCTCGAAGCCCAGCAGGTGGGTCAGCACGAACCAGGTGTGGCTCGAGCGCTCACCGATGCGGCAGTAGGCGATGGTCGGGGTCTCGGGGTCGAGGCCCGCGTACACCTCCTGCAGCTCCTCGAGCTTGCGGAAGCGGTGATCGGGAGCCGCGGCCTTGGCCCACGGGATCGACACGGCGGTCGGGATGTGCCCGCCGCGCAGGGTTCCCTCCTGCGGGTAGTCGGGCATGTGGGTGCGCTCACCGGTGTACTCCTGCGGGGAGCGGACATCGATCAGCGGGGTGGTGCCGAGCTCGGAGATGACGGCGTCGGCGTAGGCGCGGATCTTGGAGTCGTCGCGCTCGACGACGGGGTAGTCCGACGCCGGGTACACGGGCACGTCGAACGACGTCTCGCGCTGCTCGTCCATCCACGCGTCGCGGCCGCCGTCGAGCAGACGGACGTCCTCGTGACCGAAGAGGGTGAAGACCCAGAGGGCGTAGGCGGCCCACCAGTTGCTCTTGTCGCCGTAGATGACGACGGTGTCGTCGCGGTTGACGCCCTTCTCACGCATCAGGGCGGCGAACTGCTCGCCGTTGATGTAGTCGCGGGTCACCGGATCGTTGAGGTGCAGGTGCCAGTCGACCTTCTGCGCCGTGGGGATGTGCCCGATGTCGTACAGCAGAACGTCTTCATCCGACTCGATGATCTTGAGCCCCGGGGCGCCGAGGTGCGCCGACAGCCATTCGGTCGTCACCAGCCGTTCGGGGTGTGCGAAGTTGGCGAATGCCGGGTTCGGATCAAATTCCACAGTCACTGAGGGTCTCCCGCCTCTGCTGATTTCTCCACGCGCGTATCTGGCGTCACATCCAGCATACGGACGCGTCCGCGTCGACTCTCCGGTGGATGGGGGAGACGAACCCCGGTGTGCCGGACGGTCGCTCGAATGACGTCCGGGGTACCGGTGCGACGGTTCGGTGTTAGCGTTCCGTTCATGCAGAGTCGGGGAAGGGCGACCGCGCGTCATGCGGTGTCGCTGCTGTCGATGGTCGTCGTCGGTGTGTTGGTGCTGGTCGGGTGCGGCGTCGACGGCACGCCGCAGCGAGCAATGCCGAAGAAGCCGTTGCACTGTTCGGTCACCGAGTGCCCGGAACTGCCGGTGTTCTCGTCTAAGCGGCTCGCGGCCTCCGGCGTCGACAGCGGCAACGCGGCGACCGCCGTGCCGAAGTTTCTGACCGAGGTCTTCGACGACCTCGATCGGGTCTGGCAGGACTGGTTCGCTCAGCTGAACATCGAAGAGGCCGCCTCCGGCCGGGTGCTGATCTCCTCCGGCGACTCGTTCGTCAGCGACTGCCTCCGGAAGGAGCTGCCGAACGGCATCCCCAGCGACTTCCCGAACGCGTTCTTCTGCCCCCGCGACAACCAGCAGGACGGCAGCGGAGTGAGTCGTCAGGGCTCGATCATCCTGCCCGTCGACACGTTCGCCGACATCTGGAACGGCAAGCTGATGGGATCGCAGGGCTTCCTGCTCGGCGACTTCAGCGCCGCGACCATCGTCGCCCACGAGTACGGCCACAACGTCGTCTACCGCCTCGCGATGGCCTACGGCCTCGATGAGGGGCCCGCCGGCGACAACAGCGAACTCATCGCCGACTGCTTCGCAGGCAACTGGGCCGCCACCGTCTTCGAGCGCAAGGACCTCTCGTTCAAGGAGATGCTCCAGGCGGCGGCACTGATGGTCAGCATCGGCGACGCCCGCTCCGGGCAGGGGCACGGCACGTCGATCCAGCGTGCCATGGCCCTGTGGAAGGGCTTCAGCGACAACCTGAAGCGTCAGGGGCAGCCGGGCGACTGCCTGAAGACCTACTGGCCGCAGGTGCTGCAGGGGTAGCGGCTACGCGGTCCACAACTCGGTCACCTCGACGCCCACGTCGGCGAGGAGACGGCGGACCAGCGGGAGGCTGATGCCGAGGACCGACGACGGGTCGCCGTCGATCCCGTCGATCAGCCAGCCGCCCAGGCCGTCGAGGGTGAACGCCCCGGCCACCTCGAGCGGCTCGCCGGTGGCGGCGTAGGCCTCGATCACGTGGTCCGGTGCGTCGGAGAAGGAGATGGCGGTGGACTCGCTGCCGCCGGCCGACCCGACGACGACGCCGTCCCGGATACGGCGCACGCAGTGGCCGGTGATCAAGTGGCCGGTGTCCCCGCGCATCCGCCTCCAGCGGGCCACCGCGACCTCCGCGGTGTGCGGTTTCCCGGCCAACTCGCCGTCGAAGAGCAGCATCGAGTCGCACGTCAGGATCACGGAGTCGGCGGCCGCGGCACCAGCCGCTGCGACGACGGTCTCCACGACCGCGTCGGCCTTGGCCTCGGCGAGCCGCGTGACGATCTGCGCGTGCGGTGCGCCGGCGAGTTCGTCGAGGAGTGCGTCCTCGTCCACATCCGACACGACGACCGTCGGCCTCAGACCGGCCCCCGTCAGCACGCGGAAGCGTGCCGGGGAGGCCGACCCGAGGACGACGGTCGTCGTCTGTGGATCGTGTGCGGAACCGATGGTCACCAACCGCCGCGGTTGGTGAAGCTGCCCGGCTGACCCCAGGTCTGCCGGAACAGGTCGACCGGGCGGCCCCACTCGTTGCGGGTGCCGGGCCCGGAGTCGCCGGAGCCGCCGCCGACCGCGGCGAAGACGCCGACCAGCGCGGCGATCTCCTCGTCGGTGGGGTTGCCGTTCACCACGGACAGGAAGGGACGGACGGGTGTGTCGTCGCCGGTGGCGTCGACAGAGGTGACGTCTGCAGTCATGCGTGTCGCCTTTCTCGTATCGCGGGCGAGATCACAGCGGGATGTTGCCGTGCTTCTTCGGCGGCACCTGCACCAGCTTGCGCTCCAGCAGCTTCAGCGCGTTCGCGATCTGGCCGCGGGTGTGGCTCGGCGGGATCACCGCGTCCACGTAACCGCGCTCGGCGGCCACGTACGGGTTCACCAGGGTGTCCTCGTACTCCTGCTGCAGTTCCAGGCGCAGTGCGTCGACGTCCGAGCCGTTCGCCTCCGCCTCCTTGATCTGCTTGCGGTAGACGAAGCCGACGGCGCCGGAGGCGCCCATGACCGCGATCTGGGCGGTCGGCCAGGCGAGGTTGACGTCAGCGCCCATGTGCTTGGAGCCCATGACGTCGTATGCGCCGCCGTACGCCTTTCGGGTGATGACGGTGATCTTGCCGACCGTCGCCTCGCCGTAGGCGTAGAGCAGCTTGGCGCCGCGACGGATGATGCCGTTGTACTCCTGTTCGGTGCCCGGCAGGAAGCCGGGGACGTCGACCAGGGTGACGATCGGGACGTTGAAGGCGTCGCAGGTGCGGACGAAGCGAGCGGCCTTCTCGGAGGCGTCGATGTCCAGGCAGCCGGCGAACTGGGTCGGCTGGTTGGCGACGATGCCGACGCTGCGGCCGTCGACGCGACCGAAGCCGACGATCACGTTCATCGCGCGCTCGGCCTGGACCTCCAGGAACTCCTCGTCGTCGAGGATGTTCCGGATGACCTCGTGCATGTCGTACGGCTGGTTCGGCGAGTCCGGGATGATCGTGTCGAGGGCGAGATCGTCCTCGGTGAGATTCTCCTCGATGGAGCCGACGCGCTCCGGAACCGGCAGACGCGGCGCCTCGGCGCGGCAGTTGCTCGGCAGGTAGGACAGGAGCTCCTTGACGTAGTCGAGGGCGTCCTCCTCGTCCTGTCCGACGTAGTGCGCGACGCCCGACTTGGACATGTGCGTGTTGGCGCCGCCCAGATCCTCCTGGGTGACGTCCTCGCCGGTGACGGTCTTGATGACGTCGGGACCGGTGACGAACATCTGGCTGGTCTGATCGACCATGACCACGAAGTCGGTCAGCGCGGGGGAGTACACGTGGCCGCCGGCGTTCGGGCCCATGATCAGGGAGATCTGGGGGATGACGCCCGACGCGCGGACGTTGCGGCCGAAGATCTCGCCGTAGAGGGCCAGGGAGACGACGCCCTCCTGGATGCGGGCGCCCGCGCCCTCGTTGATGCCGATCAGGGGGCGCCCGGTCTTGAGCGCCATGTCCATCACCTTGACGATCTTCTCGCCGTAGACCTCGCCGAGGCTGCCGCCGAAGACCGCGGCGTTCTGGCTGAAGACGCACACCTCGCGACCGTCGACCGTGCCGTAGCCGGTGACGACGCCGTCGCCCATCGGGCGGCGTTCGGCCAGACCGAAGTTGGTGGAACGGTGGCGGGCCAGCGCGTCGAGCTCGACGAACGAACCCTCGTCGAGCAGGTGGGTGATGCGCTCGCGGGCGGTCAGCTTGCCCTTGGCGTGCACCTTCTCGGCTGCGCCCTTGCCCATCGGGAACTCGGCCTCTTCGAGCCGGTTACGCAGATCGGCGAGCTTGCCCGCCGTCGTGTGGATGTCGGGTGCGGCGCCGTCGTCGCGTGAAGCAGTGGTCATGGACAACGATGCTAACTTCCCGAGCGGGCGCTCGGTCAAGCCCCGCCATAATGTGAGAATATCCTCACATTCTGATTCACACTCGCGCGGGGGAGTGAGGGCGTTCACCGAAACCGCCGTACAGTGCTGGTTCATGGGAATCGACGTGCCGGACCAGCACACACTCGCCACGGCCTTGACCGGCACCCGCTGGACGCGGATCGAGGTGGTCGCCGAGACCGGGTCCACCAACGCGGACCTGCTCGGGCGAATCGATGCCGGTGAGACCGTCGACGGCACGGTGTTGATCTCGGCGAAGCAGACCTCCGGTCGTGGCAGGCACGCCCGCGTGTGGGAGACCCCGGCCGGTCAGCTCGCGGTCTCCGCAGCCGTCCGCGTCCGGCCCGACGCCATCGTCCACCTCGGCTGGCTGTCGTTGCTGACCGGCCTTGCGGTGCACGACGCCGTCAGCGAGGTGGCCGGGACGGCACTCGAACTGAAGTGGCCCAACGACGTCCTCGCTCCCGGGCGCGGAAAACTGGCGGGCATCCTGTCGGAGTTCCGGTTGATCGCGGCCCCCGACGGCGGACCCGCCGGCGGCGTCGCCGTGATCGGGACCGGCCTCAACATCGATCTGCCCGCGGGCACCGCGCCGAACACCGCAGCCTCGATCGGCGACCTCGTCGACGGGGCGCTGGACCAGACGACCGTCGCCGCGGCGTACCTGCGGGGGCTGTCGGAGCGGCTGGACGCGTGGCCGGACCGGATCGCCGAACTCGCCGAGACCTATCGGGAGGTCAGCGCCACGCTCGGTTCCCGGGTGCGACTGCTGCTGCCGGGCGACGTCGAGGTGATCGGCGACGCCGTCGACATCGACGACGAGGGACGCATCGTCGTGGACGGCCCGGAAGGTCGGATCACGGCGTCGGCCGGCGACGTGACGCATCTGCGCCCGGCGACCTGACTTCTCGCGCTACCGGCGGCGGTTGGCGCTGGCGCGTCCCATCGTCGGGATCAGGGTCAGGATGGGCATGCCGATGATGAAGTCCATGATCGCGCTGCCGATGCCCGACGAGATCTCGGCGGACAGGAACAGCGGGAGGATCACCGCGGCGGCCACCAGGAGTCCCACGATCCAGCGATAGAACTGGTCGGGCGCCGGTGTGCCGATCTGCAGCAGATACCAGAGGGCGCCCGCGACCAGCGCCAGGACGAAGCCGGTGAGGGCGAACCACAGCGGATCCTGGGCGATCGGATTCCAGATGCCGAGCTTGCCGCTGTCGTTGACCTTCTGGGTGATCGCGCGAATGATCCAGGCCGCGAGCCAAGCCGCCAGACCGGTGACGACACCGGTCATCAGGACGCCGCCGCAGAAGGTCAGCGGGTCCACGTCGGGGCCGCGGCGGGGCGGCTTACGACGCTCCGGCTGCTGCGGCTGGTAGCCCTGGTCGTCGTACTGCTGCGGACGGTCGTACCCCTGCGTGTAGCCCTGTTCGTAACCGGCGGTCCGCGGATCCTGGTACGACGAGTAGTCGTCCTGCCTGCTGTAGGCGCGGGTCTGCGGCGGCTGCTGGTCGCGGTAGGGGTCGCGCGGATCGTTGTACGTCATGGTCCTTTGCCTGTGGTCGGGTTCGGTGGAGGCCGTCGACGGTGCGTCGGGTGGCGTCCGAACCGCCAGTGTAGCGCCGAATAAAGCCCCTCTTAAGGGACCGGCACTAAGGTGAACAGTCATGGGCTACCCGAGCGAGAACCTGGCACCGGGCGAGGTCGTCGTCATCCACCGCCATCCGCACTGGAAATCTTTGGTGCTGCCGGTGCTGATCTTCTGGCTCGCCACCGCCGTCGCAGGCATCGCGGTCGGCTACGCGCGCAGTTCTGACATGGCCGACGGCGGCAAGTTCTGGATCACCGTCGTGGTCGGTGTGGCGTGGCTGGCCGTCGCGGGCTGGTTCCTGGTGCGACCGCTGCTCTCGTGGAAGACGACGCACTTCGTGGTCACCGACCGTCGCGTCATCTACCGCAACGGGATCATCACGCGGTCGGGCATCGACATCCCGATCCGCCGGATCAACACCGTCGAGTTCCGGCACGGGCTCATCGACCGGATCCTCCGCACCGGCACGCTGGTGATCGAGTCCGCGTCCGACGACCCGCTGTCGTTCAAGAACATTCCGCAGGTGGAGGCCGTGCACGCGCAGCTGTACCAGGAGCTGCTCGACGACGAGGAGCCCTACGACGACCGGCGCAGCGGCCAGTACCGCGACCCGCGACGCGACGCCGATGACGACGACGACCGGCGTGCGCCCCGCAGCGGTGGCCGCTGATGCCGGGCACGCGGCCGGTCCTGCTGGCTGAGGACGACGCGGCGATCGCCGAACCCCTCGCACGGGCGTTGACGCGTGAGGGCAACCGATGTGACATCGCGGCCACCGGGCCCGAAGCGCTCGAGAAGGTCCTCGACGGCGACTACGGGCTGCTGATCCTCGATCTCGGGCTGCCCGGCATGGACGGCCTCGAGGTCTGCCGCCGTGTCCGCGCCGAACTGCCGACGATGCCGGTCCTGATGCTGACCGCCCGCACCGACGAGGTGGATTTCGTCGTCGGCCTCGACGCCGGCGCCGACGACTACGTCGGCAAACCCTTCCGCCTGGCCGAGCTGCTGGCCCGCGTCCGCGCGTTGATGCGCCGCAGCGTCGTCGTCGCCGAGGAGCCGGAGAGCCTGGAGACCCTCGACTCCGGCGACATCCAGCTGGACCCGAAGGCGCGCCGCGTGGTCGTCGACGGTGAGGACCTGACCCTCGCCAACCGCGAGTTCGAACTCCTCCGATTCCTGATGGAGCGACCCGGCGAGGTCACGTCGCGCGACGAGATCCTCGAGACGGTGTGGGGTTCCACCGACCTGCGGTCGTCGAAGACGCTCGACATGCACATCTCGTGGGTGCGGCGGAAGATCGGTGACGACCATCCGAAGAAGCGCAAGCACATCGTCACCGTCCGCGGTGTCGGCTTCCGCTTCGACCCGTAGCGGCGGCACCCGCGGTGCGACGCCGAATACTGAAGATGATGATCGCGTCCCTCGTTGCGATGGGCGTGATGTTCGGTGCACCCATGACCGTCATCACCTGGGACTGGTTCGCCACGTCCACCCACCAGGACCTCTCACAGCGACTCACCCGGATGAGCGAGCACGTCTTGGCGGAGGAGGCCGCGGGCCGAGCGGTGGAGCCGCGCGACCTCGATCTGGAGCAGTTCCGGCTGCTGGTGCCTGAGAACGGTCGGCTCACGCTCACCTACCGGGCGCCCGATCCGACGGCCGCGCGCGGCTACCGGCTCGGCACTCGGCAGACCGGTCACGCGTTCACCGGGGAGGCGGTCTCGGAGTCCATCAACATCGGGCCCAACGCCGACCTGACCCTCGCGATCCCGCAGCGGGACGTGCGGCCCACCCAGTTCCTGGCGGTTCTGACGCTGATGCTCGCGATCCTGGTCGCCGTCCTCGGCGGAGGCGTGGTCGCAGTCCTCACGGCCCGGCGGCTGTCGGAGCCGCTGTCGGACGTCGCACGCCGCGCCGCGAACATGGCGCGCGGCGACTTCTCGTCGGACTGGCCCACCTACGGGATCGACGAACTCGATCGCGTGTCGTCGGCGCTCGCGGACGCCAACCAGGAGATCGCGTGGCGGCTGGAGCGCGAGAGCGAGATCGTCGGCGACGTCTCGCATCAGCTGCGCAGCCGTCTGACGGCGATCCATCTCCGGCTCGACGAGCTGACCCTGCACGACGATCCCGACGTCGTCGGCGAAGCCGAGGCCGGCGTCGAGCAGGTGGAGCGGCTGGCGACCGAGCTCGACGAGATGATCGCGGCGTCGCGGGCCGACTCGAAGGCGCGGGTGGCGATCGACGTGGTCGCGGTCATCGAGACCCTGGTCCGCGACTTCGCCCCGACGTTCGCCTCCGAGGGGCGGACCATCCGCGTCGCGGTCGACGACTCCGCGCCGCACGTCTACGGACGTCCGGGGCGGCTGCGCGAGGCGCTCAGCGTGCTGGTCGACAACGCGTGCGTGCACGGCGCGGGGGAGTGCGTGATCAGCGTCGGCAGCGTGTCGAGTTCGGAGATGGTCCGCATCACGGTCGCCGACGGCGGTCCCGGCGTGGCCGACGACCTGGTGCCCGACATCTTCCGGCGCGGTGTGTCGGGCGGCGGAAGCAGTGGATACGGCCTGTCGTTGGCGCGGGCGCTGGTGGAGGCGGACGGCGGCAGGCTGGATCTGATCCAGCGGCGCCCCGCGGTGTTCGGCGTGGTGACCCCGATGCATGCCGCCGCCGCAGAAGTGAAGGACGGCTCAGCGGACGCCGAGATCAGGCGTGTCCGAGTTCCTCATCGCTGAGTTCGTCGGACGTCGGGTGGATGTCGGTGGAGCCGCCCTCGCCGCCGCGCGGTTGCTCGTCGGGGAACGCGAAGCGGCGCAGCGCCCAGAAACGGAAGCCCATGCCGATCAGGTTGCCGATGATCATGCCGAGCATGAAGTCGACGATCGCGAGCTCCAGACCGTGGATGTTCTCGCGTATGTTGAAGACGTTGTTGCCCAGCCACAGCGGTGCGGACGCCAACAGCACGCCGATGCCGCTGATGATGAAGAACAGGGTGGCCTCGTGGGCGCGCTCCCGGCCGCCGCGGTTCTTGAACGCCCATTCGCGGTTCAGCACGTAGCTCAGAACGACGGCCACGCCACCGGAGATGATGCGCGCGATCGTCGGTTTCTGCTCGAGGATCGTGAAGGCGAGGAGGAAGTAGACGAGGGTGTCGACCACGAACGTGGTGCCGCCGACGATCGCGAACTTGATGAATTCGCTGTGCTTCACCACGAGTCGTCGTAGGGGTTGCGGGAGGCTGTTCACAACCCCGTCAATGGTCGGCACAAGGTTCGAGTGTACGGAATCGGCGCCGATACGCAGACATCGACCGACGCCGGTGCTCGTCGGACGGCACAGACGTGACACCATTGCAGGGTGACTTCCAGCCCTGATCGACGTTCCACCGGCATGCCAACTGTGACCATGATCGGCGGTGGTCAGCTGGCGCGCATGACGCACCAGTCGGCCATCGCGCTCGGCGAGTGCCTGCGGGTGCTGGCCGGCAGCGCGGACGAACCCGCTGCTCAGGTGAGTGCGAACGTGGTGATCGGCGCGCACGACGATCTCGAGGCGCTGCGCACCGCGGCCGAGGGCGCGGTGGCGCTGACCTTCGACCACGAGGGCGTCCCGCTGGCGCACCTGCAGGCACTGGAGGCCGAGGGCGTACAGGTACGACCGCCCTCCGCGGCCCTGCACTTCGCGCAGGACAAGATGGCGATGCGCCGGCGGTTGTCGGAGCTCGGCCTGCCGGTCCCGGACTTCGTCGACCTGTCCGGCGACGTGCCCGCGGCCCGTGAGGCGTTGATCGCGTTCGGTGACGCCCACGACTGGCAGGTGGTGCTCAAGGCGGTCTCCGGCGGCTACGACGGTCGCGGCGTCTGGATCACCTCAGGCCGCGACGACGCTCTCGCCGCATTCGACGCCAATGCCGGGGGCGACACGATTCTGATGGCGGAGGAGAAGGTCGCGATGGCACGGGAGCTGTCGGCGATGGTCGCGCGTTCGCCGTTCGGGCAGGGTGCGGCGTGGCCCGTGGTCGAGACCGTTCAGCGCAAGGGCCAGTGCGCCGTCGTGCTGGCGCCCGCGCCGGGCCTGAGCGAGGAGTCCGCGCAGCGCGCCCAGCAGATGTCGCTGCAGCTGGCCGACGAACTGGGCGTCATCGGCAACATGGCGATGGAGCTGTTCGAGACCGTCGACGGCGAGCTGATCGTCAACGAGCTCGCGATGCGCCCGCACAACAGCGGTCACTGGACCATGGACGGCGCTGTCACCTCGCAGTTCGAACAGCACCTCCGCGCCGTCCTCGACTACCCGCTCGGTGACACCTCGGCGCGGTCCGAGGTGGTCGTGATGGCCAACATCCTGGGTGCCGAGGACGCTCCCGCGATGTCCATGGACGAGCGGCTGCACCATCTGTTCGCGCGGATGCCCGACGCCAAGGTCCACCTGTACGGCAAGTCGGAGCGACCGGACCGGAAGATCGGTCACGTCAACATCGTCGGCCTCCCCGGCGCCACCGTCGACGACGTCCGCGAGCGTGCCGAGCGCGCCGCGACCTGGATGAGCACCGCCGTCTGGACCGACGGTTGGGATCCGCACACCGCGTCCTGAACCGACCGCCGTACGCCCCCCGAACTCCACCACCGAAAGAGGACCGATGACCACCCCCAGCACCCCGCCCGCACCCCGCGTCGGCCTCATCATGGGCAGCGACTCCGACTGGCCCACCATGAAGGCCGCCGCCGAGGCACTCGCCGAGTTCGGCATCCCGTTCGAGGTGGGCGTCGTGTCCGCGCACCGCACCCCGCAGCGGATGCTCGACTACGCGAAGGCCGCAGCCGGTCGCGGCGTCCAGGTGATCATCGCCGGCGCCGGCGGCGCCGCGCACCTGCCGGGCATGGTGGCGTCGGCGACGCCGCTGCCGGTCATCGGTGTCCCCGTCCCGCTGAAGTACCTCGACGGCATGGACTCGCTCCTGTCGATCGTCCAGATGCCCGCGGGCGTCCCGGTCGCGACAGTCTCGATCGGCGGTGCCAAGAACGCAGGCCTGCTGGCCGCGCGCATCCTCGGCGCCTCCGATCCCGCCATCCAGGCGGCCATGGCGAAATTCCAGGCAGGCCTGGAGGAGATGGTGCTGGAGAAGGACGAGAAACTGCGCCGGAGCCTGTTCGAGGACTGATCGCTCGCGCGATCAGCGGGCGACGTCGCCCGGCTACGGGCGCAGACCGGCCACCACCTCGGCGGCCGGAACGGCCTGCGCCGCACGGAAGCCGCTGCCCGCCCACAGGTTGATGACGTCGGGATCGCTGGATCCGGCCTTGCGGATGGGCCCGGTCAGCTTGTTGACCTGCGGGTACACCGGTGGGGCCGTCGCGGTGTGCTCGTCGATGAAGGCGTTCACCAGCCCGCGGGCCAGGCGCCCGGAGTAGGCGCGCGTCGTCACGGTCTCGGTGAACCGCGGGTCGACGAGCGCGTCGCGATGGGCCTGCTTGGTTCCGGCTTCGGGGCAGCGCAGGAGCAGGGTTCCGATCTGCGCGGCGACGGCGCCCGCAGCCAGCAGGGCCCGCACATCGTCCGCGGAGGCGACGCCGCCCGCGGCGACGACGGGCAGTCCGGTCGCCTCGATCACGCCGGTCGTCAACGGCAGCGTCTCGATCTCCGGATCCTCGTCGAGGATGCCGTAGGTGGCGCGGTGGCCGCCCGCGGACACGCCCTGCGCGCACAGGGCGTCGGCGCCGGCATCGCGGGCGATCTCGGCTTCCCGCACGCAGGTCACCGTGCCTGCGACCAACACGCCCGCCTCGTGCAGGCGCGCGACGGTCTCGGCGCTGGGGAAGCCGAACGTGAACGACGCGACCGGCACCCGCTCGTCGATCAGCACCTGAACCTTCCCGTCGAACGAGTCGTCGGTGTACGGCACCTCGGTCGGGAGCGCGGCACCGAGCCGGTCGGCGAGCGGCTGCAGCCGCTCCCGGTAGGCGTCGAACGCGGCGGCGTCGAAGGGGATCTCCTCGGGGACGAAAAGGTTGATGCCGAACGGCTTGTCGGTCAGTGAGCGGATGACGGCGATCGTCTCGCGGAGCTGCTCGGGGGAGAGATAGGCGGCGCCGTAGAAGCCGAGGCCGCCGGCGTTGGAGACGGCCGCGGTGAGTTCCGGGGTGGACGTGCCGCCCGCCATGGGGGCGCCCGCGATCGGGGCGTCGAGCAGGTCGAAACTGAACATGATCACTCTCCCTTCGGGACCCGGACGATCTCCAGGTCGACGGTGCTGCGCAGGACGAAGCCCATCGCCTCGTAGAGGCGGCGCGCCGGGTTGTCTGCGGTGGTGTGCAGGAACGGGGTGTCGCCGCCGTCGACGGTCACCTGAGCGACGGCCGCGACGAGTCGGCGCGCCAGGCCGCGGCCGCGGGCGTCGGGATGGGTGCAGACGGCGCTGATCTCGACCCATCCGGGCAGGTGCAGGCGTTGGCCGGCCATTGCGATCAGGCGGCCGTCGTCGTCGCGGACGCCCAGGTACGTGCCCATCTCGATGGTGCGCGGCTGGAACGGTCCGGGTTTGGTCAACTCCACCAGCGCCGTCATCTCGGCGACGTCGTCCGGCCCGAGCACGATCGCCTGCGAATCGGCCTGCGGCACCACGTCTTCGCCCGAGTACTGCACGAGGTCGAAGGTCTCGATGTGCTCCCACCCCGGCGGCGTCGGCGACTGGCAGTGGCGCAGGCCGACGGTGTGCCCGGGGCCCGCGAGGGCGGCCATGTCGGCCCAGTCGCGGTCGGACATCTCGCGGGGGTGCCCGTAGAAGACGGACACCTCCGGATCGAAGGCAGCGATCGCACCGCGGGTCCGTGCGAAGCGGGCCTGCCGCCCGCGCAGGGCTGAGGTGAACGGGTCGTCGAGCACGATCGGATCGACGACGGTCATGCGACCCGCAGCTTCCGGCGGAAGAAGTCGATGATCTCGTCGAGGGTGTCGCGCGTCGGCTGGCCGGGTTCGTCGATCAGGTGCTCGGTGACCACCGAATGCGGTGGGATCAGCGCGTCGGGGTTGGCGGCCTCGTCGGGCAGGTCGACGCCGAGGAAGGCGTCGCCGAGCTGCTCGCGCAGGAAGTCGAATCGACTGCCGGGCACCATCACGTCGCCCTCGAAGCGGGCGCCCATCACCTGGAGTCCCTTGGCGCAGCGTGCCTTCACGGTCTCGAGGTCGTCGGGGGAGATGTCGATGTTGCGGCGACGGCCGGGGGTGATCCCCAACGGCAGTGAGGGCTGCGACAGCACCGGTGCGAGGAGCGTGTCGTCGACCGCCATCGCGAGCGCGAAACCGCCGGACACGCACATGCCGATGGCGCCCACACCGGGGCCGCCGCACTCGGCGTGCGCGTGGCGGGCGAGTGCTCGGAGCCAGACGACGACGGGCGAGGACTTCCCGGTCGCGAAGACGGTGAACTCGCGGCTCACGCAGACCTTCCCGAGCGAGCGGACCATCAGTCCGCCGACCCGCGGCAGATCGGTGACACCGCGCGGCATCGGGTCGGCGCCGTCGACGCCGAAGAACGACGGGACGAAGACGGTGCAGCCCGCGTCGCTGACGCGGCGGGCGAAGTCCGCGACCTTCGGTGTGAGGCCGGGGATCTCGGGGATCACGACCACCGCCGGTCCGGTGCCGCGCCGATAGAAGTGGTGGGTGACGCCCGCATCGGTGAACTCGTCGCGCTGGAAGTCGTCGAGCACCCCGTCGGCGACGGTCATGCCGTCTCCACGATCCGGCCGTACAGCACGGATTCGGCCAGCATCGCCGGGATCCGCGCGGGCTTCACGACGTCGGGGGAGTCGGCCGGAAGGACGCGGGCGCCGGCGATCTGCAGCGGCGTGCCGCCGCGCACCAGGGTGAACTCGCCCGCGGCGAGAACGTTCTTGACCCAGTCGGCGTCGGCACCGTAGTTGAGCGCGATGCTGATGCGACCGCCGTCGACGTAGGCCAGGACCGGCGTCTCGTACGGCCGATTGGACTTGCGGCCGACGTGCTTCACGACGGCCCACGGGGCGATGCGCCCGGCCCACAGCCCCTGGATCGGGTTGGTGACGTACTTGTTGGCGTGAGCGACGATGCGCGGAACCTTCATGCGTCCAGCTTGCCGCATCGACGGGCATCGGGCGAGGCCGACCGGCAGGGTATGCGGGCACGGCGGTCGGAACTGCGCGATACTGTCGCCATGGCAACGACCGATCAGGTGCACACCGAGCCCGCGGAGTTCCGCATGCACGTGGTCATCGAGTCGATCAGGTTGTTCTCGGAGAAGGGCTACGAGTCGACTCCGGTCGACGAGATCGCCGCCGCCGCAGGCGTTTCGCGGCGAACCCTGTTCCGGCAGTTCCGGTCCAAGGAGGACCTGATCTTCGCCGACCACGAGACCCTCCTCGAACTCGTCGCCGAGCGCCTCGCCGACCCGCAACGTTCGGGCACCGATCCGTGGTGGGCGGTCTGCGAGGCGGCGGAACTGGTCTTCGCGCACTACGCGACCATCCGCGACCTCGCGGTGCAGCGCTACCGCGTGGTCTCGCAGGTGCCCGCCCTCCGCGACCGCGAACTCGTCACCACGTACCGCTATCAACGGTTGTTCGAGGACTTCCTGCGTCGGGCCCGCCCCGACGTCCCCCGGGTGCGGATCATCGCCTTCGCCGCGGCGGTCACCGGAGCCCACAACTATCTGCTGCGCTCGATGGTGCGCGGCGACGATCATGCGACCGCCGCGATCCTGCACCGCGAACTGCGTGCGATCCGCGGGACGGTGGACGGCTTCGTCGACGGCGAACGCGACGCTCCGCCGCAGGTCGCGGTTGTGACCTTCCCCAGTGGCAGCACGCCGGACGAGATCGCCGACGCGGTCCGCAGGGGATTGACGAGGCACTCAGTGCCGTGATGAACTGTTAGTTAAGAAATAGACGGCACTCAGTGACATGCTGAGCGTCACGAGAGCTGCGTGTCAGCGAAGGAGACATGATGGGCAAGTTCGGAAACCCCGATTTCGACCTCTTCCAGCTTCCGGAGGAGCACCAGGCACTGCGTGAGGCCATCCGTGCCCTCGCCGAGAAGGAGATCGCGCCGCACGCCAAGGACGTCGACGAGAACGCGCGCTTCCCCGAGGAGGCGCGCGCAGCCCTCGTCGCCAACGGCTTCAACGCCGTCCACGTCCCCGAGCAGTTCGACGGTCAGGGCGCCGACTCGGTCGCCGCCTGCATCGTGATCGAAGAAGTCGCGCGCGTCGACGTCTCCGCCTCGCTGATCCCCGCCGTCAACAAGCTCGGTACCATGGGCCTGATCCTGTCCGGCTCGGACGAGCTCAAGGCCAAGGTCCTCCCGTCCATCGCGTCGGGCGAGGCGATGGCCTCCTACGCGCTCTCCGAGCGTGAGGCCGGTTCGGACGCCGCGTCGATGAAGACCCGCGCCCGCAAGGACGGCGACAGCTGGGTCCTCAACGGTTCCAAGTGCTGGATCACCAACGGCGGCAAGTCCACCTGGTACACCGTCATGGCCGTCACCGACCCGGAGAAGGGTGCCAACGGCATCTCCGCGTTCATGGTCCACAAGGACGACCCGGGCTTCACCGTCGGCCCGCTGGAGCACAAGCTCGGCATCAAGGGCAGCCCCACCGCGGAGCTGTACTTCGAGAACTGCACCATCCCCGAGGACCGCATCATCGGCGACGAGGGCACCGGCTTCAAGACCGCCCTCGCCACCCTCGACCACACCCGTCCGACCATCGGCGCGCAGGCCGTCGGCGTTGCCCAGGGTGCGCTCGACGCGGCCATCGAGTACGTCAAGGACCGCAAGCAGTTCGGCAAGAGCATCAGCAAGTTCCAGGGCGTCGAGTTCATGATCGCCGACATGGCGATGAAGGTGGAGGCCGCGCGCCTCATGGTCTACACCGCCGCCGCTCGCGCCGAGCGCGGCGAGGGCAACCTCGGCTTCATCAGCTCCGCGTCCAAGTGCCTGGCCTCCGACGTCGCCATGGAGGTGACCACCGACGCCGTCCAGCTGTTCGGCGGTGCCGGCTACACCACCGACTTCCCGGTGGAGCGCATGATGCGCGACGCCAAGATCACCCAGATCTACGAGGGCACCAACCAGATCCAGCGCGTCGTCATGAGCCGCGCACTGCTGCGCTGATCCCGGTCACGCACCACCAGTAGTCCACTCGCACCACTTCTGTCTCCCGCACTCGGTCGCGACCGAGTGCCGGAAACAGAAGTGGTGCGTTTGGTTTCGGCGGCCGATTCACCTCCAGGTGACGGTCGCCTTCTCCGTCGCCGCGGTCTTGTCCAGGCGCGCGTCATCGGCGGGGCCGTCGACGTAGACGAGGGAGGCGCCTGCGACGAGGGGAGCGGCGAAGTTCGCCACCACCTCGGCGGCGGTGCGCCACGGGAGGACGCTGATGATCCGGTCGCCCGCCGTCACGTCGCCTGCGACTGCGGTCACGACGTCCTGCACGGAGACGTCATCGACCGCGAGATCGCCCGCCCCGGAGGGGACGAAGCGGTCGCCGTGGGCGCGGATCGATTCGCCGAAGTCGCTCAGCCCGATCGGCAGGTCGCGCACGCCCATCGCGAACGGGTCGAGCGGTACGACGACCACCTCGTCCTCGTCGTGCGCGTCGATGCGGTCGCGACTGGTGAAGACCACGCGGGCGTCGCCGTCGGCGTCGCCGATCAACACCTGGGCGCCCGCCCACCACGAGCCGAGCAGGATCGCTGCGGTCTGCCAGTGCTCGGGCAGATCGACGCGGACCTGGTCGCCCGCGATGAGACCGACTCCGTCACGCAGGAAGTTGCCGATCTTGGCGGCCCAGTTGCCGAGTGTCGCACCGGACAGCTCGGTGCGTTCACCCGTCGATTCGTTGTAGTACGTGAGCATCGGGCGTGCGTGATCGGGTGCCGCAGCCAGAATGGCTCCGGTGAGCGTGGTGGTGTTCATGTGTCCTATGTACCAGTCGGCCCCGTGATCAGTTGACGCAGACGGGCCCGTCGGTGTCGGCCTTGATGACCGGAGCGGCGGGCTTCGACTTGGGAGCCGAGGAGGAGGTGCTCTCGCCGCCCTGCTCGGTGGTGTTCGAGATGGCGCCGAGCCCGTAGTTGTAGGTGTTGGTCAAGACCAGGCGGAGGGTGTTGTCAGGCAGCGAGGAGTCCTCACGGATCTCGATGGGCCCCGCCTTGAGGTCCTTGAGCAGCTGCTTGGCACCGTCGCTGTCCTTCGACTTCGCGAAGATCAGCGAGTCGAACTCGTTCATCGGCTTGCTGGACGTGGCGCCTTCCTGGTAGCCCAGGCCGTTCAGGAGTCGCATCACGTTGCCTGCCAGGCCGTCGACGGTACCGGCGTTCACGACGTCGACCTTGTACTCCGAACGAGGATTGTCGTCGGCGGCCTTCTCGCCGGTGCCGAGCTGCTGGGCGACGAACTGGTGCACGGCCTTCGTGTCGACGGCGAGGACGCTCTGCGTGCCGTCGTCGCTCCACGCCTGATCGTTCTCGATCGGGATGGTGGTGAACTTGACGTTGCCGCCGGTCAGGTCTTTGAGCTTCTCGGCGAAAGAGATGATGTCCCAGCCGTCGTCCAGCACCACCGAGCGGGACACCGCATCCTGCAGCTCCTGCAGCTTGGAGGTGTTGGTGAGCGTCTGCGTCGACAGGATCTTCTGCGCCAGCGATGCCATGTAGACCTGCTGACGGGTGATGCGGTCCAGGTCGCCGCGGGGGAGGTCGTGGCGCTGGCGGACGAAGCTCAGCGCCTGCGGACCCATCAGGGTCTGGCGGCCGGCGCGGAAGCGGGCACCGGAGAACGGCTCGCGCACCGCGTTCTTCAAGCACACCTCGACGCCGTCGACCGCATCGGTGAGCAGGGCGAAGCCGAGCAGGCCGACCTCGGCGTAGTGGTCGACGGTGATGCCGGTGAGGTTCGCGACGCTCTCGATGAGTGCCTGCCGTCCGGCCTTGGTGCCGTCCTTCTCCGCCTGCTCCTCGCTGGTGCCTGCCTCGACCTCGCGTTTGCGGACGCCTTCGCGGGTCGTGCCGTAGGCGGCGTTGATCTTGCTCATGCCGAGCCCGGGCACGTCGACGTACGTGTCACGCGGGATGGAGATCGCGGTCGCCTTGGAGCCGTCGTTGGGGATCCGCACGAGGACGATGGTGTCGGTGCTGGTGGTGATGTCGCCGCCGACCCGGAGCCATTTCAACTCCTCCTCGGAGAGTGGGTTGCCGTTGGCGTCGACGCGGGAGTCGGTGCCGACCAACAGGATGTCGACGGCGCCGTCGTCGCCGCCGCCCAACCCCAGGTCGGAGAGCAGGGTGACCGAGTCGTTGAGAGAGCGGACCTTGACCCAGCCGAGCCCGGTGACGACCAGGACCATCACGGCGAGCAGGGCGATCAGCGTCCGACCGATGTTCTTGGGGGCCACCCCGGCGATCGGGCGGGTGGCCCACAGCTTCAGCGCGGCACGGAAGCTGCCGGGCGGGGTCGCCGAGGTCCGGGCGGCGGGGCGGGGCGGGCGACGTCGGGTGGCTCCGGTGTGGATCTCCTCCGAGGCACGACGTGTCCGAGCGCCGCCCGCGGTGCGGGTCGGGGAGGGGCGCCGACGTGGTGCCTCGCCGGTGCGACGTGCGGACGCAGCGGAACCCCGACTCGACCCTCTCGGTCGGCCCGCGTTCTCCGGTTCGTGCGAACCCTCGCCTCGTGACTCCACCTGTCGCGCTGTCCCTTCGATCGTCTCCACCGTGACCCTCGCAAGAGTACTGATTCAGCGGGCGCAAACCGGGGAGGCACAGCGGGGCCGGGTGCCGGTGATCTGCGGCACTGGTGCGGCCGGTCGAACCGCGAGCATGGCGTCGATGCGCCAGGATGGGTACTTGTGAACGGTCAACGATTCTTCGTCGTCGGGGCGGGCGGACAACTCGGCGGGCATCTGCTCGACACCGCGGGAGACCGCTCGATCGTGGCGCTGACCTCGCGAGACATCGATGTGACCGACGGGGGATCGGTGGCCCGAGCCCTCGCCGGGCTGTCCGCCGGTGATGTCGTCGTCAATGCGTCGGCGTACACCGCGGTCGACGCGGCCGAGACCGATCGGGACGTCGCGTACGCGGTGAACGAGAACGGCCCCCGGCACCTGGCCGCGGCGACCCGCGCGGCCGGAGCCCGGCTGATCCACGTCTCCACCGACTATGTGTTCGCCGAGCCGATGCTCGACGAGAACGGTGCGCCGCGGCCGTTCGAACCGACCGACCCGACCGGTTCGCCCGCCACGGTGTACGGCGCGAGCAAACTGGCCGGCGAGCGGGCGGCACGGACTGCCGACCCGACCACCGTGGTGGTCCGGACGGCGTGGGTGTTCACGGGGCGGCGCGGCAGCAGCGACTTCGTCGCCACCATGATCCGGCTCGAAGACGAACGGGACACCCTCCGCGTCGTCGACGACCAGACGGGGTCACCGACCTACGCGCGCGACCTCGCGGCCGGCCTCTGGGAGCTGGCCGACGTCCTCGACACCGATCCTCTGCGCACCGGCGCGGTGCTGCATGCCACCAATGCGCAGACGGCCACGTGGCACGGGCTCGCGCGGGCCGTCTTCGCCGAACTCGATGCGGACCCAGCGCGTGTTCTGCCGTGCACCACCGACGAGTTCCCGCGGCCCGCGCCGCGGCCGTCGTACTCGGTCCTCTCTGCCCGGAGCTGGGCCGATGTGGGCCTCACGCCGCTGCGGACCTGGCGTGACGCACTGCACGCCGCGCTGACCGCGAGGTCGGATGATCGCCCCGACCTCCGTTAGTCTGAGCCGGTGACTGACACTTTCGCAGTCGTGACCGTGACCTATTCGTCGGGCGACTACCTCCACAACTTCCTCCGCACCCTGCCCGCGGCGTCCACGCAGACGCCGCAGGTGATCATCGCCGACAACGGGTCCACCGACGGCGCGCCGGAGCAGGCGGAGGCCGACCACGAGAACGTCACGCTGGTCCACACCGGGGGCAACATCGGCTACGGCGGAGCGGTGAACCGCGGCGTCGCCGAGATCGACGCCGACGTCGAGTTCATCCTCGTCGCGAACCCCGACGTCGAATGGTCACCGGGCGCGATCGACGAACTCCTCGCCGCCGCGAAGCGCTGGCCGCGCGCCGCGAGCCTCGGACCGCTGATCACCGAGCCCGACGGCACCGTCTACCCGTCGGCGCGCCGCGTCCCCGACCTGATCTCCGGCACCGGACACGCGGTGCTCGGCGCGGTGTGGAAGTCCAATCCGTGGACCGTCGCCTACCGCAACGACGACGCCGACCTCACCGAACGCCCCGTCGGCTGGCTCTCGGGCTCCTGCCTGCTGCTGCGTCGCAGCGCCTTCGACAACATCGGCGGCTTCGACTCGCGCTACTTCATGTTCATGGAGGACGTCGACCTCGGCGACCGCCTCGGCCGGTCGGGCTGGCTCAACGTCTTCGTGCCGACCGCCTCGGTGATGCACGCCAAGAGTCATTCGGTCAGCAAACATCCGGAGAAGATGATCCCGGCGCATCACGCGAGCGCCTACCGTTTCAATGCCGACCGGAACCCCGGCCCGCTGCGGGCGCCGCTGCGCCTGGCGCTGCGCGCCGGGCTCGCCGTCCGGTCGAAGATCGCCGTCGCCGCGGCACAGCGCGAACAGCGCGCCGCGGACGACCGCGCATGAGCGCAGCCCACGACACCGTGGACAAGGAAGGAAACGCTGTGAGTTCACCAGTTCAGGCACTGGTCCTCGTCGGAGGCAAGGGCACCCGCCTGCGGCCGCTGACGCTGTCCGCGCCCAAACCGATGCTCCCCACGGCAGGAACGCCGTTCCTGACGCACCTGCTCTCGCGCATCCGCGAAGCGGGCATCACCGACGTCGTTCTCGGCACGTCGTACCAGGCGCACGTCTTCGCCGATCACTACGGTGACGGCTCGGCGCTCGGTCTCAACCTCTCGTACATCACCGAGGACGTGCCGCTGGGCACCGGCGGCGGCATCCGCAACGTGTACGACGCGCTGACCGCCGACACCATCCTGGTGTTCAACGGCGATGTGCTGGGCGGCACCGACATCCGCGACGTCCTCGAGACCCACCAGAGCTCGGGCGCCGAGGTGACGCTCCACCTGGTCCGCGTCGGCGACCCCCGAGCGTTCGGCTGCGTGCCGACCGACGCGAACGGTCGCGTCACCGCCTTCCTGGAGAAGACTCAGGACCCGCCGACCAACCAGATCAACGCGGGCACCTACGTGTTCCAGCGGTCGGTGATCGGGGAGATCCCGGCGGGCCGCCCGGTGTCGGTGGAGCGCGAGGTGTTCCCGTCGATCCTGGCCCAGGGCAGACACATCCAGGCGCACGTCGACGACGCCTACTGGCGCGACATGGGCACTCCGGAGGACTTCGTCCGCGGCTCCGCGGACCTGGTGCGCGGCATCGCGCCGTCGGCCGCCCTCGCCAAGCCGTGCGGCGAATCGCTGGTGCTCGACGGTGCCGACGTGGCGCGCGACGCCGTCCTCATCGGCGGCACCGTGGTCGGCCGCGGTGCTCGCATCGGCTCCGGAGCGCGTCTCGACGGCGCGGTGGTCTTCGACGGTGCGTCCGTGGAGGCCGGGGCCGTCGTCGAACGTAGCATCGTCGGCTTCGACGCGGTCGTCGGCAGCCACGCCCTGGTCCGCGACACAGTCATCGGCGACCGCGCCGTGGTCGGCGCCCGCTGCGAACTGCTGCGCGGTGCGCGTGTGTGGCCGGGCGTCGAGATCCCCGACAACGGCATCCGCTTCTCGACGGACGTCTGAGCGAGACCGAACGATCTCGGCCCCCGAAACCGTCTCGCAGACGGGTTCGGGGGCCGAGATTCTTGCTTCGGTCAGGCCTTCGCCGCAGCCAGCAGTCCGGTGCCCACCGGGATCACCGCGGGCAGGAGACGGTCGTCCTCGGCGATGATCGACGCGGCCTCCCGCGCGGCCAGCGTGCGCGGATCGGCGGCGTCACGGTCGGCGATGGTGCCGTCGGCCGACGCGTTGTTGACGACGACGAGGCCGCCGGGCCGCAGGATGCGGATGGCCTCGGTGACGAAGAGCGGGTAGCTCAGCGGCGCGCCGTCGATGAACACCAGGTCGTAGGTGGAGTCGGCGAGGCGGGTCAGCACATCGGTGGGCGCCCCGTTGATCAACCGCGTACGACCGGGCGCGATGTGCGCGTCGGCGAAGGTCTCGCGGGCCGCACGGTGATGCTCGGACTCCGGGTCGATGGTCGTGAGGACGCCGTTCTCGGGCATGCCCGCCAGTAGCCACAGTCCGCTGACGCCCACCCCGGTACCGATCTCCACGACGTGCTTGGACCCCGCGACCCGCGCGAGGAGCGACAGCAGCGCGCCGGTGGCCGGCGAGACCGCCGAGGCGCCCAGCTCCTCGGCGCGGAGTCGGGCCTCGGTGAGCGCCTCGTCCTCGACGATCGCTGATTCGGCGTACTCACTCAGGGAAGCGGCGGCGGCCGCGGTGTCACTCATGTCATCGAGGGTGCCACACGGCGTTGACCTGCGGTTGTGGGCACGCCGCCCGACGGTGGACTTCATCCTCAGTAAACGTTCAGGTCAGTGACAGGGACACCACATTCCGATGGGAGAGGGTAGACGTCAACAGCCTGGAAATATCGATCGTTCCGGGAGCGTTGACCAGGGGGAGAGCTCCGGGCCGCGCCGGACACGAAGAGAGGAACTGGCACCCGCACGATGACCGTCCCGAAGATGAGCAAGGCACTCCACGACGATTCGGTCGGAGGCTTCCGAGGCACCGCAGGATTCGACGCCACCGGCGATCGCAACCTCATGCCCTCGTGGGACGAACTCGTCGCCGAGCACGCCGACCGCGTGTACCGGCTGGCCTACCGGCTGTCGGGCAATCAGCACGACGCCGAGGACCTCACGCAGGAGACCTTCATCCGCGTCTTCCGTTCGCTCACCCATTACAAGCCGGGCACCTTCGAGGGATGGCTCCACCGGATCACCACGAACCTGTTCCTGGACATGGTTCGCCGCCGGAGCAAGATCCGCATGGAGGCGCTCGAGACCGAGTACGACCGCACCCCGGCCGACACGCCGGACCCGCAGCAGGCGTTCGCCGACGCGAACCTCGACCCGGACCTGCAGGCGGCCCTCGACTCGTTGGCACCGGAGTTCCGCGCCGCGGTGGTCCTGTGCGACATCGAAGGTCTCTCGTACGAGGAGGTCGGCGCCACGCTCGGCGTCAAGATGGGCACCGTCCGCAGCCGTATCCACCGCGGCCGCCAGGGCATCCGCCAGTTCCTCGCCGCTCGCGGCTACACCGACAGTCGTTCCGTCGCGGCCGCCGAGTGACCACGAGAACCCGCCGCTGCATCTTCCGCTACCCTGGTCAATCGGACGGCACGATCGACGGGTGCGTGCGATGAAAGGGGTGACACCGATGAGCCATAGCGCTGCCGGCCGCTTCCGCGGAAGTCGGCGATCCTCCGTTTCCTCGCCGCTGACACCGAACCCCGGATACGGTCGAACTGTGGGTTTCGCCTCGACCGAGCACCTGAACCCGGAAGCCGTCGTCGCATACGTCGACAACGAGTTGTCCCGGCAGGCCGCAGCACGCGCAGATGCGCACCTTGCGCTGTGTCATGACTGTTCTCGCGAGGTCGCCGCGCAGGCGCGGGCCCGCTCGATGCTGCAGACGTGCCGCAACGAGTTCGGCGTCCCCGACTCGCTGCGCGCCCAGCTGAGCCAGATCCCGACGCAGGAGATCGACCTGCGCGGCACCACCCGTCGACCCAACCGCTGGGGCCGCTGACCCGTGACCGACACGCCTTCCTCGTCCGATCATCGGCCGACCGATCCGATGCTGCCCGCGACCCCACCGCAGACCGCGGCACCTGCGGACGACGTCGCAGCGACCTTCGGCAGGCCCGACGGAGTGGAAGGCTCTTTCGCTCCCGGGGGAGCACCCGTCGATCGCCCGCAGCCGCACATCGCGCCGCCGGACCCGGTCCTGGCGGAGGCCTTCAGCCGCCCGGCGGGCGAGTCCGACACCCTGCAGCGCGATCCGTACGCCGTTCCCGAACCCGAAGACGTCCCGGAACCGGATCCGTGGCGGAGCGCTGACAGCACGGCGAGCCTGGCGTCGCCCGCCGTCGCCGCCGCGCCCGTCAACGGGCCGACGACCTTCGGACCCAAACTCGGCATCCGCGAGGTGCTGTTCGGCGGTCGCGTGCACTGGTGGGCGCTCGCCACCCTCGGCGTCCTGACTCTCCTCGTCGGCATGTTCGGCGGTCTCGTGGGGCGGTGGACGGCGGAGGTCGTGACCCCGCTGCACTCGAACTCGGTCAAGCTCGACGGGTCGGCCCCCGACACCGACGAATCGCGCGGTGCGGTCGCGCGGGTGGTGAAGGCCGCCCAGAAGTCGGTCGTCACGGTGGAGGTCCGCACGGCGGTCGACGGCGGGTCCGGCTCCGGCTTCATCGTCGACAAGGCCGGCTACATCGTCACGAACAACCACGTGATCTCGAAGGCCGCCAACGACTCCAAGGCCAAGCTCGAAGTGGTCTTCTTCGACCGGCAGCGCGTTCCCGCCCGCATCGTCGGCCGCGACATCCGCACCGACCTCGCCGTCCTCAAGGTCGACGACGTCGCCGACCTGACCGTCGCGAAGCTCGGCGACTCCGACAAGGTGCAGATCGGCGAGGAGGTGATCGCCTTCGGATCGCCGCTCGGCTTCGACAAGACGGTCACCAGCGGCATCGTCAGCGCGGTCGGCCGCGCCGTTCCGCTGCGCCCCGATGCCGACTCCGACACCGACGCCGTCATCAACGCCATCCAGACCGACGCCGCGATCAACCCCGGAAACTCGGGCGGTCCGCTGCTCAACGACGACGCGCAGGTCATCGGCGTCAACACCGCGGGTGCGATGACCGGTGGCGGGTCCATCGGCCTCGGCTTCGCGATCCCGATCAGTGAGGCCATCCCGATCGCCAACACTTTGATCAAGACCGGCAAGGTCAATCACCCGACGATCGGGATCAGCGCCAGCACGGTCCGCAACGATCGGATCTTCGGCGCTCAGGTGCGCGACGTCGCCGACGGCAGTGCCGCGGCGCGTGCGGGACTGCGCGAGGGCGACGTGATCACGAAGTTCGACGGCAAGCACATCGAGGGCGCCGACGAGTTGACCGTCGCCGTCCGGACGTCGAAAATCGATGAGGCGGTGAAGTTCACCTACTGGCGCGACGGCCGGTATTTCGATGGTGAGATCACCCCGGTCAGCGACTAGCCGACCGCGTCAGCTCGGGTGTGAAGAAGGCGAAGAACCATGTTCAGCAGTGTCGGATGGGGTGAGATCCTCATCCTCTTGGCGGCCGCCCTCATCATTCTGGGACCGGAACGCCTCCCGGGCGCCGTCTCGTGGGTGATGGGCACCATCCGCAAGGTTCGCGACTACGCCACCGACGCCACGTCCAACCTTGAGAACGAGATCGGCGCCGACTTCGACGACATCCGCAAGCCGCTGAGCCAACTCAACGAACTCCGGCAGATGACGCCGAAGGCCATCGTCACCAAACATCTTTTCGACGGCGACTCGTCCTCGATCGACGACATGGGGAAGTCGGTCCGCGAGACCCTGGACATCAGCCGGACCCATCGCAGTGTCTCGGCACCGACGAACGACACTCCCAAGCCGACGTCCGCTCCCGCCGCCGCACCGCAGGCACCGCGTCACGATGTGACGGACTGGGACGCTACGTAGTGGAGCCGAGTTCACCTGGTCTCGACGGACGCCAGACGCCTATGGCCTCTGACGTCCGCTCGACCTGTCGCTCCGCTCCATCAGTGCTTCGTCGGATCCAGACTGAGGCTCATGCCCGCCAGGCCGCGGCGACGGACCGCGAGCTTGTCGGCGATGGCGCGCAGGGCCGAGCCGGAGGCCGACTCGGGATCGGACAGCACGACCGGCGTGCCGGCGTCTCCACCCTCGCGGAGCGCCTGTTCCAGCGGCACCTGGCCGAGGAGTTCAACGGTCGAACCGACCGCGCGGGTCAGTCGCTCGGCCACCTTGGCGCCGCCGCCGGAGCCGAAGGGTTCGATGCGCGAACCGTCGGGCAGTTCCATCCACGACATGTTCTCGACCACGCCGAGGATGCGCTGGCGGGTCTGCAGGGCGATGGCGCCCGCGCGTTCGGCGACCTCGGCGGCCGCCTGCTGCGGCGTGGTGACGACCAGGATCTCGGCGCCGGGGATCAGCTGCGCGACGGAGATCGCGACGTCGCCGGTGCCGGGCGGGAGGTCGAGGAGGAGGACGTCCAGATCGCCCCAGAAGACGTCGGCCAGGAACTGCTGCAGTGCGCGGTGCAGCATGGGGCCGCGCCAGGTGACGGGGGTGTTGCCGTCGGTGAACTGGCCGATCGAGATGAAGCGGACGCCGTGGCTCTGCGGCGGCATGATCATCGACTCGACTTGCGTCGGCTTCTGATCGCTGCCGAGCATGCGGGGCACGCTGTGGCCGTAGATGTCGGCGTCGAGCACGCCGACGGTGAGGCCGCGGTCGGCGAGAGCGGCTGCCAGGTTGACGGTCACGCTCGACTTGCCGACGCCGCCCTTGCCGGAGGCGATGGCGTACACGCGAGTCAGGTTCCCGGGCTTGGAGAACGGGATCTCCGGCTCCGGCCGGTCGCCGCGCAGCTTCTTGCGCAGTTCGGTGCGCTGCTCGTCGCTCATGACGTCGAGCTCCACCCGGACCGTGCCGACTCCGGGGACGTCCGCGACGGCGCTCTCGACGTTCTGCGAGATCTTCGTCTTCAACGGACAACCGGCCGTGGTCAGAAAGATCCCGACATCGACGGTGCCGTCGTCGCCGACGGCGACGGATTTCACCATTCCGAGTTCGGTGATCGGACGGCCGATCTCCGGATCCATCACCTTGCTCAGTGCGGACCGGACGGTGGATTCAGTGGGGGTGGCTGGGCTGGTCACGCCTCCACCATAGCCCCGCTGAGACGGCTGCGGCTGTTCGCCTCAGCGGTGGGGGACGGGCTTCGACGCTGACGGCTTTGCCGGAGCCTTCGGCTTCGGCTTCTGCTGGGGCGCAGGGGCGGGAACGAGGCCCGGCGGGAGGCAGATCGGACCGAGGCAGTTCGGCTTCGGCTTGGGCTTGCTCGTGCTGGGAGAGGTCGACGATTCCGGCGTCGACGGCTTGGTCGACTCGCCGGGCTTCTTCTTGTCGTCCTTCTTGGGCTTCTTGTTCTTGTCCTTGTCGGACGGTGCCGCGGACATCTCCGGGATGGGCGTCGTCGGCATCACGCCGGCGGCGTAGGCCGCGGCCCACGCGAGGACGTTGTTCGCGTACGGCACCGACCGGTTGTAACGCAGGACGTTGTTGACGCGGTTCGGTGCGGCCATGATGTCGGTGACCCCGGCGCACAGGTATCGGCCCGCGGAGTAGGTCGCGTCGAAGATGTTGTCGGGATCGGCCTTGCCGTCGCCGTTGGCGTCGGAGCCCCAGGCGGCCCAGGTGCTCGGGATGAACTGCATCGGACCCATGGCGCGGGCGTACCCGTTGCCGTGCTTGATGACCTCGTTGCCCGCGAGGCTGCCGTCGAGCACGGGGCCGCGGATGGCGCTGCGGCTGTTGCCGTAGGCGTCCACGTTTCCGTTGCCCGCGTGACCGGACTCGATGCGGCCGATGCCGGCCAGGAGGAACCACGGCAGCTTGCACTGCGGCGTCTCGGCGGCGACGCGGGTGGCGGCCAGCTTGTACGCCTTGAGGACGATGCCGGGGATCCCGAGCGGGCCGGAGGGCAGGTTGGCGGCCAGGCGGAACTGTGCGGGGCCGTCACTGATCGACGGATCGGACGGATCCGCGGGGGGAGCGAAGCCGACGAGAGTCGCGGTGCCCGCGGGCACGGTCATCGCGGTCTTGCTCGCGGCCAGTTCGGCGCGGTCGCCTGCGAGGTCGACGCTGGAGACGGAGGCCGGGGCCATCGACAGATCTGCGGGTGAGGCGGGGGTGACGCTGGAGACGGTGCCGCCGAGGACGACAGCGCCGATGGCGGCGGTTGCGGTGCCGACGGCCAGGCCACGGCGCGACAGGTGCACACGGTTCGGGCGGTCACGCCACAAAGTCATCCCCATACAGCTTTCTCTGTTCCGCTTACTCGTCCTCGACACGGGATCACCGCGTGTCGCTGACGTCGAATCAGAGGGAAGTCTGCAATCATCCCCCCGTCCGACTGTGAGCAAGCATACATGCGATGGTTTCTGCGGTCATGTCGGATCGGAATCTTCGGCCTTCGCCAGTCTCTCGGTGATGCGGTCGGTGATGCGATCGGCGAGCTCGTCGACCAGATCGTCGAGCTCGTGCCGCATGTAGTCGCGGGTCACGGTGTCGCCCACCGCGAGTCGGACCGCGGCGAGTTCGCGCGCCAGGAACTCGGTGTCGTCCTTCGTCTGCGCGGCTCGGGCCCGGTCCTCCTCGAGGGACACGCGGTCGCGGTTCTCCTGACGGTTCTGCGCCAGCAGGATCAGCGGGGCGGCGTAGGCGGCCTGCGTCGAGAACGCGAGGTTCAACAGGATGAACGGGTACGGGTCCCATTCGAAGGCGAAGATCCCGATGTTGAGCGCGATCCACACGATCACGATGACGGTCTGGATCGCCAGATAGCGTCCGGTGCCGAGGAAGCGGGCGATGCGCTCGCTGTACACGCCGACGACGTCGGAGTCGAGGTTGAAGCTGATCCGGGTGCGATGGGTGCTGGGCGTGTCGAGGTGGCGGCCGACAGGGCTCATCGATCGGTGCCTTCCAGGTCGGTCTCACGCCAGTCGCGCGGGAGCATTGCGTCGAGGAGATCGTCGACCACCACGGCGCCCAGCAGGTGGCCGTCGTCGTCGATGACCGGTGCCGACACCAGGTTGTACGTGGCGAAGAACCGGGCCATCTTATCGAGCGTGTCGCCCGGCAGCAGTCGGGGAATCTCCTTGTCGAGGATGCCGCCGACGAGGTTGGCCGGCGGCTCGCGGAGCAGGGCCTGGGTGTGCACCGCGCCCAGGAACTTGCCCGTCGGTGTGTTGGTGGGAGGTCGGACCACGAACACCATGCTGGCCGCTGCCGAGTTGATGTCGGGGTCGCGGACCCGCGCCAGCGCTTCGGAGACCGTCGCATTGGCGGTCAGGATCAACGGTTCCGGTGTCATCACGCCGCCCGCGGTGTCGGGGGAGTGCAGGAGCAGTCGACGCACCGACTCGACGTCCTCGGGATCCATCCGGGCCAGGAACGCCTCGGCCTCGGCCTGCGGCAGTTCGCCCATCAGGTCGGCCACGTCGTCCGGGTCCATCGCCTCCAGGACGTCGGCGGCCCGGTCGGGTTCCACGCTGCCGAGGATGGCGCTCTGGTCGTCGGTCGGCATCTCCTGGAGGACGTCGGCCAGGCGTTCGTTGTCGAACGCCGAGGCGATCTCGTTGCGGCGCTTGTTCGGCAGTTCGCGGAGCGCGTGCGCGACGTCGGCCGGGCGCATGTCCTCGAACTGGGCGAGGGCCATCTCCACGCCCTGTCCCGGTCGAGACAGTTCCAGGGTGCTGATGCCGTGCACGTGGCGCCACTGGACGACGATCGTCTCGCCGCGTCGTCGCAACCCCTTGCGGAGCGTGCGGAGCGCGACGCGGTTTACCATCCAGTCGCGGGTGCGGGTCTGTTCGATGGCGAGGTCGACCACGGTCAAGTCCTCGCCCGCGAGTTCGGGGTAGTCCGGATCGTCGACCCGCGCACGCGTGTCCAGCACCTGACCGACGGCCAGGGCCTCGTTCGGCCGCAGGCGGAGCCGTCGAAGATTGACGTGACCGGTCGTCAGAGTGACCGCGTCGGGCTCGATGCTGGTCACCCGCAGCATCGGCACGAAGATGCGGCGGCGCGTCGTCAACTCGACGGCGAGGCCGAGGACGCGGGGCTGTTTTCCGGGCATGTGCATCGACACGACGACGTCGCGGACGCGGCCGATCGATTCGCCATCGGGGCCGAGCACGGCGAGGCCGACTAGTCTGGCCACAAAGACCTTGAGGGCGGGCGTCATGCGTCAAGCCTAGAGTCATCCCAACCCTGGAGCCGAAATGACGAATCCGATGCGACAGACCCCGGGCCTCCCGACGCCGCCCAAGGGATGGCCGGTGGGCTCCTACGACACCTACGCGCAGGCGCAACGAGCTGTGGATTACCTGTCGGACAACGAGTTCGCCGTCGAGAACCTGACGATCGTCGGCGTCGACCTGATGCAGGTGGAGCGCGTCCTCGGTCGGCTCACCTGGAGCAAGGTGATCGTCGGCGGCCTCGGATCGGGTGCGTGGTTGGGCGCCTTCTTCGGCCTGCTGATGACGTTGGTCGCCGGATCCACCTGGACGCCCATTCTCATCGGCGTCGGCGCAGGCATGGTCTTCGGTCTCATCAGCGCCGCGGTCCCGTACGCGGCGACCCGGGGGCAGCGCGACTTCACCTCGACGATGCAGCTGGTGGCCGGCCGATACGACGTCCTGTGCGACCCGCGTGCAGCGGAGAAGGCACGAGACATGTTGGCGCGCCTGGCGATCTAGCTCCTCGGCCCGGACGGAGGGCCTTCACCTCGTCGAAATGTCACCGATTGGACACGACTCACCCGAGTCTTCCGATCGTGTGCGCTGTGTCACCCACCGGTGGGATAACGTATGGCCCACATCAGTTTTCACAGCTGTTTCTTAGACGAGGGTCGAAGGTAGGAGGCTGGCAGCGAGATGAGCAAGGGCTATTCCGCGCCGGAGGGACATTCAGGCGCATCACCCGGCCGCACCCGGCGCAAGCTGGTCACCCGCTTGGCGGCGACGGCGGCGGCCGCGGCAGCAGCCGCTCCGCTTCTCGCGGGTTGTTCCACCGGTTTCGAGCAGGGCGTCATCAACGTCTACGCCGCCGCCGACGGTTTCGATTTCGTGAAGCAGCAGGCGGCCACCTGCACCGAGGAGTCCGGGGGCAAGTACCGGATCCAGGCCAACGTCCTGCCGAAGGGCGCCGACGACCAGCGGCTCCAGTTGGCGCGTCGCCTGGCGGGCAACGATCACACGATGGACCTGATGGCGATGGATGTCGTGTGGACGGCCGAGTTCGCCAATGCGGGCTGGGTGGTTCCCGTGCCCGACGACCTCGCCGCCGAGGTGGAGAAGACCAACCTCGCGGGGCCGCGCGAGACCGCGATGTGGAAGGGCCCGGGCGATTCCGAGAAGCGCCTGTACGCACTGCCGCTGTGGACCAACACCCAATTGCTCTGGTACCGGCCGGACCTGATGAAGGACACCCTCGGCAGCAGCAAGCCGCCGAAGACCTGGGATCAGCTCCTCGAGGACACCCAGGCGATCGCCGACAAGGGCGGCCCCAGCCAGATCATGGTCCAGGCCAAGCAGTACGAGGGCCTCATGGTCTGGTTCAACTCGCTGCTCACCAGCGCGGGCGGCACCGTCCTCGACCCGAACGACCCGAGCAAGGTGACGCTCAACGACACCCCGGAGCATCGTGCCGCGACGGTGAAGGCGCTGCAGGTGATGCGGGCCGTCGCGACCGCTCCCGGCCGCGACCCGTCGATCACCCAGTCCGATGAGGGCACCGCTCGTCTCGGGATGGAGACCGGCAAGGCTGCGTTCGAACTGAACTGGCCGTTCGTCTGGGCGTCGGCCCGCACCAACGGGGCCACCGGCGACGTCGCCTTCCTCAAGGACATCCTGTCCCCGTACAAGGACCTGCTGACCAACGAGGACAACCCGCCGACCGACGCGCAGTTGGCGCCGATCAACAAGAAGATGCAGAAGCGCTTCAACTTCGCTGCGTACCCGGGCGTCTACCCGGACAAGCCCGCGCGGTCGGCCATCGGCGGCTTCAACCTGGCGGTCGCGTCGACGTCCAAGCAGCCCGCCCTCGCGTTCGAGGCGGGCAAGTGCCTGACCAGCGAGTCGGCGCAGAAGATGTACGCGGTCTCCGGCGGCACGCCGCCCACCATCGCGTCGATCTACGACGACAAGGAGTTCAAGCTCGCCTACCCGATGGGCGCGGAGATCCGGAAGGCGCTCGACGACGCGGGCGCCACCCGTCCGGCGTCGCCGCAGTACCAGGCGATCTCGACCCTGGTCACCGCCACGCTGTCGCCGGTCGACTCGTGGGATCCGGAGACGATGGTTGACAAGCTGGCCGAGCAGGTGCAGCGCGCCATCGACGGTGAGGGGATCATTCCGTGACCGACGAGCACAACGACGGCGGCGCGCCGGGTGACCCCGGCGGGTACGGATTGAGCCCGAACGGACCGGTCCCGGACAGCACGCCGGGCAAGCACGCCCGGCCCGAGGACGCCGACGGCACGTCCCCGTCCGGGACGCCGGTCTCCGACGGCGCACCCTCGGTCCACTCGGACGTGTGGGTGGCGCCGCCGTCACCGCCGGCTCCGGGGCCGGGGAGTGCGGTTCCGCCGAGTGCGGTTCCGCCCGCGCCGCCCCAGTCGGAGTCGCCCCAGTCAGAGCTGCCCCAGTCGGAGTCGCCCCAGCCGGGGTCACCCCGGTTCGGGGAGCCGCCCGCGTCACAACCCTTGCGACCGCAGTCCCCGGTCGCCCCGGCACCGGTGGCCGCCGCAGTCGGCGCGTCACCGGTCGGTCCCGGAACGAATGGAGGTTCGATGTCCGAGGTCCTCGACACCGGTCCCACTCCGGCGCTGGCGAATGCGCCGAAGCTGAAGACGACCGGCCGCAAATCGTCCGAACGCAAGCTCGCCTACTGGCTCGTCGCACCGGCCGCCATCGTCATGGCGCTGGTGACCGGGTATCCGATCATCTACGCCTTCTGGCTGTCGTTGAACAAGGCGACACTCACCGCGCCCGACGACCAGGAGTTCGTCGGCCTCTCGAACTACGTCACCGTCCTGTCCGACGGCTACTGGTGGTCGGCCTTCGGCGTCACCGTGTTCATCACCCTGGTCTCGGTGGTCATCGAGTTGGCGCTCGGCATGGCGATCGCCCTCGTGATGCACCGGACGCTGTTCGGCAGGGGCACGGTCCGCACCGTGGTCCTGATCCCGTACGGCATCGTCACCGTCGCGGCGGCCTTCTCCTGGTACTACGCCTGGACGCCCGGCACCGGCTACCTGGCGAATCTGCTGCCGGACGGCTCCGCGCCGCTCACCGAGCAGTGGCCGTCGCTGTTCATCATCATCTTGGCCGAGGTCTGGAAGACCACGCCGTTCATGGCGCTGCTGCTGCTGGCCGGCCTGGCACTGGTCCCGGACGAGCTCCTCAAGGCCGCGCAGCTCGACGGCGCGGGCGCCTGGACTCGACTGTTCCGGATCATCCTGCCGCTGATGAAGCCCGCGATCCTGGTCGCGCTGCTCTTCCGCACCCTGGACGCCTTCCGGATCTTCGACAACATCTACGTCCTGACGGCCGGCTCCAACGGCACCGGTTCGGTGTCGATGCTCGGCTACAACAACCTGTTCAAGGCGTTCAACCTGGGCGTCGGATCGGCGATCAGCATCTTGATCTTCCTGTGCGTGGCGATCATCGCCTTCGTGTTCATCAAGGGGTTCGGCACCGCCGCCCCCGGCTCCGACGACGAGGGGAGGTAGTCACCGATGGATACGACTATGCGACGCAAGGTCGGCTGGACCGTCGCCAACATCCTGGTGGTGCTCTACGCGGTGATTCCGCTCTGGTGGATCATCAGCCTGTCGTTCAAACCGACCGGCAGTGTCACCGACGGCAGCTTCATCCCGAAGCAGTGGACGCTCGACAACTACAAGGGCATCTTCGACACCAGCGCGTTCACGTCGGCTCTGATCAACTCGATCGGCATCGGCATCCTGACGACGATCATCGCCGTCGTCCTGGGCACCATGGCCGCCTATGCGATCGCCCGCCTGGAGTTCCGCGGCAAGAAGCTGCTCATCGGCGCCGCGCTGCTGATCGCGATGTTCCCGCAGATCTCGCTGGTCACGCCGCTGTTCAACATCGAGCGTCGCCTCGGCCTGTTCGACACGTGGCTCGGCCTGATCCTTCCGTACATCGCGTTCGCGCTGCCACTGGCGATCTACACGCTGTCGGCGTTCTTCCGCGAGATCCCGTGGGATCTGGAGAAGGCGGCCCAGATGGACGGTGCCAGCCCCGCGCAGGCCTTCCGCCGAGTGATCGTGCCGCTCGCCGCGCCGGGTGTCGTCACGGCGTCGATCCTGGTGTTCATCTTCGCCTGGAACGACCTGCTCTTGGCCCTGTCGCTGACCTCGACGGAGAACGCGATCACCGCCCCGGTGGCGATCTCGCAGTTCACCGGCAGCTCCCAGTTCGAGGAGCCGACCGGTGCCATCGCGGCCGCCGCCGTCGTGATCACCATTCCGATCATCATCTTCGTACTCTTCTTCCAACGACGTATCGTGGCCGGTCTGACCTCCGGCGCGGTGAAGGGATAACCCATGGCCGACATCGTTCTGGAGAACGTCTCCAAGCAGTACCCGGACGGCTCGACGGCCGTGCACGGGGTGAACCTGACCATCGCCGACGGCGAGTTCGTGATCCTCGTCGGCCCGTCGGGCTGCGGCAAGTCGACGACCCTCAACATGATCGCCGGACTCGAGGACATCACCTCGGGCGACCTCCGCATCGGCGGCACCCGGATGAACGAGACCGCTCCGAAGGACCGCGACATCGCGATGGTCTTCCAGAGCTACGCCCTGTACCCGCACATGTCGGTGCGGCAGAACATCGCGTTCCCGCTGACGCTCGCCAAGCTCGACAAGGCGGAGATCAACCGTCGCGTCGAAGAGGCCGCCACGATGCTCGACCTGACCGAGTACCTGGACCGCAAGCCCGCCAATCTGTCGGGTGGCCAGCGGCAGCGCGTCGCGATGGGCCGCGCCATCGTCCGCACTCCGAACGCCTTCCTGATGGACGAGCCGCTGTCGAACCTCGACGCCAAACTCCGCGTGCAGATGCGCACGGAGATCGCGGCGCTGCAGGCGCGACTGGGCACCACCACCGTCTACGTGACCCACGACCAGACCGAGGCCATGACCCTCGGCGACCGCGTCGTCGTCATGCGGGCCGGGTACGTCCAGCAGGTCGGAGCGCCGCAGGAACTCTACGACCACCCGGCCAACCTGTTCGTCGCCGGCTTCATCGGTTCGCCCGCCATGAACTTCCTGCCGGGTCGGCTCACCGCGACCGGCGCCGACACCCCGATCGGGCACATCACGTTCGCCGATCAGCAGGCCATCACCGGCCGGGCGCGGGAGGCGGGCTCCAACGGTGAGGTGCTGCTCGGCATCCGGCCGGAGCACCTCGTCGACGCAGCCCTGACCCACGAGGCGGAGCTCGCGCAGTTCCTGACCTTCCCCATCACCGTCGACCTGGTCGAGTCGATGGGCTCGGACAAGTACGTGTACTTCACCTGGAACACGCCGGACGCGGCGAGCGACGTGCTCACCAAGCTGGCCGAGGACCTGGGGTCGACGACCGCGGGCGGCCAGAAGGTCGCACGCCTGTCGCCGTACACGCAGGCCCGCCGCGGCGACAGCCTGACGCTGGCGCTGAACCCGGACCGGCTCCACGTGTTCGACACCGCGAGCGGCGTCAGCCTGCGCTGACGCCCGCCCGCGAATCGCACTCACCCCACCCGTGATTCACTGGTGGGGTGAGTTCGTCTTCGGGATCGGTCACCGATCGGGTCATCGCGCACGTGTCAGGGATCGTCGGATCGGAGCCGCAGAAGGCCTCGGTGACCTTCCTCGGCGTCGAACCGGTCGACGTCCTCCGCTTCGTCCGCGGCGACGAGGTGATCTTCGCGACCGTCGGCTGCTCCCGGCACCCCATGCATGACCCGACCGACCTCGTCGCCGACCCGGTCCGCGGGCCGCGCGCCGAGGTGACGATGACGATGCGCGCGACCACCGGGCTGCAGGGCCTGCACAAGTCGCTCGCGATGCTGGCCGCCGCGCCGGCCGTCGAAGGGCTGATCCTCGACGTCGACTCGCTCGTGGACCTGCAGCAGCCGCTCTGGGCGGGCGCCATCTGCTCGGCGTTCCTGCTCACCGCGGACGACCGCTTCGCCGACCTGCCGCTCGACGTCCCCGCGGACCCCGTCCGCTTCCTGCGCGCCGTTCCGATCACCGCGAACGAGGCGGCGTGGGTGCGGCTCAAGGGCGCCGACGAGCTCCGTGCCGCCTGGGCCGAGGCCGGCGTCGACGTGACAGACCCGACGCGCGCGGCGGTTACGCCGGGGTGAGCCGCCCAACTGTGTAGTTCTTTACCCGGAGCGGGTAAGGAACTACATACCGAACGTTCTCACAGTGCACGACGGCGACGAGCACGGCGTCGGAGCGCCCGTCCACCCGTGGTTCTGGAGTACGCGTCCTAGCTTCGATGCCGTCGAACAGGAGCGGATGTGGGCCTGGCCCCAGGCGAGTCGCACTGTGTGCAGTGCGGCGAACGCAGCTGCGTCCAAGTCCCGCTCCAGGTCCCTGTCGCGCGACGTCGCGTCGTCGTGGAACTCGAGACCGTCCAGTTCGACGACGACTCCGAACTCCTCGTACTTCACGTCGCGGAAGCCGCGACGACCGACCTCGGTCGGTGCCTGTCGCACGCCGCGGGGGAGACCGTGCGCTCGTTCGACGTGCGTGAGGTACGTGTGTTCGAGCGCCGAGCAGGCGCCGTCGCGGACGTCGATCAGGACTTTCGTGAGGAAGGCGCGGCGCCTCATCCGCAGGCGGTTCGCCATCGCTGTGAGCAGGCGATCAGCTGTGGTCAGCCGCGCCTGAACCGCGTCCGCGAGGCAGGCGACGGCGCGCAGATCGTTCGGGCGATGTCGAGAAGGGCCTCTTCGAGGCGGATGCGGGGAGGCCGCATGTTGTCGTGGATCAGGCCGGGTGACAACGCACGATGGTGAACGACGACGCCTGGCCGACGTGACACGCGTCGACCGGCCGCAACGGTGATGTGGATCGCCTCGTCGTCGTGGCCCGAGCAGTCCCTGCGTTCGGCAGCACGCAGCGCCGAACTGTGACTCAGGACGGCGGGCGCCGCGTCGAGCACTGCGCACCACGCGCGCTGCAGCCAGGTCGGTTCGCCGGTATGCGTGAGATAGACCCCTGGATACACCGGCACCCACAGGCCGGATCGCAAGCGCTGGCGGACGAATGCGGAATCGAGTCCGCATTCGAAGACCTGTTGTCGCGTGATGACGCCGGACTGATCCTTGATGAGCTGTGCCAGGAGCGCTAATGCGATGTCGATGTCCCCCATGGGTCGAGTGTCATCGAACGAATCGGACTTCGCGGACCGGTTCGCGCTCGTGTGGACGACTAAAAAAGTTGTTCACATGTAGTTTGTTACCCGCTCCGGGTAACGAACTACATGCTAAGCGCCTTCAGGGCGCTCAGCCGTGCGCCAGCACGATGTCGAAGCGAGTGCGGGACCACGGCTGATCGCCGAGGTAGCGGCCGTCGGGCGTCGGCGTTCCTGTCGCCTGCGGGTCGAACGAGGCGATCAGCGAGTCCTTGACGCCGAAGGCGCTGTCGCCGATCTCCAGCTGGGGATCGCCGTCGACGAAGATGTGCGTCACGAGGGTCCGCAGGCCCGGGGCCGACACCATGAAGTGGAGGTGGGCGGCGCGGACCGGGGAGCGGCCGGTGGCGGCGAGCATCTTTCCGACGGGACCGTCGTGCGGGATCGGGTATGGCGTCGGCTGCAGGCCCCAGAAGCGGTAGCCGCCGTTCTCGTCGGTGAACAGGTGCGCGCGCGGCGACGCGGTCGTCGCCGTACTCCGGTGCGCCCTCGACGAAGAACGGGCCGAAGACCGTCGACAACGAGGCGGCGTGGGTGCGGCTCAAGGGCGCCGACGAGCTCCGCGCCGCCTGGGCCGGGGCCGGCGTCGACGTGACAGACCCGACGCGCGCGGCGGTCACGCCGGGGTGAGCAGCCCAACTGTGTAGTTCTTTACCCGGAGCGGGTAAGGAACTACACACCAACGGCATTCACGGCACAAGTCGGCGACGTGCACGGGTGCGGTTCTCCGCGCCATCCATGATTCTGCAGGACCCGCCCCAGCTTCGATGCCGTCGAACAGGAGCGGATGTGGGCCTGGCCCCAGGCGAGTCGCACTGTGTGCAGTGCGGCGAACGCAGCGGCGTCCAAGTCTGGGACGAGTGTCATCGAAGGACTCGGACTTTGCGGACCGGTTCTCGCCCGTGTGGACGACTCGAAAAGTTGTCCACATGCTAGGGAGCAAGACGCTGAAGCGCTACAGCCAGTGGTACTTGTGGAACGTCCGCCACAGGGTGAAGCACACCGTGAACAGGGCGATCAGCAGGATCGGATAGCTGAACTGCCAGTGGAGCTCGGGCATGACGTCGAAGTTCATGCCGTAGATGCCCGCGGCGGCGGTGGGGACGGCGGCGATGCCGGCCCACGCCGAGATCTTCCGCATGTCGGTGTTCATCTGCGTGCTGACCTTGGTGGCCGCGGCGTCGAGCAGTGAACTCAGCCGCTCCTCGTACTCACCGACCATCTCATTGACCAGCGTGAGGTGGTCGGCGACGTCGCGGAAGTGCCTGCGGATCTCCTTGCTGTTGGGCGTCAGAGCGGCCGATTCCGCCGTCACCTTGTTCCCGGACAGCAGGCTCAGCGGTGTGCCGAGCGGATACACGGCGCGGCGCAGCTGCAGGACCTCGCGTTTGAAGAGGTAGACGACGTCGATGTCGAGATCCCGCGACGACGCCGCGAAGATCCGTTCCTCCAGCTCGTCGACGTCGGACTCCATCTCCTGCACCACCGCGACGTAGGAGTCGACGACGCGGTCGGCGACGGCGTGCACGACCGTCGCGGGCCCCAGCTTCAGGTGCTCGGGTGTGCTCTCGAGGCGCTGCCGGACGCCGGCGAGGTGGGTGTGGTCGCCGTGGCGGACGGTGATGATGAAGTCGCGACCGGCGAGGACCATGATCTCGCCGGTCTCGACGATGTCGTTGGCGACCTCGTCGTCGTCGTGATCGATGTACTTGACGGTCCGCAGCACCAGGAACAGGGTGTCGTCGTACAGTTCCAGCTTGGGCCGCTGGTGCGCGTGAACGGCGTCCTCGACCATCAGCGTGTGCAGGCCGAAGGCCTCGGCGACGTCGCCCATCTGGCGTTCGTCGGGCTGATGCAGACCCAACCAGACGAAGCCGCTGCCGGTGGCGCGAACGAAGGCGAGCGCCTTGCGGAAGTCGAGGCCGGTCGGCTGGCGGACGCCGTCGACGTACACCGCGCAGTCGACGACGGCGCGCGCCACCGGAACCGGCGGGGGAGCGACGGTCGCCTGCTTTCCCGATCCGCGGTTTCCCGGCTGCAGCATTCTCGGCATGGACGGCACAGGTCGACCTTATCGGTCGGGTAGCCGCGCTGCTTACACTCAGTGCGTGTATTTCGACATTGCTGTGTTCACGACGACAGCGATCACGTTGATCGTCATCATGGACCCGCCCGGCCAGATCCCGGTGTTCCTGTCCCTGGTCGGGAAGCGCTCACCGGAGTACCGCCGGAAGGCCGCGTGGCAGGCGCCGCTGGTCTCGCTCTTCGTGATCAGCATCTTCGCGATCGGCGGCCGGGCGATCCTGGCGTACCTGCACATCGGCATTCCTGCACTGCAGGGAGCGGGCGGTCTGCTGCTCCTGCTCGTCGCGCTGCAACTGCTGATGGGGACCTCGGGGCAGAAGCAGGAGGCCGACGAGGACGTCAACGTCGCGCTGGTCCCGCTGGGCACCCCGTTGCTCGCCGGGCCCGGTGCGATCGCCGCGGTGATCGTCGCAGTCAGCCAGGTGCACGGGGAGATCGGCGGATACCTCGCCATCGCCGCCGGGATCCTGGTGGCCCACATCGTCGTGACGTTGGCCCTGTTGTTCTCCACCAACATCATCAACGTGCTCAAGGTCTCGGGCATCACGCTGCTGGCCAAGATCGCCGGTCTGCTGCTCGCGGCGATCGCCGTCGAGCTGATCGCGACGTCGGTGATCGGCTTCGCGGCCACCGCGTGACCACTCGACTACCGTTGACGCCGATGCCCTTCCGATCCATGTCCTCGCACCGTCCGGTCCGCCGCGGCGCCGCACTGCTCGCGACCGTCGGCCTCGCCGCGACCCTGCTGACCGCCTGCGGATCCGACGCTGCCGACCCGTTCCGCGTCGGTAGCGACGGCAGTGCGACGATGCGGGTCGCAGCCGCGGTGTACGCCGGAGCCCTCCAGCGCACGGGCGTGCGGATCGAGGTGCAGCCGAAGCCGGAGGGCGACCGTCGCCTGCTCGACGAGACCGCGCAGGGCGACCTCGACCTCTTCCCGGCGTTCACCGGCGAGCTGCTGACGACATTGACGCCGAAGCCGGAGGCGACGTCGGCCGCAGACGTCGAGGACGCCGTCAACCGGGCGCTCCCGCAGGACGTGACGATCGGCGATCCGGCCGCGGTCGACAATCGTCGACAGCTGGTCCTGTCGCAGCGGCTCGTCGACGAACGGCACGTCACCGACCTCGCCGGATGCGGCGCGCTGCCGCCCGGCATGCCCCTGGTCACCACCGGAACCCTGACCGACGACGACAGAACCGCGTTCGCCGCGTGCCGGGTGGGACCGGTGACGGAGGGACTGACGGCGGCAGAGGTGGTGCGACGCGTCGCCTCGGGGACGCAGCTCGGAACCCTCACCGGCCTCGAAGCCGCGACGGCGCTGGCTGGACACGACGACGTCACCGCAGTGCGGTCCGCGGACACCGGACCGAGGTCGCAGGACCTGGTGCCCGTGTTCCGTGCCGGGCGCGTGGGGAAGTCGCAGATGAAAGCGCTCAGCAGAGTGGCCGGCGAGCTCACGACCGCCGATCTCGCCGCGATGGCGCAGAAGGTCGACGGCGGCGCCGATCCGACCGCCGTCGCGAACGAGTGGCTCAGCACCAGCGGCGGTTAGGCCGTGTTGGATGAGTCGCAGAGACACGCGTGCCGTGTCCCGCGCCCCCCGAATCGGGGCACGGAACACGGCACGGAGCGGTGCGGCGGGTGCTACTTGGTCTTCGAGAACGCCCAGCCGGCGAGGCGGGCGCTGATGCTCTGGTAGCCCGAGGCGACGAGGCGGACGCTCAGGTCCAGCACCTTGGCGTCGAGGCCCACCAGTACGCGGGCGCGGTCGCGTTCCACGGCCTTGATGATGATGTCGGCGGCCTTCTCCGAGCTGGTGTTCGCCAGGTACTTGTCGAACAGCTCGGCGCTCTTGGCCTGATCGTGGTCACCGGAGGTGGTGGCGTTGCGGGCGATCGCGGTCTTGATGCCGCCCGGATGCACGCAGGTCACCTTGACCGGGTGCTTCGCGATGATCATCTCCTGGTTCAGCGCCTCCGTGAAGCCGCGGACCGCGAACTTGGCCGAGTTGTACGCCGCCTGCCCCGGCTCGGCGAGGAGGCCGAACAGCGACGAGGTGTTGACGACGTGGCCGTCGCCCGACGCGATCAGGTACGGCAGGAACGCCTTGGTTCCGTTGACGACGCCCCAGTAGTCGATGTCCATGACACGCTCGATGTCCTTGAACTCCATCGTCTCGACCTCGCCGTGGTGCGCGATGCCCGCGTTGTTGAAGATCGCGTTGACGGTGCCGAAGTGCTCGGCGACGGTGTCGGCGTACTCGAGCACGGCCTCGCGCTCGGCGACGTTCAGCAGCTGGCTGTGGACCTGGGCGCCGGTCGCGGCGACGAGGCGCTCGGTCTCGGCGAGGCCGTCGGGGTTCACATCGGAGATGGCGATCTTCGCGCCGCGCTTGCCGAGTTTGATGGCCAGGTCGCGACCCATGCCGGAACCGGCGCCGGTGATGACGATGACCTTGTTGTTGAAGTCCTTCATGTCTTATCTCCTGGAGTGTTCGGGTGGTGCAGTGGTGAGGATCAGGCGTCAGCGGCGGCGGGCTCGTCGGCCTCGTCGGCCGGGGCGACGAACTCGTCGGCCGTCTTCACGTCGTACGCGGCGACGTCGAACGACCGTGTCTGGTTGCGGAAGTTGAAGGTGAAGCCGGGCCACAGGACGGTGATGTTGCCGTGCTCGTCCTTGTACCACGAGGCGCAGCCGCCGTTGACCCACACGCTCTTTTTGAGGTTGTCCTGAAGGCTGCGGTTGAACGCGTCCTGCACCGACTTCTTGACGTCGACGCGGACGATGCCGCGCGACCGGGTCTTGCGGACGTAGTCGACGAGGTAGTTCAGCTGGGACTCGATCATGTAGACCATGGAGGTGTGGCCGAGGCCGGTCGACGGGCCGATGAGCAGCATCAGGTTCGGGAAGCCGTGGATGAACGAGCCCTTGTAGGCCTGCATGCCGTCGACCGCCCAGACCTCCGACAGGCTCTTGCCGCCGACGCCGACGATCGTGTCGAAGACGGGGGAGTCGGTGACGTGGAAACCAGTGGCGATGACGATGACGTCGACGTCGCGCTCGGTGCCGTCCTTGGTGACGATGCCGGTCTCGGTCACGCGGGCGATGCCGTCGGTCACCAGTTCCACGTTGTCCTGGTCGAGGGTCGGGTACCACTCGTTGGACTTCAGGATGCGCTTGCAGCCCACCGCGAACTTCGGGGTGACGGCCTCGCGCAGCTTCGGATCACGGATGCCCTTGAAGATGTTGCCGCGCGAGAGGATCTCGACCGGCTTGAGCGCCTTCGGGGCGTAGGTCATGCCTGCGGCGACGATCTCGTTGAACGAGTAGATGCCGCCGCGGATCGCCGACTGGAAACCGGGGATGTTCTTGAACGCCCAGTTCTCCAGGCCCAGGTAGGGGCGCTCGTTGCGGGGGATGATCCACGGAGCGGTGCGCTGGTAGACGTCCATGTGGCCGACGACCCTGCCGAGCTGCGGGACCACCTGGATGGCGGAGGCGCCGGTGCCGATCACCGCGACGCGCTTGCCCGCGAAGTCGTAGCCCTCATCCCAGCGGGCGGTGTGGACCATCTTGCCCTGGAAGCCCTCGATGCCCTCGATGTCGGGGAGGTTGGGCTCGCAGAGCGGGCCGACGCCGCCGACCAGGGTGCGTGCGGTCAGGCTGTGCGCCTCGCCGTCGCGGGTGTAGTCGATCTCCCAGCGGCCGAGGTCCTCGTTCCACTCGGCGTGGGTGACGTCGGAGCCGAACAGCGACTTCTCGCCGATGCCGTGCTCGTCGGCCACCTTGTTGATGTACCGGTGGATCTCCGGCTGGTGCGAGTACGAGCGCGACCACTCGGGGTTCATGGCGAACGAGTAGGAGTACAGGTGCGAGGGGACGTCGCACGCGGCGCCCGGGTACACGTTGTCGCGCCAGGTGCCGCCGAAGTCCTGCCCGCGGTCGAGGAGCACGTAGTCCTCGACGCCTTCCTGCGTGAGCTTGATGGCGGCGCCGAGGCCGGAGAAGCCCGCTCCGATGATCGCGATCTCTACATCATGCGTTGTCATGGTGACAACGATAAGAGTCTGTTGACCGAGAGTCAATAGCTAATTGAACTTTGGTCAATAAGGCCCTACGGTGGTGACATGACCACGACGAGAACCCGCATGAGTCCGGCAGCACGACGTCGACAGCTCATCGACCTCGGCGTCGACATGGCCCGTACCGTGCCGTTGGAGTCGGTGACCATGGAGGCGGTGGCCGAAGCCGCGGGGGTGTCGAAGGGGCTCATCTTCCACTACTTCGAGTCGAAGGCCGACTTCCACCTGTGCGTCATCACGGAGCAGGCGCAGGAGATGCTGGATCGGACCGAGCCGCAGGAGGAGCTGGGGGATCCGATTGCGATGCTCACCGCGTCGATGGCCGCCTACGTCGATTACGTTGCGGACAACGGTCGCGGCTTCGTCGGCGTCATCCGCGGTGCCGCGAGTGCCGACGACGCCATCCGCGAGGTCGCCGACAGGACCCGCGCGCAGATGACCGAACGGATCCTGTCGCGAGCGGATCGGATCGGCATCGAGCGCACGCCGGCCATCGAGATGGGCGTCGCCGGGTGGATCGCCTTCGTCGAGGAGTTGCTGGTGCGGTGGCTCGACGAGCCGGTCATCACAAGGGACCAACTGGTCGACATCTTCGTCACGGCCCTGCCTGCGCTCGCCGGCGTCGTCGGCATGGTCACCGCGGGGGAGTAGGGCGCCGCGAACTCATTCGCCACAGTGCGGCCCGCGCGTGACGACTGTCGGTTGCCGTCCACCGAATCGATGAGTGATCCAGTTCATCTGTGACCGACGGTACTTGCATCGGTTCAGATGAATCTGTCGCGGCGACAACCGCCAGGTAGCAATTTCACCTGGCATTTCGTCGAACTGTTACAAACGTGGATAAAAGTTTTGTATCCGCCTCATCGTTTCACTGATGGGGAGAGATGTTCTTCCCCTTCCGCTCCCTTTAGCGTCGTCTTCCGTAATCCACAAGGGTCCAACGGAAGGGGAGCCGACGTGCTGACAGTCCTCGTCCCGGCGCACAAGGGCGGCCACGTCCATGGGAGTGACGCGCAGCCGCAGATCATCGAGATGCTGGACTCGCTTGCGGCCCAGACGGTGGTTCCGGACCGCATCGTCGTCCTGATCAACAACTGCACCGACGACACCCCGGAACTCGCTGCGGCGGCCGGAGCTGAAGTCCTTCATGTACCCCCGAATCCGCACAAGAAGGCCGGTGCGCTGAACTGGTGGCTCGACGAGAACCTCGCGGTGCTCGAAACCACCGACCAGATCCTGGTGATGGACGCCGACACGATCCTGGAACCGGAGTTCGTCGAGAACGCGCGCAAGCGGATCGACTCGGGCTACCACGCGGTCGGCGGCGTCTTCCTCGGCAAGGAGGGCGGTGGCTTCGTCGGCATGCTGCAGCGCAATGAGTACGCGAGATACGCCCGGGACATCGAACGGCGCAACGGGCGATCACTGGTTCTCACCGGGACCGCGACCGTCTTCACCATCCGGGCGCTCAGGCACGTCGTCGCCGGTCGGGAATCGGGGCTGATCCCGAACTCGGCGGCGAGCGGTGAGCGGGCCCAGGTCTACGACACCAAGGCGCTGACCGAAGACAACGAACTGACCTTCGCGCTGCTCCACCTCGGGTACAAGATCATCGCGCCCGTCGAGTGCGGCCTCACGACCGAGGTCATGGAGACCTGGGGCGACCTGGCCAAGCAGCGCGAACGGTGGAAGCGCGGCGCCATCGAGAACAACCGCCACTACGGCCTCACCCGATACACCCTCAACTACTGGCGTCTCCAGCTCTGGGGCCAGATCGGCATCTTCGTCACGATCGCCTACCTCGCCACGCTCGTGTGGGCCGTCGCGAGCCTGTCGATCACGGTCTTCTGGGTGTGGATCCTCGTCACGGCCGTCTACGCCGTCGAACGATTCGTCACCGTCGTCGGGCGTCGCGGCCTACGGCAGGGTCTGATCGGGTTCCTCATCGTCGTCGAGATGCCGTACGACATCTTCCTCCAAGGCGTTCAACTTAAAGCCATCGCAGCATCGGCGCTGCACACCCGCGCGTCCTGGTGACGCGCTCCGCACTACACAAGTCAGGAGTCTTGACCATGGCAATCGCCTCCCCAGTCAGCGCAGTCGGACCGCTCGCCCAGACCGGAGTCGGCGCGACCGCATCCATCGGCGCGCTCGCCACGACGGTCGACGGATGGACCGCCGCCGCCCTCGGCGCCGTCTTCATCCTGCTCGCCGCATTCACTCTCTTCGGCGCGGCCGGTGCGCTCGCACGCACCCTGCCGATGCCGGGATTCCGGTATCGGACTCCGAAGCTCCTCGCACCGTCCGACGACGAGTATCTGGCGCTCGTCGGAGGTGCGTGATGGCCGACGACGGACCGTGCTACCGAGCCCGGCGGCTGCCGCTCGGCGTGCTGACGACCGTGGCGGTCGTCGCGTTGATCGCCGGGCTGGCCGGTGCCCTCATGGCCATCGGCGGGTCGCCGCGTGCAGACGGTTCGGAGGTCGAGCCCGCTGTGGCGACGGCGGCCGCGGACCGAGCCTCCGCGCCGGTGCGGATCAAGGTGGGTCCGCAGGACGGCGTCCGTGCGATGGACGCTCCCGTCTCGGTGATGCCGTCGGCGTGCACCGACGTCATCGAGCCTCCGTACGACTCCCGAGTCGGCGACGTGTTCTGGTGCTCGGACTACGCCGCGCTCGGCAGCGGAGGTGACCGGCCGACGGTGCTCGCCGGTCACGCGGGCGCCTCGATCGATACTGTCTTCAACGATCTGTACCCGCGCGGTGACGCCTTCGTCGGTCAGACCGTCCGCTTCGAGACCGCGGGCGCCGGCGAGCGCGCTTATCGTGTGACCGCCGTGTACACGCCGGCGAAGGCGGACCTCCCGTATCTGACGCAGGTGTGGGGGACGCCGGGACAGCAGCTGGGCGGTCGCGTCGTCCTCGTCACCTGCCTGCAGACCCCGGACGGGGCGTGGGGCAAGAACTACGTCGCGGTGCTCAGCCCCGCCTGACCGGACGCCCGAACCGAAGCCGGCCGCGGCGACCTCGACGACGAAAAGAAGGCCCGCCCCATCGGAATCCGATGGGGCGGGCCTTCTCAGGTCGTGCGCCGGAGCGTCACGCGCGGGGCGACGTCAGTTGAACGCCTCGTCGACGATCTCCTGCTGCTCCACCGCGTGCACCTTGCTGGAACCGGACGACGGAGCGGACATCGCGCGGCGCGAGACGCGCCGCAGACCGGCCAGCAGCTCGGGCAGCATCTCCGGGAGCCAGAGGCCGAGGAACGGCCACGGACCCTGGTTGGCGGGCTCCTCCTGGACCCAGCGGAAGTCCTTCGCGTTCGGGTACGCCTCGAGGGTGCGTGCCAGGCGGCGGTAGGGGACCGGGTACAGCTGCTCGACGCGGACGATGGCGACGTCGTCGCGGCCGTCCTTCTCCTTGCGGGCGGCCAGCTCGTAGTACAGCTTGCCGCTGACCAGAAGGACGCGCTGGACCTTATTGCGGTCGCCACCGTTCTTGAAGGCGGGGTCGTCGATCACCGAGAGGAACTTGCCCTCGGTGAACTCCTCGACCGGCGAGACGGCGGCCTTGTTGCGGAGCATCGACTTCGGGGTGAAGACCACGAGCGGGCGGCTGATGCCGTCGTGCACGTGGCGACGCAGCAGATGGAAGTAGCTCGCCGGGGTCGACGGCAGCGCGACGGTCATCGAACCCTCGGCACACAGCTGCAGGAAGCGCTCGATGCGTCCCGAGGTGTGGTCGGGTCCCTGACCCTCGTGACCGTGCGGCAGGAGCAGGACCACGTCGCTGCGCTGACCCCACTTGGCCTCGCCGGAACTGATGAACTCGTCGATGACCGACTGGGCGCCGTTGACGAAGTCGCCGAACTGCGCCTCCCACATGACCAGGGCGTCGGGGTCGGCGACGGCGTAGCCGTACTCGAAGCCGAGGACGCCGTACTCCGACAGCGGGGAGTCGTAGACCAGGAATCGGCCGGTCGCGTCGGGCAGGTGGTTCAGCGGGGTGTACTCGCTGCCGTTCTCCCGGTCGATGAGGACCGAGTGACGCTGCGTGAACGTGCCGCGGCGGGCGTCCTGACCCGACAGGCGGACGGTGCGGCCCTCCTGGACCAGCGAACCGAAGGCCATCATCTCGGCGAACGACCAGTCGACGTTGCCCTTGGTGGGCATCTCGTGGCGACGCTTGATGACCGGCTTCACGCGCGGGTGCGCGGTGAAGCCCTCCGGCACGTTGCCGAAGGCGTCGCCGATCTGCTGCAGGCGCTCCTGGTCGACGGCGGTGACGAGCTTGGTGACCAGCGTCTGGTCGCCCTCCACCGACGGCGACGCCTCGGGCGTGTGACGCTCGAGTTCCTTGACCTCGACGAACACGCGCTCCAGCTGACCCTGGTAGTCGCGGAGGGCGTCCTCGGCCTCCTTGGTCGAGATGTCACCGCGGCCGATGAGGGCTTCGGTGTAGCTCTTGCGGACGCTGCGGAGGTTGTTGATGACGTCGTACATGGCCGGCTGGGTCATCGACGGGTCGTCGCCCTCGTTGTGGCCCAGGCGGCGGTAGCAGACCAGGTCGATGACCACGTCGCGGTTGAACGCCTCGCGGTAGTCGACGGCCAGCTTGGCGGCCCAGACGCAGGCCTCGGGGTCGTCGCCGTTCACGTGGAAGACCGGCGCACTGATCATCTTGGCGATGTCGGTGCAGTACTGCGTGGAGCGGGAGTGCTCGGGCGCGGTGGTGAAGCCGATCTGGTTGTTCACGACGATGTGCACGGTGCCGCCGGTGCGGTAGCCGGGCAGCATCGACATGTTGAGGACCTCGGCCACGATGCCCTGGCCGGCGAACGCCGCGTCACCGTGCAGCATCAGCGGGAGGACGCCGAACTTCTTGTCCTCGCTCATGCCGTCCTGCTTGGCGCGGACGATGCCCTCCAGGACCGGGTCGACGGCCTCCAGGTGGCTGGGGTTGGCGGTCAGCGAGACGGTGATCTCGTTGTCGCCGAACATCTGGTAGTACTTGCCCTCGGCGCCGAGGTGGTACTTCACGTCGCCCGAGCCGTGGGACTCGGCGGGACCGAGGTTGCCCTCGAACTCGCTGAAGACCTTCGAGTAGGGCTTGCCGACGATGTTCGTCAGGACGTTCAGGCGACCGCGGTGCGGCATGCCGATGACGACCTCGTCGAGCTCGTGCTCGGCGCTCTGATCCAGGACGGCGTCCATCATCGGGATGACGGCTTCCGCGCCCTCGAGGGAGAAGCGCTTCTGACCGACGTACTTGGTGGCGAGGAAGGTCTCGAAGGCCTCGGCGGCGTTGAGCTTGCTCAGGATGTACTTCTGCTCGGCCACCGGCGGCTTGACGTGCTTGATCTCCACGCGCTCCTGGAGCCAGCGCTGCTGCTCGGGATCCAGGATGTGCGTGTACTCGACGCCGACGTGACGGCAGTAGGCGTCGCGCAGGATCGACAGGACGTCGCGCAACTTCATGTCGCGCTGGCCGTGGAAGCCGCCGACCTTGAACGAGCGGTCCAGGTCCCACAGGGTGAGGCCGTAGGTGAGGACGTCCAGGTCGGGGTGAGCGGCCTTGGCGGCGGCGTCCATCATCAGCGGGTCGGTGTCGGCCATCAGGTGACCGCGGCTGCGGTACGCGGCGATCAGCTCGAGGACGCGGGTGTTCTTGTCGACCAGGCCCGCGGGGATGTCGCGACGCCAGCGGACCGGCTCGTACGGGATCCGCAGCGACGTGAACAGTTCGTCCCAGAAGTCGTCGCTGATGATCAGGTTGTGAATGGTGCGCAGGAAGTCGCCCGACTCCGCACCCTGGATGATGCGGTGGTCGTAGGTCGACGTCAGCGTCATCAGCTTGCCGACGCCCATGGCGGCGATCTGCTCGTCGCTGGCGCCCTGGAACTCGGCGGGGTACTCCATGGCGCCTGCACCGATGATGGTGCCCTGACCCTGCATCAAGCGGGGGACCGAGTGGACGGTGCCGATGGTGCCCGGGTTGGTCAGCGAGATGGTGACGCCTGCGAAGTCGTCGGCGCCGAGCTTGCCGTTGCGCGCGCGGCGGACGATGTCCTCGTAGGCGGCCACGAACTCGCCGAAGTTCATCGCCTCGCAGCCCTTGATGGCGGCGACGACGAGCGTGCGGTTGCCGTTCTTGCCCGGCAGGTCGATCGCGAGACCGAGGTTGGTGTGCGCGGGGCTCACCACGTTCGGCTTGCCGTCGACGATGGCGAAGTGGTTGTTCATGCTCGGGAACGCCTTGAGCGCCTGGACGATCGCGTAGCCGAGGATGTGGGTGAAGCTCACCTTGCCGCCGCGGGTGCGGGCGAGGTGGTTGTTGATGACGACGCGGTTGTCGATCATCAGCTTCGCCGGGATGGCGCGGACGCTCGTCGCGGTCGGCACCTCCAGCGAAGCGTTCATGTTGCGGACGATCGCTGCGGCCGGGCCGCGCAGGACGCGGTTCGTGTCGACGGCGTCGGCGTCGGCGGGCTTCGCGGTCGACGCGGCCATCGACGTGCCGGACGCGGCCTTGGTGGCGGCGGACTCGCGGGCGGGGGCCGGCGTCCGAGCGGGGGCGGCGGCCTTCTTGGCGGGCTCGGTGTCGAGCGTCACGGCCTGCTTCGGTGCGACACGCGCGGCCGGAGCCGGAGCCGGAGCCGCGGGGGCGGCGGGAGGCGTCGCTGCGGGTGCGGGCGCCGCGGGCGGCGTCGCACCGTTCGCGGGGGCTGCGGCAGTCGTGCTGGGACGGTAGTTCTTGAGAAGCTCGTGCCAGCTCGGATCGACTGATTCAGGGTTGGTCTGGAATCGCTGGTACATCTCCTCGACCAGCCATTCGTTTTGTCCGAAGTCAGATTCGGATATCGAACTGCTCACAGCGTTGTCTCGCCTCAATTCACCCAGGTGTTTTTCGATCGCTCGGCAGGCGGGCGCTTGATCTCGTGAACCGTCGCCGACCTGCCAACAGTCGATGGTACGCGGCAGCGTCACGGCCCGTGCGAACTGCGCGACACCGACCAGGGCAGTATGCGGGTAGTGGTCAAAATCACGCAATGGGACGAACGAATTGCGGTGGATATGTCGGGTTTGGCAAGTTCGGCGTCTGTCTGCTGATAGGCGCTGCGTACGGATTGAGTGTGTTCACCTATCAATCGCGGTCTGCGGTCATCGGATGCCGACCGGATCGGTCGGTGCGCGGTCGTCGCAGGCGTCCGGGGAGACCCCGGCATCCCACAGTCGCCGGTATGGTCCGCGGGCGGCGAAGAGTTCGTCGTGGGTGCCGAGTTCGACGATTCGACCATCGTCGACGACGGCGATCACGTCGGCGCGGGCGGCCGTCGCCAGCCGGTGCGCCACGATGACGCTGGTCCGACGATGCGCGAGAGCTTCGCCCGCCGCGAGGACCTGTGCCTCGGTCGCCTGGTCGAGCGTCGCGGTGGCCTCGTCGAGCAGGATGAGGTCCGGTTCGACGAGTTCGGCCCGGGCGAGGGCGATCAGCTGGCGTTGACCGGCGGAGAGGCCGCGGCCTCGTTCGGCGATGCCGAACTCCATGCCGCCGGGCAGTGCCGCGATCATGCTCGCCGCGCCGACACGACGCGCGGCCTCGGCGATCTGCTCGCGATGGGCGTCGGGACGACCGTAGGCGATGTTGTCCGCCACGGTTCCGGCGAACAGGTGGGGTTCCTGCGGGACCACGCCGAGGCGGCTGCGATAGCGGGGGAGGTCGAGTTCGCGGAGGTCGGTGCCGTCCATGCGTACGGTGCCGTGCGTCGGATCGTAGAACCGGGCGAGGAGCTTCACGATGGTCGACTTGCCCGCACCGGTGGTGCCGACGAGGGCGAGTGATGTGCCCGCGGGGATCGTCAGGTCGACGTCTGTGAGGGCCGGGCGGTCGGCGCCGGAGTAGCGGAAGTCGACGGCGTCGAGGCGGACGTCGCCGCGGAAGGCGGGAGCTGCGAGCACCTCGGCCGACGGAGCGGTGTCGGCCTGCGGTGCGTCGACCAGCGAACTCGGGGTCAGCAGCAGGTCGCGGATTCGGCGCAGTCCCACCGCTGCCTGCTGGTACGCGTCGAACACCGTGGTGAGTTGCTGCACCGGACCGAACAGCATCGCCAGGTACAGGACGAAGGCGATCAGAGTGCCGGACGACAGTGATCCGGAGGTCACCTGGTGGGCGCCGACGCCCAGGACCACGGCGGTCGCGGCCTCGGAGCAGAAGGTGATGAACGGGAAGTACAGCGAGATGGCCCGCTGGGAGTCCATCCGCGCCTCCACCCAGGCGTCGCTGCGGCGGCCGAACTCGGCCTGTGCCACCGGGATGTGCCGGTACGCGCGAGTGGTGGCCAGACCGGCGATGTTCTCCTGGAAATCGGCGTTCACAGCCGACACCAGTTCGCGAGTGCGGGTGTACGCGCGGGACGAGTAGCGACGGAAGATCACGGTCGCGACGAGCAGGATCGGAATGACCGGGGCGATGACGAGCGCCAGTTCCCAATCGGTCGCCAGCAGGGCGCCGGACACGCCGAACAGGGTGAGTACGGCGATCACCGCCGTCGACAGGCCGTTCTGCACGAACCCCGACAGGGCGTCGACGTCGGTGGTCATGCGCGTCATGATGCGACCCGACAGTTCGCGCTCGTAGTAGTCCAGACCGAGTCGCTGCAGGTGGGCGTAGCTGCGGATCCGGAGGGCGTACAGGACGCGTTCGCCGGCGCGCGCAGAGGTGACGACGTTGACGGCTCCGGTCACCCAGGTCACCGCGACCAGTGCGACGCCCGCGACGGTCGCGAGGCCGATGATCGTCGCGTCGGCGCGACCGGCGGCGTCGAGCACGGTGCGCGCGAGAGTCGGGAACACCAGGCCGATCAGCGTCTCGACGGCGATCGTCCCCACCACCGCGGCCAGCAGCAGGCGCACGGGGCGGAGGATCTGTCGGAGGCTGAACGACGGTCGGTGCCTGCGGGCGGCGTCGACGTCGACGTGCGGCGGTTCGTCGGCCGGGGGCAGGGCGTCGACGGCGGCGCGGATCTCGTCGGTGGCGGGCAGGGAGCCGAGGGCGCCGGAGCGGCCGCCGTGCATGCGGGCGGGAGCGGCAGTCTGCAGACGAGCTCTCGGCGCTTCGCCGTCGACGCCGCCGGGCCACAGGTCGTCGACGGTGATCGAAGACTGCTGCTGGACGCTCGCCGCGGCCGCCGCGCGCTGGTCTGCGGTGTCGGTGGCGGACATCAGGCGCCGGAACAGCGAGCTGCGTCGTGACAGTTCGGCGACGGTACCGATGTCGGCGACGGCTCCGTGGTCGAGGACGGCGACGCGATCGGCGATGGCGAGGGTGGAGTCGCGGTGGGCCAGGACCAGCATCGTGGTGCCCAGCGACCGGAAGTGCGCGAAGATCCGGGCCTCGGTCGCGGCGTCGACGGCGGAGGTCGCGTCGTCGAGGACCAGGACGCGGCTGCCGCGATGGAGCGCCCGAGCCAGAGCCACCCGCTGGCGTTGACCGCCGGACAGGGTGAGGCCGCGTTCGCCCACGCCGGTGTCGTAGCCGTCGGGGAGGTCGGCCGCGAAGTCGGCCGCCGCCGCACGGGCTGCGGCGACGATCGACTCGTCGGCATGGGCCGGGGCCTCATCGGCGCCGAGCGCGATGTTGGCGGCGATGGTCGTGGAGTAGAGGAACGGCTCGTCGAAGGCGAAGGAGACCGCGTCGTACAGGCTGTCGGTCGACACGGTCGCGAGGTCGGCGCGCGCCCCGTCGGCGCCGATCAGGGCGATGGTGCCCGCATCGGGGCGGTACGCGCCGGTCACGAGTTCGGCGAGAGTCGATTTGCCCGAGCCCGGGCCGCCGACCACGGCGACGCACTCGCCGGGTCGGATCGTCAGGTCCAGGTCGGCCAGGACGGTGCGGTCGTCGTACCGGACCGAGACGCCGTTGAAGCTCAGCCCGAGCGGACCGTCCGGGGCGGTCTCGGTGTTGGCGAACGCATCGTCGCGAGGATGGTCGATGACCTCGTACACGCGGGTGACGGCCGACGCGGCGAGCTGGGCGTTCACCACGAGGTTGGTGAGGATCCGAGCCAGGCCCGACATCGTCGCCAGGTAGGTGGAGAACGCGAGGAAGGTGCCCGGGGTGATCTCGCCGAGGTACACGAGGTAGCCGCCGAGACCGATCACGGCGACCATGCCGAGTTGGGGGACCGCACCCATGGTCGGCATGAAGCGGGAGCTGATCTTCGCTGCGCGCAGCTTGAACCGGTACAGGGTGTCGCCGAGGGCCGCGAGCTCGTCGGTGGCGCGCCGTTCCTGACCGAAGCCCTTCACCACCCGCACCCCGGTCACCGTCTCCTCGACGTGGCCCGCCACTTCGGCGGCCGACTGCTGCGCCGCCCACGTCGCGGCGAACAGACGTCGTCTGCTGCGGTAGACGATCACCGCGATCAGCGGGACCACCGCCACCGCGACCAGGGTGAGCAGCGGCGACAACCAGGCCATGACCGTCAGCGACAGCACCACCTGCACGGCGCCGCCGAGGGACAGCGGGGCCATCGCGAGGAGAGATTGGACGATCTGCAGGTCCGAGATCGAGCGCGACACCACCTGGCCCGTGCGGATGGTGTCCCGGGAGGGGCCGTCCACGTGGTGGAGGGTGTCCAGGAGTCGACGTCGGAGGGTGTCCTGCACGGTGATCGCCATGCGGCCGGCCGTCATCCGGCGCCCGAACTGCCCGGCGTATCGGATCACGGCGCCGACCAGCAGAGCACCGATCAGCGCGGGCAGGCCGAATCGACCGGATCCGTGGCCGGTGGCGGTGTCGATCGCGGCTTTGGTCAGCAGCGGGGCGACGATGTCGACGGCCACCGCGCCCAGCGTCGCGACTGTCATCACGATCGCCAGGCGGCGGTGCCTCCAACACTCGGCGACGAGCCGACGGATCCAGCCGTCGGCCGCCGGTGTCGCAGTCGGTGGACGGTCGGTCAACCCGCCTCGATGGCACTGCGCAGACCGACGACCTCACCGTCGAGATCCCAGAAGCGCGGCGGGGGACCGAACGCCTCGCGGGCGTTCCGGAGGACCAGTGAGCCGAGCGCCCGGTTGCCGACGCCGCCGATCACCGCGCCGATGCCGCCCGGGATCAGCTTGCCCATCACCACGGGCGCCTTGCCCAAGGTGAACTTGCGGACGAAACGGTTGCCGAGGGTCCGGTTGATGGTCTTGAGGTTGATCTTCGGGAGTCCCGGCACGTCGAGCTTGGCCATGGCGTCCCGGCTCTTGGCGCCGATCGCCTTGCCGACGATCGTGGTGCCCTCGTCGCCCAGCGCGACGGCGAGAACCAGGGTCTTGCGGCGTTCGGCGTCGGCGGGGGAGATCCCGTGGACCTCGGCGATCGCCAAGGCGAGCAGTGCGGACGCCTCGATGAAGAGAGCGCTCTCGGCGGTGATGGCGCCCAGCGCGGCGACGGTGCCGATGCCCGGGACTGCGGAGGTGGCGCCGACGGCGCCACCGGATGCGGTGACCGTGCGCAGGTAGTGCTTCTCGAGTCGACGGATCACCTGCTCGGGGCTCTCGTCGGGGTGCTTCGCGCGGACGCGCTCCACATACTTGGCGACGGCGGGCTGCTGCAGGCGCTGCGCCTTGTCGACCAGTGCGCCCAGGACCGCAAGGGTGCCCTTGCCCGCCTTGCGCTGGTCCTGGGTGAGTGCATCCTCGGTCGCCGCGGCGGGCAGTGCGCTGCCGCTGGGGTCGTAGACGACGTCCTTCCGGGCAGCGTCGCGCTTCGATTTACGCATGTCGGTCCTCCCTCGTTCGCTCCGACTCGCGGTTGCGAGGCGCAGTCAGGCGATGTCACAACTGTATGCGCGACCACCGACATCGTGCGGTGGCGAGCAACATGACCTCGGCGGCTCGGGACCCGCGCGGACGCGGTGAACCACCTTCGTACAAGCCATTGTGTGCCGGAGATATTCCGCTCCGGGTGTCACGTCCGTCACACGACGTTTTCGCTGGTCGGCGTACTCGAAACGGGGGTCGTCGCCGGTCGGTGATCGGTGCTAGCCTTGGCCGGTTCATCACGCGAAAGGCGAGTTCAGTGACCGCAACTCCGCAGATGCCGGCCTTCAAGTCCGTCACCGATCGGCCATGGGCCGCGTTGATGGCGCTGTGCGTCGGCTTCTTCATGATCCTGGTCGACATGTCGATCGTCGCGGTGGCGCAGCCGCAGATCATGCAGGCGCTCGACGCCGACGTCAACCAGATCGTCTGGGTCACCAGCGCCTACCTGCTCACCTATGCGGTCCCGCTGCTGATCGCGGGTCGGCTCGGCGACAAGATCGGGCCGAAGAAGGTCTACCAGGCCGGTCTGCTGATCTTCACCGCCGCCAGCGTGTGGTGCGGCCTGTCGGACACCATCACCGCGCTGATCATCGCCCGCGGCGTGCAGGGGCTCGGTGCGGCCCTGATCACCCCGCAGACGATGGCGCTCATCACGCGCATCTTCCCGCCGGAGCGGCGCGGTGCCGCGATGGGCGTCTGGGGCACCGTCGCCGGCGTCGCCACCCTGGTCGGCCCGCTGCTCGGCGGCATCCTGACCGACTCTTTCGGCTGGGAGTGGATCTTCTTCGTCAATCTGCCGGTCGGCCTCGTCGGCCTGGTCCTCGCGGCGATGCTGGTGCCCGACGTCGAGACGCACGACCACCGCTTCGACTGGGTCGGCGTGGCGCTCTCGGCCGTCGGTCTCTCGGCGCTCGTCTTCGGGATTCAAGAGGGCGAGTCGTACGACTGGGCCGGCTGGATCTGGGGCCTCATCGGTGTCGGCGTCATCGTGATGGGCCTGTTCCTGGTGTGGGAGGGCAAGGGCAAGGTGGAGCCGCTGGTTCCCCTGTCGCTGTTCCGCGACCGCAACTTCAGCGTCTCCAACCTCGGCATCGCGTCGATGGGCTTCGCTGTGTCGGGCTCGATGATCCCGATCATGTTCTTCCTCCAGCTGGTCGGCGGCATGACTCCGCTCCGCTCGGCCCTGGTGATGGTGCCGATGGCGGTCATCACCGGTGTCCTCGCGCCGATCGTCGGACGCATCCTCGACCGCGTCCACCCGCGCAGCGTGGTGGCGCTCGGCCTCTTCGGATACGCGACCGCCAGCGTCTGGGCCGGATTCATCTTCCGGCCCGAGACGCCGGTGTGGCACCTCCTGCTGCCGACGATGCTGATGGGCGTCGCGAGCGCCGCCGTGTGGGCGCCGCTCGCCGCGACCGCGACCCGCAATCTGCCGTGGCACCAGGCCGGCGCCGGCGCAGGCGTCTACAACACCACCCGCGTCATCGGTTCCGTCGTCGGCGCCGCAGGCATCGGCGCCCTGATGATGTCGCGACTGTCGGCGCATCTGCCGGGCGTCGACACCAGCGGTCACGGCGGTGCCGTCGCCCAGCTGCCCGAGGCGGTGCGCGAACCCTTCGCCCGAGCGATGGGCGAGTCGATCTATCTCGGTGCCGCGATCCTGTTCATCGGTGCGGCCGCGACGCTGTTCCTCGTCGACCATCGGACGGGGAGGACCTCGGTCGAACCGGAAGGAGCCCAGGCCGACGCCACTGCGTAAGCCGGTCGCCGACGGCGCGCGAGGGGCGCTTGCCCGGTTTTGTCAGAGGTGACTCGTACCATCGCCAGAGACGAGTTGACCACTGGGAGATTGGAGCACGGCGTGACCAGACCGGCCTACGACGATTCGGCACTCGACGGCACCGCATGTGTCACCGAGCCGCTGTTCGACCTCGAGCCGCTCGCGCTGTTCTCCGTTCCCACATCGGCGGCCGCGCAGCCGCCCGCCGACGCGGGGACGGCACCCGCCGTCACGTTTCTGCACACCGCGGACTGGCAGCTGGGGATGACCCGGCACTTCCTCGCCGGCGAGGCTCAGCACACCTACAACGCCGCTCGTGAAGACGCGGTCGTGCGGATCGGCACCCTCGCGAAGGAGACCGGAGCCGAGTTCGTCGTCGTCTGCGGCGACGTCTTCGACGACCCGCGCGTCTCCACCCGCATCATCCGGCGGACCCTCGACGCGCTGGGCGACTACCCGGTGCCCGTGTACCTGCTGCCCGGCAACCACGACCCGCTCGACGCCACGAGCGTCTACTCCTCCAAGGAGTTCAAGGACGCGTGTCCGGCCAACGTCCACGTCCTCACGGAGGCGGGCGTCGTACCGGTGCGCGACGGTGTCAGCCTGGTCGCCGCCCCGTGGACCACCAAGCGGCCGCTCACCGATCTGGTCAACGACCAACTGGCGAAGCTCGCACCGTCCGACGACATCCGGATCGTCGTCGGACACGGCGGCGTCGACTCGCTGAGCCCCAACTCCGATCCGTCGATCGTCCGTGCGGCGACCCTCGATGTCGCCGTCGCCTCGCAGCTCGTCGACTACGTGGCCCTCGGCGATCGGCATTCGGTCACCTCGGTCGGCGACTCGGGGCGCATCTGGTACTCCGGCGCCCCCGAGGTGACGGCGTTCGATCACGTCGAGACCGCGCCCGGGCACGTCCTGGAGGTCACGCTGACCCGCGGTGCGCAGTCGTCGATCGACGTGACCCGACACCGGGTGGGGCAGTGGGCGTTCCGCACGATCCGCGAGGACGTCGACGGTGCCGACGACATCGAACGGCTCCGCGGCCTGCTGACGGAGATCGGCGACAAGTCGCGGACCGTGGTGCAGCTCTCGCTGACCGGCACCGTCAGCGTCGCCGAGAACGTGATGCTGTCCGACCTGTTGGAGGAGTTCGGCGACCGCTTCGCAGCGCTCACCATCTGGGAACGACACCACGACCTGACCGTGGTCTCCGACCCGTCCGACGTCACCGCCCTCGACCTCCAGGGGTACGCCGCGCTTGCCGCCGAAGAACTCGCCGCGCGGGCCGCGTCGACCGTCGACGAGGCCGACGCCGAAGCCGCACGCTCCGCGCTGGGACTGCTGTACCGACTGTCGGGAGCCGCGCGATGAGGCTGCACCGACTGCGCGTCGCGAACTTCCGCGGCGTCGAGGCCCGGGAGATCGAGTTCGCGGACACCGGCGTCACCGTCATCGAGGGCGACAACGAGGCGGGCAAGTCGTCGATGATGGAGGCCTTCGACCTCCTGTTGACGACGCAGTCCAGCAGCAAGTCGAAGCACGTGCGCGGCATCCAGCCGTCGGGGCGCGACGTCGGGACCGACGTATGGGCCGACATCTCCTGCGGCGCATGGCGCTTCGAGTACGCGAAGCGCTTCAACCGCCAGCCGGAGACCACCCTCACCATCGTCGAGCCCGTCCGCGAGCAGCTCGTCGGTCGCGAGGCGCACGAGCGCGTCGAGGCGATCCTGGCGGAGTCGCTCGACAAGACGCTGTTCGGTGCGCTCCGGTTGCTGCAGTCCACCGATCCCGCGCTCGGCGATCTCGCGAACAGCGCTGCGTTGTCCCAGGCACTCGACCGTGCGGCGGGCGAGGCGGAGTCCGACGGCGGGGAGTCGCCGCAGACTCAGGACCTCGTCGCTGCGGTGACCGCCGAGTACACGAAGTACTACACCCTGAACCAGGGACGGCCGACCGGTGAGTTGGCGCAGGCGACGGACGCTGCGCGCAAGGCTGCGGCGGCCGTCGCCGAACGCGAGGCGATCCTCGCCGGCGTGCAGGAGGCGGCCGACAGGTTGCCGCGGGTCGCGGAAGCGATCAAGCAGTTGCTGGCGGAGGAGCGCGACGGCGCCGTCGAGCTGGCGACCGCGAGCGCCGCCGTCGCCGAGGCCGACGGGGTGGGGGAGCAGGTCAAAGCGGCGCGCGCGGTGGTCGAGACCAAGCAGATGGCGCATCGGGTCGCCGTCGACGCGGCCAACGAGCGAACCCGGTGCCGTGAACGCCGCGCGACGATGGCGGCGTCCGCGGACCAGACCACCGCGCGCATCGCCGAGGCACGACGCCTCGCCGCTGCCGCGACCGACGCGGCCGCCGCACTCGCCGCGGAGATCGAGACGTCGTCGGCGAAGCTGGGCCGACTGCGCGAGGATCTCGGCGTCGCAGAAACCGCCGTCGTCGTCGCCGCGGATCGCGGGCGACTGACGAGGTTGACGGCGACGCTCGCCGAAGTCGCACGTCTGCAGCGCGAACTCGCGGAGGCCCGGGAGGCCGCCGCCGCGGTCTCGGTGACCGGCGACGACGTGCGCGAGGCCACGGCGTTGGATCGTGACATCACGACGCTGACCGCCCGGCTCGACGCCGCCTCCGCGCGAGTGGCGGTGACCCGTCTGGGCGACGGCGACGTGCTTGTCGACGGGACTGATGTCGACGATCGGCTCGAGGTCGCGGCGTCCGAACTGTCGGTCGTCGAGGTTCCCGGCGTGGCTCGAATCGAAATCCGGCCCGGCGCCGACACAGCCTCGCTGGCGACGGAGCTGGCCGGGGTACGCAGCCGCGAGACGGAACTGCTGCGACGGTGTGGCGTGCCGAGCCTCGCCGACGTCGCCCCTGCGGCGAATCGTCGTGCGGATGCGCTGCGACGGGTGAACGAGTTGGAGCGCGATCTGCAGCGGGAACTCGCCGGGTCGCGTCCCGAGGACCTGGAGCGCCAACGGCTCGACCTCGTCGATCGGGTCCCCGACGGCCCCGTCGTCGAAGTCGACGACCCCGCGCCCCTGCGGCAGGCGGAGCGCGACTTGTCCGACCTCATCGCGCGAGCCGAGCGCACGCGCGACGCGAAGTTGTCGGAGGCGCGCGAGCAGAGCGGCCGCGCCGACGCATTGGAGGAGTCGGGCGCGCGCATCGTCGACGAGGTCGCCGCGCTCGACGCCGAACTCGCCGCGTCCGAAGGCGAGATCGACGACGAATCGCTGGCGGCGCGAGTGATCGACGCGGCGACTGCTCTCGATGAGGCTCGTGCCGTCTTGGTGAAGCGAACCCAACGACTCGACCAGCTCGACCTGGCGGGCCTGCAGAACACACTGTCGCACGTCGAGTCGTCGCTCGAGCGGACACGGAAGCAGCTGACAGAGCAGCGCCGCCTGCGCACCGAGTTCGTCACCAAGCTCGACGTCTGTCGTGCCGACGGCCGCCTGGACGAGCTGTCCGAGGCGATCGCCGAGAACGATGCCGCACAGGCCCAGTTGAAGCGTGTCTCCGCACGTGCGGCAGGTGCACGGGTCCTCCACGAGACGTTGCAGCAGAAGCGGAACGAGAGTCGCGCCCGGTACGTCGACCCGTTCACCAGGCGCCTGGAGGAGTTGGCCGCACCGGTCTTCGGCGAGGACGTTCGCTTCCACGTGACCGACGAGTTCGTCATCGCCACCCGCACGCTCGGGGGAGTGACGGTCGACATCGACGCATTGTCTGCAGGTGCCAAGGAGCAGGTCGGCCTGCTGGCGCGCCTGGCATGCGCGACCCTCATCGACAGTGCCGACGGCGTCCCGCTGATCCTCGACGACGCGCTCGGGTACACCGATCCGGGGCGTCTGACCTCGATGGCCCAGGTGCTCGGCACTTCCGGTGGTGACGCCCAGATCATCGTCCTGACCTGCACACCCGACCGTTACAACGAGGTCGCGGGCGCGAAGCTGATTGCGGTCTGAGGAGTCGGCCCGGACTCCGAGCATCACGTGCTCGACGGGCGACACCAGCCCCAATGTTGGGGCCGTCGCAAGGCATGCGCTAATGTTGCTTTCGCCCAATGAGCCCCCCTAGCTCAGGGGATAGAGCGTCTGCCTCCGGAGCAGAAGGTCGTAGGTTCGAATCCTACGGGGGGCACCGAGAAAACCGCAGTTCAGAGGAATTCTGGCCTGCGGCTTTCGGTTTCCGTGCCACCTGCGTGCCCGATCGTCAGGGCCGCGGCGGAATCGGCCGAATCCGTCGTCGCTCCAGCACTGTCTCATCGGGGTCGACGAAGCCGAACTGACGGTATAGACCGTGTGCGTCGTCGGTGTGCAGCAGCCAGCGGAAGTGGACTCCGGGACCGCGTTCGATCATCTCGTCGACGAGCTTCTTGCCGAGCGAGTGACCGCGCGCCGACGGAACCACGAAGACGTCGGCCAAATAGGCGACCGTGACACCGTCGGAGATCGCGCGGGCGAACGCGACGAGGTCGCCGGTGGCGGTGTCGATCGCTCCGACGACGCGCCAGGATCCGTCGATCGCGTTCCGGATGTCGGCGCGACTGCGCCACTTGCCCCAGTAGACGTGATGCGTCAGGAATTCGACGACGGCGTCGTAGTCGAGGCGGGCGCGGTCGTCGAAGAACTCGAATCGGTCGTCGACCGGCACGGGTGGGGGCGGCGGGGTGGTCATGCCACGATTGTCGCCCACCATAGAGTGGACAGTCGTGAAGACGCAGCGGGTGATCGTGGGCACAGTGTCCGCATTGTTCGCCGTGATCTTCGGGATCGCGGCGATCATCACCTCGTCGCGGCCGGCGCAGATCGACGACGCTCCACGCTGGGTGGCGGTCTTCGCCGTGTTGGTCGGGATCGGTGAGCTGGTGGTCGTCGGGTCGGCGAGAGTGCGGACTCGGGTTCGACCGCGTGGTTCGCGAGCGTTCGCGGTGCTGACCGGCGGTTTCGGCGTGGCGATGATCCTCGTCGTCGTACTCGGGTGGCGTCAACACGGGCAGCGGGCGCTCCTGCGGTTCTACGACGAGTACGGTTCGGTGATTCTCAGCTGCGCCGCGGGGATCGCGGCGGGGCTGGCGTTGCTCCTGCTCAGCCCGAGGTGGGCTGCGTTCCGGCCGGGGAGGGCGGGGGCTGTCGTCGCCGCGGTGACGGCGGTCGTGTGGGCGTCCACGGTGGCACCGCTGACCGTTCTCTATGCGAATCCGTGGCACACCGACCTGATACGCGCAGTGCCTCGATCGACGCAGACCGCGGATTCCCCGTATCGGATCGGCTCGGTGTCGGTGAACGTCAGTGTCCTCACGTTCCCGGGAGGCTTCGCCATCGCGGAGAACGGTGTGCTGACCGCCTATGACAGCCGCCGCGGAGAGCCCGCGTGGCGCTTCGACTACAGCGAACTCGCAGGTGGCGGTGTCGCCGAGCTGAGGTCGGCGGGAACCGCGGGTGGTGCCATCGACCTGGTGCTGGACTCGGTCGTGATCACGCTCGCCGCGTCCGACGGTGAGGTCCTCGGCACGGAACTCACCAGCGAGGACTTGCGTTCGGGCGAACCGTACGACGTCCCCGGCTCCGACGGCCGCCTGACCTTCGGTTACGAGAGCGGTGCCGTCGACGACGAGGTGTCGATCCGTGATGCGTCCGGATCGCTGCTCGATCAGTTCGGCATCCCGCGGGAGGCCACGGGCGAAGGACATCCGTTCGTGGTGAAGGGGATCGGCGACACGGTCATCGGCTACTCGTCGTATCGGGCGAACGCGTTGTTCGTTCGGAACATCAGAACTCGGTCCACGACAGAGATCTCGCTCGCAGGCAGTGATGCGGCGCAGTCCGATCAGCTCGCGAACCTGCCGATCGTCGCCCCCGTCGGGGCGCGGATCTGGGTGGTCGGCGGCCGGGAATCGATACGGGTGGATCCGGTGTCCGGCGAAGTCGACCGGGCACCGACGACCTGCCGTCGAGGCGGGAAGGTGATGGGCGTGTGGTCGGTGGGCGACGGTGCCCTCGCGTGGTGCTGGGGGCGGGACGGTCGGGATGAACTGGCGACGGAGTTCGTCGGCATTCCGTGATCGGCGTTCCCTGCCTCGGCGAATTCTCGGTGCAGCCCGGTGGAAGTCGGCTGAATGACGACGATTCGGGCCGACGGTACCGGTCCGATAGCCTTCGGGCCATGGAGGAGACAGCGGGGGAGACGACCTCGGACGAGGGCCGTCAAGCAGCGCAGTCGGACGACAAGGACATGCTCGACCATCTCGGTCTCGCCTGGATCAAGAAGCTCGGTTCGTTCGCCGACGTGCTGATCGGCGTCGGCGTCGCTCTGCTCGCGATGGCGGTCTGGGTCGCGACGATGGTCCTGATCAACGGCACGCCGAACGAATCGCAACACTTCTACGGCACCGGCGGCGAGACCCGCTTCACCGACATCCGACTGCCGGTCGCCGGCGGTGTGGTGCTCATGGCCGGGCTGGTGATCGTTCTGGTCGCTACGCTGTTCGCCGTCCGGCGGTCGGCGCCCGATGGGAGGGAGCGCAGCGGGGAACCATCGTCGCCACGGTCAGCGGCGTCGGCGTGATCGTCACCGCGCACTACTTCACCGGACTCCTCTCCGACCGGACCGACGACTGGGGAACCGAGGGGTCTGGCTACGCCGCCGCGGTACTGGCCTGGGGCTTGGCGATGTTCGGCTTCATCACGACGTTCCTCGCGGTGTTCTTCCTGGATCGGGAGCGACCGTCCTTCTTCACGCCGGTCGCTGCGCTGATCACCGTGGTCGTCGGGGTTGCGACGATCGGGTTGTCCCCGGTTGGCGACGGCAGTCTCCGCACCGCACACGGCGAACTGACCGAGCTCGCCGATTCACAGCCCCATGCGGTGCGTGCACCGGGGAGGGTCGTCGACGACCTCACGGTCTACACGCCGATCACTCTCGCGGGATATCTGTCCGGGGGCATGGTTCGGACCGCAGAGACCGGGGACAAGACTGCCGACATCGTCATGCACAACTTCGCGGACTCATCGGTTCGCTGGCGCCTGAAGGTCCCCGGCGACATCTACGACGGACTCTCCATGCGCGCCTATGAAGGCTCTCGGTATCTGGTCGTCACCACCCGTATCGGAACGACCTTCACGACCTAAGGGGTGGACGTCTTCACCGGCGACGTCGTGTGGCGTCGACCGGGGCTCCGGTCGACGGAGGACATGCACATCATGCGGTCGAAGGAGGTCGAATACCGGCTGCTCGACGTTCCGGACGATCGATTGTCGGTCTCGATGACCGACCTCGCGACCGGTGATGAGGCGTGGCGCTTCACGACGCCGAGGCTGTGCTCGATCGGCGGGGTCCAAGACCGGCGGCACGCGGTCTTCGCGATCGTGAACTGCGCGGACCAGCAGAGTCGTCTGGTAGCGATCGACCCGACGACGGGTGCGGCGACGACGGTGGCGGAAGACCGTCAAGGGATGCTCGCCGGACGGGTGGAGCGCGATGCCGACGCGGGCGCCGACGGCGTGAAGTACAGCGGCGAATATCTGCTTGACGTGGGGGAGTCCCTCGTCGACGCCCGGTCCCAGAAGCCGATCAAGGGATTCCACGGTGCGCTGTGCGACGGTGCCGGCGAGTGCCTCGTTCCGTCGTCCGGAGGAAAGAGCGTCGTCTTGCGCTCGCTGACGGGGTCGCATCCGGACGTCGTGTTCCGCGGCGTCGGGGAGGCTGGCAACCCTGTTGTTCTGCGGGAGTCGGTGGTGTGGGTCGTCGGTGGGGACAACGGTCGGACCGTGGTCATCGGAGACTGACGGACCGGCGCGACGTCGACGGTTCGCGGCCAGATCGCGCAGCCTCGCGTCGTCGCGGGCGGTGTCTTCGTTCCGCCGTACGACACGACTGGCTCATCGGACGACGACGGTGCACGCACCGGTCTGTTCCTTCCGGAGGTGAAGTGATGACCGACGACATGGCGACGGAGACTCCGGTGTCCAGTGCTCCCGAAGAGGATGCGCCGACCGTACCGACCGCAGAGGAACTGAATCCTCGCCTCGGCGTGAGCTCGTCGATGCTCGGCGTCTCGATCGGGTCCGCGATCTTGGCGATGACCTGCGGCCTGGCCGCGATCTCGAGTTTCAGTGAGGTCTACTCGATCGATGCCGTTCTGGCGGTGACGACGGCGGTGGCGGTCGGTGGCGGTGCAGCCGCCCTGGCGCTCGCCATCGTCATGGCGACCTGGGGACGTTCGCACTTCATCGACATGATCTTCCCGATCGGATTCGTCGCCATGCTCGTTTTGGTCCTCGGCGTAGGCGCCGGAGCGACGCACTTCGACGACGATCGCGATCTGTTCCGCTTCTTCGACTCCGGTGGCGCCGTCGTCCTGGCATTGCTCGGTGGACTGTTCGTCGTCGTGAGTCTGGTTGCGGCAGCGGCGATCCCGTCGAAGGCTGGACGTGGACGGCGGCGGCCGGTGGCTGTGACAGTGGGACTGGTGGTGATCGTGGGCGCGGGTGTCGTCGTGCCGGTCGCGGGCGCCTATGCGGATCATCCGTGGAAGCCGCAGGTATTCGCGGACCCGACGGGCGGGTCGTATCCGACCCATCTGGGGCGTCCCTCGTTCCACGTCCTGGTTCCGGGTGATTCTTACATCACTCGGACGGACACCGGGTTCGTCGTTGCTGCAGGCAGCGTAGCGACTGCGTACGACGGAGCCACCGGGACGAAGCTGTGGTCGATAGATTTCACCGACTTCACTCCGGGTGGCGAGTCCGGTCCGACTTTGAACGTCACGCGCGTTCGCCTCGACCGGGTCGACGCCGTTGCCATCACCCGCGAAGGCGTGGGCGTGCAGGTGGATTCGAGCACGGGCCGAGTGATTCGCCATGTGTCGCTGGAGAAGGATCGAGCCACGAAGGAACGCGTCCATTATTTGGCCGAGGGGAGGCAGGCGACCGTCGTCGGCCGAATGGTGACCGTCGAGTCCGACAACGGAACGGTGATCGACCGGTTCGAGCTCCCGGAGATGTACAACGTCGACGGAGACGGCCCCGCGGGGATCCTGGTGTTGGAGAGTGATCAGCTCGAGGATGGTGACACGTTCATGTTCCGCGACGTGGTGGCTCACCGCTTCGGGACGTTCGAGACCGCGAAGCTGGGTCTGGGCCATTCGCGAGTCGGCACGTCCAGTGAGAGCGTCATCGGGTTGGGGGAGAACTTCTTGATGGCGGACTTCAAGGACCTCGTACTCGTGAATCGCTCGGGCGCTGTCGTGCAGCGGCGTGGTACTCCGTGCAGCGGCGGTGAGATCATCGGCGGGATCTTCAAGCAACGCGGGGCGATCCTGGTGCAGTGTCTCGGTTCCGATTCGATGAATGACTCGCGGGAGATCGTGGGGTTGACCGAGTGAACGACTCGAGTCGGTGGGCGACGATCGTTGCCGCGGCGCTCGCCGCGGCAGCGGGAGCGCTGGGCGTGTGGGGCATGACGTCACTGTCCTCGGCGCTCGTCATCGGCCCCGGCCTGATCGCACTCGGGGTCGCCACGATGATTGTCGTGGCGATCGTCGGAACTGCCGTCGCACCGGCCGTGTGGGTGGATCGGCGGCGAGAGCGAGTGGCGGATCGCAGATTCTATCTGCTGTACATCGGAGTGCTGATGGCCCTCGCAACAGTGGTGGTGGGCGGTTTCGCAGTCGCTCGACTGACGATTCTGCGGATCTTCGACGACGAAGGCGCAACGGTCTTGCTTCTCTGCGCGGGCACGGCGGCCTCGTGTTCAGCGTTGGCCGCTGCCTGCGTCGACAGGCCGTCGCCGCGCTGGAGCAGCGGTGCGGTGGTCGGGACCCTCGTGGTCGCGGTGGTGGTGAGTGCGGGTGCCGGGGTCGGTTCGAAGCACTTCGGAATGACATGGAAATCCGGGCACACCGAACTCGTCATGCGCCCCGCAATAGCCGGCGGTGTGGACACGGTGACATACCGCAAAGCCGTGGGCGACTCCCCGGTGCAGTTTCTGCGGAACGTCATCGCCGTCGCCGAAGAGGAACGCCTCGCTGCATACAGTGGCGTGACCGGCGAACTCGCGTGGTGGGCGTCGTTCCCGATGGCCTCGGTTCGACCTCGAGATGTGCGGCTCCACGCCGCCGATCCGATGCGCGAGAACCTGATCTTGACGACTCGAGATGTGGACTTCACGATTGACGGCCGCACTGGGGCGCTCATCAGTCGCGTGCGGAGTGCAGACACGGTGAAGTCCAGTCGGCGGGCAGTCGTCGGCGCCGACGGTCAGCTGTTCGTCGCTGGGAACGAGCGCGGCAGGCGTTGGCACGTCCGTCTCACGAGTCCAGAAGGTGCAATCGTCGACGACTTCGAGCTCCCCGACGGACGGGGGTCGGTGGGCGGAGGCCCTGTCTTCGCGCATCGACTGCCCGGGAATCGGCTCCTTGCCGCGGCAGACGGCGCGACCAACCTGTTCATACGCGATCGTGAGGCGAAGACCGTGTCGTCGATCGAGCCGAACTATCACCCGCTCTTACTCGGCGAGGACACTGTGACAGCGATCGGTGATCGCATCGTCGTCTCCGACGGACCCGTCCTCACGGAGATCGACCCTTCGGCCGCACGCGTCGTCCGTCGCGTCGACTCTCCGTGCCCCCACGCCTTCAGAGTCGTGACGGTTGCGAACCGAGTCGTCGTCGAGTGTCCGACGATACGTCAGTGGATCGGTTTCCAGTAGGGCGACACGTAGTCACCTGAGTGTCAAGCAACACTTGACAGGCACTTGTTGGGCTGTCAAGATTATCTTGACACGAAACACGGTGAGGAGGATGCAATGAATCTGGTGGAACGCGCAAACGAAGTCGATGTGACCGATGCTGCTCGCGCGGTGCTGAACGTCGCGGCGTCCGAGGCCGGCAGGTTCGCCGATGAGTTGATCGGAACGGGACCGCTCCCCGGCACGGATGCGTGGAAGGCGGAGCAGGAGACGGACGTCCCCGCGCAGCGAATGCTGGCGTGGCAGTTGGTGAGCTTGCGCGTGCAGTTCGCTGCGGGGCTGGACTGCATCGAGACGGTGATCGTCCTGCGTTCGATGTCCACGAGTTGGGAGACGATCGGCAGGGCTGTCGGGATGAGCAGGCAAGCTGCGCACGAGCGGTGGGGTACGCGGGTGAAGGCGCTTCTGCCGGAGTAGAGGCGTTGCCGCGCACCCTCCCCGCGATCAGCGCGACGTCGTGAGCTCCCGGTACCGCGCCAGGTACAGCGGCCAGCCGCCGTCTCCGGCGACGCCCTGACGGACCGACTCCCATCCGGGGCCGTGCCGATCGAGGTGGCGATGTTCGACCGCCACGAGCGTCGACGACGGACCGTCGGCGGTGAAGCTGATCTCCACCTCGCTGCACCGCTCGTGATCTGTCTCGATCTGCCACGTCGGCCCGATGTCCCAACTGAAGACGACGCGATGCGGCGGCTCGAAGGCGAGGATGCGCGCCCAGCGGCATTCGGTTCCGTCGTCGGCGCGGTCGATGATGGAGCCGCCGATCCGGGGTTCGAAGACGGTCTCGGTGATCGGGGTGCCGAGCAGATTGTGTTCGCGCGGTTTGAAGTCGCCGAAACGGCCGGTGAAGAGCTCGAAGGCCGCGGCGGGGGAGACCGGCACGGTCACTGAACGTTGGATGGTCGAGCTTGAATCAGTCATTGGTCTCGTCCTGTTCTGCGTTGATGGACTGGGTCGCAGTCTCGGCGAAGCCGTCGAGGGTGCGACTCCAGAAGGTTTCGAGTTGGTCGCGGAGCGCCGAGAGTGCCGCGGCGTTGACGGAGTAGACGCGGCGCGTTCCGTGCTGCTGGTCGGCGACGACGCCGGCGTCTTTGAGGACCTTGAGGTGCTGCGACACCGCAGGTCGGCTGATCGGCAGGCGGTCCGCGATCTCACCGACCGCCAGCGGGTCCCGAGTGAGGAGTGCGAGGATCTCTCGCCTGGATCCATCGCCCAGGACGGTCCAGGCCAGTTCCTGATCTCCGTTAGTCTTCACGAACGGTAAGTATTCGCTTACGGATACGAAGTGTCAAGGGTCTGTGGTCGACCGCGGTTACCCTCGACGCATGACCGCACCGCACTCTCGTGACCTCGACCGCGACACCGTCTTGTGCATCTCATTGGCGGCGCGGCCGTCGAACATCGGCACCCGATTCCACAACTACCTGTACAACCAGCTGGGCCTGAACTACGTGTACAAGGCGTTCGCGCCCGCCGATATCGCCGCTGCCGTCACCGGCATTCGGGGGCTTCCGATCCGCGGCGCCGCGGTGTCGATGCCGTACAAGGAGGCGGTGATCGACCTCGTCGACGTGATGGAGCCGTCCGCCGCGGCGATCGACTCGGTCAACACGATCGTCAACGACGACGGCGTTCTTCACGCGTACAACACTGACTACCAGGCTGTCGCCGACCTGCTGGTCGCGTCGTCGTTCGACCGGTCGGCTCCGGCTGTGGTGGCCGGCAGCGGCGGGATGGCGAAGGCGGTCGTCGCGGCGATGCGCGACTCCGGCTTCACTGACGTCACGGTGATCGCACGCAACGTCGCGACCGGTTCGGCGCTCGCTGAGAAGTACGGGTTCCGTCATGCGACGGAGGTCGGCGACGCCCGCCCGACCACGCTCGTGAATGCCACACCGATCGGCATGGCCGGCGGCCCCGACTCCGACGGCATGCCGTTCGCGCAGGGCGTGATCGATGCGGCGACGGGCTGCCTGGACGTGGTCGCAATGCCTCCGGAGACGCCGCTCGTCCGTGCAATGCGCGCGCGGGACGCGGAAGTGATCAGTGGGGATGCAGTGATTGCGGGGCAGGCGGCCGCGCAGTTCGCCCTCTACACCGGCATCACGCCGACCCCGGAACAGGTGGGGGAGGCGTCGGAGTACTCGAGGAGTTGACCGCCCGACGTTCTGACAGACTCGAGGCATGACTTCGCTGCCATCGCCGTCGACGCTCAAGGTCCTGGCCTTCGACACCTTCGGGACCGTCTCGGACTGGCACGCGGGAGTGAGTTCTGTACTCGCGCAGCTCTTTCCGGAACTTGACAGCTCCTTGGTGGCGCGCGACTGGCGCCGGATGTATGCGCCGATCATGGCTGAAGTGGAGATCGGTGAGCGGCCGTGGACCCTGCTCGACGACCTGCAACGGGAGACACTCGATCGCCTGCTGCGGTCGAAGTACGACGTCGTTCCGACTGCAGAACAGCTCGACGTGGCGGTCCACTCATGGCATGTGCTTCCCGGCTGGCCCGACTCCTCGGCGGGCCTGCATCGACTGAAGAAGAAGTTCACGATCTGCGCGCTGAGCAACGGGAACGTCGCGCTCCTGAACGAGATGGCGAAGACGTCCGACTTCCCGTGGGACTTCATTGGCGGGTCTGACCTCTGGCGTCACTACAAGCCGGCGTCCGAGGTGTATCTCGGGTTGGTCCGACTCATGCAGGTGGAGCCGAGTGAAGTGATGATGGTCGCCACGCACGTGACCGACCTCGCGGCAGCGCGCACCTTCGGGCTCCAGACCGCTTACGTCTCGCGTCCCACGGAGTGGGGACCGGAGACGAAGCGCGAGGAACCGAACCCCGACGATGCGTTCTTCGTTCGGGGGATCGACGAATTGGCGACGCTGCTCGGTTGCTGACCGCGGTTGCGTGAGGCGCCGTTGCCTCGCACCACGGCTGAATCGTGGACCGCGGCCATCCGAGCGTGTCAGACGCTCTCGATAGTCTTATTCATGGCGATATGCACTGTTTCGCGGCAGGTGTCACTGTCCTAATTCGAACTATTGAACTAATTAAATGTGAGAGGTATCATAGTAGGTGAAGTAGCGGAGACGGCCTGCGGGTCGTGTCGGGTTGTTTGAGAAGTTCATAGCGCGTCGCGGCACAGGCGACACGGGCCATTTCCGGGGCGTGGGAGCTGGAGGGGTGGCCGGTGGGTGTCCGACGGCAAAAGAGGTGACGCCGTCGTCGGCCGGGGTTCGGGGTGGTGCGGGTCCAGTGCCGAGTCTCGGCGACGGTGTCTCCTGCGTTCGTGACTGCATCGGGGTGTGGTCGCGGTGGTCTGCTCGTGCGTCTGATTTCGGGAAGTGTGTGAGTTCGACGCGCGGTCGCCGGCGCCCGTGGCGATCCCGCGGCCGGGTCGGCGATCGCGCGGAAGAGTTTTGTGAAGGTGAGGGGATTGTGATGGCTGGAATCGATGCAGCGTTCGCTGATGTTGTCGATCGGTTCGCTGATGTGTTGACCGAAGCACTCTGCCCGTCAGGGGAATCCACGTCGGGTGGTGAGCTTGCACGGTTGTGTGTGGCACCGTCCACGGTCGGGTCCGATGATGATCGGATTCTGGCGATGATGGTGGGCCCGGCGAGAGTGCTGAACCTGTCCACGACCGCCCTGTCGCAGGTGGCGGAGGTGGCCGAGCGTGCCGGGACTCGACGTCGTCAGCGGTTGAAGAGTCCGGTGGAGTTGTTGAAGCAGTTGGGGGTCGTGCCGGTGTTGGCGCAGCGGTTGGTCCGGGTCGGGCAGGCGGCGCGGTGGATGCCGGGGTTGATGAGTCGGGCGCGGGTGGGTGGGGTGCCGATCGAGCAGGCCGACGCCGTCGCACGGGGGATCTCGTTCGTGCAGAAGCGAGTCCCGCTCGACGACGAGGCACGCGCCGACCTGGTGCGACGCCTGTCATCCCAAGTCACGCCGAAAGACGTCGACCACCGAGCACGCGAGTTGGCGATCGAATGGGCACCCGAGATCGACGACACAGATCCCGATGCGGTTCCGGTCGCCGAGAATCCGGAGTTGAACGAGATGACGGTGGTGACCGGCGACGATGGTCGGACGATGGTGTCGCTCGATACCGACGCGTTGTCTGGGGAGGAGTTGAGTCAGGCGCTCGACCCGTTGTGTAAGCCGGTGCTCCAGCCCGACGGGTCTGAGGATCCGAGATCGGCCGGTCAGCGTCGAGCCGACGCGCATGCTCAGATCATTCGCGAGTATCTGGCAGGCCGTGACCGTCCGACCGTGTCCGGTGGGGTGTTGCCGCATGTGTCGTTGATCGTGCCGGTCGAACGGGCAGGTTCGGAAGGCGCTGCGGTACAGGAGTCGTCGCGGGTGGCCTCGCTCGGGTTCACCGGGCCCGTCTCGTCCTCAACAGTCGGGCTGGTCGTCTGCGAAGCGGCGATGCGTCGGGTGGTGACGGATGCGGATTCCGCACCCCTGGATGTGGGTCGCGAGCACCGGCTGGTGACCGCGGGACTACGCAAGGCCTTGGAAGCGCGGGATCGCGGGTGTGCGTTCCCCGGGTGCGGGCGCCCGGTCTCGCGGACTGACGCTCATCACTGCACTCCGTGGTCGGAGGGCGGCGAGACCGCGATCGACAACTGCGTGCTGCTGTGCCGGATGCACCACACCGTGATGCATCAGACCGGGTGGGAGGTGTTCATCGGCCACGATCGGCATCCGTGGTTCCGGCCACCGCTGGATCCGGAGCATCCGGAACGATTCCGGGAACCGATCCGCTCCAACGCACGACGAACGATGACACTCGAACCCACCGTCGCGGCTTAGGGCGTGTTGGATGAGTCGAGCAGTCGGTCGATCTCTGCGGAAGTCGGAGCGGACGCTGCGCCGACAACAGTTGTCGCCAAGGCCCCTGCGGCGTTGGCGCGGGCCAGTCGTCCCTCCTCTGGACGGTTCCAGGCCGCGGCGAGCGCTCCCGTGAAGGCGTCTCCGGCGCCGGTCGTGTCGACGACGTCGACCGGGATTCCGCGTGCTCGTGCGCGTCCGGTCGGGGACCGGAGCTCGGCCCCGTCGCCGCCGAGAGTCGTCACGACCGTCGGGACGGACGCCAACTGAGCTGCGAGCGAACAGGACTCCGCCTCATTGACGACGACTGAATCCACGCACGACCACACCTCGGGCGGGAGATCGCGGACGGGGGACGGATTCAACAGAACGGTCGCGTCGCCGGCGCGTGCAGTGCGTGCTGCGTCGAGCAGAACTCTGTCTGACACCTCCAATTGAAGGAGCAGGACATCGGCCGCTGCGATGACCCGGCGGTCGTCGTCGCTCAACCTGAGTGCGGCGTTCGCTCCCGGCACCACGATGATGGTGTTCTCACCGGAGGCGTCGACGGAGATCGCTGCGACCCCGGTGGGGCCGCTCACGGTGGTGACTCGCAGCGCGACGCCGGCATCGCGAAGTGGGCGCAGCACGGTGTTCGCCGCATCGTCATCACCGACAGCGCCGATGAAGGTGACAGACGCCCCTGCCAGTGCGGCAGCACGCGCCTGATTCGCGCCCTTGCCGCCCTGTCCGTAGTGGACGGTGGACCCGGCGACTGTCTCACCGGGCCGGGGAAATCGCCCGCAGGTGGTCACGATGTCGAGATTGATGCTGCCGACAACGACGACGGAGGTCATGCGGTCAACCGTAAGGCAGAAGCCGGTACGGCGGACGGGACGACGATGTCAGCGGCCATCGGTACCCTTTCCGCATGACGCAGATCCGACCGTTCCTCATGTTCCAAGGTGCCGTCGCCGCGCAGGCGATCGAGCTCTACCTCGCAGCCTTCCCCGACGGGAAAGTGCTGTCGTCGAAGCCGCAGCCGGAGGAGTCGAAGGGCATCATGCTCGCCGAGCTCGACCTCGCAGGCCAGCGAGTCCTGGTGAGCGACAGCGCCGTCGACCACGCCTTCGACTTCACACCATCGAGCTCACTGTTCGTCGACGTCGAAACCCGTGAGGAACTGGAACGCCTCGTCGACGTCCTCGGCAAGGACGGTGCCACGCTGATGCCCCTCGACGACTACGGCTTCTCGACCGCATTCGCGTGGGTTAATGACCGTTTCGGGGTCTCCTGGCAACTGAATCTGGCGTGATCGTCACGGCGGTCGCGTCCTGACGGAGGTCCGATTGTCGAGAAGTGCACCCGGGCCAATAAGATGAACAGCTGTGACTCCCACCGAACTAGCTGCTCTGCTTCGCGCTGCGACGCAGAAGGTTTTCCAAGCTCATGACCTCGACACCTCGTTGATTCCTGAGTCGGTGGTCGTCGAGCGACCGCGCAGTCCGGAGCACGGCGACTACGCGACCAACATCGCGCTCCAACTCGGCAAGCGCGCCGGCGTGAACCCGCGTGAACTCGCGACCTGGCTCACCGAAGAACTCGCCACCGACACGGGCATCGCGTCGGCCGAGATCGCCGGTCCGGGCTTCGTGAACCTGCGATTGGCCGCCGCCGCGCAGAACCAGACCGTGGCGACCGTTCTCGAGCAGACCACCGCGTACGGCCGCGGCGACGAACTCGCCGCGATGCACGTGAACCTCGAGTTCGTGTCCGCCAACCCGACCGGGCCCATCCACCTCGGCGGAACCCGCTGGGCCGCCGTCGGCGACGCTCTCGGCCGAGTCCTGTCGGCGCGCGGCGCCGAAGTGACCCGCGAGTACTACTTCAACGACCACGGCGAGCAGATCAACCGCTTCGCCAACTCGCTGATGGCCGCCGCAAAGGGTGAGCCGACCCCGGAGGAGGGGTACGCGGGGGAGTACATCGACGAGATCGCCGCGACCGTCGTTGCGAAGGTCCCAGGAATCCTCGACCTCCCCGTCGATGACGCACGTGAGGCCTTCCGCTCCGAAGGCGTCGAGCTGATGTTCGCGCACATCAAGAAGACGCTCCACGAGTTCGGCACCGACTTCGACGTGTACACGCACGAGAACTCGATGTTCGACCGCGGCATGGTCGACGAGGCCATCGCCGAGCTCAAGGCCAGCGGCAACCTCTACGAGGCCGACGGCGCCTGGTGGCTGCGCTCCACCAACTACGGCGACGACAAGGACCGCGTCGTCATCAAGAGCGACGGCCACCACGCCTACATCGCCGGTGACATCGCCTACGTGCGTGACAAGCACCAGCGCGGTGCCAACCACCTGATCTACATGCTCGGGGCCGACCACCACGGCTACGTGGTCCGACTCAAGGCCGCCGCCGCAGCGCTCGGGTACGACCCGGAGCACATCGAGGTCCTGATCGGCCAGATGGTGAACCTGGTCAAGGACGGCCAGCCGGTCCGCATGTCCAAGCGCGCCGGAACGGTCATCACCCTCGACGACCTCGTCGAAGCCGTCGGTGTGGACGCCGCCCGCTACGCGCTGATCCGCTCGTCGATCGACGTCAACATCGACATCGACCTCGACCTGCTGCGCAAGCAGTCGTCGGACAACCCCGTGTACTACGTGCAGTACGCACATGCACGGCTGTGCGCGCTGGCGCGCCACGCGGACGAGCTCGGCCTCACTCTGAGCACCGAGCACCTGGACCTGCTCGACGACCCGGCCGAAGGCGACCTGATCCGCACGCTCGGCGACTTCTCGGAGGTCGTCACCACCGCGGCCACGCTCCGCGAACCGCACCGCGTGTGCCGCTACCTGGAGTCCCTCGCGGGCACCTACCATCGCTTCTACGCACGCTGCCGCGTCCTGCCCCAGGGCGACGAGGAAGCCGGCGACGTCCACACCGCCCGCCTGGCGCTCTGCGCGGCGACGCGGCAGGTGCTCGCCAACGGACTGGAGCTGGTCGGTGTGACGGCTCCGGAACGAATGTGACAGGCGAGAGTTTGACGATCAAGCACGTGACGCCCCTTTACCCGATCCAGGAGCACACCTGATGGCACACCCCGCAGGACCCCGCCACGCCGAGATCCTCGCCGCCCCGCACCTCGCGGAACGGCCCAACAGCCCGGAAGAGCTCTCGCGGATCCCGGAGAACGTGTACCCGCGCGGCACCCGCCGCAACGACGACGGCGTCGTCGAGCTCGGCGGCGTGTCCGTCGACCAGCTCGCCACCGACTACGACACCCCGCTGTTCGTGTACGACGAAGCCGACTTCCGGTCGCGCTGCGCCGACATGCAGAACGCCTTCGGTCCCTACGGCCGCGTCCACTACGCGTCCAAGGCGTTCCTGTCGACGCAGGTCGCGAAGTGGATCGAGTCCGAAGGGCTGTCGTTGGACGTCTGCTCGGGTGGCGAACTCGCCATCGCGCTGCACGCCGGATTCCCGGCCGAGCGCATCGCGCTGCACGGCAACAACAAGTCCGAAGCAGAGCTCGCCGCAGCGGTCGACGCCGGCGTCGGCGACATCGTCCTCGACTCGATGATCGAGATCGAACGACTCGACCGCATCGCAGGCGAGCGGGGAGTGGTGGCCGACGTCCTCGTCCGCATCACCCCGGGCGTCGAGGCGCACACCCACGAGTTCATCTCCACCGCGCACGAGGACCAGAAGTTCGGTTTCGCGCTCGTCGGCGGCGTCGCGCTCGACGCGGTCCGCGCCGTGTTCGCCGCACCCAACCTGCGCCTCGTCGGCCTGCACAGCCACATCGGCTCGCAGATATTCGAGATCGACGGCTTCGAGCTCGCCGCACGCCGCGTCATCGGTCTCCTGGCCGACGTCGTCGCCGAGTTCGGCGTCGAGAAGACCAAGCAGATCAAGCTCCTCGATCTCGGTGGCGGCCTGGGCATCTCGTACCTCGAGAGCGAGACCCCGCCGCCGGTCGGTGTGCTGGCCGAAGCGCTCGCCGAGATCGTGCGCCGCGAGTCGGCGGCGCTGAACCTCCCGATGCCGACCATCGCGGTGGAACCCGGACGCGGCATCGCCGGTCCCGCCGGCGTGACTCTGTACCGGGTCGGCACCATCAAGGATGTCGCCCTCGACGGCGGCACCGTCCGGCGCTACGTGTCGGTCGACGGCGGCATGAGCGACAACATCCGCACCGTCCTCTACGACGCCGAGTACGACGTCCGCCTGGCGTCCCGCGTGTCGACCGCGAAAGCCGTCGTCTGCCGGGTGGTGGGCAAGCACTGCGAGAGCGGCGATATCGTTATCCGGGACTGCTGGCTGCCCGAAGACCTGGCGCCGGGTGACATCCTCATGGTCGGCGCTACCGGTGCCTACTGCTACTCGATGTCGAGTCGCTACAACATGGCGCCGCGCGCCGCGGTCGTCACGGTCAACGAAGGCCGATCTCGAGTCATGCTGAGGCGGGAGACGGTCGAAGACTTCTTGAGCTTGGAGGTGGATTCGGAATGAAGGAATCGTCTCGTCCGATCGGTGTCGCCGTGCTGGGCATGGGCAACGTCGGCACCGAGGTCGTCCGGATTCTCACCGAGAAGGCCGCTGACCTGCAGGCTCGCATCGGCGCCCCGCTGGAGCTGCGCGGCGTCGCCGTCCGGGACCTGTCGAAGGAGCGCAAGGGCGTCGACCGGGCGCTGCTGACCGACGACCCGATGGCGCTGGTGCAGCGCGACGACGTCGACCTCGTCGTCGAACTCCTCGGCGGCATCAAGCCGGCCCGCAAGCTGATCCTCGCCGCCCTGGAGGGCGGCAAGTCGGTCGTCACCGCCAACAAGGCGCTGATGGCCGAGCATTCGGGTGAACTGTCGAAGGCCGCCGAAGATCACCGCGTCGACCTCTACTTCGAGGCCGCGGTGGCGGGCGCGATCCCGGTGATCCGTCCGCTGACCCAGTCGCTCGCCGGTGACTCGGTGAACCGCGTGGCAGGCATCGTCAACGGGACCACCAACTTCATCCTCTCCGAGATGGCCGAGAGCGGCGCAGGGTACGGCAAGGTGCTCGCCGAGGCCGGTCGCCTGGGCTACGCCGAAGCCGACCCGACCGCCGACGTCGAGGGCTACGACGCCGCGTCCAAGGCGGCGATCCTCGCGTCCATCGCGTTCCACTCGCGAGTCACCGCGTCGGAGGTGCACCGCGAGGGCATCACCGGGATCTCCGCGAAGGACTTCGACGCCGCGAAGAAGTTCGACTGCACCATTAAGCTGCTCGCGATCTGTGAGCGCATCGACGTCGACGGCGAGCAGAAGATCTCGGCGCGCGTCTACCCGGCGCTCGTTCCGCTCGATCACCCGCTGGCCACCGTCAATGGCGCGTTCAACGCCGTTGCGGTGGAGGCCGAGAACGCCGGCCGCCTCATGTTCTACGGACAGGGCGCAGGCGGCGCGCCGACCGCGTCCGCCGTGCTCGGCGACCTGGTCATGGCGGCCCGCAACCGGGTCTTCCACGGCCGCGGCCCCCTCGAATCGACGTATGCGGGACTGCCCGTGGCGTCGATCGACGAGGTCCCGACCCGCTACTACGTCTCGATGAAGGTCGCAGACGTGGCGGGAGTCCTGCACCAGGTCTCCGGTGAGTTCGCCAAACGCGGCATCAGCATCGCCGCCGTCCGTCAGGAGGGTGCAGGCGACGATGCCCGCCTGATCGTCGTGACTCATCGTGCATCCGACCGCGCACAGTCGGACACCGTCGCCGCACTCGAAAAGATGGACTCCGTACTCAAGGTGTCCAGCGTGCTCCGTTTGGAGGGAACCAATGACTGACACCACCCACCAGCCTGTCCACCGTGGATGGCCCGGCCTGATCGAGGCCTACCGCAGCCGCATGCCGGTGCAGGACGACTGGAAGATCGTCACCCTGCTCGAGGGCGCGACACCGCTTGTCGCGGCACCGGTCCTGTCCGAGATCACCGGCTGCGACGTCTACCTCAAGGTCGAGGGCCTGAACCCCACCGGCTCCTTCAAGGACCGCGGCATGACGATGGCCGTCACCAACGCCGTCAACCACGGCAAGAAGGCCGTCCTCTGCGCCTCCACCGGCAACACGTCGGCGTCGGCCGCGGCCTACGCCACCCGCGCGGGCATCACCTGCGCGGTCCTCATCCCCGAGGGCAAGATCGCGATGGGCAAGCTCGCCCAGGCCGTCATGCACGGCGCCAAGATCATCCAGGTGCAGGGCAACTTCGACGACTGCCTGGAGCTCGCCCGCAAGGTGACCTCCGACTACCCGGAGATCGAACTCGTCAACTCGGTGAACCCGGCCCGCATCGAGGGCCAGAAGACCGCGTCGTTCGAGATCGTCGACGTCCTCGGCAAGGCCCCCGATGTGCACGCGCTGCCGGTCGGCAACGCGGGCAACATCACCGCCTACTGGAAGGGCTACAACGAGTACCACGCCGACGGCATCATCGACTCGCTCCCGCGGATGCTCGGCGTGCAGGCCGCAGGTGCCGCACCGCTGGTGAACGGCGCCCCGGTCAGCGATCCCGAGACCATCGCCACCGCCATCCGCATCGGCTCGCCCGCCAGTTGGAACCAGGCCGTCGCAGCCAAGGAGGAGTCGGGCGGCATGTTCCGCGCGGCCACCGACGAGAAGATCCTCGAGGCCTACCAGCTGGTCGCCGGTCGCGAAGGAGTCTTCGTCGAGCCGGCCTCGGCAGCCAGCGTCGCCGGTCTGCTCGCCAGCCGTGAAGAGGGCTGGATCAAGGAAGGCGAGACGGTGGTCTGCACCGTCACCGGCAACGGACTGAAGGACCCCGACACCGCGCTGCTCGGCATGCCTAAGGTCGACGCGATCCAGGTGGATCCCGTGGCGGTCGCACAGGCACTGGGTGTGAACTAAAGAGTTGGAAACCACCATGACGACACGGACGACGATCGGCGCCGCCGACGCGGAATGCGTTCTGGCCGAGGGGATTTCGGTCCGAGTTCGAGTTCCGGGATCGAGCGCGAACCTGGGACCCGGCTTCGACTGCCTGGGCCTGGCGCTGTCGGTCTACGACGAGGTGGCGGTCACCGTCACCGACGGCGGAATCACCGTCGCCGTGACCGGCGAAGCCGCCGACCGGGTGCCGCTCGACGGGCGTCACCTCGTCGCCCGTGCCGTTGTGCGTGGATTCGAGGCGGCCGGTGTCGCCGTCCCCGGATTCCACCTGGAGACCACGAACGCGATCCCGCATTCGCGGGGACTCGGCTCGTCTGCCGCGGCAGTGGTCGGCGGACTGGCCGCCGCATCGGCGCTCGTGGCAGCGGACGGTCGTCGCCCGGCGCTCGACGACGAGACGCTGGTGCAGCTCTCAAGCGAATTCGAGGGACACCCCGACAACGCTGCGGCATCGGTTCTCGGCTCCGCGGTGGTCACGTGGTCGCGGGGGAGCGACGAATACTTCGCCCGCCGCCTGCAGGTCCACCCGTCGGTGGTCGTGACCGCGTTCGTGCCGCAGTTCGAATCGTCGACCGAAGCCACCCGCGGCCTGCTGCCGGATTCGGTGCCGCGCGCCGACGCCGTGTTCAATGTCAGCCGTGCGGCGCTCGGCGTGGTCGCGTTGACCGCAGATCCCGACTGCCTGATGGACGCGACCCAGGATCGGCTGCACCAGGACTACCGCGCCGAGGCACTCGCCGACACGACACGGCTGGTGCGGGCATTGCGCGAAGCCGGTCACGCCGCTACCGTGTCGGGTGCTGGACCGTCGGTGCTGGTGCTGGGAACCGCGCCGCTCGGACATCACGAGACCGAACTCGCCGCAGGCCTGGGATTCGCCATGATTCCCGTCGACGTGGCGGACGGCGTCGAGGTCATTTCCTAAGTTCGCGCCTACCCGGTGGTACGCTGACTGTGCCCCGCCGGAACCCAGGGCGTGTCTGATCTCCACCCGATTGTCCGGCGAACCAACAAATTTTGTTTCTCTGCCCATCTGGGCGGGAACCCCGGTATCTGAAATCCGGGGAACGAAAGGAATTCCGTGACCGAAACGGATGTGCAGGCACCGAAGCGGGCCCGTACCGGACTTTCCGCCATGCTGCTGCCCGAGCTTCGTGCGCTGGCAGGCGAGCTCGGCATCAAGGGCACCTCGGGCATGCGCAAGGGGGACCTGATCGACGTCATCCGAGCACATCAGCACGGCGGCGCAGCGAAGGCAGCAGCGCCGAAGGCGGAGAAGGCCGACAAGCCTGCGGTCGCGAAACAGCAGGAGACGAAGCCTGCGTCCAGCGAACCTGCAGGTGAGGCTCCCGCGGCCGCGAAGGTCGCCGAGAAGCCGACCGAACAGAAGACCACCGCGCCGACGTCGGAGAAGAGCGCCGACGACGCCAAGGCCGACGCCGACACCAGGCGTGAAGGCACCGCCAACGCCGGTGGCCGTCAGAACCGCGAGCAGACCGCAGACGGCGAGGGCGGCGGCAACCGCCGCAACCGTCAGCGCAACCGCGACAACCAGAACCGCGACAACCAGAATCGCGATGACCAGCGCGCCCAAGGGCAGAACGACCAGGAGTCCGGCGACAAGTCGGGCGACGACAGCACCAAGACCCAGGGCAACCAGAACCGCGACAACCAGAACCAGGGCAACCAGGGTCAGGGCCGGAACAACCAGGGGCAGGGCAACCAGCAGAAGCAGGGCCAGAACCAGGGCGGCGGCCAGAACAACCAGAACCGCGACAACAACCGCGACGAGGACGGAGAAGGCGGCGGCCGCCGGAGCGGACGTCGATTCCGCGAGCGTCGCCGCGGGCGTGACCGTGACGGCGGCAACCAGGGCGAACCCCAGGTCAACGAGGGTGACGTCCTGAAGCCGGTCGCCGGCATCCTCGACGTCCTCGACAACTACGCCTTCGTCCGCACCTCCGGATACCTGGCGGGCCCCGACGACGTTTACGTCTCGATGAACCTGGTGCGCCGCAACGGACTCCGCCGCGGCGACGCGATCACCGGTGCCGTCAAGGTGCCGCGCGACGGCGACAACCCCAACAACCAGCGGCAGAAGTTCAACCCGCTGGTCCGCCTGGACACCGTCAACGGCACCGACGTCGAGGCCGCACGCAAGCGCCCCGACTTCACCAAGCTGACGCCGCTCTACCCGAACCAGCGGCTGCGTCTGGAGACCACCGCCGAGCGACTGTCGACCCGCGTCATCGACCTGATCATGCCGATCGGCAAGGGCCAGCGCGCCCTCATCGTCTCGCCGCCGAAGGCCGGTAAGACGACGATCCTGCAGGACATCGCCAACGCGATCACCACCAACAACCCCGAATGCCACCTGATGGTGGTCCTGGTGGACGAGCGTCCCGAAGAAGTCACCGACATGCAGCGCAGTGTGAAGGGCGAGGTCATCGCCTCCACCTTCGACCGCCCGCCGTCGGACCACACCAGCGTCGCCGAACTCGCCATCGAGCGGGCCAAGCGTCTCGTCGAGTCCGGCATGGACGTCGTGGTGCTCCTCGACTCGATCACCCGCCTCGGCCGCGCGTACAACAACGCGTCGCCTGCGTCGGGCCGCATCCTGTCCGGTGGTGTCGACTCGCAGGCGCTGTACCCGCCGAAGCGGTTCCTCGGCGCCGCACGCAACATCGAGAACGGCGGCTCGCTGACCATCATCGCGTCCGCACTCGTCGAGACCGGCTCCACCGGCGACACCGTCATCTTCGAGGAGTTCAAGGGCACCGGCAACGCCGAGCTCAAGCTCGATCGCAAGATCTCCGAACGACGCGTCTTCCCGGCCGTCGACGTCAACCTTTCGAGCACCCGCAAGGATGAGCTCCTGCTCTCGCCCGACGAGTTCGCGATCGTCCACAAGCTGCGTCGACTCCTCTCGGGCCTCGACTCGCAGGCCGCCATCGACCTGCTGATCTCGCAGCTCAAGAAGACGCGCAGCAATGTCGAGTTTCTGATGCAGGTCAGCAAGAACGCACCGGGCGTGGCGGGGGACAACTGACACGGAGCGGCAGGTCGAGCCGATTCGCGAGGCGCTAGCCGAGAATCGGTCGAGACCGCGTGAGAAGGGCTGGTAGGAGGATCGCCTCCTACCAGCCCTTTCTTGCTACGATTTCGACCGATTCTCGGCCTTCGGCCTCGTGAATCGGCTCAATCTGAGCCTCCGGCTCAGTACACGTCGCGGCGGTATTGGCCTGCTTCGCGCAGACGCTGCACCTCGGCGCGGGCGCCCTCCTCGTCGAAGTCGCCGTACTCGCGGATGATCGCGGTGAGCGTCTCGTCGACGTCGCGGGCCATCTGGGTGGCGTCGCCGCACACGTAGAGGATGGCGCCGTCGCGGATCCAGCTGTAGATCTCCTCGCCCTTGCCGCCCATCAGGTGCGAGACGTAGACCTTCTCGTCCTGCTCGCGGGAGAACGCGACATCGAGGCGGAGGTTGCCGTCGGCCTCCATCGCCCACATCTCGTCGCGGTACAGGAAGTCCTGATCGCGGTAGCGGGCGCCGTGGAAGAGCCAGTTGCGACCGTGGCCGTCGTCGTTCGAGCGCTCGTGGATGAACGCACGGAACGGGGCGATGCCGGTGCCGGGACCCACCATGATGATGTCGGTGTCGGGCTCCGGGAGTCGGAACGACTTGTTGGCCGTCACGTAGATGCCGACCGTGTCGCCCTCGTCGACGCGATCCGCGAGGTAGGTGGAGGCGGCGCCGCCGCGGTCGCGGCCGTCGGTCCAGCCCTCGGACGCGAGGTGGCGGACGGTGGCGGGAGTCAGGTGCAGGGTGCCGCTGTGCACCGACGGGGACGACGAGATGGAGTAGGTGCGGGCGGCGAGGGGACGCAGCTCGGAGAGGAACGCCTCCGGGGTCGGGGACCACGTGGGATCCAGATTCAGCAGGTCCAGCACGTCGCGTCCGCGGCACCAGGCGTCGAGCTCGGCGCGATCGCCGGCGAGGAGATCGGCGATCTTCGTGACGCCACGGGCGTTCGCCAGGTGATCGAGCAGGTACGGCGACGTCGAGGTGATCTCGAAGCCGTGGATCAGTGCGTTGGTGAGGGTGCGCTCGCCCTTGCGGTCGGCGATGACCGTGTCACCCGGGACACCGAGTCGGTCGATGATCGCCGCGACCAGGGCGGGTTCGTTGGCCGGCGTCACGTTGACCGCGTCGCCCGGCTCGTACTCCAGCCCCGAGCCTTCGATGTCGAGGATCAGGTGCCGGACCTCCTTCTCGCTCTCCGGCGCCGTCAGCAGCTCGTTGCGGATCACGGTGGCGGGGTAGGGGTTGCGGCGGGACCAGCGAGGACGTTTCGAAGCGCGTGATGCAGTGCGTTCTAGTGTCGGATTCGCAGTCGTCATTACTTCAGAGTAAGCCGCAGTCGCCCCAGTTCAGGAGGGGCGTCGCCGGAAAAGAGACCCGTCTCACTCTCTGTGACGGCCGTCCTGAGGTCGCCGATTGGTCCGAGACGGCCCGACTGTGGAATAATTCGTCGGTCAGTCCGGTTCCGGTTCACACCACTGAAAAAAGTCAGCGGTGACCCGGCGACCACGATGAAGGGACCTCACACATGAAGCAGGGAATCCACCCGGATTACCACGTGACCACCGTCAACTGCGGTTGCGGCAACGAGTTCACCACCCGCAGCACCGCCAAGGGCGGCCACATCACCGTGGAAGTCTGCTCCAACTGCCACCCGTTCTACACCGGCAAGCAGAAGCTTCTGGACACCGGCGGCCGCGTCGCACGCTTCGAGAAGCGTTACGGCAAGCGCGTCAAGTAGCTCGCTTCAGGCGCCCGACACGAAACCTCGCCGGTTTCGCGTCGGGCGTCTGTCGTTTTGCTGTACCCGATCCCGAGACGAAAGAGACCCACCAGGTGAGCACGCAGGAACCGTCCGCCATCGACGACATCCTCGCCGAACACGCCGGACTCCAGGACCAGCTGTCCGATCCGTCGCTGCACGACGACCCCGCCAACGCGCGACGCGTCGGCAAACGGTTCGCCGAACTCGCCCCGGTCATGACCACGTACAGCAAGCTGACCGCCGCCCGCGACGACCTCGAAGCCGCTCGGGAGCTCGCCGAGGTCGACAGCTCGTTCGCCGAGGAGATCCCGGCCCTGGAGGCGACGGTCGCCGAACTCGACACCGTGCTCACCGACCTGCTGGCACCGCGCGACCCGCACGACTCCGACGACGTGGTGCTGGAGGTCAAGTCCGGCGCCGGCGGCGAGGAGTCCGCACTGTTCGCGTCCGACCTGGTCCGCATGTACCTCAAGTACTGCGAGAAGCACGGCTGGAAGGCCACCGTCCTCGGTGTCACCGAGTCCGACCTCGGCGGCTACAAGGACGCCACGCTGTCGATCAAGGCGCGTGAGACGGTGCGCGACGGCGTGTGGTCGCGGCTCAAGTTCGAGGGCGGCGTGCACCGCGTGCAGCGCGTGCCGGTCACCGAATCGCAGGGACGCATCCACACCTCGGCGGCCGGCGTGCTGATCTACCCGGAACCGGACGAGGTGGAGGAGATCCACATCGACGAGTCCGACCTGCGCATCGACGTCTACCGCAGCTCCGGCAAGGGCGGCCAGGGCGTCAACACCACCGACTCCGCCGTGCGCATCACCCACCTGCCGACGAACATCGTCGTCACCTGCCAGAACGAGCGCTCGCAGATCCAGAACAAGGCCCGCGCCATGCAGGTCCTCGCGGCACGACTGAAGGCCGCCGCCGAGGAGGCCGCCGACGCCGAGGCCGCCGAGGGGCGCCACGCGCAGATCCGCACCGTCGACCGCTCCGAGCGCATCCGCACCTACAACTTCCCGGAGAACCGGATCACCGACCACCGCATCGGATACAAGGCCAACAACCTCGACTCCGTGCTGGGCGGCGAGATGGACGCGCTCCTGGACGCGCTCGTCGACGCCGACAAGCAGGCGCGTCTGCAGCAGTGACGTCCCGCATCTCGGCCGACGAACTGCGCCGGAGCGTCGCGCGGCGACTGGCCGATGCCGGACTGGACTCCGCGGGCGCCGAAGCCACCGAACTCGTCGCCCAGATCCTCGGCGTGGAGCCGGGGCGGCTGCTGCTGGTCGACGAGGTCGCCGACGCAGACGTCGCTCGGATCGGTGACGCGGTGGCCCGACGCGTCCGGCGTGAGCCGCTGCAGCACATCACGTCCCGCGCACATTTCGCCGGTCTGGAACTGGCGGTGGGGCCCGGGGTCTTCATCCCGCGGCCGGAGACCGAGCTGATCGTCGAATGGGCCCTGACCCGGATCGCCGAGACGTCCTCGACGCGCACGGATCCGCTCACCGTGGTGGACCTGTGCTCGGGGAGCGGCGCGTTGGCACTGGCGATCGCGCACCACGCGCCGCGGACGACGCGGGTGATCGCGGTGGAGCTCTCAGCCACGGCGGGGGAGTACCTGCAGCGCAACATCGACGCCCTCCGCCTCGCCGACCGTGTGCGGCTGGTGCGCGGCGACGTCACCGACGCCGACACCGTCGGACCGATTCTGCGTGACGCCGACCTGGTGGTCAGCAACCCGCCGTACGTCCCCGCGCAGTCCGAGGTGTCCCCGGAAGTCGCCTACGATCCGCCGGAGGCCGTGTTCTCGGGGGACTCGGGAATGGACCTCATCGACGCGCTCGCGCCGCTTCTGGCGCGACATCTTCCGCCGGGTGTGGCGGTCGCGATCGAGCACGACGACACCACGGCCGAGGCGGTGTGCGCCGCATTGACCGACACCGGGGAGTTCGATCGGGTGCGGTCGCACCTGGACCTGGCGCGACGACCGCGGTTCGTGAGCGCGGTTCGCCGTGATGATCGGTTGGGACACGGTCGCGACAGTGGGTCTGCGGCTTCCGGCGCCGACTGCGTGGAAGGATGGAAAGCGTGAGCGCGGTATTCGATTGCAGTGACCCCGACGAGCGGGAAGCAGGCCTGCGGGCCGCGGTGGGCGCCGCCCGCGGCGGCCGCCTGGTGGTGATGCCGACCGACACCGTGTACGGCCTGGGCTGCGACGCCTTCGACAGCGAGGCGGTGTCCGCGCTGCTCGAGGCGAAGGGGCGCGGCCGCGACATGCCGGTTCCGGTGCTCGTCGGCTCCTGGCACACTGTCGACGGCCTCGTCCGCTACGTCTCGCCGCAGGCCCGCGAACTGGTGCAGGCGTTCTGGCCGGGCGGCCTCAGCCTGGTGGTGGAGCAGGCGCCGTCCCTCGCGTGGGACCTCGGCGACACCTCCGGCAGCGTGATGATCCGCATGCCGCTGCATCCGGTCGCCATCGAACTGCTGCGCGAGGTGGGGCCGATGGCGGTCTCCAGCGCCAACATCTCCGGGCAGCCGCCCGCCACGGTGGTCGGCGACGCGAAGACCATGCTCGCCGACAAGGTGGCCGTCTACCTGGACGGTGGGCCGGCGGATCATGCCGTCGCGTCGACGATCGTCGACCTGACCGGCGAGACGCCGATCATCCTCCGCGAAGGCGCGATCCCCGCGGAGGACATCGCCGAAGTGCTCGACGTCGACGTCGCCGACCTCCGGAGGACCCCGTGAGCACCGAGTCCGGGATCGGCGGCTTCGTGAACCCGCTCGACGCCGACGCCGAGGTCGCCGCACTGCTGGCCCGCGAGGAGACCCGGCGCCGCGGCAGCCTGCAGATGGTGGCCGCCGAGTCGGCGTCGTCGCCCGCGGTCCGCGCGGCCGTCGGATCGATCTTCGCCGACAAGTACGCGGAGGGCTATCCCGGACGTCGCTACCACGGCGGCGTTGAGGTGGTCGACGACGTGGAGCAGCTGGCGATCGACCGCGCCCGGACCCTCTTCGGCGCGGAGTACGTCAACGTGCAGCCGCTGTCGTGGGCACTCGCCAACTTCGCCGTCTACGTCGCCTTCTCCCAGCCCGGCGACCAGGTGCTGTCGCTGAGCCTCAAGCACGGCGGACACCAGTCGCACGGCTCGCGCGCCAACCTGTCGGGACGCTGGTTCGGGGTGCTGAACTACGGCGTCCGCCGCGACTCCGAACGCGTCGACTACGACCAGATCCGCGAGCTCGCCCTGCTTCACCGTCCCCGCATCCTGGTGGCCGGCGGCACGTCGTACTCGCGCGGCTGGGACTTCGCCGCGATGCGCGCGATCGCCGACGAGGCGGAGTGCATCCTCTGGGTGGACGCCGCGCACCTGGCCGGCCTCACCGCGGCCGGAATTCTCGAGTCGCCCGTCCCGTATGCGGACGTGGTCACCGTCGCCACCAACAAGGTGATGCGCGGACCGCGCGGCGGCATGCTGCTGGCGCGCGCCGAGCACGCCGACTCGCTCTCGCGGGCCGTCTACCCGTTCCTGCAGGGTGCGCCTGCGATGCACGCGATCGCGGGCAAGGCCGTCGCCTTCGGCGAATGCCTGCGTCCCGAGTACACCGACTACGCGCACGCGGTCGCCGACAACGCCGCCACGCTGGCCGCCCAACTCGACGCCAGAGGTCTGCGGACCGTCTCCGGCGGCACCGACACCCACATCGGCGTGGTGGAGGTGTCCTCCCTGGGGATCAGCGGCCGCGAGGCGGCACGACGCCTCGCTGCCGGCCGGATCGTAGTCGACAAGGCGGTGACCCCGTTCGACGAGGCGCCGGTCGCAGAGGGCTCGGCCATCCGCTTCGGCAGTGCGGTCCTGGCGTCCGACGGCCTGCGGCCCGCGGATATGCCCCACATCGCCGACCTGATGATGCAGGCGATGACCACCGACGACCCCGCTCGCCACGAGGCGATCGCTCGGGACGTGGCTGCGATCGGCGGCGACGGGCCGACAGGGGAGAGGTAGCGGTGCTGGGTTACGCGCTGGAGTCCTCCAGTGGCGGAGCCGGAGTGCCGCTGCGTGAGTTGGCGCTGGTCGGTCTGGCCGCCGCAGGCATCACCTACTTCATCACCGGCCTCGTCCGGGTGTCCGCGGTCCGGTTCGGCGCGGTCGCCGTGCCGCGGCAGCGGGACGTCCACGTGATCCCGACACCCCGTCTCGGCGGCGTCGGAATGTACATCGGCTTCGTCTGCGCGATCGGTCTCGCCGCGCAGCTCCCGGCGCTGAACCGCGGGTTCTCCTACACGCACGACATGCTGGCGGTCATCACCGCGGGTCTGGTGATCGTGCTGGTCGGCATCGTCGACGACCGCTGGGGTCTGGACGCCCTCACGAAGTTCGTCGGCCAGCTGACCGCCGCGGGCGTCCTCGTCATCATGGGCGTCAGCTGGTACCTGCTGTACGTGCCGTTCGCCGACATCGGCACCGTGGTGCTCGATCCGCTGCAGGCAGGCCTGCTGACCGTCGCGATCACGGTCACCACCATCAACGCCATCAACTTCGTCGACGGGCTCGACGGCCTGGCCGCCGGGCTCGGCCTCATCGCCGCCGTCGCGATCTGCCTGTTCTCGCTGGGCCTGCTGCACGATCAGGGCGGCGACGTCAGCTACTACCCACCCGCACTGATCACCGCCGCGCTGGCCGGCGCCTGCGCGGGCTTCCTGCCGCACAACTTCTCGCCCGCCCGGATCTTCATGGGCGACTCCGGAGCCATGCTGATCGGCCTGATGCTCGCCGCGGCGTCGACGAGTGCGTCGGGCCGCGTGGCCCGCAGCGCGTACGGTCCGGCCGACATGTTCACCCTGCTGTCGCCGCTGATCCTGGTCGCGGCGGTCATGTTCATCCCGATGCTCGACATGATCATGGCGGTGATCCGTCGCACCCGCGCGGGTGTCGGCTTCTACACCCCGGACAAGATGCATCTGCACCATCGGCTGCTGGAACTGGGGCACTCGCAGCGCCGTGTCGCCCTGCTCATCTACCTGTGGGTGGGCGTCCTGGCGTTCACGGTGGCCCTCGGGACGCTGTTCCCGATCACCGTGGTCCTGCCGGTGGGTGCCGTCGGCCTCCTGGTGGCCCTGGTGGCGACCTTCGCCCCGCGCATCCGTCGCCGGTTGGCCCGATAGCGTGCTCCGTCGCTAACCTGATATCTCGTGTCGACCAATGACGAGAACGAACTGACCCCCGCCGCCGACGAGCCGGCCGCCGACCCGGCTGCCGCTGACGTGGACCTCGAGGCGATCGACGAGGCCACCGACCCGGCGGCCCCGCTGCGCGCCGGCCTGAAGTACGGCGTTCGAGGACTCGGGATCCTTCTCGTCGCCGGACTGCTGATCTGGTGGCCGTGGAAGGGGGAGCCGGGACTGTGGGGCGTGCTGATCGGCGCCGCGATCGGCGGCGGCTTCATCCTGATCACCGTCATCACCATCCTGCTGACCGCGAAGGCCTCGCCCACGGTGGTGATGGGCGCGCTGATGGGCGGCTACCTGGTGAAGGTCATCATCGTCATCGCGGTGACAGCGGTGCTGAAGGACATGACCTTCTATCACAAGGGTGCACTGGTCAGCATGTTGATCGGTGCCATCGTCCTGGTGCTCGGCAGTGAACTGTGGGGTGTGCTGACCACGCGTCAGGTCTACGTTGCGCCAGAGTCGAACGACCGCAAATGATGTGAGCAGGCTCACCAAGGGTGTCCTGACCTGCTACTACAGGCGATAGTAGACACCGTGCAGGTGCGAACACGGAAAGAAAACGCGGCCCTGATTGGTCGCAGACGCTTCTGACTTGCTAGTCTGCTCCCGCGGGTCGATGCAACGACAAGCAGTTCAACTGCCGTCGAGCACCTCGCGGAATGACCGATGGAATCCGTAGGCCGGGAGGCTGAGCGGAGCCGAGAACGGGAGAGAACGCTGAACGCCATCCTCGCCGAAGGATCCTTCGAACACGCGCCGAAGATCGATGACTTCTTCCCAACGATGCTGTTCGGTGGAACGCAGGAGGACTCGGCGTGGTGGGGCATGGACCGCCTCATGCTGATCCGCCTCGTCGTCGCAGTGCTCGTCGCACTCTTCTTCGCACTCGCGCTGCGCAACCCCAAGGTGATTCCGGGCAAGCTCCAGAACATCGGTGAGAGCATGCTCGACTGGGTGCGGATCAACATCAGCGAAGAGATCCTCGGCAAGGAGGAGGGGCGCAAGTACCTCCCGCTGATCGCGTCGATCTTCTTCGCCACGATCATGCTGAACATCACGTCGATCATTCCGGTCCTGAACATCTCGACCAACGCCCGCATCGGCATGCCGCTGGTCATGGCCCTCGTCGCCTACGTGACCTACTGCTGGGTCGGCATCTCCAAGTACGGCTTCTTCGGCTACATCAAGGCCACCACGGTTCTCCCGGGCGTGCCGCTGCCGATCCACTTCCTGCTGATCCCGATCGAGTTCGCCTCGACCTTCATCCTTCAGCCCTTCACCCTGACCGTTCGACTCATGGCCAACATGCTGTCCGGTCACATGATGCTGGCCCTGTTCTTCGGCGCCACCCAGTACTTCATCATCGAGCAGAGCGGGATCTGGACCGTCGCCGGTGTGGGCTCGCTGCTCGCGGCCGTCGGCTTCACCTTCTTCGAGCTGCTGGTCATCGCGCTGCAGGCCTACATCTTCGCGCTGCTGACCGCGGTCTACATCGACAAGTCGATCCACGCCGCGTCGCACTAGACGACCACTGATCAACCAAACAAGTCTTCGGACCTGCACCGACGCGGGACCGACACAAACTGACTCACTCGTCCGACCGGGCGGGGAGCCACCAAGAAAGGGAATCGCAAGATGAGCTTCATCGCCCAGACCCTCGCTGCCGACAACACCATCGAAGGCTCCGGCTTCGGTGCCATCGGTTACGGCCTCGCAGCCATCGGCCCCGGCATCGGCGTCGGCATCGTCGCCGGCAAGGCCATCGAGGGCATCGCCCGTCAGCCCGAGCTGGCCGGCCAGATCCGCGCCACCATGTTCCTGGGCATCGCACTCTCTGAGGCACTGGCGCTGATCGGTATCGTCGCCGGCTTCATCTTCTGATCGAGAGACGACAGCAATGATCAACGAACAGATTCTCGCGGCGAACCCGGCGGACAATCCGCTCATCCCGCCGCTGTACGACATCTGGTGGTCGCTGGTCGCCTTCCTCGTCGTCCTCTTCGTCTTCTGGAAGTACGTCATCCCGATGTACCGCAAGGCACTCGACGAGCGTCGCGACACGATCGAGGGCGGTATCGCCCGCGCCGAGGCCGCTCAGGCCGAGGCGGCACAGCAGCTGGCGGCGTACCGCGAGCAGCTGGCCGGTGCACGTGAGGAAGCGGCAGCCATCCGTGACGAGGCCCGCACCCAGGGTGCGCAGATCGTCTCGGACATGAAGGCTCAGGCCACGAGCGAGAGCGATCGGATCATCGCCAACGGCAACGCCCAGCTCGACGCGCAGCGTCAGCAGGTCGTCTCCGAACTGCGCGGCGATCTCGGCAAGCTGTCGGTCGACCTGGCTGAGAAGCTGGTCGGTGAGTCCCTGTCGGACAACGTCAAGCAGGAGGGCACCGTCAACCGGTTCCTCGCCGAGCTCGACGGTGTGTCGAACGAGACCGCGAAGTAAATCGATGGACGCGAGGATGGAGCGGGTCAGCGATCGGGCAGGAGTCACTCCCACCCGTCGCGCCGCCACATCCGAGGCCGGCCGACACCCAGGCGAGCGCACACTGCTGATCTCGCCAGACAAGGAAGTTAGCTAGATGTACGCAGCGTCAAGCCGTGAAGCCCTCGATGGGGCCCGCGTCGAGCTGGAAACCATCCTTCGTGGAGCCGATGCGACGACCGTCGGAACCGAACTGCTGACGGTGGCCGACACCGTCGGCGCCGACCGCACGCTGCGCATCACGCTGGCCGACTCGGCGACGGCGCCCGATCATCGGGCCGCCTTCGCGGACAAGGTTCTGCAGGGCAAGGTCGCGGACGCTACGCGGACCATCGTCGCCTCGACGGCGGCACGGTCCTGGTCGAGCGATGCCGAGCTGGTCTCGGGTCTTCGTCAGCTGGGTCGCGAAGCCCTGCTGCTGGCGGCCAAGGCCGGCGACAAGGCGGACACCGTCGAAGACGAGCTGTTCCGTCTGGCCCGTGTCATCAAGGGCGACAACGCCCTGGAGCAGGCGCTCTCGGATCGCAGCCGCAGCACCGCCGATCGCACCGCGCTCCTGCGCACGCTGATCGACGGCAAGGTGGACGCGATCACCGAGCGGCTGGCCGTGGACGCGGTCGCCACCTCGGCCGAGCTCCCCGGCGATGCGATCGACGAGCTGTCGCAGCTGGCAGCAGCCAGCAACGGCCGCAAGGTCGCCTACGTCACCAGCGCGGGCGAACTGTCGAGCGAGCAGCGAAGCAAGCTCGCCTCGCAGCTCTCGGAGATCTACGCGGCCCCGGTCACCCTGCACGTCGACATCGACCCCGAGCTCCTCGGCGGCGTTGTGGTCCGTGTCGGTGACGAGCGCATCGACGGCAGCATTGCGGGTAAGATCGCGACGCTGCGTCGCGGCCTCCGGTAGCCACCCACCATCTTCAGCAGTACATAAGAATCTGGCCGACTCCTCGGCCGGAACGATTCCCAAAGACCGAAGAACCAGAAAGCCAGGAAGAGCAGGAACATGGCGGAGTTGACCATCTCCTCCGATGAAATTCGGAGCGCGATCGCAAGTTACACCCAAGACGTGGGCAGCCAGGCCGCGCGCGAAGAGATCGGCACCGTCACCGACACCGGTGACGGCATCGCGCACGTCGCCGGCCTTCCCGGTGCAATGGCCAACGAGCTGCTGGAGTTCCCCGGCGGCATCCGCGGCGTCGCACTGAACCTCGACCTGGACGAGGTCGGCGCCGTCATCCTGGGCGACTCGGAGAACATCGAAGAGGGCCAGGAAGTCAAGCGCACCGGCAACGTGCTGTCGGTCCCGGTCGGCGACAAGTTCCTCGGCCGCGTCATCGACCCGCTGGGCGCCCCGATCGACGGCCTCGGCGCCATCGACTCGGAGGGCGACCGCGTCCTCGAGCTGCAGGCGGCCTCGGTCCTCGAGCGTCAGCCCGTCGAGGAGTCCCTCGCCACCGGCATCAAGGCCATCGACGCCATGACCGCCATCGGCCGCGGCCAGCGCCAGCTGATCATCGGCGACCGCAAGACCGGCAAGACCGCGGTCTGCATCGACGCCATCCTGAACCAGAAGGACAACTGGGCGACCGGCGATCCGGAGAAGCAGGTCCGCTGCATCTACGTCGCCGTCGGTCAGAAGGGTTCGACCATCGCCGGCGTCAAGTCGGCTCTGGAAGAGGCCGGCGCGATGGAGTACACCACCATCGTCGCGGCTCCCGCGTCCGACTCCGCCGGCTTCAAGTGGCTGGCCCCGTACACCGGCTCGGCCCTCGGCCAGCACTGGATGTACCAGGGCAAGCACGTCCTCATCGTGTTCGACGACCTGTCGAAGCAGGCTGAGGCCTACCGCGCCATCTCGCTGCTGCTGCGCCGCCCGCCGGGCCGCGAGGCTTACCCCGGCGACGTCTTCTACCTGCACTCGCGTCTGCTGGAGCGTTCGGCCAAGCTGTCCGACGCCCTCGGCGGCGGTTCGATGACCGCCCTGCCGATCATCGAGACCAAGGCCAACGACGTCTCGGCGTTCATCCCGACCAACGTCATCTCGATCACCGACGGCCAGGTCTTCCTGGAGTCGGACCTGTTCAACAAGGGCGTCCGCCCCGCGATCAACGTCGGCATCTCGGTGTCGCGCGTCGGTGGCGCCGCCCAGACCAAGGGTCTCAAGGACGTCTCCGGTTCGCTGCGTCTGGAGCTCGCGCAGTTCCGTGAGCTGGAGGCCTTCTCGGCCTTCGCCTCGGACCTCGACGCCGCGTCGAAGGCACAGCTCGAGCGCGGTGCCCGCTGGGTGGAGCTGCTCAAGCAGGACCAGTACAGCCCGGCCGCCGTCGAAGACCAGATCGTCTCGCTGTACCTGTGCGGCGAAGGCTTCATGGACTCGGTGCCGGTCGCGGACATCCGCCGCTTCGAGGCCGAGCTGCTCGGCGATCTGCACCACACCGCCAAGGGCGTGTACAGCAACATCGCGGGCGGCAAGAAGCTGACCGCCGAGGACAAGGCCGCTCTGGCGACCGCGACCAACAACTTCAAGGCCGGCTTCATCGCCTCGGACGGCACGCGTGTCGTCGAGGTCGAAGCCGACCCCCTGGCCGCTGAGGACGTCGAGTCGGAGACCCTCAAAGTGACCAAGAAGCAGAAGTAACATGGCAACCATTCGGGAGCTGCGCTCGCGGATCAAGTCGATTCAGTCGACGAAGAAGATCACGAAAGCGCAAGAGCTGATCGCGACCTCGCGGATCACCAAGGCACAGGGACGCGTGGCTGCCGCCCGCCCCTACGCCAAGGAGATCACCCGGGTCGTCACGACGCTGGCCAACGCCTCGACGTCGCTCGACAGCCCCCTGCTGGTCGAGCGCGAGACGCGCCGTCGCGCCGCCGTCCTGGTCGTCACCAGCGACAGCGGACAGTGCGGCGGCTACAACTCGAACGTGCTGAAGGAGACCGAGGAACTGCTTTCGCTGCTGCGCAGCGAGGGCAAGGAGCCGGTGGTGTACGTGATGGGCCGCAAGGGCTTCGGTTACTACACCTTCCGCGATCGTCCGGTCGCAGCGAACTGGTCGGGCTTCTCGCAGCAGCCGAAGTTCTCCGACAGCGCCGAAGCGGTCCGCCACCTGGTGGACTCCTTCCTCGCGGGTTCGGGGGAGCGCGTTCCGCTTCCCGGCGCCCACGGAGAGCAGGCCGACATCGAGGGCGTGGACGAGCTTCACGTCGTGTACACGCGCTTCGTCTCGATGCTGACCCAGAAGCCGGTCGTCCGCCGCATGGCGCCGATCGACGTCGAGTTCGAGGTCGAGCAGCTGAAGATGGGGGACGACATCCTCGAGGACGACGCGAACGCGGTCGTCGGCCCGGAGGTCGAGTTCGAGCCCGAGGCCAAGGAACTGCTCGACGCCCTGCTGCCCAAGTACGTCGCCTCGCGCATCTTCGCTGCGTTGCTGGAGTCGTCGGCATCGGAGCACGCGGCACGTCGCACCGCCATGAAGGCGGCCACCGACAACGCCACCGAGCTCGAGAAGACCCTGTCCCGTCAGGCCAACGCGGCCCGTCAGGCGCAGATCACCCAGGAAATCAGCGAGATCGTCGGCGGCGTCGAGGCGCTGGCGAACTGATCGCGACACAAGACACACCTGAAGGAAAGTGAAGTAATCAATGACTGCAGCAGTCACTGACACGAGTGCGGGAGCCGCTTCGGCCACCGCCGGTCGTGTCGCCCGGGTGATCGGCCCCGTCGTCGATGTCGAGTTCCCCCGCGGCGCCATCCCCGCCCTGTTCAACGCCCTCCACGCGGAGATCACCCTCCCGTCGGTCGCCAAGACGCTGACCCTCGAGGTCGCCCAGCACCTGGGCGACAACGTGGTCCGCACCGTCTCGATGCAGCCCACCGACGGCCTGGTCCGCGGCGCGGCCGTCGTCGACACCGGCAAGCCGATCTCGGTTCCCGTCGGCGACGTCGTCAAGGGTCACGTCTTCAACGCTCTGGGCGACTGCCTGGACGCACCGGGCACCGGTCGCGACGGCGAGCAGTGGGGCATCCACCGCAAGCCCCCGGCCTTCGATCAGCTCGAGGGCAAGACCGAGATCCTCGAGACCGGCATCAAGGTCATCGACCTGCTGACCCCGTACGTCAAGGGCGGCAAGATCGGTCTGTTCGGTGGTGCCGGTGTCGGCAAGACCGTGCTGATCCAGGAGATGATCACCCGTATCGCTCGCGAGTTCTCCGGCACCTCGGTGTTCGCCGGCGTCGGTGAGCGCACCCGTGAGGGCACCGACCTCCACCTCGAGATGGAGGAGATGGGCGTTCTCCAGGACACCGCGTTGGTGTTCGGCCAGATGGACGAGCCGCCGGGCACGCGTATGCGCGTCGCTCTCTCGGCCCTGACCATGGCCGAGTACTTCCGTGACGTTCAGCACCAGGACGTGCTGCTCTTCATCGACAACATCTTCCGCTTCACCCAGGCCGGCTCCGAGGTCTCGACCCTGCTGGGTCGCATGCCTTCGGCCGTGGGTTACCAGCCGACGCTGGCGGACGAGATGGGTGAGCTCCAGGAGCGCATCACGTCGACCAAGGGCCGCTCGATCACCTCGCTGCAGGCGATCTACGTCCCCGCCGACGACTACACGGACCCGGCGCCGGCGACCACCTTCGCCCACCTGGACGCCACCACGGAGCTCTCGCGCCCGATCTCGCAGCTGGGCATCTACCCGGCCGTGGATCCGCTGACCTCGACCTCGCGCATCCTCGAGGCCTCGATCGTCGGCGACGAGCACTTCCGCGTCGCCAACGAGGTCAAGCGCATCCTGCAGAAGTACAAGGAACTGCAGGACATCATCGCCATCCTCGGTATGGACGAGCTCTCCGAAGAGGACAAGGTCACGGTCAACCGGGCCCGTCGTCTGCAGAAGTTCCTCGGCCAGAACTTCCTGGTCGCCGAGAAGTTCACCGGCCAGGTCGGTTCGGTCGTTCCGCTGTCGGAGACCATCGACGCCTTCGACCGCGTGTGCAAGGGCGAGTTCGATCACCTGCCCGAGCAGGCGTTCAACAGCTGCGGCGGACTCGACGACGTCGAGGCCGCTGCCAAGAAGATCGCCGGAAAGTAGTCGCTGCTCATGGCTGACAAGACTTTCCGACTCGAGGTCGTCTCGCCGGACTCCGAGCTGTACTCGGGAGACGCCACCTTCATCGTCGCGCAGACGACGGTGGGTGAACTCGGCATCCTCGCGGGCCATTCTCCGTTGCTGGCCGAGCTCGCCCCCGGCGGCTTCGTGAAGGTGACGGAGGCGTCGGGCAACCAGACGGCGTTCGCGGTGCAGGGCGGCTTCCTGTCCGTCACCGGCGAATCCATCACGGTGCTCGCCGAGGCCGCGCAGTTCGCCTCGGAGATCGACGTCGCCGCAGAGCGCGCCGTCCTTGAGTCGGCCGAGCCCGGTAGCGACGACTACCTGCACGCCAAGTCCCGCGTCCGCGCAGTGGAAGCTGTGAGCTGACGCAGGCACTGCGACTGATCGACGCAGAGATCTGATGAAGACGACGAGAGCCGTCCTGCTGAGCAGGGCGGCTCTTGTCGTCTGTTCGATCACCCCCGGGCCTCGTCTCAGGAGGAGGCCAGGTGCGGTGGTGTATACCTGCTTGTGAGGAGGTTGATCGGATTGCCGATGTGGGTATGGATGATCGTCGCGGTCGTGATCGCGGCGATTCTGATCGCGGCCGGTGTCATGTACCGACTCATGGAGGTGAAGCGCGCGGGCACCCCGGTGCTGCTGCGCGCGCTGCCCGCGGAAGCCGACCACGGCTGGCGCCACGGTGCCGTGCATTACGGTGAGGACGCCCTGGCGTATTACCGGCTCAGTTCACTGCGCCCCGGCCCCACGGTGAGTCTGTCGCGCCGTCGGATCGAGATCGTCGGTCGACGGGCACCGGTCGGAACCGAGCTGGAGATCATGGAGCCCGAGGACTCCGTCATCGAATTGGCGATCGGGCGGTCGGGCAAGGGCGGTCGGTACGAGATGGGGATGAGCCCCGAGGTGCACACCGCGTTCCAGTCCTGGATCGAGGCACGGCAGCCGCGGCGGGCGCGCCGCCGACCCGCCGCGTGAGCACGGTCCCTACTGCGTGAAGGGCGGCTGCTCGGGCCGCTGACGTTCGCCGCCCGGCACCCACTTCACATCGCTGCCGCCCGCGCGGACGTTCGCGACGCGGGCGAGGATGAACAGCAGATCCGACAGGCGATTCAGATACTTGGCCGGCAGCACCTCGGTGTTGTCGGGATTCTCGTTGATCGCCGCCCAAGCGCTGCGCTCGGCCCGCCGGACCACGGTGCGCGCCTGGTGCAGGAACGCGGACAGGGGAGTGCCGCCCGGCAGGATGAACGAGTCGAGGGGCGCGATCTCCTCGCCGAAGGCGTCGCACCAGGTCTCCAGCGCGTCGATGTAGGCGGGCTGGATACGCAGCGGCGGGTACTTGGGGTCCTCGACGATCGGCATCGCCAGATCGGCCCCGGCGTCGAACAGATCGTTCTGAACGGTGGTGAGCACGGCCGCGATGTCGTCGGGGACCTCACCACCGACGGTCAACGCGAGACCGATGGCCGCGTTGGCCTCGTCGCAGTCGGCGTAGGCGGCGACGCGAGCGTCGGTTTTCGAGACGCGCGAGAAGTCGGAGAGGCCCGTGCTCCCGTCGTCTCCGGTGCGGGTGTAAACGCGAGTGATATGGACTGCCATGTCTGCCTAAGTTACTCGACACGGATAAGGTGATGGGCGTGAGTGATCGCTACTTGGTTACGGGTGGGGCGCGACTGGTCGGCGAGGTCTTCGTCGACGGCGCCAAGAACAGCGTTCTGAAGCTGATGGCCGCCGCGCTGCTGGCCGAAGGTCGTACGGTGCTGACCAACGCGCCGCAGATCGCCGACGTCCCACTGATGGCCAAGGTCTTGCGCGGCCTGGGTGCCGAAGTCGAGATCGACGGCGACGTCGTGACGATCGACGTGCCCGCCGAACCCGACTTCCACGCGGACTTCGACGCCGTGAAGCAGTTCCGGGCGTCCGTGTGCGTGCTCGGCCCGCTGATGGCCCGCCGTCGTCGTGCGGTGGTCGCTCTGCCCGGCGGCGACGCGATCGGCTCGCGGCCGCTCGACATGCACCAGGCGGGCCTTCGCGCCCTCGGTGCGCAGAGCACCATCGAACACGGCTGTGTCGTCGCGTCGGCGGAGACCCTGACCGGCGCGGCCATCGCCCTCGAGTTCCCCTCGGTGGGTGCCACCGAGAACATCCTGATGGCGGCAGTCCTGGCAGACGGTGTGACCACGATCGACAATGCGGCGCGCGAGCCGGAGATCATCGACCTGTGCGAGATGCTGATCCAGATGGGGGCGCGGATCGACGGCGTCGGCTCGCCGACGTTGACCGTCGACGGCGTCACCGACCTCACGCCGACTCGACACCACGTGGTCGGCGACCGCATCGTCGCCGGAACCTGGGGTGTGGCGGCCGCGATGACGCAGGGCGACATCCGGGTCCGTGGCGTGGACCCCGACCACTTGCGCCTGGTGCTGAAGAAGCTCGAGGACGCCGGCGCGGACGTGGAGCGGTTCGACGACGGCTTCCGCGTGGTTCAAGAGGGACGACCGGTGGCTGTGAACACCGCGACCCTGCCGTACCCCGGCTATCCGACCGACATGCAGCCGATGGCGATCGGTCTCGCGACCGTCTCCGAGGGCATGTCGATGATCACCGAGAACGTCTTCGAGGCCCGATTCCGGTTCGTCGAGGAGATGGTGCGGTTGGGCGCCGACGCACGGACCGACGGCCACCACGCGGTGATCCGCGGCGTCGAGAAGCTCTCCAGCGCTCCCGTCTGGTCGTCGGACATCCGCGCAGGCGTCGGACTGGTTCTGGCGGGTCTGGTGGCCGACGGAGTGACCGAGGTCCACGACGTCGAGCACATCGACCGCGGCTACCCGAACTTCGAGGAGCAGCTGACGGCCCTCGGCGGTCGTATCGAGCGCGTGACCGACGCGCCGGTCGACTGATCCCGCGGACGGAACCGGCGGACGCAATTCCGTAGACCTGACCGAAGGGACAGGTCCCCGCACTGAACTCTCGGGCCCAACCTGATCCCACCGGGTCAGGGACTCTTGTCGGGGCCCTGTGACGGGGAACACGCTGGTGAGGACAGTCAAGCAGCGCCGAGTGCGCCGCGCACCTCACCGAAGGAGTTCACCCCATGGCCATCGAGCTGAATCAGATCTGGGACTTCCCGATCAAGGAGTTCCACCCGTTCCCGAAGGCGAAGCTCGGTGTCGGCGCGCACGACATGCTGGGCGTCGAGGCCAAGGAACTCGGCATGACGCGCGTGCTGCTGATGACGACGGGCCTGCGCGGTTCGGGGATCATCGAGGAGCTGACCGGCAAGATCGAGTACCAGGGTGTGGACGTCGTCCTCTTCGACGAGGTGCAGTCCAACCCCAAGGACACCAACGCGATGGACGCCGCGGCGCGCTACCAGTCGGAGAAGTGCGACGGCATCATCTCCGTCGGCGGCGGATCCAGCCACGACGCGGCCAAGGGCGCGCGCATGGTGATCGCGCACGACGGCCGCAACATCAACGAGTTCGAGGGCTTCTCGAAGGCCACCAACAAGGAGAACCCTAAGCACATCGCAGTCTCGACGACGGCGGGCACGGGCTCGGAGACCTCGTGGGCCTACGTCATCACCGACACGTCCGACATGGACAACCCGCACAAGTGGGTCGCCTTCGACGACACCTGCCTCGTCGACCTCGCGATGGACGATCCGCTGCTGTACTACTCGTGCCCGCAGGAGTTCACCGCCTACTGCGGCTTCGACGTCCTGGCGCACGCGAGTGAGCCGTGGGTGTCCCGGCTGGACTTCGCGCCGTCGCTCGGCAATGCCAAATACGCGATCGAGTTGATCGCGAAGCACCTGCCGACCGCCGTCTACGACCCGCACAACCTCGAGGCGCGAACCGGCATGATGCACGCGCAGTACATCGCCGCGCAGGCGTTCAACTCGGGCGGCCTCGGTCAGATCCACTCGATGTCACACGCCATCAGCGCCTACTTCGACCTGCACCACGGCCTCAACAACGCGATCGCCCTGCCGCGCGTCTGGGAGTACAACCTGCCCGCCCGCTACGAACGGTTCGCCGAGATGGCACCGCTGATGGGCGTCGACACCCGCAACATGACAACGGTGCAGGCGGCCGACGCCGCCGTCGACGCCGCCATCCGCCTGTCGAAGGACCTCGGGATCCCCGACAACTTCGGCTCGGTGCACCCGGACACCTATCAGAAGAACCGGATGGGCACCGAGAAGTACGCCGGTCGCGGCGACAGCGTCGACACGTCCGACGAGATGGTCCGCACCATCTCCGAGCACATGATGGCGGACTGGTGCACGCCGGCGAACCCGCGCGAGTGCACCGTCGAATCGCAGCTGCCGATGATCCGTCACGCCATGACCGGAAGCTACTGATACCGATGACCGACGCACTCGCAGGCACCTCCGTGGCAACGGAGAAGAACGGATTCGACACCGTCGACGACCTCGCCGACGCGCTGGCGAACGAGGGCTATCTGATCGCGCCGGACCTCGCCGTGGTGCTCCACCTGGCGACCCTTCTGGAACGACCGCTGCTGCTGGAGGGGCCTGCGGGCGTCGGCAAGACCGAACTGGCCAAGGCGTTGGCGGCCGCGTCCGGTCGCGAGCTGATCCGGTTGCAGTGCTACGAGGGGCTCGACGACGCCCGGGCACTCTACGAATGGGATTACGCCCGACAGCTGCTGCACGTGCAGATGCTGCGCGATCGGATCAGTGACGAGCTCTCGGGACACGAGACGCTGTCGGCGGCGTCCGCGGCACTCGCCCGGACGGATGTCGGTGTGTACACCGAGGACTTCCTGGTGCCGCGCCCGCTCCTCGCAGCAATCGTCTCGACCGCTCCGACGGTGCTTCTCGTCGACGAGATCGACCGCACCGACGAGGCCATGGAGGCGGTGATGCTGGAAGTCCTCGCCGAACGCCAGGTGACGGTTCCCGAACTGGGGACCTTCACCGCCCGGTCGGTCCCGTGGGTCATCCTCACCTCCAACGACACCAGGGAGCTCTCACCTGCACTGAAGCGTCGCTGCCTCCACTTCCAGGTGGACTATCCGACCGTCGAACGGGAGGAGCAGATCGTCGCGGTGCGGGCTCCCGACGTGGAGCCGTCGGTGATCGCCGACGTCGTCGACCTGGCCCGCCGACTGCGCGAGCTGCCGCTGCGGAAGAGTCCGTCGATCGCCGAAGTCATCGACGCCGCACGAGCCGCATCCCTGCTCACCCGGCAGGACGCCGGCGGCGACGCGCCCGTCGATCTGACCGCGGACGGCGCGCTCATGTCGTTGCTGGTGAAGTTCGGCACCGACCTCGACCAGGTGCGACGCTCGCTCGCGCCGACCGCGGCGGCGCGGTCGTCGAGCACCGCGGGCGCCGGAACCTCGACGGCGTCGGCGTTCGGCGCGGCACGGAGCCGGGCGGGAGCCGGAGCCCGACGATGAGCGTCCTCGACGGACTCGCCGTCGCCTTCGGCGGTGCACTCCGCGCGTTCGGCGTCCCGGCCTCACCCGCCGAGGTGATCGAGATCCGACGCGTCATGGCGATCATGGGCGCCGACGATCTCGATCGCCTCAGGTCGGGGCTGCGGTGCGTCGGCGTCAAGTACGGGCACGAGCAGCCGTTGTTCGACCTGGCCTTCGACGTCTACTTCGGCCTCGCCGAACCGCCCGCCGACGAGCGGGGAGCGGCCGCGGTCCGGACCGTCGTCAACGATCTCCCCGACGACGTCGACTGGGACGACGACTTCGCCGGCGCCGGACGGATGATCGGCGCCGATGAGCACACCTCGGAGATCGGCGACCTGATGATCGACGACCCTGACGCGACCGAGCGGACCGGGGAGAGCTCGCACCGGGAGGACGACGACTTCTCGGTGTCCTCCGGCGCGGAGGAACTTCAGGTCGCGACCGAGTCGTCGCCCGTGAGCAGCGGCGCGACGTACACCATCGACGTCGATCACGCGGCGGCCGCGGAGGTCGGGGAACTGGTCGGCACCGGCGCACGCGTCGAGAGCGGCTCGCTGTCGCTGGCCGACGCGGCGAGCCTGCTCCGCGCGCTCGGCGCGACCGACGGCAGACGGGCGTACGAGGCCGAGGGAGTCGACGACACCGCGGCGCTCGACCAGTCGCAGCGCCAGGCACTGCAGGCCGCGCTGTCGCGGTTCGTCGACGCGCTGTCACAGCGGCTCGAGACGGCCGCGCCGGGACCCGGCGGCGACACCGAGGACGCCGGGGCGCATCGCGATCAGGCGGACATCGACCGTGCCTGCCACCGGCTGGTGCAGCGGATGCGCGGTGCGCCGCGTCGGGTGCCGAGGGAGACCGACACCGGCCGCCTGGACCTGCGGTCCACGATGCGCGCGGCGGTGGCGACCGACGGTGTCCCCGTCCACCTGTGGCGTCGGCGGTCCGTGCCCGGGCCGGTACGACTGCTGGTGATGGTCGACGTCTCGCTGTCGGTCCGGCCCGTCGCCGGCTTCATCCTGCGTCTGGCGCAGACGCTGCACCGCTTCGGCGATCGGTGCGAGGTGATCGCCTTCGTCGACCGACCGGTTCTGGTCACCACCGCGTTGCGGTCGTCGACGTCGGGCGACGCACTGGCGTCCGTCCTGGCCGCTGACGGCCTCGACCTCGCGGCCACCAGCGACTACGGGCGGGTGTGGACCGAGACCCTGGCGAGCTTCGGAGACCTCGTCTCACGGCGGACCAGCGTGCTGGTGGTCGGCGACGCCCGCAGCAATGCGTTCGACCCCCGCGTCGACCTGTTCGCCGACCTGGCCCGTCGGGCGTACCGGGTCGCGTGGCTGACGCCGGAGCCGTCCCGCTACTGGGGCCAAACCGGTTGTGCGCTCGACGAATACGCGGACCACTGCGCCGGTGTGGTCAGTGCGCGCGACGGCGCCGAGATCCTCCTGCGGTGCGACGAACTCGGCGCGGCACTGCGATGAGAACCGGTACCGTCGCTGAGAGCAGTGGAGGTGATGGAGTGAGCGGACCCGCAGTGATCGGGATGGGCGTGAGTCGCGACGGCGGTCCACGGCCGGCCACCAATCGCGTCGCGAAGTTCCACACCCCGGAGATCGTCGTCGGTCCGGGGTCGTTCCCGGAGGCGGTGGCGGCTGCCGCCGGCCTCGGTGTCAGGAGGCCGCTGGTGGTCTCGGACCGCCGTCTGCAGGCCACTCCGTGGTACGGGCAGCTCCTCGACGACCTGCGCGCCGAGGGGCTGGAACCCGCGTCGTACGTCGACGTGACGCCGAACCCGCGAGCGGGGGAGGTGACCGACGGATTCGCGGCGTACCGCGCACACGGCGCCGACGGACTGCTCGCGCTCGGCGGCGGGTCGGTGATCGACACCGCGAAGGGCGTCGCGGTGCTCGCGTCCAACGGCGGGCTGATCCTGGAGTACGAGGGCATCGACCGCGTCCGACGGCCGCTGCCACCACTCGTCGCCATCCCGACCACGGCGGGCTCGGGCGCGGACGTCTCCCAGTTCTGCATCATCAACGATCCCGACCGGCGCACCAAGATCACCATCATCGGACGCACCCTGGTCCCGAACGTCACCGTCATCGATCCGACCCTGCTGACCACGGCGCCGGCCGAGGTGACCGCCCAGGCGGGGATGGACACCCTGACGCACTGCGTGGAGGCCTACGTGTCACTCGCCCACGGGCGACTGACGGACTCGCTGGCGCTGGAGTCGCTGACCGGGGTCTGGAACAACCTGGAGCGACTCGTCGACGACCCGGCCGACCGCGCCGCGGGGGAGGAGATGGCACTGGCGTCGCTCCGGGCGGGGATGGCGTTCACCAACGCGATCCTCGGGGCGGCGCACGCGATGAGTCACCCGGTCGGCGGTCACTGCGACGCACCGCACGGCACCATCAACTCGGTGCTGCTGCCGCACGTCATCCGGTACAACGCCACCGTGTGCGCCGACGACTTCGTGAGCCTCGCCGAGGCCGTCGGGATCGAGAGCTCGGGTGATCCGCAGTCCGTCGCGGACCGTCTCGCCGACGCCGTCGCACGGTTGGCGAACCGGGTCGGCATGCCGGAGACGCTGACCCCGCTGGGTGTCCGGTCCGACGACCTGGATCTGCTGACCCGGCATGCGCTGGCCGATTCCTGCATGATCACCAATCCGCGCCGCCCGGAGGAGTCCGGGATCCTGGACCTCTACCGACAGGCGCTCTAGTCGTGGCCGCGTCGGAGCCGGATCTCGCGCGACTGGTCGGTCTGCGGACTGTCAAGGGTGGCCACTACGCGGAGTTCCGCGGGACCACCGCACGTCTGAGCCGGGTGATGACCGCGCTGGAGGGGATCTCGAAGGCACTCGTCCAGACGGCGTCCGGGCCGGAGGCCCTGGTGATCGCGGTGGTCGAGACGGTCCGCGATCACCTCGGCGCGGAGTGGGTGCTGTTCGCACTCGCCGACGGTCACCTGGGGCAGACCGGACCGCGTCACCTCATCGCGTCCGGCGACGGCCAGATCATGGCGTTCGAGGGCGCCAGCGTCGCGCAGCCTCCGGCCGACCTGCCCGACCCGGTGCTCAACCGACTCAACGACGTGCTCCGCGGCGAGGACGAGATGCTCCGTGGTCCACTGGTCGGAGACCACCACATCCACGTGCCGGTGGAACTCGACGGGAGCATCGTCGGCGGCCTGTCGGCGTGGACCCCGGACGACACCGTGGTCGACCCCGCCGACCTCATGGTGCTGCGCATCCTCGCCGGTCAGGCCACAGTGGCGATGGTGAACGCGAGCCTGTTCGCCGAAGCCAATCGACGCGCCGAGGAGCTCGCGGAACGGAACGCGGAGTTGCTTCGCACCCAGCGGGAACTCTCCGCGGTCCAGCGAACCGCGCTGCTGAACGGCGAACGCTCCCGGATCGCCCGCGAACTCCACGACTCCGTCGGACAGTCGGTGCTGTCGGCGGGACTGCAGATGGAACTCTGCCGCGGCGACGTCGCCGGCCCGGCCGTCGAGCACCTCGACAAGGCCGTCCGGTTGACGCGCGACGCCATGGGACAGCTGAGGAATGCGATCTACACGCTCTCCGAGGCGCGGGCGCCGATGACGAGCATCGCCGAGACCCTCGACGAACTGTGCGCCCTCCACATGCCGGCCACGACGACGACGTCGGTCACGGTTCGCGGTCGACCGCGCGAGCTTCCCGGCGACGTCCAGCACGGCGTTCTCCGCATCGCGGGTGAGTCGCTCTTCAACGCCGCGGTGCACTCGGGTGCCACGGAAGTCGTGGTGACCTTCGGTTATGCCGAGCGTGAGGTCACGCTGTGGGTCGACGACGACGGGCACGGCGACCCAGACGCCTTGCGTGGAACTCTGCGTGCCGCGCGAGCCGGCGAACCCGCCGCGAGCCGCCATCGCGGACTGGCCAACATGGCCTCACGTGCCGAGGAACTCGGCGGCAGCCTGCGGATCCGCAGGTCACGCCTCGGCGGGGTTCGCATCGCTGCCGTTCTGCCGTATCTGGATGCCGACTCCGCACGTGGAGCGGCCGCCCTCAAGGAGACGTGATGAACCAACGTCCACCGGCACCGACGCCACCTGCGGGAAGGCCGATCCGCACCGTCCTCGTCGACGACCACGCGCTCCTGCGGGAGGGGCTGCGCGCCCTGCTCGATCGGGACGACGACGTCGCAGTGGTGGGGGAGGCGGGTTCGTTCGACGTCGCACTGGCAGAAGTCGCGCACTGCGCACCCGACGTGGTCGTGGTGGATCTCAAGCTGACGGCGGGGACCGAGTACGAGGGGCTCCGCCTGATCCGGGAGATCAGCAACCGCCATCCGCGCGTCGCGACGCTGGTGCTCACGACCTTCCTCGACGACGACGTCGTGGTGCGCGCGGTCAGGGCCGGCGCACGCGGCTATGTCGTCAAGGACGTCGACACCACCGAGCTGATCCGCGCCATCCGCACCGTCTCGACCGGCGGCAGCGCCTTCGACCCGCGCAGCGCCGCGATCGTGCTGCGCACGGTGTCGGGGGAGCACAACGTGGCCGCCGACCTCACCGACCGCGAGCGCCAGGTGTTGAAGCTCCTCGCCGACGGCAAGTCCAACGCTCAGATCGGCGGGACCCTCTTCATCTCGGAATCGACCGTCAAGTTCCACATCCGGAACGTGATCCGCAAACTCGGCGTCACCAAGCGCACCGACGCCGTCTACGTGGCCAGTAAGCGCGGCCTGATCTGACCGGCCCCGCACCTACTCCGGATCGATCACGAGCCACCCGCCGTGGTCGGCGAAGATCCGACTCGGCCCTGCCACCGCAGACGCCCAGTCGCGCAGGTCGTCTTCGCAGACCGTCCGCAGATGCCCGAAGTGCGGGCTCGCCTTCTCCTCGTAGGGTACGGCGATCACGACGCGTCTCCGGGCGACCCGGCAGGATTCGGCGATCGCTGTGTGCACGTCGCACGGTTCCAGGTGCTCCAACAGATGCAGAAGTGTCACTGTGTCGAAACTGTCGTCCGCGAACGGCAGGGCGCGAACGTCGCCGACGCGGGTCGCTACGGGTAAGCGGAGCTCCGTCGACGCGTCGTCGAGCAGTTCGAGGGCCCCGGCACAGATGTCGGTGGCGGTCACCCTCAGGCCGGCTCCCGCGCACTGCAGAGCGAAGAACCCGAAACAACACCCGACCTCGAGGACGGAGTCGCCGTCGATGAGCGACCGCGCCCGCCGATGGATGGGACTGAACGGGACGGATCCGAAGCGCAGCTCGGCCACCGAGTTGGCATAGAACGCTCGCCATGAGGCACGAGGATCGGGGCCGACGCTGGTGATGAGGCTGACCGCCGCCGCTTCGAAGTCGTCTCTGCCTGCGATGACTCCCTGCTCGACCAATGCGGACAGTTCGGAGACGACGACCGAATCGCTGATGTCGGCGGGGGAGTAGGAGTGGACCAGCTCGACGGTGTCGCCGGAACGACGCCACCGGAGCCGGCCGGACAGCTGGTACTCGTTCGCGCGGTCGTTCAGCTCGAGGTCGCCGAAACGGCGAACGATCATCGCGGTTCGAGAACCCGCAGACAGTGGATCGCCCAGCAGGGGATCGCGCAGCAGGCGATCGGTCAGCAGTGTGCTCATGCTCTGACGCTATGAGTCCGCATGACCTGCGGTAACTGGCCGACGGGGCGGTTCCACTGGCCGAAAGGACAGTTCCGCGCCCGCCCGTTCGGTACCGCCACGGCGCGCGGCAGTCGCTTGATCGACCAGGCGATTTGACCTTCCGGACGGACGTGCGTAACTTATTCCAGGTCAGCGCGACAGGCGCTGGCGGTGAAAAGCCCGGTCACGGCGGCGAGTTGCACTCGTTCCGGTCGGCCGGGTAGAGTAGCGGTCCTGCACATCGCGGAGTTCCTGTTCTTCTTCACGGAGGTTCGGAGCGGTGCGGTTTGCGGGGATTGTTCCGGCCTGGTAGGTTGGAAAGGTCGCCTCGGAGACGGGGAGATCGACGTTATAACTACAGATGTCTGTTTGGTCAGGTTCTATTTTTCTGGCTTTGTGTTGAAACTTTTGTTTCTGCATTTTTTGTTGGAGAGTTTGATCCTGGCTCAGGACGAACGCTGGCGGCGTGCTTAACACATGCAAGTCGAACGGAAAGGCCCCTTCGGGGGTACTCGAGTGGCGAACGGGTGAGTAACACGTGGGTGATCTGCCCTGAACTCTGGGATAAGCCTGGGAAACTGGGTCTAATACCGGATATGACCTCGCATCGCATGGTGTGGGGTGGAAAGCTTTTGCGGTTTGGGATGGGCCCGCGGCCTATCAGCTTGTTGGTGGGGTAATGGCCTACCAAGGCGACGACGGGTAGCCGACCTGAGAGGGTGATCGGCCACACTGGGACTGAGACACGGCCCAGACTCCTACGGGAGGCAGCAGTGGGGAATATTGCACAATGGGCGCAAGCCTGATGCAGCGACGCCGCGTGAGGGATGACGGCCTTCGGGTTGTAAACCTCTTTCGCCAGGGACGAAGCGCAAGTGACGGTACCTGGAGAAGAAGCACCGGCCAACTACGTGCCAGCAGCCGCGGTAATACGTAGGGTGCGAGCGTTGTCCGGAATTACTGGGCGTAAAGAGCTCGTAGGCGGTTTGTCGCGTCGTCTGTGAAATTCTGCAACTCAATTGCAGGCGTGCAGGCGATACGGGCAGACTTGAGTACTACAGGGGAGACTGGAATTCCTGGTGTAGCGGTGAAATGCGCAGATATCAGGAGGAACACCGGTGGCGAAGGCGGGTCTCTGGGTAGTAACTGACGCTGAGGAGCGAAAGCGTGGGGAGCGAACAGGATTAGATACCCTGGTAGTCCACGCCGTAAACGGTGGGTACTAGGTGTGGGGCTCATTTCACGAGTTCCGTGCCGTAGCTAACGCATTAAGTACCCCGCCTGGGGAGTACGGCCGCAAGGCTAAAACTCAAAGGAATTGACGGGGGCCCGCACAAGCGGCGGAGCATGTGGATTAATTCGATGCAACGCGAAGAACCTTACCTGGGTTTGACATACACCAGACGCAGTCAGAGATGGCTGTTCCCTTGTGGTTGGTGTACAGGTGGTGCATGGCTGTCGTCAGCTCGTGTCGTGAGATGTTGGGTTAAGTCCCGCAACGAGCGCAACCCTTGTCCTGTATTGCCAGCGGGTTATGCCGGGGACTTGCAGGAGACTGCCGGGGTCAACTCGGAGGAAGGTGGGGATGACGTCAAGTCATCATGCCCCTTATGTCCAGGGCTTCACACATGCTACAATGGCGCGTACAGAGGGCTGCGAGACCGTAAGGTGGAGCGAATCCCTTAAAGCGCGTCTCAGTTCGGATTGGGGTCTGCAACTCGACCCCATGAAGTCGGAGTCGCTAGTAATCGCAGATCAGCAACGCTGCGGTGAATACGTTCCCGGGCCTTGTACACACCGCCCGTCACGTCATGAAAGTCGGTAACACCCGAAGCCGGTGGCCTAACCCCTTGTGGGAGGGAGCTGTCGAAGGTGGGATCGGCGATTGGGACGAAGTCGTAACAAGGTAGCCGTACCGGAAGGTGCGGCTGGATCACCTCCTTTCTAAGGAGCAAACAACACTCCAACGCTGGTGCCGAATGCGCATCGGGTTGGTGTTTGTTCATGGGTGAAACACAAGAAACCATCATGATGCCGGCCGGAGACAATATGTTTGCGGTTGGTGGTGGTCTGGTCTCGGTGACGAGACTGGTGAACGTGTTGGGGTTGGTGGGTGTGTGTTGTTTGAGAAGTGCATAGTGGATGCGAGCATCTAGCCCAACTTTCGGTTGGGTTGTGTGTTCTGCAATTTCGATTCTGGTTTGTGCGATTCGAGTCTTAGTGTTCGGGTTGTATGAATGATTTTTTGTTTTGAATGGTGTCCACATTCGCGCCTTGCCGGCTTTGTGGTGGTTGGTGGGGGTGTGTTTGTGGGTGTTGTTGTAAGTGTTTTAGGGCGTTCGGTGGATGCCTTGGTACCAGGAGCCGATGAAGGACGTGGTAGGCCGCGATAGTCCTCGGGGAGTTGTCAAACGAGCTGTGATCCGAGGGTGTCCGAATGGGGAAACCCAGCACGAGTGATGTCGTGTTACCCACCTGTGAATGTATAGCGGGTGTGGAGGGAACGTGGGGAAGTGAAACATCTCAGTACCCACAGGAAGAGAAAACAAAATGTGATTCCGTGAGTAGTGGCGAGCGAAAGCGGATGAGGCTAAACCATGCGTATGTGATACTCGGTAGGGGTTGTGCGTGTGGGGTTGTGGGGTGATCGTTGGGTGTTCTACCGGACATCCGGTCAGTGATAAATCATTATGTTAGGTGAAGTGGCCTGGAATGGTCTGCCGTAGTGGGTGAGAGTCCCGTAACTGAAAGCATGGTGACTGGCTTCGATTTTTCCCAAGTAGCAGCGGGCTCGTGGAATCTGCTGTGAATCTGCCGGGACCACCCGGTAAGCCTAAATACTTTCTGGTGACCGATAGCGGACTAGTACCGTGAGGGAAAGGTGAAAAGTACCCCGGGAGGGGAGTGAAATAGTACCTGAAACCGGACGCTTACAATCCGTCAGAGCCTTGCACTTTTGGTGTTGGGGTGATGGCGTGCCTTTTGAAGAATGAGCCTGCGAGTTAGTGCTCAGTGGCGAGGTTAACCCGTGTGGGGTAGCCGTAGCGAAAGCGAGTCTGAATAGGGCGTTTGAGTCGCTGGGTCTAGACCCGAAGCGGAGTGATCTACCCATGGCCAGGGTGAAGCAGAGGTAAGACTTTGTGGAGGCCCGAACCCACTTCAGTTGAAAATGGAGGGGATGAGTTGTGGGTAGGGGTGAAAGGCCAATCAAACTCCGTGATAGCTGGTTCTCCCCGAAATGCATTTAGGTGCAGCGTTGCGTGTTTCTTACTGGAGGTAGAGCTACTGGATGGCCGATGGGCCCTACTAGGTTACTGACGTCAGCCAAACTCCGAATGCCGGTAAGTGAGAGCGTGGCAGTGAGACTGCGGGGGATAAGCTCCGTAGTCGAGAGGGAAACAGCCCAGATCGCCGGCTAAGGCCCCTAAGCGTGTACTAAGTGGAAAAGGATGTGGGGTTGCTGAGACAACCAGGAGGTTGGCTTAGAAGCAGCCACCCTTGAAAGAGTGCGTAATAGCTCACTGGTCAAGTGATCCTGCGCCGACAATTTAGCGGGGCTCAAGTACACCGCCGAAGCCGCGGCACTCACACATTTCATCGGCTTCACCCTTTGGGGTGTTGTCTAGTGGTGTGGGTGGGTAGGGGAGCGTCCTGCATCCGTGGAAGCAGCGGAGTGATCCAGTTGTGGAGGGTGTGGGAGTGAGAATGCAGGCATGAGTAGCGAAAGACAAGTGAGAAACTTGTCCGCCGGATGACCAAGGGTTCCTGGGCCAGGTTAATCCGCCCAGGGTGAGTCGGGACCTAAGGCGAGGCCGACAGGCGTAGTCGATGGACAACGGGTTGATATTCCCGTACCCGTGTATCCGCGCCCAGTGATGAATCATCTGTACTAACCATCCAAAAGCCGTTTTTGATTTCTTCGGATTTCTCTGATGGTGGCTGCGTGGGACCTTGGGTGTAGTAGTCAAGCGATGGGGTGACGCAGGAAGGTAGCTGGGCCAACTGATGGAATAGTTGGTGTAAGCCTGTAGGGAGAGACATAGGCAAATCCGTGTCTCACATATCCTGAGAGGTGATGCGTAGCCGTTGAGGTGAATTCGGTGATCCTATGCTGTCGAGAAAAGCCTCTAGTGAGTTGGTACACGGCCCGTACCCCAAACCGACACAGGTGGTCAGGTAGAGAATACTAAGGCGATCGAGTGAACTGTGGTTAAGGAACTCGGCAAATTGCCCCCGTAACTTCGGGAGAAGGGGGACCACGATCGGTGACGACATTTTCTGTCTGAGCTGGTGGTGGTCGCAGAGACCAGAGAGAAGCGACTGTTTACTAAAAACACAGGTCCGTGCGAAGTCGTAAGACGATGTATACGGACTGACGCCTGCCCGGTGCTGGAAGGTTAAGAGGACCGGTTAATCAACTTTGTTGGTGAAGCTGAGAATTTAAGCCCCAGTAAACGGCGGTGGTAACTATAACCATCCTAAGGTAGCGAAATTCCTTGTCGGGTAAGTTCCGACCTGCACGAATGGCGTAACGACTTCTCTGCTGTCTCAACCACAGGCTCGGCGAAATTGCAGTACGAGTAAAGATGCTCGTTACGCGCGGCAGGACGAAAAGACCCCGGGACCTTCACTATAGCTTGGTATTGGTGTTCGGTGCGGTTTGTGTAGGATAGGTGGGAGACTGTGAAGCCGGCACGCTAGTGTTGGTGGAGTCGTTGTTGAAATACCACTCTGATCGTATTGGGCTTCTAACCTCGGACCCTGATCGGGTTCAGGGACAGTGCCTGGTGGGTAGTTTAACTGGGGCGGTTGCCTCCTAAAGTGTAACGGAGGCGCCCAAAGGTTCCCTCAGCCTGGATGGCAATCAGGTGTTGAGTGTAAGTGCACAAGGGAGCTTGACTGTGAGACGTACATGTCGAGCAGGGACGAAAGTCGGGACTAGTGATCCGGCACCGGCAAGTGGAAGCGGTGTCGCTCAACGGATAAAAGGTACCCCGGGGATAACAGGCTGATCTTCCCCAAGAGTCCATATCGACGGGATGGTTTGGCACCTCGATGTCGGCTCGTCGCATCCTGGGGCTGGAGTAGGTCCCAAGGGTTGGGCTGTTCGCCCATTAAAGCGGCACGCGAGCTGGGTTTAGAACGTCGTGAGACAGTTCGGTCTCTATCCGCCGCGCGCGTCTAGAAACTTGAGGAATCCTGTCCCTAGTACGAGAGGACCGGGACGGACGAACCTCTGGTGTGCCAGTTGTTCCGCCAGGAGCACTGCTGGTTAGCTACGTTCGGAAGGGATAACCGCTGAAAGCATCTAAGCGGGAAGCCTGTTCCAAGATGAGGTTTCTCACCCACCCTTTGGGTGGGGTAAGGCCCCCTACAGACTATGGGGTTGATAGGCCAGAACTGTAAGCACAGTAATGTGTTCAGGTGACTGGTACTAATCGGCCGAGGACTTACCAACAACACTCACCACCATTTTTCAAGGATTGGTGAGTCGGAGTTGACGACGCACAATCATAGGTTCGCGCATCCACTATGTACTTCTGAAACAACACACCAATCCCCGTGTGGGGTTGGGTGGATAGTTTCATAGAGTTACGGCGGCTATAGCGGTGGGGAAACGCCCGGTCCCATTCCGAACCCGGAAGCTAAGCCCACCTGCGCCGATGGTACTGCACTGTAATGGGTGTGGGAGAGTAGGACACCGCCGAACACAATTTCAGGAAGCCCCTGACCACGACGTTGGTCAGGGGCTTTCCTCGTATCTGGACCCAGCCGGCGGCGGTCTCGATACTCGACGTCGCTCACTCCGTTCGCGTCGGCGAACTCGACCACCCTGGGTAGCGGCGGTCTCGACCAACCTGTGTAGCGGCGGTCTCGATACTCGACGAGCCCTCGCAAGCTCGGGTCGGCGAACTCGACCAACCTGGGTAGGGCTCGAGCACGCCGAACAGGCGTAGCCTTCGACGAATGTCGAGTGATACCGGGACACCGGTGGAGGATCTGGGCGGGCAGTCGAGCGTCTCGACCCTGGAATTGTTCTTCGATCTGGTCTTCGTCTTCACGATCACCCAACTCACCCACGCTTTCGTCGTCGAGCCGACCTGGGTGACGGCGGGAGAGGTGGCGATCGTCTTCTGCCTCACCTGGTGGATGTACAGCGGGTTCATTTGGCTGACCGGAGAAGTGGCGCCGTCGACGTCATCGCGGCGAACGATGCTTCTGGTGGGGATGCTCGGCTTCTTCGCGATCGCACTCGCGGTGCCGGACGCGGTGCACGGCAGGGGAGTCATCTTCGGGTGGGCGTTCTTCGGGGTGACGGTCCTTCACGCGATCGTGTACTGGACGGCGGGCGGGGCAGATTCCGGACGCGTCATCGGCCGCCTGCTCCCGATCAACCTGGGCGCGGCAGTGCTGGCGGTGATCGGCGGGTACGCGGGTGGTGCCGCCGGCTTCGCGTGGTGGGGTGTCGCGGTGGTGGCCCTCGCGTTCCTGCCGAGACGAACGGCATCGGCCGACGGCTTCATCGTTCGCCCGGGCCACTATTGCGAACGACACGGCGCGGTCGTGATCATCGCCGTCGGAGAGTCGATCGTCGCGGTCGGAGCCGGGCTGGCCGGGGTCCCGATGAACCTGCTGTTCTTCGTGGAGGTGGGTCTCGGGCTGACACTCTGCTACGTCCTCTGGTGGGCGTTCTTCGGGTTCGACCACGAGCGAGGAATCCGAGTGTTGGAGGCGCTGCCCGTCAAGGAACGTAACCGGCCTGCCCTGTACGCCTACGGGTACGCATGTGTCCCGATGCTGCTCGGCATCGTCTTCACGGCGGCCGGACTGGGTATGACGATCGCGCGCACCTCGTCCTCGGCGACGTGGGCGGAGGCGATCGCCCTCTCCGGCGGCGTCGCGTTGTACATGTTCGGCCAGGCGGGCTTCCGCGTGGTTCTCGGACTGCCGCGCCCGTGGATTCGTGCGGTCGCAGGCGTCATCGCTCTGGCGATCATCCCGATCGGCGCATTCGGTGAAGTCTGGATGGAACTGGTCGCGATCCTCGTCTTCGTCTACGCGGCGGTCATCGCCGATGACCTCCTCATCGGGAAGGAGGGGGAGCACAGTTCATATCTGTAACCGCCCTCGGCGACTGCCCGAACGGGTCAGAGACTCGGCGGCAGGGCTACGTACTTGGTGTTCAGGTACTCCTGGATGCCTTCCGAGCCGCCCTCCGATCCGAGACCGGAGGCCTTCACGCCTCCGAAGGGCGCCGCGGGGTCGGAGATGACTCCGCGGTTCACTCCCACGAGGCCGGCCTCGAGTCGACGGGAGACGCGCTGCACACGGTCGAGCGTCGTCGAGTAGAAGTACGACGCCAACCCGTAGTCGGTGTCGTTGGCGATCGTGATGGCTTCGTCTTCGGTGTCGAAGCCCTGAATGGCGGCGATGGGGCCGAAGATCTCCTCGGTGAGGATGTCGGAGCCGGCGGGGATGTCGTCGATCACCGTCGCGGCGTAGTAGAAGCCGTCACCGGGGAGCGATCGTCCCCCGGTGTGGACGCTGGCACCCTTGGCGACCGCATTGTCGACGAGTGCGGCCAGTCGTGATCGTTGACGGTCGTTGATGATGGGCCCCAGGTCGGTGGTCGTCTCCCATCCCGGCCCCACGGTGGTGGCGGCCATGCGCTCGGTCAGGCGCTTGGTGAACTCCTCGCGGACCGAGTTCTGGACCAGGATGCGGTTCGCGGACGTGCATGCCTCGCCACCATTGCGCATCTTGGCGGCCATCGCACCGTCGACTGCCGCATCCAGGTCGGCATCGTCGAACACGATGAACGGGGCGTTGCCTCCCAATTCCATCGATGACTTCAGGATGTTGTCGGACGCCTGACCGAGGAGGATGCGGCCGACCTGTGTGGATCCGGTGAACGAGACCTTGCGCAGACGCCGGTCCGCCATCACGGCGGCCACGACCTCCGGCGCGCGGAGTGTCGGGAGCACGGAGAGGACCCCGGCGGGGACGCCCGCGTCGGTCAGATCCTTGATCAACAGCATGGTGGTGAGGGGCGTGTCCTCCGACGGCTTGACGACCATCGTGCAGCCGGCGGCCAGAGCGGGTCCGATCTTCCTGGTGCCCATCGCGAGCGGGAAGTTCCACGGCGTCACGGCGAGGCAGATGCCGACCGGTTCCTTCGTGACAATGATCTGGCCGTTGCCCGAGGGCGCGGTGGTGACGCGACCGTTGATCCGGACGGCCTCCTCGGAGAACCAGCGCAGGAACTCGGCGCCGTAGGTCACCTCGCCCTGGCTCTCCGCGAGGGTCTTGCCCATCTCCAACGTCATCAGCAGGGCGTAGTCGTCTCGCTTGGCGGTGATGGCCTCGAACGCGCTCCGCAGGATCTCACCGCGGGTGCGCGGCGGCGTGGCGGCCCACTCGTCGGCGACCGCCTCCGCGGAGTCCAGCGCGCGGGCGGCGTCGTCGACCGAAGCGTTCGCGACGGTTGCGAGCACGTCGCCGGTCGCCGGATTGAGGACGTCGAACGTGGCGCCGTCGGACGCCGGGCACGACTGCCCGTCGATCCACAGTCCCGTCGGAACACTCTCCAGGAGAGCTGCTGCGGCGTCGGGGAGTGGGGAAACGGAAGGGGTGGAGGTGCTCATGATCCCGAGGGTAGTCCGGCGACAGGCCGCGGGTGGGGCACCGAGAACTGTCGGTCGCCTCCACTACACTCTCCGATGTGCGTCTCGTGATTGCCGATTGCCAGGTCGACTACGTTGGTCGACTCACCGCCCATCTCCCGATGGCCAAGCGCTTGATCCTCATCAAGTCAGACGGCTCGGTGAGCATTCACGCCGACGACCGTGCGTACAAGCCGCTGAACTGGATGAGTCCGCCGTGCTGGCTGGTGGAGGAGCCGCCGGCCGATGGGGTCGACGACATCGAAGCCGTGTGGGTCGTGGAGAACAAGGCCGGGGAGCAGCTCCGCATCAGCATCGCCGGATTCCACCACGACAGCAGTCACGAGTTGGGCCTCGATCCCGGGCTCGTCAAGGACGGCGTCGAAGCACACCTGCAGGAACTGCTCGCCGAGCACATCGAGACCCTGGGTGCCGGCTACACCCTGATTCGGCGCGAGTACATGACCGCAATCGGCCCCGTCGACATCCTGTGCCGCGACGCCGACGGGCAGACGGTCGCCGTCGAGATCAAGCGACGCGGCGAGATCGACGGCGTCGAGCAGCTGACCCGTTACCTGGACCTGCTGAACCGTGACTCCACGATCGCCCCCGTCGCGGGAGTCTTTGCCGCCCAGGCGATCAAGCCGCAGGCGAAGACCCTCGCGAACGATCGCGGAATCCGGTGCGTCGTCCTCGATTACGACAAGTTGCGCGGCACCGAGGACACCGAGTTCAAACTGTTCTGAGCGCCCCGACCGCTCAGGCCGTGGCCTGAGCGGCGGCCTCGGGTTCGTCGTCGGACTCGTCGCGCCGCGCGGTGCCGTAACGGTCGCTCTCGTAGTCCTCGATCGGATCGTCGTCGACGGTGTCGAGGACATCGGTCTTCTCCGACGGGGAGTCCCCGTCCTCGAAGCGGTCGCGGCCCTTCAGCGTTCGATTGAGGAGCGACAGGTCGTTGTCGCGGTCGAGGGAGACGAGCTCGCGCTCCTCGTCCGAGAGCTCGAGCGCGGCAGGCAGATTGCTGATGTGCTCGCGCAGCGCGTCGAGGTGGTCGAGGATCTGCTTGTGCGCGTCGTGTGCGGCTCCCGCGAGTTCGCGCGACCGGGCCAGCCGGTTCATCGAGATGTTGTGGGCGGCGCCGCGCAGCCGTGCCGCGTCCTCTTCGGCCGCGGCGATGATCTCCGCGACCCGGACCTTGGCGTCCTCCGCCTCCTGCTTGGACTTCTCCTCGCGTTCCTTGGCCTCGGCGTCGATCTCCGCAGCGCGCTTCTCGGCGGCGGTGATGAGCGAGTCCGCGTGCTCCTGCGCCAGCTCCTTGGTGCGGGTGGCTGCGGCCGCCGCGGAGGCACGGACGTCCTCGGCGCTCTGGCGAGCCACCGAGAGGGTCTCGTCGGCCTCCTCGCGGGCGTTAGCACGCATCTCCGACGCCTCGTCGGTGGCGAGCTGCAGCATGCGGGAGACGCGGTCGGTCATGCCCGCGACCGTGGTCGGCGGCACCGAGAGGGTGTTCACCTCGTCCTGCAGTTCGCGAATACGACGGCGTGCGTCATCGAGATGACTCTGCAGTTCGTCGGCGTTGGCATGCGCCGAGTCACGATCGGCGGCCATCATGCGCAATTCGGCATCGAGGACGCGGATGTGGTCGGTGACCTGGTCGCGGTCGTAGCCGCGCATGACGATGGGGAAGGGGCTCTGACGATGTCCGGGGGCTGACATGGGGCCAGTCTATGACCGATCGCGAAGCGTTGGGTGATCGGGCGACGGGGTGTTGAGCGGAGATTTGATAACGAATCTCCGTGCGCCCCGTCGTCGGGGTGGAATCGGGTGAAAGGGAACTAGTGGGCTGCGGCGGGCTCGACGAGTTCGAGCAGCACGCCGCCGCTGTCCTTCGGGTGCACGAAATTGATGCGCGAGTCGGCCGTACCGCGCTTGGCCTGCGGATACAGCAGTCGCACGCCGTTCGCGGTCAGGCGTCGCGCCACCTCGTCGACGTCGGTGACGCGGACCGCCATCTGCTGCATCCCCGGGCCGCTGCGACCGATGAACTTGGCGATCGTCGACGCCTCGTTCAGGGGCATCAGCAGCTGGATCAGCGTGTCGCCGCCCTCGGGTCCGATCATCGCCTCGCGGACGCCCTGCTCCTCGTTCACCTCCTCGTGCTGATTGACGAAACCGAAGTTGTCGAGCCACCACTGCGCCGAGGCGTCGAGGTCCGGCACGGCGAGTCCGACGTGATCGATCGCGGTCACGAGGTCGCTGATGGCGGCCAGAGCGCCGGTTTCGGTGGTCTTTGTCACGTCATTTGATGAGGAGTTGGTCATGCCATAACGGTAGCGTTGAGGGGAGTGGGGCGTCGCATCGCGGCCGCCCCTGAGCACGACCGCAGCTTCGGCGTGGCCGCCGTGGACTGCTGCCTCAAGCCAAGGAGCTGATACATGTCCGACAACACCACCGTGATCGTGTCCGGTGCCCGCACCGCACAGGGCCGCCTGATGGGCTCGCTCAAGAGCTTCTCCGCCGTGGATCTCGGCGCGGTCGCCATCAAGGGCGCACTCGCCAAGGGCAAGGTGGACCCGGCCCTCGTCGACTACGTCATCATGGGCCAGGTGCTCACCGCTGGCGCCGGTCAGATGCCTGCCCGCCAGACCGCCGTCAAGGCCGGTATCGGCTGGGACGTCCCCGCGCTGTCGATCAACAAGATGTGCCTGTCGGGCATCGATTCGATCGCCCTCGCCGATCAGCTGATCCGCGCCGGTGAGTTCGAGGTCGTCGTCGCCGGCGGCCAGGAGTCCATGACCCAGGCCCCGCACGTCCTGCCCGGCAGCCGCGGCGGCTTCAAGTACGGCAACACCGAACTCGTCGACCACATGGCCTACGACGGCCTGCACGACGTCTTCACCGACCAGCCCATGGGTGCGCTGACCGAGAAGGGCAACGACACCGACGGCTTCACCCGCGAGGAGCAGGACGCGTTCGCGGCCCGCAGCCACCGTCTCGCCGCCGCCGCGATCGCCAACGGCGTCTTCGACGACGAGATCGTGCCGGTCGAGATCCCGCAGCGGAAGGGCGAGCCCATCCAGTTCGCCGTCGACGAGGGCGTCCGTGCGGACACCACCGTCGAGTCGCTGGCCGGTCTGCGCCCCGCCTTCCGCAAGGACGGCACCATCACGGCGGGCAGCTCGTCGCAGATCTCCGACGGCGCCTGCGCCGTCATCGTCATGAGCAAGGCCAAGGCCGAGGAGCTGGGGCTCGAGTGGATCGCCGAGATCGGCGCCCACGGCGTCGTCGCCGGCCCCGACTCGTCACTCCAGGAGCAGCCGGCCAACGCCATCGCCAAGGCCTGCGCTCGTGAGGGCATCGACCCGAAGGATCTCGACCTGTACGAGATCAACGAGGCCTTCGCGGCCGTCGGCCTCGCGTCGACCCGCAAGCTCGGCATCGACCCGGAGAAGGTCAACGTGAACGGCGGCGGCATCGCCCTCGGTCACCCGATCGGCACCTCCGGCGCCCGCATCACCCTCCACCTCATCCTCGAACTCGCTCGCCGCGGCGGCGGTGTCGGCGTGGCCGCTCTGTGCGGCGCCGGCGGCCAGGGCGACGCCCTGATCGTGCGAGTCCCTAAGAAAGCTTGATCTCTCATGAATGACTTCTTCAACGTCTCGACCGCGGCCAAGCGGTTCCGACTGATCGCCGTCATCGAGGCGATCACCTGGGGTCTGCTGATCATCGGCATGATCGTCAAGTACGGCGCTGACATCGAGTCGGCGACCATGATCCCGGGCTCGCTGCACGGTGCGGCCTTCGTGGCCTACGTGATCATCACCGTCCTCACCGCCCGCACGCTGAAGTGGGACCTCAAGGTGACCGCTTTGGCGCTCATCGCCTCGATCCCGCCGTTCTTCAGCGTGTGGTTCGAGCAGTGGGCCAAGAGGAACGGCCATCTGGGCGAGCTGTCCGACTCGGAATTCTCCGTCGACGAGGATCGTGACACACTGAACGTGTGAGCAGACCTTCCCGACGCCAGGATCCAGCGAGCGCCGCGATCGCCATGTCCGGCGCAGTCGATCTAGCAGTTCTGAAGGAGCGGGCCGAGGCTCAGCGTCTAGCTGAGTCGCGGCCCGCTTCGTCGTCTCCCACCGGCGGAGACGCCGGTGCCGGTGACGGCGCCGCGGTGTTCGACGTGACCGAAGTCGACTTCGAGGAGCAGATCGTTCAGCGGTCGCTGCGGCAGCTCGTCGTCGTCGATCTGTGGGCCGCATGGGCCGAGCCGAGCAGTCAGCTGTCGCCGATTCTGGCGAAGCTCGCTCAGGAGTCCGGCGGTCGCTGGGTGCTGGCGCGCGTCGACGTGGATCGCAGTCCGCGCATCGCCCAGGCCTTCGGTGCGCAGTCCGTGCCGATGGTGATCGCGCTCGTGGCCGGTCAGCCGGTCGCGGCCTTCAACGGCGCGCAGCCCGAGGAACAGATCCGCGGCTGGCTCGATGACATCTTCGCCAAGGCCGGTCATCTGCTGCCCGAGGTGGAGGGCGCCGAACCTGCCCCGGAACCCGAAGCAGATCCCCGCATGGTCGCCGCCGAGGAGCTGATGAACTCGGGCGACATCGACGGCGCGCTGGACGCCTACCGCGCCATCGCCGCGCTGGAGCCCGACAACGTCGAGGCCGCCTCGGTGGTCCGCAACCTCGAGTTCGTGTCGCGAGCCCAGTCGCACGATCCGGCCGTCGTGACCAACGCCGAACCCGGCGACGTCGACGCCCAACTGGCGGCCGCCGACGTCCTGCTGCTGGGGCAGCGTCCCGAAGCGGCGTTCGATCGCATCATCGACGTCATCAAGGTGACTCGAGACGAGGAGCGCGGTCGTGCCCGGGCGCGGCTCCTGGAGCTCTTCGAACTCTTCGACCCGGCCGAGCCCTTCGTGGTGTCCGCCCGGCGGAAGCTGGCGACCGCGCTGTACTGACGCGGAGGGCTGTTGCAACGTCCTGCAACCCTTCCTGCGGACGGGCTCCGAGAGCCATCCTGACTGTGATGAGTCGCACACTGGTGCCTCACGCGGCGGATGGAGGAGAGATGTCTCAGAATCGGGTAGCGCTCGTCACTGGCGCTGGACGTGGAATCGGTGCCGGCATCGCGCGGCGGCTCGCGAGCGATGGTCTGGACCTTGCACTCGTCGACCTCACTGAGGAGGCGCTGTCGGACACCGCGTCGGCGGTGGAGGCGAGCGGTCGCAGAGTCGTTCGGATCGGCGCGGACGTTTCCGACCGTGACTCGATTCTCGCCGCGGCGGATCGGGCTCTCGACGAACTGGGTCGCCTCGACGTCATGGTGAATAATGCCGGCGTTGCGCTGGTCGGCCCCGTCACCGAAGTGAAGCCGGAAGACCTCGAACGACTGTGGCGGATCAACGTCAACGGGGTGCTCTGGGGGATTCAAGCCGCGGCAGCAGCGTTCCGGAAGCAGATCGATCGGGGCGATGAGCGCGTGGTGCGCAAGATCATCAATGCCTCGTCGATCGCCGGGCACGACGGCTTTCCGATGCTGGGACCGTACAGTGCGACCAAGTTCGCGGTCCGCGCGCTCACGCAAGCCGCTGCGCGCGAGCTCGCCGACGAGCAGATCACCGTCAACGCATACTGTCCCGGCGTGGTCGGCACCGACATGTGGGTGGAGATCGATCAGGCCTTCGCCGACCTCACCGGGGCCGCAGTCGGCGAGACGTACGACAAGTTCGTGGGTGGGATCGCATTGGGGCGAGCGCAGACTCCGGAAGACGTCGCGGCGTTCGTCTCGTATCTGGCGAGCACCGATTCGGATTACATGACCGGGCAGGCCGGCCTGATCGACGGCGGGCTCGTCTTCAGGTGACGGGCGTGAAGAACACCGCCGACGCTGCCGGGAGCGTGATGGTCGCGCTGTAGGGACGACCGTGACTCGGCTCGTCGACCGCGACGATCTGCCCCAGGTTCCCGACGCCGTGGCCGCCGTACTCGACGGCGGCGGTGTTCAGGACCTCGCGCCACACGCCGCGGACGGGGAACCCGAGGCGGTAGCCGTACAGGTCGCGGTCGGAGAAGTTGAAGACGCAGGCGACGAGGCGGCCCTCGGTCCGCGCGTGCTCGTCGGCGCGGCGCAGGAAGCCGATGACGGTGTTCCTGGTGTCGCGGGCGTCGAGCCAGTCGAAGCCGCGGGCGTCGTCGTCCATCGCGTGCATCGCGGGGAGGTCGGCGTGCAGCCGTGCGAGATCGCCGGCCGCGAGCATGATGCCTGCATCCGAACGGTCCCAGTCGAGGCCGCGGTCGTCGGCCCATTCGCGTTCCTGCCCGAACTCCTGCCCCATGAACAGCAGCTTCTTGCCGGGATGAGCCCACTGGTACGCGAGGGTGAGACGGACGTGCGCGGCACGGTCGCAGCCGTCGGGGATGCGGGTCACGAGGGTGCCTTTGCCGTGCACCACCTCGTCGTGGCTGATCGGCAGGACGTACCGCTCGGCGGTGGCGTGGGTGAGCGAGAAGGCGACGTGCTCCTGCAGTTGCGCGCGCTGAGACGGCGGGCGGGAGACGAACGACAGGAGGTCGTGCATCCACCCGAGGTTCCACTTGAAGTCGAAGCCGAGGCCGCCGCGCGCGGTGGTCGTGGTGACACCGGGCCACGCCGTCGACTCCTCCGCGATCATCAGCGCTCCCGGGCACGCCGCGTGGACGGCGTCGTTGAGAGCGCGGAGAAACGCGACCGCCTCGTCGTTCTCATTGGTGCCGCGGGCGTTCGGCCGCCACTGGCCGTCGCCGCGGGAGTAGTCCAGGTACAGCATCGAGGCGACGGCGTCGACGCGCAGCCCGTCCAGGTGGAACTCCGTGCACCAGTAGACGGCGCTCGCGATCAGGAAGTCGCGGACCTCGGGGCGGCCGAGGTTGAAGGCGTACGTGCCCCAGTCGGGCTGCTCGCGACGGAGGGGGTCGGCGTGCTCGTAGAGGGGAGTGCCGTCGAACTCGCCGAGCGCGAACGGGTCCTTCGGGAAATGGGCGGGCACCCAGTCGAGAAGCACGGCGACGCCGCGCGAATGCAGATGGTCGACGAAGAAGCGGAAGTCGTCCGCGGTGCCCCAGCGGCCGGTGCACACGAAGTACGACCCCACCTGGTAGCCCCACGACCCGCCGTACGGGTGCTCCGTGACCGGCATCAGCTGGACGTGGGTGAAGCCGAGCGCGGCGACGTGGTCGGCGAGCTGCACGGCCGCCTCGCGGTATCCGAGTCCCGACCGCCACGAGCCGAGGTGGACCTCGTAGATCGACATCGGTTCGGCCGCCGGACGACGATGCGGGCGGGCGGTGCACCAGGCGTCGTCGGACCAGACGAACTCGGAGTCTGCGGCGATCACCGACGCGGTCTCCGGAGGGCATTGCGCCGCGCGGGCGAGAGGATCGGCCTTGTCCCGGACGATCCCGTCCGCACCGACGACCCGGAACTTGTACGACATCCCCGGGCGCGCACCCGGCACGACCGTCGTCCACACGTCGTCGGCACCGCGGCACATCGGGTGATCGACGGCGGCCCACTCGTCGAAGTCGCCGAACACCGTCACCGCGCGCGCGTTGGGAGCCCACACGGAGAAGACCGTGCCGTCGGCGCCGCTGTGTGCGCCGAGACGACGCCACAGCGGAACCACAGCGGCTTCGTTCACGATTTCGCGGCGCCGGTGGTCAGGCGGGACAGGGCGGCGCGCACGGCCTTCGGATCGGTGGTCCGCCAGAACGGCGGCAGGCTCGCGAGCAAGTACCCGGCGTAGCGGGCCGTCGCCAACCGGGAGTCGAGCACGGCGACCACACCGCGGTCCTCGGTGGCGCGCAGCAGACGGCCGGCGCCCTGCGCCAGCAGCAGTGCCGCGTGATTGGCCGAGACCGTCAGGAAGCCGTTGCCGCCGCGGGCGTCGACGTCGCGCTGCCGGGCCGACAGCAGGGGGTCGTCGGGCCGCGGGAACGGGATGCGGTCGATCATCACCAGGCGCAGCGACGGGCCGGGCACGTCGACGCCCTGCCACAGCGAGAGCGTGCCGAACAGGCAGGTGGCCTCGTCGGCGGCGAACTTCTCGATGAGGGCGGAGGTGGCGTCGTCGCCCTGACAGAGGATCGGGAAGCCGACGCGGTCGCGCAGCTTCTCGGTGGCCTCCTTGGCCGCCCGCATCGAGGAGAAGAGGCCCAGCGTACGACCGCCGGCCGCATTCATCAGGTCCACCATCTCGTCGAGCGTCCCCTCGGCGATGCCGTCGCGTCCGGGAGCGCGCAGGTGCTTGCCGACGTAGAGGATCGCGGAGCGCGGGTAGTCGAACGGGCTGCCCGCGTCCATGCCGCGCCAGCCGGCGCCGTCGGAGTCCTTCTCCCCGTGGGCGGGAAGTCCCCAGGTGCGGGCGAGGGCGTCGAAGTTGCCGCCGATGGTCAGCGTCGCCGAGGTGAGGATGACGGTCGAGTCGGTGAACAGCGAGGTGCGCAGCAGGCCCGCGACGGACAGCGGGGCGATCCGCAGGGTCTTGCGGACGGTGCTGCGGAAGCGGTCCTCCGACAGCCAGACCACGTCGTGGCGCTTGGTGACGTCGGCCTCGCCGAACACGGTCAGGACGCGGACGACGGAGTCGTGCAGCGAGTCGGTGGCGCTGATCGCCATCTGCCGCGCGGCGGCGGCCTCCGGATCCGACCCGGACGACGGGGCCGGACCGATGGCGTTGCGGGCGTTCCACAGGCGGTCGCGGAGCGACGCCAAGATCTCGGGTGCGCCGTTCGGCAGGCGCGTCCACTCGCCCTTCGGTGAGTCCTCGAGCAGCAGTTCCAACTGCTCGCCGGCGCCGACGAGGGCGTCGGCGGTGGCGTCGTCGATCAGCTTCCCGAGGCGTCGGGCCACCTGGGTGACGCCCGCGGCGGAGATCTCCTCGGTGGTGACCGACGTGATGCGGTCCACGAGCTCGTGGGCCTCGTCGATCACGACGACGCGATGCTCCGGCAGGATCGTCGCCGGGCTCATCGCATCGATCGCGAGCATCGCGTGATTGGTCACGACGATGTCCGACGAGCCGGCCTTCTTCCGGGCGAGCTCGGCGAAGCAGTCCTCGGCGTACGGGCAGTTGTTGGCGCCCAGGCACTCGCGGGAGGTGACGCTGACCTGCCGCCACGACTGGTCGCTGACGCCGGGGGAGAGGTCGTCGCGGTCGCCGGTCTCGGTGTCCGACGTCCACTCGCGCAGGCGAGTGACCTCGCGGCCCATGCGAGAGAGGTCGAAGGCGTCGAACAACTCGGCGTTCGGATCCTCCTCGGCGATGCCGGAGTGGATCTTGTTGAGGCACAGGTAGTTCGCGCGACCCTTGAGGATCGCGAACGACGGCTCCCGACCGAGTGGTTTGGTGAGCGCCGCGGTCAGCCGCGGAAGATCGCGTTCGGTCAGCTGGCGCTGCAGGGCGATGGTCGCCGTCGAGACGACGACCGTCTCGTTGGAGTCGACGGCGTGCCGCAGCGACGGGACCAGGTACGCGAGGGACTTGCCGGTGCCGGTCCCCGCCTGGACCGCGAGGTGATGCTTGTCGTCGATCGCCTCGCCGACGGCCTCGGCCATCGCCAGCTGACCGTCGCGCTTCGTGCCGCCGAGCGAGGTGACGGCGGAGGCGAGCAGATCGGCGACATCCGGGACGCTCACCGCGCCGCGGGGTCTTCTGCCGGGATGCCGGTGTGCGCGAGGGCTCCGACGAGTTCGACGCCCGCCTCGCGGAGGGTGTCGAACGCAGTGGCGGTCGTGGCTTCGGCGACGGCTGCGGTGTAGTCCAGCAGCACACGTGTCCGGAAGCCTGCGTTCGCGGCGTCGACCGCGGTGGCGCGCACACAGTGATCGGTGGCGATGCCGACGACGTCGACGTCGGTCACCTGATGCTGGTTGAGCCAATCGGCCAGACCCGTGCCGTCGTCATCGATGCCCTCGAAACCCGAGTAGGCCGCCATGTACTCGCCCTTGGAGAAGATCGCCTGCACGGGTTCCACTGCGAGGTCGGGGTGGAAGTCGGCGCCCGGTGTCCCGACGCGGCAGTGCGGCGGCCAGGTGTCGACGAAGTCGGGGCTGTCGGAGAAGTGCGCCCCGGGATCGACGTGGTAGTCGCGGGTGGCGACGACCACCGGATACTCGGCGGGGAGGGCGTTGATCGCGGCGGCGACGGCACCGCCTCCGGCGACGGCGAGCGACCCGCCCTCGCAGAAGTCGTTCTGCACGTCGACCACGACCAGTGCGCGGACCTTCATCGACTCTCCGGTTCGTTCAGATAGCGGGTGGGGATGGCGGGATCGCCGTGACTGAGCCCCAGCCCTTCCCACGGCAGCGTGACGAGACCGTGCGCGACGTGCTTGCGGGATTCCTCCAGTGTAGGCAGGTCTTCGACGCGGTCGCCGCCGCGCACCAGCGGGATCTGCAGTTCGCTGACGTCGAGGCCGTCGGTGCCGGGGATCGGTGCCGCGGCGACGCCCGGCTCCGGGCGGGTGGAGTCGCGCAGCAGGATCTCCTCGACGATGGTGCCGGTGGAGCGCGCGGCACGGACGGCGCGCTTGGCGCCGCCGTGGCTCTCCTTGCGGCTGGAGCGCTTGGCGACCGGCACACCGTCCACCTCGACGAGCTTGTAGACCATGCCCGCGGTGGGGGAGCCGCTGCCGGTGACCAGCGACGTTCCGACTCCGTACAGGTCGACCGGCTCGGCGCGCAGCGAGGCGATCGCGTACTCGTCGAGGTCGCCGGAGACCACGATCTTGGTCTTGGTGGCTCCGAGGTCGTCGAGCTGCTGGCGCACCTGGCGGGCCAGGACGCCGAGGTCGCCGGAGTCGATCCGGACGGCGCCCAGTTCGGGTCCGGCCACCTCGATCGCGTTCTTGACGCCGGTGGTGATGTCGTAGGTGTCGACGAGGAGCGTGGTGCCCACGCCGAGGGCGTCGATCTGCGCGGCGAACGCCGCACGCTCGTCGCTGCCGTCGGCGTGCGCGAACGACAGGGTGAACGCGTGCGCAGCGGTGCCTGCGCTGGGGACGCCGTAGGTGCGGGCGGCCTCCAGGTTGCTGGTCAAGTCCACCCCGGCCAGGTACGCGGCGCGGGCCGACGCGACGGCGGCCTGCTCGTGGGTGCGTCGACCGCCCATCTCGATGATCGGCCGCCCGGCGGCGGCGTTCACCATGCGGGCGGCGGCCGACGCGATGGCGCTGTCGTGATTGAGGATCGACAGGATCAGCGTCTCGAGGATCACGGCTTCGGCGAATCCACCGCGGACGGTCAGAATCGGCGAGCCGGGGAAGTAGAGCTCGCCCTCCCGGTAGCCGTCGATCTCGCCGCCGAACCGGTAGTCGGCCAACCAACCGAGGGTGTCGTCGTCGAGCACCGGACGCAGCGCGTCGATCTCCTCGGGGCCGAACCGGAAGTCGTCGAGCGCGTCCAGCAGACGGCCTGTACCTGCGACGATGCCGTAGCGGCGGCCGTCGGGGAGGCGTCGAGCGAACACCTCGAAAGCACAGCTCCGGTGTGCGGTCCCCGCCTTCAGGGCGGCGGAGAGCATGGTGAGCTCGTATTGATCGGTCAGCAGCGCGGTACTGGTCACCTTCGCTACCCTATTACTCATGGCGCTGGATGAGGCGACACCAGGTACGAGCACCGGTACCGCGGTGGCGGAACCGGAGGTGGTCCACGACCGCCCATGGGTGACGTTGGTGTGGGACGACCCGGTGAATCTGATGAACTACGTCGCTTACGTATTCCAGAAGATCTTCGGCTATTCCGAAGAGAAATCGAAGGCACTGATGATGCAGGTGCATACCGAAGGCAAGGCCGTCGTCTCCAGCGGCGACCGCGCGAAGATGGAGGCCGACGTCCGCAAGCTGCATGCGGCGGGCCTGTGGGCGACCATGCAGCACGACTCCTGATGCGGACCTGGCGACGCACCGGCGTCGGCGAGGACGTCCGGATCTGTTCGAATCTCGAGACCTACGAGTGCCAGCTGCTCGCGTCGATGGTCGAGTCGATCACCGAACTGCTGACCGAGCGCGCCGAGTCCGCCCCGCGCGACGAGCTGTCGGCGCTGACCGGCATCGTCACGGGCCACACCCGTGCCCCGGACGACGTGACGCTCGGTCGACTGCTGCCCGACTTCCACCGTCCGGACCAGGAGCCCGAGCTGGTGGCCGGGCCGATCGCCGGCGATCTCAACGGTGGGCTGCGGAGCGTCAACGAGCCGCACATCATCGACGCCAAACTGGCGGCGGCGCGCGTCGTGCTCGAGACCCTGCCGAGTGGCGGCGGTGACGTCTCCCTGACCGAGGTGCAGGCCGACGGCTGGCTGACCGCCCTCACTGACATCCGGCTCGCACTCGGGGCGATGCTCGGCATCACCGACGAGCCGTCGAAACTTCCGCCCGACCACCCGCATGCGGCGCACCAGGACGTCTACGACTGGCTGTCGGTGGTGCAGGGGCTGCTCGTGGAGGCGTTGATGGCGGGCCAGTGGACGCAGCCGGAGGATCCGTCGCAGGGCGACTGGGGCCAGGACGACTGGGGTCAGGGAGGGTGGTGACCGGTGGGCATCGATTCGACCGCCGGTAACCGGCTGACCGACGTCGCGGGGATCTCGGTGGGGCACTACCACCGGCTCGACGACGACGTGACGGTCGCGACCAACGATGAGCCGGGTTCGGGGTGGGCCACCGGCACCACCGTCGTCCGACTGCCGCACGGTACGGCCACCGCCGTCGACGTGCGCGGCGGTGGCCCGGGCACCCGGGAGACCGATCTGCTGGACCCGGTCAACACCGTGCGCGGGGCCGACGCGATCGTCCTGACCGGCGGCAGCGCCTACGGTCTCGCCGCGGCCGACGGCGTGATGCTGGGGCTGGAGGCCACCGGGGCCGGACTGCCGATGGATCGGCAGGGGCACGTGGTGCCGATCGTCCCCGGCGCCGTCATCTTCGATCTGCCCGTCGGCCGCTGGGAGAACCGTCCGACCGCCGACTTCGGCGCGCGAGCCCTGGCGGATGCGCGCGTCGCGTTCCAGATCGGCACCGTGGGTGCCGGGGTCGGCGCGCGAGCTGGAGCCCTCAAAGGCGGCGTCGGCACCGCGTCGATCACCATCCCGAAGGGCCCGGCCACCGGCCTGACCGTCGGTGCGCTCGTGGTCGCCAATCCGGTCGGCGGCGTCATCGATCCCACCACCGGACTGCCGTGGGGCGCCGACGACCTGGACCTGCATCGTCTCCACGCGCCGAAGCAGCTGGAGGTGCGACGGCTCGCGGAGCTCACCGCGAAGGGAACGGTCCTCAACACCACGATCGGCGTCATCGCCACCGACGCCACCCTGTCGGTCGCGAACACGAAGCGCCTCGCGATGTCCGGGCACGACGGCCTGGCCCGCGCGGTCCGGCCCGCGCACTCACCGCTCGACGGCGACACCCTTTTCGCGGTCGCGACAGGGGAGAAGCAGGCGGCCGTCGACGAGGACGTCGAGGTGCCGGTCGGCATGGATCAGGACACGCCGGTGGTCGCCGCGCTGGCCGAGGCGGCCGCGACCGTCGTGCAGCGTGCGATCGTCTCCGCGGTGGTGTCGGCCACCGGCATCGCGGGGATCCCCGCGTTCCGCGACGTGCTCGTCTCCGCGTTCGGGGAATAATCCGACCGACTCCGGCCGTTGCATCGAGTTGAACGCTCGGACGCGAGGAGGCTCGGTGCTGCAGATCAGCCAGGAACTGGTGGACGCCATGGTGTCCCATGCGCGAGCGGACCATCCCGACGAGGCGTGCGGCGTGATCGCAGGAGCCGAGGGCTCGGACGTCCCGACCCGGTTCATCCCGATGATCAACGCCGAACGATCACCGACCTTCTACCGGTTCGACTCCGGTGAGCAGTTGCGCGTGTGGCGCGAGATGGAGCGGGCCGACGAGGAACCCGTCGTCGTCTACCACTCGCACACCGCGACCGAGGCGTACCCGAGCCGCACCGACGTCTCGTACGCCGCGGAACCGCAGGCCCACTACGTGCTGATCTCGACCCGCGACCCCGAGCGCGCCGACGTGCGCAGCTACCGGATCCTCGACGGTGTGATCACCGAGGAGCCGGTCGTCGTCGACGGCGTCGAGCTGCCGCCCGTTTCCGCAGAGACTTCCGAGAAGAGCAGGAGCTGATCATGGCGATCACCGTGTCCATTCCGACCATCCTCCGCCCGTACACCGGCGACGTGAAACGCGTCGAGGCGTCCGGCGGGAACCTGGCGGAGCTGATCGGCGACCTCGAGGCGAACCACAGCGGGATCGGGGAGCGGCTCGTCGCCGACGGCGCTCTGCACCACTTCGTGAACGTGTACGTCAACGACGAGGACGTCCGCTTCACCGGCGGGCTCGACACTCCGCTGTCCGACGGCGACGAGGTCACCATCCTCCCGGCCGTCGCCGGCGGCCGCTAGCCGGTGGCACGGTACGAGTCGCTCGTCGAATCGGTCGGCGACACCCCGCTGATCGGGTTGCGCGCGTTCTCGCCGCGTTGGGACGACGGTCGCGACGAGGACGGGACCGAGCTTCCGCACGTCCGCTTCTGGGCCAAGCTGGAGGACCGCAATCCGACCGGATCCATCAAGGACCGGCCGGCGCTGCGGATGATCCAGCAGGCCGAGACCGACGGGCTCCTGCAACCGGGATCGACGATCCTGGAACCGACGAGCGGCAACACCGGCATCTCCCTGGCGATGGCGGCCCGCACGCGCGGCTACAAGATGGTCGCCGTGATGCCGGAGAACACGTCGGAGGAACGCAGGCAGCTGCTGCGCATGTACGGCGCCGAGATCATCTCGTCGCCCGCCGCCGGCGGCTCCAACACCGCGGTGGCCGTCGCGAAGGACCTCGCGAAGCAGCATCCCGACTGGGTGATGCTGTACCAGTACGGCAACCAGGCCAACGTCGACGCGCACTACGAGGGGACCGGACCCGAACTGCTGGCCGATCTCCCGGAGATCACCCACTTCATCGCCGGACTCGGCACCACCGGCACGTTGATGGGCGTCGGCCGGTTCCTGCGTGAGCGGGTGCCCGACGTCGAGATCATCGCGGCCGAACCCCGGTACGGCGACGAGGTGTACGGCCTCCGGAACATCGACGAGGGCTTCATTCCCGAGCTGTACGACGAGTCCGTCATCACCCGGCGGTTCTCGGTGCAGGGCGGCGACGCCGTCGCCCGGGTCCGTGAGCTCCTGGCCGCGGAGGGGATCTTCGCGGGCATCTCGACCGGCGCCATCCTGCAGGCCGCCCGCGGGATCGGTCGTCGTGCGCTGAAGGACGGTCGTCGTGCCGACATCGGCTTCGTCGTGCCCGACGGCGGATGGAAGTATCTGTCGACCGGGGCCTACGAAGGTAGCCTCGATGACGCCCAGGCCGCACTCGACGGCCAGCTCTGGGCCTGAGGAGTCCACCGAAGGGATTGCCCATGAGCAGCGGTCTGCCGTTGCCGTCACCGCCGCCCGCGGCGCCGACACCGATGCCGCGCTGGAAGCGGTCCGCGGTCATCATGATCGGGATCGTCGTCGTGCTGTTCGCGATCGAGGCGATCGACGTCGCGATGAACGGACGGCTCGACCAGAACGGGATCATCCCGCGCCGGATCGCAGGCCTCGACGGCATCGTGTGGGCGCCGTTCCTGCACGCGGACTTCGCGCACCTGATCGGCAACGTGATCCCCGGCGCCGTGCTCGGCTTCCTGCTGCTGATGTCGGGGCGATTCCTCGGCGTCACCGCCATCGTGTGGGTGGTCAGCGGCGTCGGCGTGTGGCTCACCGGGCCGGCCATGTCGGTGACGATCGGCGCGTCGGGCATCGTCTTCGGCTGGCTCACCTACCTGCTGGTCCGCGGGCTGTTCAACCGCGACGTCTGGCAGGTGCTCGGTGGGGTGGTGCTGCTGGCGGTCTACGGTGGAATCCTGTGGGGCATGCTGCCCCAGGGCGGTGCGGTGTCATGGCAGGGACACCTGTTCGGCGCCGGCGGCGGTGTGCTCGCCGCGTGGATGCTGAGCGATCGACGTCCCCGCCCCGAACTCAAGGGAGGCCCGCGATAACCGAGCAGGGAACCGGTCCCATCGGCATCTTCGACTCGGGCGTCGGCGGGCTCACCGTCGCGCGCGCGATCATCGACCAGTTGCCGGACGAGGACATCATCTACATCGGCGACACCGCCAACGGCCCGTACGGGCCGCTCACCATTCCGGAGATCCGCAAGCACGCGCTCGCCATCGGCGACGAGCTGGTGCAGCGCGGCGTCAAGGCCATCGTCATCGCGTGCAACACCGCGTCGGCCGCCTGCTTGCGCGACGCGCGCGAGCGCTACGCGCCGATCCCCGTGATCGAGGTGATCCTGCCCGCGGTGCGTCGTGCGGTCGTGGCGACCAAGACTGGTCGGATCGGCGTCATCGGCACGGAGGCGACCATCGCGTCGCGCGCCTACCAGGACTCGTTCGCCGCGGCGCGCGACGTGGAGATCACCGCCGTCGCCTGCCCCCGCTTCGTCGACTTCGTGGAGCGCGGCGTCACCAGCGGTCGGCAGATCCTCGGCCTCACCCAGGGGTACCTGGAACCGCTGCAGGAGGCCGACGTCGACACGGTGGTTCTCGGCTGCACCCACTACCCGCTGCTGTCGGGCGTGATCCAGCTGGTGATGGGCGACGAGGTCACCCTCGTGTCCAGCGCTGAGGAGACCGCGAAGGACACGTTCCGGGTGCTCACCGAGACCGACACGCTGCACCCTCACGAGGGGCGTGATGCGCGTCGATTGTTCTCTGCCACAGGCGATCCCGACTTCTTTCGCAAGCTCTCGACCCGCTTCCTGGGACCTTCGGTGGGGCATGTCGAGCACTTCTGACCCTGGCCGTGTGGGATTGCACACCGACGGCGTCGCGCCAACTCGCCGATCACAGGTAGCCCGTTCGGTGTTGGTTTTTCGAACCGGCATGGCAGAGTTACCACTATGCGTTTGACGGTGCTCGGGTGTTCAGGGAGCGTGAACGGTCCCGGTGCGCCCTGCTCCGGTTATCTGGTGCAGGCCGACGGGCACCGGCCGGTGCTGATCGACTGCGGGCACGGTGTCTTCGGGGAGCTTCAGCAGCACGCGGACCCCAACGAGGTCGCGGTGCTCCTGAGTCACCTGCACGCCGATCACTGCCTGGATCTTCCCGCGATGCTCGTGTGGCGGCGGTGGTCGCCGAATCCGGCGACGGAGCGGTCGTTGCTGTACGGGCCCAGCGGTACCGCTCTCCGCGTCGGTGCGGGCGCGTCGGAGTATCCGGGTGAGGTGGACGACCTCTCCGACACCTACGACATCCGCGAGTGGGTCGACCGCGAGGCCGTCGACATTCACGGACTGCACATCGAGCCGTTCCAGGTGAACCATCCGCCGGAGACCTACGGTCTGCGCATCACCGGCCCCGACGGCGAGGTCCTCGTCTACAGCGGTGACACCGCGGTGTGCGACGAGGTCGTCGAGCTGGCCAGCCACGCCGATCTGTTCCTCTGCGAGGCGTCGTGGACCCACGACCCCGAGAACCGTCCCGCGGGCCTGCACCTGTCCGGCGTCGAAGCCGGCCAGATGGCCGCCCGCGCCGAGGTCCGCTCCCTCGCCCTCACCCACGTCGCCCCCTGGTCCGACTCCGACGCCATCATGACCGAGGCCTCCGCCGAATACCCCGGCCCCCTCCAGCTGGTCCACCAGGGCCAGATCATCGAGGTCCGCAAGCCGATCTGAGCGGAGCGGGCGCCCCAGGCAGGGGCGCCTGACACGACACAGCACATCCGCGTAACTCACCGCGATCCGCGTAACTAGCCGTCAGAAGCTGGATTCAGAACCCAGCTTCTGACGGCGAACTACGCGGATGCGGGCAGAGGCGGGCGCCCCACGCTGATCGCGTGACGGTGCCGCGAGTTTGCGAGCGCCATCGACGTATCGAGATCGCCGCAGGCTGGGTGGCGGAACACGCCACAGCGCATCCGCGTCACTCACCGGAGAACGCGTAGTTGAGAACTACGCGTTCTCCGCTGGAGTACGCGGATGTCGTCGTTCGAGGCATTCGCGGAGCTCGCCGAGATCCGCGTGCTTCCTGGGTACGCGGATGTCTCGGGAGTACGCGGATGCGGCGGTGGGCTAGTCCGTGCCGGGAACGCCGGCGAGAACGCTCTCGATGAACTCGGGAAGCGGCACATCGAGCGCTTTGCTGAGTGCGATCAGGGTGTCCAAGCGAGGGTTTGCGAGCGTCCGCTTGTTGCGATCGGAGAGGCCGCTCTCGAGGTTCTGAACGTGATTCGGCGTCCGTCCGATCGCCTCGGCCAACTTCTGCTGGCTCCAGTTCTTCGCGTGGCGTCGACGTGCGATCTCCAAACCGAGCTGCTTGGCAAGCAGCACCTCGGCCTGGGAATTCTTCACCAGTTCAGGGTCTCGGCGGAACGCGCCGATCACCACAATGTATACATGGGGAAACCTTGTTTACATGGCGGGAGGGAAGTCCGATATGGCCGGAATCATCGACAACCCGGTCATAAACTCTCCGTACGAGGAACCCCACGAGCACTTCGTCATCGATGAGAACGGCCACCCGACGGGGGAGACGGCGCATGGGCGACGTCCTAGCCAGTCCTTCGTTCCGATCGCGGTTGAGCGAAAAGGGCGGAGCCGCAAGGGGGTTCAGGAAGCGCTCGACTTCGGGACGGGCGAGCGGATCGAGACCAACGACCTCATCAACGAGGTTCGACGCGACGTCACCAAGTGGCGCATGGGTGGCCAGTACCCCTTCGTCACCCCGATCAGCCGCAAACTTCTGATGCACTGGGCGGACCCGACCCGCGACAACCGCGTTCTCTTCTGTCAGCGGGAGGCTGCGGAGACAGCGATCTTCCTCGCGGAGGTCGCGGGGCGGCACGGCTACACCGACTGGCGACGGCGTCTCGCGTCGACCAATGACGAGTTCAATCGCGGCCTTCCTCGGATCGCGCTGAAGATGGCGACGGGCGCGGGCAAGACCGTCGTGATGGGCATGCTGATCGCCTGGCAGGTCCTCAACAAGATCCACGCACCTACTACAAGATCCGCGACCTCGTTCCAGCAGACCTCGAGGGCGGGCTCGACCGCGCGCAGATCGTCATCACGAACTACCACGCGTTCCTTCCCCGCGAATCAAAGGAGTTCAAGGGCGTCGCGGCAAACACGAAGAAGCTGCTGAGGCCGGGGGAGTCGGCGTCGGTCTTCAAGGAGACAGAGGAAGCCGTCGTTGCGCGAGTGCTGCGCGACTTCGGGTCGTCGAAGGGCGAGATCGTCGTCATCAACGACGAGGCTCATCACTGCTACCAGGACAAGCCCGTCACCTCCGGCGAGATCACGAAGGAGCAGGCCGACGCCGACGCGGATGCCCGTGTCTGGTTCCGCGGCATCGCAGCGGTGGCGAAGAAGGTCGGCGTCAAGCACGTCTTCGACCTCTCCGCGACGCCGTACTTCCTCTCCGGCTCCGGCTACAACCAAGGCACCCTCTTCAGTTGGACGGTCAGCGACTTCTCTCTGATGGATGCCATCGAGTCGGGGATCGTCAAGATCCCGCGGACTCCGGTCGACGACGACTCGTCAAGCGATCAGGTCAGCTACCTGCACCTGTGGGATCACATCGGGAAGCAGCTGCCGAAGCGCAAGGGCCTTAAGGTGACGCTCGACGAGCTGCCGCTGCCCGCGGTTCTCGAAGGATCGCTGTACAGCCTGTATCGGAGCTACGAGCGCGCCTACGCGCACTGGCAGCGCGAACTGGAACCGTACGGCGAGACGCCACCGGTCTTCATCGTCGTCTGCCCCAACACCGCGGTCTCGAAGCTGGTGTACGAGTGGATCGGCGGATGGGAGCTCGCGGGCGAGGACGGCGTGGTTCGTTCCGGGAAGCTGGAGCTGTTCAAGAACTTCGACGACGCCGGCCGCCATCTCGCCCGGCCGCGGACGATCCTCGTCGACTCGGAACAGCTGGAGTCGGGCGAGGCGCTGAAGGACGACTTCAAGAAGGTCGCCTCCGGCGAGATCGACGCGTTCAAGGCGCAGTACCGCATCGACCATCCCGGTGCCGACGCCGAGAAGATCACGGATGAAGAGATTCTCCGGGAGGTGATGAACACCGTCGGCAAGCAGGGGAAGCTCGGCGCGCAGGTGCGCTGCGTGGTCAGCGTCGCGATGCTGACCGAAGGCTGGGACGCCAACACGGTCACGCACATTCTCGGTGTCCGAGCATTCGGGTCGCAGCTGCTGTGCGAGCAGGTGGTCGGGCGTGGTCTGCGCAGGCGGTCGTACGCGGTGAACGAGGACGGACGTTTCGAGCCCGAGTACGCGAACGTCTACGGCATCCCGTTCTCCTTCATCCCGTCGGACAAGCCGACCAAGGATCCGAAGCCGCCGGAGCCCACGTTGCACGTGCGCTCGTTGCCGGGACGCGACCACTTGGAGATCCGCTTCCCGCGAGTCGAGGGATACCGCCTCGAACTTCCGGATCCAGAGCTCGTCTTCGACGTCGACCATGCGCAGAAGTTCGTCATCGGCGCCAGCGAGGTGCCGACGTGGACGGAGTCCGAAGGCATCGTCGGCGGGGGTGAGCGCGACGAGATGAATCACCGCGTCGGCGTCCGCAGACAGGAGATCGCGTACAAGATCGCCGAGGATCTGCTCACTCGCTACTTCCAGGACGGCGGCAACCTCCGGCCGTGGATGTTCCCGCAACTCTTGAAGATCGCTGATCTGTGGCTGGAGAACTGCGTGGAGGAACGCGATGGACACAAGGCGTCAGCGCTCCTGACCCTGACCGAACTCCGCGGCAAGGCGTGCGAAGAGATCGTCAACGTCATCCAGCGTTACCCGGACGCGAGGAAGCCGCATGCGCGGGCGGTGCTTCGGGCGTTTGACCCCGTCGGCACGACCGCCGAAGTCTCCTTCTTCACGCGCAAGCCGGCGATTCCGGCGCAGAAGTCGCAGGTGTCGCACTGCGTGCTCGACGGGCCGTCGGGCGGGAACACGTGGGAACAGATTCTGGCGCAGTTGTGTGAGTTGAATCCGCGGGTGGCTTCGTTCGTGAAGAACGATCACCTCGGTTTCGAGATCCCGTACATCCACAAGGGACGGACGCACTCGTACGTTCCCGACTTCATCCTGCGGCTGCGAAAAGCCGAAGGAGAGAAGTTCGACCGACACCTGATCGTCGAAGTGTCAGGCGGACAGAAACCGTTGGGGCCGACGCACGAGAAGGCACGCACTGCCCGCGACACCTGGTGCCCGGCGATCAACAACCACGGCGGCTTCGGCGTGTGGGGATACGTCGAGATCACCGAGATGGTCACCGCCGGTGACGTTTTGAACGAAGCAATCACGAGCGTGTACACGGGTGAGCCGATCATCGGCGACCCCGACCTGCTCGACACCCTCGATCGCCGAAAGACTGAGGTGCACAGTGGCGCGAACTAGGAAGCCCGCCGGACCCACTCCCGTCGAATCGATCGGACACCAGGAGACGAGGTCCAACATCCCGACCGCCGATGCGCAGGAGTTCTACGACGACGCGAGCGAGCAGGTGCAGCCGGTTCGCTATCCGCGCGACCCGGCACTCGATCCCCAGCTCGTCTGGCGCGGCGCAGATGCGCAGGACAGCGAAGACCTCGTCGTCGACGCGCCGCCGATCTTCATCCAGGAGAAGATCGATCCACGCGTCCTCGTCGAGAACCTGCGTCGTACCGCAGCGAAGCCTGAGGACGAGCCCGAGCTCTCGCTGTTCGACAACTTCGACGGCCTCGACGAACTCTCCCAGGTCGAGTTCTACGAGCACCGGGCCAATTGGTCGAACCGCATGATCCTCGGCGACTCGCTGCAGGCGATGGCGTCCCTCGCTGAGCGCGAGTCGCTGCGCGGCAAGGTACAGATGGTCTACATCGACCCGCCCTACGGCATCAAGTTCAACTCGAACTGGCAGGTGTCGGCGCGGAAGCGGGATGTGAAGGACGGGAAGCTGGAGCATGCCGCGCGAGAGGCGGAGCAGATCAAGGCTTTCCGTGACACGTGGGCTGACGGGATCCACACGTATCTGTCGTATCTGCGGGACCGTCTTGTCGCTGCGCGTGACCTGCTGACCGAGAGCGGGTCGTGTTTCGTTCAGATTGGCGACGAGAACGTGCATGTCGTGCGGTCGCTGATGGATGAGGTGTTTGGGGCGGAGAATTTCGTCAGCCAGATCGTGTTCAGGAAGAAGCTGATGCCGCTCGGGTCAAAAACCCTTGAGCGAATGCATGATCACATCGTTTGGTTCGCGCGGGCCAAGGATGCGCTGAAGTACCGGCAGATGTACTTGCCAACGACCCCTGATCGAAATGGTCGCTGGACGGGTGTTGAAGACGCAAGCGGGAATCGACGAGGGTTGACTACGGAAGAGCGGCGAGACCCAGCCAATCTGGGGCAGGGATTGCGAATTTTTGGAACTATCTCTCAATGGGCTCCGTCGTATTCCGAGACGAATGTCTTCGATTTTGACTTTGGTGGCGTGACCTATCGACCTTCACGTGGGCAATGCTGGGTCACGTCACCTGAGAAGATGACTGCGCTTGCGCAAGTCGACCGGCTGTTCGTCGAAGGTGATAGCCCGAGGTTTATTAGCTACCACGATGACTTTCCATTCAAGAAGCTCACGAATCCTTGGTTCGATACTGCTCCCGCCAGCGGGCCCACATATGTAGTGCAAACTAGCCTTAAGCCGATTGAACGGTGCATTTTGATGGCAACCGACCCAGGCGACCTCGTCCTCGACCCGACCTGCGGCTCCGGCACCACAGCCTACGTCGCCGAACAATGGGGGCGCCGCTGGATCACGATGGACACCTCTCGTGTGGCATTCGCTCTCGCTCGCCAGCGCTTGATGGGCGCCAAGTACCCCTATTACCTGATCTCCGACACTCCGGAAGGAAAGGCGAAGGAGGCAGAGGTCTCGGGCGTCCCGCACGATCCGGACCTGCCGACGGGCGGCGACATCCGTCACGGTTTCGTCTACGAGCGGGTCCAGCACATCACCCTGAAGTCGATCGCGAACAACCCCGACATCGTCGAGGGGATGAGTCGCGAGGAGATCGATGCGGCGATCAAGCGGCACGCCGATTTCGAGTACCTCTACGACAAGCCGTACGAGGACAAGAAGAAGGTCCGAGTCTCTGGTCCGTTCACAGTCGAGAGTCTGTCGCCCTACCGCTCGGTGAGCTTCGATCCCGACGTGCAGCACGAGGCCGGGGAATCGATCTCCGAGGCCACCGGCGAGAGCGATCCCGAGGGGCCGGGTTTCGAGCGGTCGATCTTCGACAACCTCGCGCAGGCCGGCATCCAGAACGGTCGTCGTTCCGAGCGCATCGAGTTCGCGGCGCTTAACGAGCACGCTGGTGAGTACGTCCAGGCGATCGCCGACACCCGCGAAGCTGATGACGGCACAGCGATGAGCGTCGCACTGGCGCTCGGCCCGCAGTACGGCACCGTCGACGCGCGCTTCATCAAGGCCGCCGCAAAGGAAGCGCTCGCCAATCCCGACGTCGACATGCTCTGCGTCCTGGCTTTCGCCTTCGACCCGCAGGCGACGTCGGCCACGACAGAAGACGGCGTGACCGTCGACGCGTCGGACGAGGGCTTCGCGGAGGTCGCGGGGGAGCGAAAGCTCGGTCGGCTTCCCGTTCTGCTGGTCCGGATGAACGCCGATCTGCTGATGGGCGAGGACCTCAAGAAGACCGGCGCAGGCAACCTCTTCACGGTCTTCGGCGAGCCGGACATCGTGATTCGCGACTCCGAGGGCGGCCAGTTGATTGTCGATCTGCTCGGCGTCGACGTCTACGACCCGACCAAGGGTGAGGTGCGCAGTAAGGACACCGGCCAGATCGCGCTGTGGATGATCGATACCGACTACAACGGTGAGTCGTTCTTCGTCCGACACTGCTACTTCACCGGCGGCAACGACCCGTACAAGAAGCTGAAGACGTCGCTGAAGGCTGACATCGACGCGGACGCCTGGGCGTCGCTGTACCGCACGGAGTCTCGCCCGTTCGCACGGCCGTCGACCGGACGCATCGCGGTGAAGGTCATCAATGATTACGGTGACGAGGTGACCAAGGTGTTCGATGTTCAGCCGTCGTAGGGAGTCGATCGTCGTCGAAGTAGCGAGGAACGATGACGCGGAGTGATCGGGAAGAGCTGAGGCATCGACGATCCAAGACGTCGACTTTGACGTCGATGAGGTGCTGATCGGCGGCGTTTGCGACACGGAGGCGGATGCTGAAGACGATGCCGAGTGGGCGGAGTCGGCCGCAGATCGGCGAGCATGAGCCTTGTTGACACGCTTGCGTCGACCCTGTCGGCCGACTCCGTAAGCTGAGAGCAGCAGAGGGATTCGAGTCGAGGGGGAGGCGTGAGCGAGGAGTATCCAATCGATCCTGCGCGTTTCGCGGAAGCGCTTCGCGAGCAGCGTCGGATGAAGCTCAAGGGAGGCCTGTACCACCTGAATCAGATCCTGATGGCGTACAACAGCAACCGGATCGAAGGCGGTCGGCTCGACGAGGACCAGACCCGCTACATCTACGAGACCCGCACGGTCAGCGGCGACGCGGTGCCCGTCGACGACGTGGTCGAGACCGCCAATAGCTTTGAACTGTTCGACACCATTGTCGATCAATACGATCAGCCGTTGTCCGCAACGATCTTGAAGTCGTACCACCGGATTCTGAAGACTGGGACAGCGCAAGCACGTGCAGACTGGTTCGCGGTCGGCGATTGGAAGCGCGTTCCCAACGCGGTGGGCGACCGTACGACGGTCCGCCCTGAGGACGTCGGAGCTGCAATCGAGAGTCTGCTCAGCGATACGTCCGAGCCCGGGTCCATGACCTTCGACGAGATCGTCGACTTTCATCATCGCTTCGAGATCATCCATCCGTTCCAGGACGGCAACGGCCGCGTCGGCCGGATAGTGCTGTTTCAGCAGTGTCTGCAGAACGGGATCATGCCGTTCGTCGTACTCGACTCGCATAAGGAGTTCTATTACCGCGGGCTTGCGCAGTACGAGGACGAGCCGGGCTTCCTGCGCGACACGTTCCGTGCCTTCCAGGACTCCTATTACCAGCGCTTCGCTGAGTTCGTCCCGAGGTAGCGGGCCGCGTCCGAAGCATCCGCGTAACTACCCGTCAGAAGCTGGATTCAGAACACAGCTTCTGACGGCGAACTACGCGGATCTCGGCGAACTACGCGGATACGGCGGAGAGCGGGCGCGCTGCAGGAAACGCGGGGTCCAGTAAAGTCGAAGGCGTGACTTCACGAGCAGATGGCAGGGCCGACGACGAACTCCGGCCGATCAAGTTCACCCGCGGTTTCACCTCGCACCCGGCAGGGTCGGTGCTGGTGGAGTTCGGGAACACGCGCGTCATGTGCACCGCATCCGTCACCGAGGGCGTGCCCTCGTGGCGGCGCGGATCGGGCCTGGGCTGGCTCACCGCCGAGTACTCGATGCTCCCCGCGGCGACGCACGAGCGTTCCAAGCGTGAATCGGTCCGAGGCAAGATCGGTGGACGTACCCACGAGATCAGCCGCCTGATCGGCCGCTCGCTCCGCGCGTGCATCGACCTCGCCGCTCTCGGCGAGAACACCATCGCCATCGACTGCGACGTCCTGCAGGCCGACGGCGGCACCCGCACCGCCGCGATCAGCGGCTCGTACGTCGCGCTGGCCGACGCCGTCACCTACCTCGCGGCCCGCGGCAAGCTCGCCGACCCGCAGCCGCTGTCGTGCATCATCGCCGCGATCAGCGTCGGCGTGGTCGACGGCCGCGTCCGCGTCGACCTCCCGTACGAGGAGGACTCGCGCGCCGAGGTCGACATGAACGTCGTCGCCACCGACGCGGGCACCCTCGTCGAGATCCAGGGCACCGGCGAAGGCGCCACCTTCCCGCGCGCGACCCTCGACAAGATGCTCGACGTCGCCACCGCCAGCATCGAGAAGATCGTCGAGGCGCAGCGCGAGGTCCTCGCGCAGCCGTACCCGGGCGAGCTTCCCGGCGCCGACAAGTGACCGCGAAGATTCTTCTGGCGTCCAACAACGCCAAGAAGCTCGGCGAACTGCGACGCGTCGTCGAAGCGGCCGGGATCACCGGGCTCGAGGTGCTCGGCCTCGCCGACGTGGAGCCGTACCCGGAGCCCGTCGAAGACGGCGCGACCTTCGAGGACAACGCGCTCATCAAAGCGCGGGTCGCGGCTGCGAAGTCGGGCCTGCCGTCGCTGGCCGACGACTCCGGCCTGGCGGTCGACGCGCTCAACGGCATGCCGGGCGTCCTGTCCGCGCGGTGGAGCGGCGGCAAGGGCGACGCGGCGAACAACGGACTGCTGCTCGCGCAGCTCGGCGACGTCCCCGACGAACGACGCGGAGCGGCCTTCGTCTCGGTGTGCGCCCTGGTGCTTCCGGACGGCACCGAGACCGTGGTGCGCGGCGAGTGGCGCGGCACCGTCGTCCGCGAGGAACGCGGCGCGAACGGCTTCGGCTACGACCCGCTGTTCATCCCGGACGACGAGGTGGCCGCCGGTCGCAGCTCGGCGGAACTGACCGCGGAGGAGAAGGATTCACTCAGCCATCGCGGCAAGGCGCTCGCGCAGTTGGTTCCCGCGCTGCGGGAGCTCGCTGCGGGGTAGGGGCAGCGGAGTCGGCGGGGTTTCGACTCGCTTCGCTCGCTCAACCAGCGGAAAGAGAACGTCCCCCTCGAGGAATCGAGGGGGACGTTCTCCTTTTGCAGGTGCGCCTACTTGTCCAGGGCGAACTCCGCCTTCACCTCGCGGGTGCGGATGTGCTCGAACCAGAACGAGAGGAACGGGATGGTGCCGGCGAGTGCCGTCAGCACCAGTTTGCCGAGCGGCCAGCGGACCTTGATCGAGAGGTCGACGGTGCAGATCAGGTAGACGAAGTAGATCCAGCCGTGAGCGATGCCGACCCAGCCGAAACCCTCGACGTCGAAGCCGTACTTCGCGACCATCTCCGCCACCAGGAGCAGCAGCCACACACCGGTGATCCACGCGAGCAGGCGGTAGCGGAACAGGGCGCTGCGGATCTGGGGGAGGGTCGCCGTGACGGTGCCGTCCTTCTTGGCGTCGTCGGTCGGCTTGGCGGTCTCGGTCACGTCGGAGTCCTTCATCAGTCGTGCGTGGGGTGCTTGTGGAGGTCGGCCAGATACCTGTTGTACGCGGCGGCCTCGTCGTCGGGGGCGGCGTCGACGATCGCCGACACCGACGGGTCCGCAGCGGTCGGCCGCGGCGGCAGAACGCCTTCGGGGATCTCGGTCGGCTCAGCCGATCGCTCGGCGTCGGGATCGGCCTCCATCACCACGAAGCGGCGGTAGGCGTAGATCACGGCGACGGCGAACGCCGGCCACTGCAGCGCATATCCGAGGTTCTGTCCGGTGCCGGATGAGGATTCGAAACGATCCCACTGCCACCAGGCCAGCAGCAGGCAGGTCACCGCAGCCACGACCACCAGCGCGATCAGCGCGGGGCGGTGGCGACGAGCCGAGGTCGAAGGGGTGTGGTCCACGTAATCGACGGTACCCGGTCTTTCAGCGTTCCCCGAGTCCACGACGGTGCCGGAGATGTGCGCTTGGCCACGAGTCTGCTACAAATAAGCTAAGCCTAAACTTAGATCAGGGCGCGAGACCGACGATGGGACAGAGATGGGCAAGGGATTCCAGGGAGCGATGCTCCGCGCGCTGGGCGCCAAGAACCACCCGGCAACCGTGACGAGCATCCGATGGATCACCGACCACATGGTGCGCATCGACTTCCAGTGCGACGGCATCCTGCACCAAGCGGGCGAGAAGCCGTCCGCCTGGATCCGCGCGTGGTTCCCCGATCTGACGCACCCGTCGAAGATGCATCAGCGCGGCTACACGCTGCTCGACGCGGATCCGGCCGCCGGGACGTTCGGCCTCGCCTTCCTCGTTCACGACCCGGCCGGCCCGGCCTCGACCTGGGCGCGCTCGGCGGAGGTGGGCGACGAGCTGCTGATGACGAGGCTCGGCGGCGACGGGCACGACGTCGCCACGGCCGAGGACAGCCCCCGCGGCTACCTGCTGATGGGCGACGTCGCCTCGTGGCCGGCATTCACGACGCTCATCGACGCGATCCCGGTCGGTGTCCCGGTGCGCGTGGTGATCGAGCACAGCAACGACGACGACCGCGTCCTTCCGCTGCCGACCCGTGACGGACTCGTCGTCGACTGGGTGCGGTCCACGCCGGACCGCCGTGCACTGGTCGACGCGATCGACGCAGCCGACGACTACCGCGGATGGCACACCTGGGTGACCGCGGAGAGCAAGGCGACCAGGCTCGCCAAGAAGCGGCTGGCCCAGGAGCACGCGCAGAGCAAGTCGACCATGCACACCCAGGCCTACTGGATGGCCGGCCGAGCGATGGGGCGGACCGCAGAGCCGGAGTCGCAGCGCGTCTAAGCGGTGTCGGTCGCAAACGTCGCCACGAAACGGGTGACCTCGCCGTCTCGCACGTAGACGACGTCGCCGCCGAGCAGACGAGCATTCTCCCGAGCGATCGCCAGTCCGATTCCCGCACCTCCCGTCCGAGTGCGTGCGTCCGACGCCTTGTACATGCGCTCGAAGATGTGCGGGAGATGGTCGGGCGTGACGCCGTCTCCGTGGTCGGTCACGGTCACCGAGAGCGCATCGGATGAGCGGGCGACGTCCACGCTCACCGGTTCGCCGCCGTGCCGCAGCGCGTTGCCGACGAGGTTCGTCACGACGGCGACCAGCCGTCGTCGGTCGGTAGGGAACGTCGTGACGTCGCCCATGGTGAGCGGAACTCGCTCCCAGCCGCGCTGACGGAGCGCGGCCGCCAGCACCTCCGCGACGTCGATCTCCTCGACGTGGATCTCCGCGGTCCCCGCATCGCGGCGCGCCATCTCGAGCAGATCGTCGACCAGCGCGGACAAGGACGTGACCTCCGTGCCGACCAATCTGGCGGCCCGGCCGCGGACCCCGGCGTCGTCGGCCAACTCCTCTTCGAGGACTTCGGCGGCGGGCACCAGCGCGGCCAGCGGGGAACGGAGTTCGTGAGAGACGTCGGACGCGAAGCGCTGCGCCCGCTGCTCCTGTTCGCGCAGCACTGCGAGGGAGCGGTCGTGCTTGTCCAGCATGTCGTTGAAGGTGACGGTGAGGTCGTGCAGTTCGCGGATGTCGGTGTCGGGCATGCGGACCGCGCGGTCGCCGCCGGCGACCGCGCCCGCCGTCCGCGTCACGCGGCGCAACGGCTGCAGAACCGATCGCATGACGAGCAGACCCGCGAGAAGACCGATGGCGGCGGCGATCGCCACCGCAACGACGACCAGCCGGGTGAGGTGCGCGATGCGCGCGGAGACCTCGCCGAGGGATCGGACGACGAACACCGACTCGCCGTCGCCCTGCTGCGGTTGATAACCGATGGCGACGCGACCGTCCGAGATCCGGGAGAAGCGGTACAGGGCGGTGGTGCGTTCGACGGCGTCGCGGATGTCGGTCGGGATGGCGGAGGCCGCACCGACCGGATCGCGGACCACGCGGCCGTCGACGACGATGATCGCGTCGACCGGATACTGCGCGTACCGTGTCGTGGCATCGGGCGTCGTGCCGCCGGACGGGGCTCCCATCCCGCGCGCCGCAGCCATCTCCTGCTCGAAGGTGTCGAGCGCCTGGTCCTGCGCGTCCTGGTACGCCCACGACCGCGCGGTGATCGCCAACGCTGCACCGACACCGCCCGCAGTCATCGCGACGACGAGGACGATGCCGAGCAGGACTCGCAGCTTCAGGCTGGAGCGGACGCGGGTGATCACGGCACGAACCGATAGCCGAAGCCGCGAACCGTCTCGATGTGGCTGGGACCGTCGGTCGAGTCGACTTTGGACCGCAGCCGTTGGATCGCGTTGTCGACCAGGCGGGAGTCGCCGAGGAAGTCCTGATCCCAGGCGAGGCGCAGGAGTTGATCGCGGCTCAGAACCTGACCGCGGTGATCGGCGAAGGCGAAGACCAGCCGCTTCTCGGTGGGGCTCAGCCCGAGCGAGACACCGTCGCGGAGGACGTCGGCGGCGTCGCGGTCGAGGACCAGATCGCCGAGAGTCTCCGTCGACGATGCGGCGGGTTCGACGGTCGTCTCGACCCTGCGCACGTTCGCTTTGATCCGCGCGTCCAGAACTCGGGGGCTGACGGGCTTCAACACGTAATCGTCGGCACCGGACTCCAGACCGGCGACCATGTCGATGTCGTCGCCCCGCGCGGTCAGCATCAGGATCGGCACCGCACTGAACGTCCGGATGCGGCGGCACAGTCCGAAGCCGTCCTCACCGGGCAGGCCGATGTCCAGGACCACGGCGTCCGCGGCGTGAACCAGCGTCGGCAGATCGGCCCCGGGATCGCGGTCGGCGGTCGTCACGGCGTAGCCGAGTCGGGTGAGCGACAGCTCGAGCGCGGCGACGATGCTCGGATCGTCTTCGATCAGAAGGAGGTTCACCCGCGCTGCATCCCTTCACCCTCGCAGTGGCTGCCGCCAGTCTGGCACACCGGCCGGCCCGACCCGGCGATGCGCGCGGGTCCAGACCGGCACCGCGTATTCGGCGAGCGCGGCGACGGCGACGGCCAGCAGGACTCCGCCGATGACGTCGGACGGCCGATGCCAGAGCAGGCTCACGACACCCGCCGACACCGCGGCGACGACGGTCAGGACGATCGGAGCGACGGCGGGGAGCACCCGACGCGGCACCACCGCGCAGATCGCGATGGCCACGGCGGTGAACGCGGCGACCGTCTTCGACGGGAACGAGTTGAGCTGCCCGATGCCGAGGGTCGGGCGGTCGAGGCCGGCCTGCAGGATCACAGCGGCGACGGTGGTGCCGAGCACGACCAGGCAGGCGTTGGCGAACAGTCGGACGGATCGTCGACCGAGGCAGACGGCCGCGATCACCGCCGCCGCGGCGAACAGGATCGGTATCTGCAGGCGGCCGAGGGTGCCGAACGTCGGCACGTCGTGCCCGGTCAGCGCGCCGAGGGTGAGCATCGCGTCGTGGTCCACCACCTGTCCCGAATACGAGACGACGAGCACTTGATAGACGACGGCCATCGCGGCGAGCGCGGCAGCGCCGACGATGAGGGGAGCGATTCGTGTGGTCATGCCGACCATGCTGGCGTTCGGATTCGGCGGCTCCGCGTCTGCGGCGTCGCAGCTCTGTCGCAATCGTGTCGCAAGAAATATTCTGGCGATGATGTCGAGAACTCGCCGTCCGCGCCGTCCCAGGTGTGAACGCGACCAACCGGGTCGCGCCAACGCAGGAGAATCGTCATGGCCAAGTACCTGATGCTGAAGCACTACCGCGGCGCGCCGGCCGCCCGCAACGACGTCCCGATGTCGGAGTGGACGCCGGACGAGGTGACCGCGCACATGCAGTACATGAACGACTTCGCGCATCGCCTCGTCGAGACCGGAGAGTTCGTCGCCTCGCAGGCACTCGCCCCGGAAGGTGCGTGGGTGCAATACGGCGGGGAGGGGAAGCCGCCGGTCACCGACGGTCCGTTCGCCGAGACCAAGGATCTGATCGCCGGGTGGATGATCATCGACGTCGACACCTACGACCGCGCCGTGGAGCTGGCCGGGGAACTCTCCGCGGCACCCGGTGCCGGCGGTCGTCCGCTGCACGAGTGGCTCGAGCTGCGTCGTTTCTACGACGACGTCCCCGGCTCCGACGCCTGATCCGGTCGCGTCCGTGGACTCCGACCTCATCCGCACGCTGGGACCGCAGGTCCTGACGATCCTCCTCGGTCGCGGTGCCGACTTCGCCGCGGCCGAGGACGCCGTCCAGGAGGCCCTGGTCGAGGCGTTCGTCGGCTGGCCGGATCGTCCGCCGCGCGACCCGAAGGCCTGGTTGGTCACGGTCGCGTGGCGGAAGTTTCTGGATGCGACGCGGTCGGAGGCGGCGCGCCGTCGTCGTGAGGAGACCACGGCGGCCGAGCCCGTGGCGGGCGACGTCGTCGACGCCGACGAGTCGCTGACGCTGTACTTCCTGTGCGCACATCCGTCGCTGAGCCCGTCGTCGGCCGTCGCCTTGACCCTGCGCGCCGTCGGCGGTCTCACCACCCGGCAGATCGCGGACGCCTACCTGGTGCCGGAGGCGACCATGGCGCAGCGGATCAGCCGCGCCAAGAAGACGGTGTCGGGGGAGCGGCTCACCGTTCCCGGCGATGTCGCGACCGTCCTGCGGACCCTGTACCTCGTGTTCAACGAGGGCTACTCCGGCGACGTCGACCTCGCGGCGGAGGCCATCCGGTTGACGCGCGGACTGTCGGAGGCGGTCGATCATCCGGAGGTCGCGGGCCTGCTGGCGTTGATGCTGCTGCACCACGCGCGTCGCCCGGCGCGCACCGGTCCGGACGGCGATCTGGTCCCCCTCGCCGAGCAGGACCGCGCCCGATGGGACACCGCGTTGATCGCCGAGGGTGTCCGCGTGTTGCAGAACGCGTTGGCTCGCGATCGGCTCGGCGAGTACCAGGCGCAGGCGGCGATCGCGGCGCTGCACGCGGACGCGCAGACCGTCGAGGAGACCGACTGGGTGCAGATCGTCGAGTGGTACGACGAACTCGTCGCGCTGGCCGACACCCCGGTCGTCCGGCTGAACCGGGCGGTCGCGGTCGGGGAGGCCGATGGTCCGCGGGCGGGTCTCGCGGCGCTGTCGGACCTCGATCCGTCGCTGCCGCGGTACGCCGCGGTCGAGGCGCATCTCCGAGAACGCGACGATGATCTGGCGGCGGCCGCGCGGCTGTATGTCGAGGCCGCCGACCGTGCACGCGACGTCGCCGAGCGGAACCACCTGATCAAGCAGGCGGCGCGGATTCGCGAACGGATACAGTCGCGGGCATGGCCTCCCCGCGACTGACCCGCAAACCGAAGATCGACTCCCTCGCGCTGAGCGGCCTCGACGACCTCGACGCCGAGGTGATGGCCGCCTACGAGACGGTCGAGTTCGGTCGCTTCGACGATGTGGAACTGGTGTCGCGCGACCTGTCCGGCATCACGCTGACCGACTGCGAACTGACCGGCGTCACCGTCGAGGACGTCGAATGGAACGGCAGCCGCATCTTCGACACGGTGCTCACGTCGGTCACCGCTCCGCGGATGTCATTGCCGCGCAGTTCGGTTCGGAACGTCCGCATCAACGGCAGCCGCATCGGCGCCTTCGACCTCTTCGAGGGCAAGGTGCGGTCACTGGTGATCGAGGGCTCCAAGCTCGGACTGGTGAACCTGCGCGGCAGCGATGTGCGCGACATCCTGTTCCGCGACTGCGTCATCGACGAGTTGGATCTCAGTGAGGCCACTGTCGCCCGCATGGCGTTCGAGAACTGCACCCTCACGAGCCTGGAGGTGCATCAGGCCAAGCTCAGCGACGTCGATCTCCGTGGCCTCTCCGTCGAGACCATGCGCCACCTCGACGGGCTGCGCGGCGTCACCATCGACAACGAGCAGTCGCTCCGGTTCGCCGCTCACTTCGCGGCGCATCTGGGCGTGCGGATCGAGTAGCGGTCAGCCCTTCACCGCGAACAGTTCCAGCGCGATGTTGTCGGGGTCGCGGAACTCCAGGATCCAGGCCTCGCCGATGTCCTTGACCGGCTCGTGCGCGATGCCCTGAGCGTCGAGGGCTGCGGCCGCATCGTCGATCGCGGCCTTGTCCGCGACGGACAGGGAGATGTGGTCGAGGCCGACGCGGTTCTCGTCGAACCTGTCGGTGCCGGGTGCGACCGGTCGCAGTCCGAGCAGGTTGTTCCCCACGTGGTAGAGCACTCCGCCGAAGAGGAAGGCCAGCTTCTCCCTGGTCGCCTCGTCGGCGTCGGCGGGGACCTCGGCGAAGACCGGCAGGCCGAACACGGCGTCGTAGAAGGCGCGCGACCGTTCGATGTCGGTGACGGTGAGACGAACGTGGGAGATACCAAGTGGGACAATGGACATACTTCGAGTATGCGCCTCGTCCAGCGCGACGTGTAGAGCGAATTCTCGACTGACCACAACCGACCCGGGAGGCCTCACGATGGCTGAGAAACAGACCCCGTTCTTCATTTCGAAGATCGCGAAGTATCTGCTCAAACCGATGTCGCAGTCGAACTCGTGGCTCTATCGCCGCACCGGCGGGCGGGTGATGGGCAGCCTCGGCGGTCGCGATCTCTGCCTTCTGACGACCATCGGCCGGAAGTCCGGGCAGGAGCGCACGCAGGCGCTGCTCTACGTCGCCGACGGTGACGACGTCCTGCTCGTCGCCGCGCAGGGCGGGCTCCCGAAGAACCCGATGTGGCTGCTGAATCTGCGCGCCGATCCGCACGTTCGGATCCAGCGCGGCCCCACCACGATGCCGATGATCGCGCACGAGGTCGACGATGCGGAGCGCGCCGAGCTGTGGCCGCGGCTGGTGAAGCACTACTCCGGGTGGGGGCAGTACCAGTCGTGGACCGACCGGGTGATTCCCGTGGTGCGGTGCACTCCTGCCTGACCGCGCGAGGTTCCACCGTTGATCGGAGCCCCGTCGCGGGGCCCGAACAACGATGAGAGATGGTGCGCGAGAAGGGACTTGAACCCTCACACTCTTCGAGTACTGGAACCTAAATCCAGCGCGTCTGCCAATTCCGCCACTCGCGCGCGCACGACTGTGCCGTGATGCAGTGTCACTGTACCGGTAGGCTCAGGCGGTGATTCGCTACCCTCTGGACGCTCCGGAAATCGTCGATGCGCTGGGCCGAGGTCTTCGCGCGGCGGGCTATTCGTCGGAAGGCATCGACGGACTGCTCGGCCCCGAGGCCGGACAGGCGCTGGTCGGGGGAGTGTGGTGGCCCGCGCTGCGGCAGACGCGGCGCGCGGACGACGACGAGGCCGCGCTCGCGACCCTCATCCGACTGTTCCTGCTCGGCTCCACCGAACCGGCCGCCGACGTCGACGCAGCGCTCCCGGACGTGGGCGTCGCCGCACTGCTCGACCAGCAGGTGATCGAGGAGGCCGACGGCGGTGTGCGCGCAATCCTCGACATCCGACCGCACGGCAGCGATGCGGCCGACTACCTGGTCGTCGCCGACCAGGACGCGTCGATGCGGCCGGGACCGGTCCGGCACGACCACGTGCTGGGCATCGGCGGCGCGTCGATGTCGCTGGCCCAGGCCGTGATCCGCACGCCGTTCGCGCGGGCACTGGATCTCGGAACCGGCTGCGGCGTGCAGGCGTTGCACATGTCGTCGCACTGCGACCAGATCGTCGCGACCGACACCAACGCCAGGGCGCTCGCGCTCGCCGCGGCCACCGCGCGACTCAACGGCCTCGACTGGGATCTCCGCGACGGCAGTCTCTTCGACCCGGTGGGCGACGAGACGTTCGACCTGATCGTCTCCAACCCGCCGTTCGTCGTCGGCACCGGCGCACAGGATTACATCTACCGGGACTCCGGCATGGTCGGCGACGGCATCAGCCGCGCGCTCATCGAGCAGATCGGCGACCATCTGAATCCCGGCGGCGTCGCGCAGATCCTCGCCAACTGGGTGGTCCGCGACGTGGACGCGTGGGACGAGCGGGTCCGCGAGTGGGTCGAGGCGACGGGGCTCGACGCGTGGGTGGTGCAGCGCGAGCTCGCCGACCCGATCAGCTACGTCTCGCTCTGGGTCTCGGATGCGGGGGAGTCGGTGGTCGACGCCGCCGAGCGCGGCGCCCGCTGGCTCGACTGGTTCGAAGAGGAAGACATCGTCGCCATCGGCATGGGGTCGATCACCTTCCGGAAGCCCGCCGAGCCGCGCCAGCCCGACGTCGTGATCGAGGAGATCACCGCGGCCGGCCAGGAGGTGACCGGCTTCGAGGCACAGGCGTTCTGGGCGCGACGCGACTTCCTCCGCGACAACTCCGACGCCGACCTCCTCGCCTCACGGCTCTCCACGTCCCCGGTGTTCCTGGAGACGCAGTCGCTGCCCGGTGACGACGGATGGCAGCAGGTGAGCGCGTCGGTCACCCGGCCGGGCGGCCCGGGCGCGGTGCTCGCCGTCGACGAGGTGCTGACCGCACTGTTCGCGGGCTGCCGCGGCGAGGTTCCGCTCGCCGCGCTGATCTCGCTCATCGCCGACTTCCACGGCGTCGAGGCGGATGCACTCGCGCAGGTGGCGATGCCGGCGATCCGCGAGGCGATCGGCCGCGGGATCCTGTATCGGGCTGATTAGGAGCGCGGTCTACTCCGTCGCCAAGCGGATCCCGAAGCCGACGAGCGCGAAGCCTGCGACCAGGTCGATGCCTCGGCGGATCCGCGGAGTCTGCATCCACTTCCCGATCTTCTCCGCGGCCAGCACCAGCGCGGCGAAGTACACGAAGGTCAACGCGAGGTAGATGAGGCCGAAGCCCAGCGTGGTCCAGGCCGCGGAGTAGCCGGCTGGCACGAAGCCGGGGAGCAGCGTGATGAACATGATCCCGATCTTCGGGTTCAGGATGTCGGTGAGGAACCCGGTGAAGAATCCCGCACGACGACCGCCGGGAGCGGACATCGCGACGGTCCCGCCGGTCGGCGAGGCGGAGCGCATCCGCCACATCGACCACAGCGTCTGGGCGCCGAGGATCACCAGGTAGCAGCCGCCGACGATCTTCAGGATCTCGTAGCCGATCTCGCTCATCTGCAGAATCGCCGAGAGGCCGAGCACCGCGGCGATGATCCAGACGGTCAGACCGGCCAGGACGCCGAGCGAGGTGCGGATGCCGCCGGAGCGACCGTCGCGTGCCAACCCGCGCATCACGACGAGGGAGTCGGGCCCGGGCAGCAGCACCAGGAGGAGCGACGCGAAGGTGAAGGAAGCGATGGCCGTCAGCACTGGTCAATGGTAGGGCCGGTAGCGGACGCGAATAAAATTCACGGTGAGATAATTTCTCGACTTGCGGTGACGTGACCGGGAGAGTGATTGCTCACAGGGGAAACTCAACCGTCAGGAAGCACATGACCACCGAACAGCTGGATCACCTCGTCACCACCTCGCGGTGGGATCGCTTGAACCCGGGCGTGCGCGTGGCCATGATCATCGCGTTGATCGCGCCGATCGTCACCGTCGTCGTCGCCGACACCGACTGGGTCCGCTACCTCGCTGCGGCAGCAGTCCTCGTGGTGGCACTGGCCTTCGGCTGGGTGCGCGAGACCGACGGACTCAGGGTGCCGTTGAACTGACCGCCAAGGCATCGAAACCCCCGTACCGACTCGGTGCGGGGGTTTCTGCTGCGGTAGGGCGGTGCTCAGCTCACGGAGCAGGCGGTGTCCAGGGCAGCGGCCAGATCGGCCTTCAGATCGTCGACGTCCTCGAGTCCGACCGAGAAGCGGAGATGGCCGTACTTCTTGAAGCCCTCCGGGTATGCGGCGACGCGGGGACCGGTGGTGCCGACGTGGACGATCAGTGACTCGTCGTGTCCGACGGAGACCGCCGAGGTGATGATCTTCAAGTCGTTGACGAACCGGCTCTGCGTGGCCGGATCGCCCTTGAGTGCGAACGCCATGATGGCGCCGTACCCGCCGATGCCGCGGCCGGGATCGCCGAACTGCCGCTTGGCGACCTCGTGCTGCGGGTGGCTCTCGAGGCCCGGGTAGGCCACATAGGCGACGCGGTCGTCCGCCTCCAGGAAGCGGGCCAGCTCCAGTGCGGTCTCCTGGTGCTGACGCAGACGCAGGGGCAGCGTCACCGAGCCGCGCATGATGAGCCAGGCGTTGAACGGGGAGATCACGCCGCCGACGTCGACCATGGCCTCCGAACGGATCGGGTCGACGAGATCGGCGCGACCGATCACGGCGCCGCCCATCGCGTCGCCGTGGCCGTTGATGTACTTGGTCAGCGAATGCACGACGAGGCCGGCGCCGTCGTCCAGCGGACGGTACAGCGGCGGCGGGGTGAAGGTGGAGTCGACCATGAGGACGATGCCGCGGGCGTCGGCGATCGCGGCCAGCGCGGCGATGTCGGCGACCTTGGTCGTCGGGTTCGCGACCACCTCGGTCGCGATCAGCTTGGTGTTGGGACGGATCGCGGCGACGACGGCGTCGAGGTCGGTGATGTCGACGAAGGTCGCCTCGATGCCGTACTTGCGGGGGAGCAGCGACGTCCACAGCTTGTAGGTGGCCTCGTAGGTGGTGTCCGAGACGAGCACGTGGTCGCCGACGCTCACGTGACCGAAGAAGACCGCGTGCAGCGCCGCGACGCCGGTGGCGAGGGCGACCGCGTCCTCTCCGTGCTCCAGGGCGCACAGCTTGTCCTGCAGAGCGATCTGATTGATGCCGGTGTTGCGGGTGTACGTCAGGTGCTCGGGATTCGACCAGTCCATGGTCGACGGATCCTTGGGCAGGTGATACGAGTTCGCCATGATGATCGGGACGCGAATGGCCTCGCCTTCACCGTCGGCGTGATTGCCGCCGTGGACGCTCAGCGTCCGCTCACCGATGGATCCGGGAACCTTCTTGTCCGGCCTGTTCGTCGGGTTGTCGCTGCCGCTCACTTGATCGCTCTCCGTTCCGGGCCTGCCTCGCCGCCCACGCCTTCCTGACGGACGTCGCCAGCAGCATCGGCGCGCGATGCAGTTTGTCGACGCCCCACCGGGCGCGGCACTCGGCCCACACCCAGCACGCCGCGAACACTGCCAGCGCGATGAGGACGGCCGGCGCCGGCTTCCACGGTCGGTCCACGATGAGGATCGGGATCGCGAGCAGACACACGGCCTGCAGCACGTAGGAGTCGAGACTGCGGGCACCGGTGGCCACCAGCGGACGCAGCAGATCGCGACGCATCCAGCGTAAGGCGGAGCGGAAGACGCCGTACACGCAGGTCACCACGAGGAACGACAGGACGGCTCGCACCGGCCCCAGATCCACCTTGTCGACCAACAGCACCAGGTGCGGGCGGAGGTCCTCGCTCATCACGGCGTCTTCGACGGTCAGGCCGACGATCATGGTGACGACCAGCAGGGGCACGAGCCATCGGTCGATCAGTTCGGGTAGTCGCCAGGCGTCCCACCGCCAGCCGATGACGATCGCAGGGACGAACAGGATCTGCCACGCCGCCCAGTTCTGGATCGGCGGACCGCCCGGGAACGACGTGATCGTCAGGACGCTGGTTCCGGTGGTTCCCGTCGGCCAGATCATCGTCGCCGCGTAGACCACCAGCGATCCGCCCAGGACGACGGGCCACAGGCGGTTCGCGAGCAACGGCACCACGACCAGCGCCGACGCCATCAACAGCAGATACAGCACCAGGATGTTCCCGCCGCTGGGCAGGTAGCGCATGGTCGCCGCCCACTCGAGCAGGGTGCCGAGGCTCGGGTGGGGCGGAAGCTGCGTCAGTGCACGGAACTCCCGCGGCGCCACCGCCTGTGCCGCGGCGACCGCGATCAACGAGATGGCGAGCTGGCACACGTACAGCGTCACCAAACGTTTCGCGAGCCGCCGCAACGCGTACCCCAGGCCGAACTTCACGACCCATCGCTGGTAGACGATGCCGAGTACCAGGCCCGACAGCAGGACGAAGGCGCTCATGCCGTCGACGTAGGGGTAGGCGTGGGTGGGAACCGCGGCGACCGTTCCGTCGGCGAAGTGGAGGCTGATCATGCTCCAGATCGCGAGACCGCGTGTCGCATCGATCGCCAGATCGCGGCCGGAAGGCCGACGACGGCGCACCGGACGTGATGTCGGTGCGCCGTCGTCGGTCGGTGAGACGGAGGGTGACTGCGAAGTGGTCGTCACATCCCGTCCCTCCTTCGGCTACGAGTACAGGTCGGCGATCGCCTGCTTGTAGGTGTCGTGGATCACGTTGCGCTTCAGCTTCATGGTCGGCGTCAGCTCGCCGGTCTCGATGGTGAAGTCGGTGTCGAGGATTTCATACTTCTTGATCGCCTCGGCGTGCGACACGGTCTTGTTGGCCGCGGCGACGGCGGAATCGATCTCCGCACGCAGATCCGCGTTGGCGATCAGTTCCTTCATCGGAGTCGACGCAGGCAGGCCCTTGCGCTCGAGCCAGCCGGGGACGGCCTCGGGGTCGATCGTGATCAGTGCGGCGATGAACGGCTGCTTGTCGCCGACGACCAGGCACTGGCTCACCAGCGGGTGCGCGCGGATGGTGTCCTCGAGCTGTGCCGGCGAGACGTTCTTGCCGCCTGCGGTGACGATCAGTTCCTTCTTGCGGCCGGTGATGAACAGGTAGCCGTCCTCGAGGCGGCCGATGTCGCCGGTCAGGAACCAGCCGTCGACGATCGAGTCGGCGGTCGCCTTCTCGTTCTGCCAGTAGCCGGAGAAGACCATGCCGCCCTTGAGCAGCACCTCGCCGTCGTCCGCGATCTTCACGGTGACGCTGGGGACCGGGCGGCCGACCGAACCGATGCGGCGGTGCTCGTGGTTGTTCGCGGTGACCGCGGCGGTGGTCTCGGTGAGGCCGTAGCCCTCGAAGATCGGGACGCCCGCGCCCGCGAAGAAGTGGCCGAGGCGCTCGCCCAGCGGACCGCCGCCGGAGATGGCGCCCTCGCAGTTGCCGCCCAGCGCCGCACGGAGCTTGCCGTAGACGAGCTTGTCGAACACGGTGTGCTTGACCTTCAGCAGCAGACTCGGGCCGCCGTTCTCGACGGCGCGGCTGTACTCGATGGCGGTGTCGGCCGCGAGAGCGAAGATCTTGCCCTTGCCGCCGTCGATCGCCTTCTGCTCGGCGGTGTTGTACACCTTCTCGAAGACGCGGGGGACGGACAGGACGTAGTTCGGCTTGAACACGTCGAAGTCCGCGATCAGGTTCGGGATGTCACTGGTGTGTCCCAGGATCACCCCGCTCTCCAGGGCGGCGACCGCCACGACGCGGGCGAAGACGTGCGCGAGCGGCAGGAAGAGGAGCGTCGACTTGCCCTCCTCCAGGCCGGTGCCGACGGCCTTGGCGGTGGCCGCGGTCTCCTCGAGGAAGTTCGCGTGGGTCAGGACGACGCCCTTGGGGCGGCCGGTGGTGCCCGAGGTGTAGATCAGGGTGGCCGCGTCGGAGGACTTCGCGTTCGCCTCGCGCTCGTCGAGCACGCTGTCGGGGAGGTCGGCGCCGCGCTTGCGCAGGACGTTGATGGCGTCCTCGTCGATGACGAGGGTCTCCTTGAGCGCCGAGGCGCCCGAGATGACGTCCTGGTGGATGGCCCGATGCTTCGGGGTCTCGACGATCAGGAGCGAGGCGCCCGAGTCGGTGAGGATCCAGTCCAACTGATCGGGGGAGGAGGTCTCGTAGATGGCGATGGTGGTGCCGGCCGCACGCCAGATGGCGTAGTCCAGGACGCTCCACTCGTATCGGGTGGCAGCGAGCAGACCCACGCGGTCGCCCGGGTTCACGCCGGACGCGATCAGGCCCTTGGCGACGGCGTCGACCTCGTCGGCAAAAGCGCTGGCGGTCACGGTGACCCACTGTCCGGCGCCCGAGCGCTTGCGGAACAGGGGCAGCGTGGGCCGCTCCTTGCGGTAGCGCTGAAGGGTGGTGATGGTGGTGGCGTTCTCATCAACCGTCGTGATGGAGGGAGTTGTGAACTCCTGCATGATGATGTCCCCTTATGATACGAAAATCTCGATCTGTCTCTACAGACCTGAGTGCATCGAACGGTACCGCACGTGGTCAGTGAGGGGTGTCACAGGGTGTGGACGGGGTACTATCTACAGCCGATGACTATGAATGTTCGCCAATGAGCGAATCAGAAAACAGCAGTACTTCCGCGCAACCGGTCGAGGGGCCCGGCGCATTCGCCGACCTCGGCATCACCTCTCGGGTGCTCAAGGCGCTCGACGACATCGGCTACGAGAGCCCGTCGCCGATTCAGGCCGCCACCATCCCGCCTCTGATGGAGGGCCGCGACGTCGTCGGCCTGGCGCAGACCGGTACCGGCAAGACCGCAGCTTTCGCGCTGCCGATCCTGACCCGGCTCGACACGTCGGCGCGCAAGCCCCAGGCCCTGGTGCTGGCGCCCACCCGCGAGTTGGCGCTTCAGGTCGCCGAGGCCTTCGGCAGCTACTCCACGTACCTGCCCGAGGTGAAGATCCTGCCGATCTACGGCGGGCAGAGCTACGGCATCCAGCTCTCCGGCCTCCGCCGCGGCGCGCAGGTGATCGTGGGAACGCCCGGTCGTGTGATCGACCATCTCGACAAGGGCACCCTGGACCTCTCGCACCTCAAGTACCTGGTGCTCGACGAGGCCGACGAGATGCTCACGATGGGCTTCGCCGAGGACGTCGAGCGGATTCTCGCCGACACCCCGGACGAGAAGCAGGTGGCGTTGTTCTCGGCGACCATGCCGTCCGCGATCGGACGCCTGGCGCGCAAGTACCTGAACAACCCCAAGGAAGTCACCGTCAAGAACAAGACGGCGACCGCCCAGAACATCACGCAGAAATATCTGCAGGTCTCGCACCAGCGGAAGCTCGACGCCCTCACTCGCGTCCTCGAGGTCGAGGACTTCGACGGCATGATCGTGTTCGTCCGCACCAAGTCGGCGACCGAGGAGCTCTCCGAGAAGCTGCGCGCCCGCGGCCTGTCCGCCATGGCGATCAACGGCGACATGGTGCAGGCGCAGCGCGAGCGGACCATCAACCAGCTCAAGGACGGCTCGCTCGACATCCTCGTCGCGACCGACGTCGCCGCTCGCGGCCTGGACGTGGACCGCATCTCGCACGTCGTGAACTACGACATCCCGCACGACGTCGAGTCGTACGTGCACCGCATCGGCCGCACGGGTCGTGCCGGCCGCTCGGGCACCGCGCTGCTGTTCGTCTCACCGCGTGAGCGGCACCTGCTGCGCTCCATCGAGCGTCACACCCGCCAGGATCTGGAAGAGATCGATCTGCCGAGCGCCGACGACGTCAACGCTCAGCGCGTTGCGAAGTTCGCCGACTCGATCACCGCGAACCTCGCCTCGGACAATCTCGATCTGTTCCGCGGGCTGGTGGAGAACTACGCGCGCGACCACGACGTCACGATGGCCGACATCGCGGCCGCGCTGGCGTTGGAGACCCGCGACGGCGGCTTCCTGATGTCGCCGGATCCGCCCGCGGGCCAGCGTCGTGAGCGCTCCGAGCACCGCGATCGCGCTCCGCGCGGCGGCGGTCACTTCGCCACCTACCGCATCGCGGTGGGGCGCAAGCACAAGGTGTCGCCGGGAGCGATCGTCGGCGCCATCGCCAACGAGGGTGGCCTGACGCGCGGAGACTTCGGCAACATCAGCATCCGCGACGACTTCAGCCTCGTGGAGCTGCCGAACGACCTCGACGCCGAGACCCTGGGCATGCTGAAGCACACCCGGATCGGCAAGAACCCGATCGACCTGCGTCCGGACATGGGGCCGCCGCGCGGTCGCGGTGGTTCGCGGGGCAGCTCGCGCGGCTACGAGGATCGTCGCAAGGGCGGCGGCGGTTACCGCAAGGGCGGCGACAAGTACGGCAAGCGCCCCGCGCGCGTCGCCGGTCGCGGCCGCGATCACCACTGATCTCCGCACCGTTTCGACACGGCTCCCGATGCCTCGGCATCGGGAGCCGTGTTGTTTCAGTGCACTTGGTCGTTTCAGCGTCCTTGGTCGACGATCGCCTGGATCTTGGGGCCGAACTGATCGACGAGCTCGTCGACGGTGAGCGACGTGAAGCTCTCGGCGCGGATCAGGTAGCGCATCAGGGCCAGCCCGAACACGCAGCTGCCGATGGCGCGCACGGTCTCCTGCGACAGTCCGGCCGTCTTCGCGAGGGCGGGCATCATCTCGCCCGACGCGAAGTCGCCGAAGGCCTTGGCGGCGCCGTCGTCGTTGACCGCGGATCGGAGCATCGCCTGGAGCGCGACGCCCATGTCGTCGTTCTCCCAGATGGAGGTGAACGTGGTGATGAGTCGGCGGCCGAGGTCGGAGCGCGGACCGGAGGCGGCCGCGGTGACCCGGGAGATGGGATCGCCCGGCACCTCCATCACCGCGGTGAACAGGCCCCGCTTGCTGCCGAAGTGGTAGGAGACCAGAGCGACGTCGACGCCGGCCTCGGTGGCGATCGAGCGCATCGACGTCTTGGTGAAGCCGTTCTCACCGAACAGGTGCCGGGCGGCGGTCAGGATGTCGGTGCGGGTGGTGCTCTCGCCGCCGCGGCGGCCGCTGCGTGTCCGGTTCTTCGTGCGCTCAGGGCTGTCGACGGGCTTCACGTCATAGATCGTAGGTCGTCGATGTCGGAAGTTCGATCAGCGTTCACGGTGCCGGCGGCGGAAACGCTCGCCATTCGCTGAGACCCGATGATTCGGCAGGATGAGGTTCCATCGTTGAGCGCACGTAGTCGCGGAGGTAAGGCAGAGAGAACTCGACGTACCCGTGACTGGTGCTCTCCACGTACCCGCTGTCGAGGAGGCGCTGCTTATAGACCTGGACGTATTGGTCCGACTTCTCCATGCGCGAGACGATGCTCGAGATCTTGGTTCGTCCATCGTCGGGAGCCATCGCGCGGAGGAACTCCTGATCCATCTCGGAAAGGTCGTCGTAGACCTTCTTGATCACGCGGCTTTCGATGGCCTTCTTGGCCTTACCCTGGGCAACCTTGGCGTCGACGAGCGAGATCGTGTCCGACGTCGGATTGTTGCGCCACGCATAATCTCCAGCGAGCTGCACAAGGTAGGGGTATCCCTGGGAGATCTTCACCAGATGGGTCTCGGCGTCCGGGGCGAGCGTTCTGCCTCCCACTTGAGTGGTTTCGCGTAGTACTCGTCGGGTTTCGCCGATCGACAGTCGGCGGAAATCGACCTCGCGTGACCGGCGGAGGAATGTCATGTGAGGTTGCTCCATGAGCTGGTCGAGGTCCACTTTCACACCTGCGAACGCGACCATGATGTTGGCACCGGTGGACATGGCATGGGATATCTCCAGCGCAAAACGTGACAGTTCGCGGAGACGGACCTTGCTCGAGTGGACCTCGTCGATCAGTATCAGTATCCCGCGATTGTCCGTGGCTTGCGAGATCGCAACCAGGTCGCTCCGGAGCGATGGTGCCACTGTGCGTGAGCGGTCGGCGATTTCGAGTTCGATTCCGACGTTCAAAATGCTGAGGCTCTTCAACCTTGTCTGCTCGCTGTCGCTGAGCGAGTTGACGATGGTCGGGATCGTGCTGCCGACGACGCGGTCCATCAGTCCCTTGCTTGCATCGTCGCGAATGGTCAGCCAGCCGTGAGTTTCCGCGATGTCTTGCAAGCGGCTCAGCATCGATGTCTTTCCTGCTCCACGGAGGCCGGAGATCAGCACCGACTGATTCTCGCCGAAGTCGTAGTGTTGGAAGACTTCAGTGAACTCCTCGATCTCATCCTGGTGACCGCCGAAGATGAGTGGTGGCCTGCTGTAGCCGGGACGGAACGGGCTGTTCGTGTGCTCGGTCGACTCCGGCCGCATCGTTCTATCCAATCCGTATTTATTTTATTTAAATCACCGACGACTCATCGTAGCAGTGGGATGTCGTTCGGTGCGCAGTGTCCATTCGCACCTCGGCGTGGATGCGTGGACACGCATGCTCCGGTTCCGGTGGTGTGGCCATATTTCAACGGATGTTGACATATGAGGGTCTCGCCTCGCACCGTGCCGTTCAACAGTTGCCGAATTAGTTCGGAGGTCTCCATGTCGTCGACGACGAAGAAGCTGACCGGGATGGTGGTCGGGCTCGCGCTCGTGATCCCGCTGGTCCTGCTGATGTTCATCTCACCCGCCTCGCGCGCCACGCCCCACGACGTCCCGATCGGTGTCGCCGGGCCGCAGCAGGCGGTCGCCCAGATCTCAGCGATGCTGGAGCAGAAGCAGCCGGGAGCCTTCGAAGTCACCGGCTTCGCCACGGGGGAGGAACTGCAGGACGCGGCGCGCGACCGCCAGGTGTACGGCGGATTCGTCGTCGGCCCGGCGGCGGAGACGGTGATCGCCACCGGGGCAAGCCCGGTGGTCGCAGGAATGCTCACCGAGATCGGCGAGGCGATGCCCGGTGATGCGCGCGTGGTCGACGTCGCCGCGCCCACCGCCGACGACCCGCGCGGTGCGGGCTTCGGCTCCATGATCCTGCCGGTCTTCATGACGGCGATGGCGCTCGGCATGGCCGCCGCTCTGGTCGGCCGACGGCGCCGCGTGATGGCTGCGCTGCTCCCCATCGGTGCCGCAGCAGTCGGCGCCACCGCGGTGGGTGTCGCTATGTGGGCGGGAGTCCTCACCGGAGGCTTCGCGGGTCAGTGGCTGGCGATGACGATGGGCATCTGGGCGACGAGCGCCCTCGTCGCCGGAATCGTCTCGGCGATCGGGCCGGCGGGCGCGGGCGTGGCAGCTCTCGTCGTCATGCTCGTCGGCATGCCCCTGGCCGGCGTGTCGGCGCCGCGGGAGTTCCTGCCGTCGTTCTTCGGCACGCTGGGGCAGTCGTTGCCGCTCGGCGCCACCGGCACGGCCCTGCGCGGTGCCGCGTTCTTCAATCCGTCCGGCCTGATCGGCGCCGGTGCCGGGACCGCGTTCCTGGTGCTGATCGCCTGGGTCGCGGTCGGCTACGGATTGATGCAGATCCGGAGGTCGCCCGCCGATCCGGAGGCCGCCGTGTCGGTCGAGGGTGTGTCCGAACAGCCCGAGGACCGCGTCCCCGCCTTCAGCTGATCGCCGGCAGCGCGGCGGCGGCGGTGGACTCCAGGTGCACCGTCGCGAGTGGCGTCAATGCCGACGGTTCCGGATTCACCTCGATGATCGGGGTTCCAGCCTCCGCTGCGAGCAGTGGCAGGTTCGCGGCGGGCCGGATGACGCCGCTGGTGCCGATGATGATCAGCAGGTCGCACTGACCGACGGCGGCGGAGGCGTTGAGCCATGCGAGCTTCGGGAGGATCTCGCCGAACCAGACGACGTCGGGTCGGAGGCTCGCGCCGCACCGTGGGCAGCGCGGTCGCTCCCGAGCCAACGACAGGTCCGCGTCGCCGCGGTACGGGCACGTCTCGCACCGCGGTCCGATCAGGCTGCCGTGCAGATGGGCGTCGACCGTCGAACCGGCCCGTTCGTGGAGGTCGTCGACGTTCTGGGTGACGATGCTGACGCGCCCGCCCGCGAGCTTCTTCCGGCGGCCGAGATCGGCGATCGCACGATGGCCGTCGTTCGGTTCGACGGTCCGGAGCGTCTCCGCGCGATCGCGATACCAGCCCCACACCAGATCCGGGTCGCGGCGCCAACCGGACGGCGTCGCGAGATCCGCCGGTTCGTAGTTCGCCCAGAGTCCGGTCAGGGCGTCGCGGAAGGTCGGGATCCCGCTCTCGGCGGACATGCCCGCGCCGGAGAAGACGCAGACGTTCGCGGCGTCATCGATCAACCGCCGCGCCGCCGCCAGGTCGTCGGCGGACAAGGGGCTGGTCACGGGAGGACGTCCAGCGCCTCACGGACCATCGCGGCCACCGCGTCGAGATCGCGGGCGCGGCGGGTCAGGAAGCCCTTCGCGAAGCTGAACTTGTCGCCGGAATGACGGGGCACCACGTGCAGGTGCGAGTGGAAGACGGTCTGGAACGCGGCGCGGCCGTCGTTCATCGCCAGGTTGACCCCGTCGGCGGAGATGGCGCCGGCGCGCATCGCGGCAGCGAGTCGCTGGCCCGTGGCGAAGATCTTGCCGCCGACCATCGGATCCAGGTCGGCGAGCCCCGACGAGTGCTGTCGGGGGACCACGAGGGTGTGGCCCGCCGTGATCGGGGAGATGTCGAGGAAGGCGACGACGTCGTCGTCGGAGTACACGATGTGGGCGGGTGAGGTACCCGCGACGATCTCGCAGAAGACACAGTCGGACATGGTTCTCGAGCCTAATCTCCTCGCGGTCGGTCCGCCCGACGGGCGACAGCAGAACGCCGGGGCATCCGAATCGGATGCCCCGGCGTTCTGTCGGTGAGCGGGTGGGCCTACTGGTGGCCCGAGGTGCACGCCCAGTCGTGCACGTAGCCGCCGCCCGAGTTGTACAGGGCGTTGGACTGCGCGGTGTACAGGTCGGCCGCCCAGCCGAAGCCCCAGTAGCCGGAGCTCTTGGCGATGGCGCCGCAGGCGTTTCGCATCCGGACGACCACCTGGCAGTCGGTGTACCCGCACCAGGACAGGGCGGCGTTGGACGCGCTGGACCAATCCGGGTAGTCCAGGGCACGACCGGTGGCGCCGGTGCTCGGCGACAGTGCGATCGCGCCGTAGTAGTTCGCCGCAGCGGCCGGAGCCGGGTTCACGATGGTGGGGACGGTGAGTGCTGCGCCGACCCCGGCCGCGACAAGGGCGGCGTTGGCGAGACGTTTACGAATCTTCATGATGATCTCTTCTCTGCAGTCTGTCTCGGCTCGGAGTCCGCGATCAGCCGACCGGCTGACGGGTCGGCTCGCCGGACTTGGGCGCGGTGGTGGGCTTGGCGCTCGGCGACTTCACATCGGCGGGCTTCTTGGCGTCGACGGTCTTGCCCCACTCGCTGAGGTTGATGGTCATCGACGCGCCCTCGGCGGGCTCGGCCAGAACGCGGGCGACGTTGTTCTTGCCGTCCTTCGTGACCCACACGGTCACCGGGATGTCCGACTCCAGGCCCTTGGCCTCCGGCGATGCGCCGGTCAGGCCCGACAGGTCCTTGGCGGCGACGGTGCCGGTGATCTTGGTGGTCTCCACGCCGTCGATCGTCTCGGAGCCGTCCTCCTTGGCGCCGGTGATGTTCCGCAGAATGAACGGGACACCCTTCTCGGCGTCGAGGATCTTGCTGACGTCGTAGATCGAACGGCCGTCGCCGTAGTCGATGTAGCCCTTGTCATCGATGTTGGCGTACATGTGGTCGTCGACGTAGACGAACGGTGCGGACGACGACTTGTCGCCCATCTTCAGGGTCGCGGTGCCTTCGGCGGCGACCTTCGGCTTCGTCGCGACGTCGGCTTCGACCTTCGACGCGTTGACGCCCTGGAGCGAACCCTGGATGTCGAGGACCACTTTGGCGCCGGTGAGTGCGGCGGCGGCGTCGGCGGCGGAGTTCAAGGTCGCAGTCGCATTGGCGTCGGAGGCGGGCGCGTCTTTGCTGCCGTCATCGCTGGAGCATCCCGTCAGGGCGACGGCTGCGGCGACGGCGGCGACCGCTGCGACGATCGCGAATCGCTTGGAACGTTTCATAGAACTGGGATCCTCCTGTATCTCCCCACGATGCTGTCCGGAGGATCCGGATCGCTCATCGCGTATAAACCCTGCCTGGGAACTTACCGTGAGGGCGCCTTTTGCGAGAGAGAAGGTCGATCAGAGGAATGACGGGTCGCCCGACGTCGACGTGGTGTGACCACGTTCACGTTTTTTCTCTCCACCGCTGGCCGGGGCTGTTACCCGTGGGTCTACCAGCGGGTATACCTCCGGGTCACCCCAAAACATGAGGGATGCCTCATGTTCCTGTGTCACCATTGTGTCGTTCAAGCGACGGCTATGCCCGACGTGACGCACCGACAGGAGAGCTTGTGACCCTCGACCAGCACCGCACCGGCCAGCACAACGACCGCCTCGATTCCTCGGGATTGCTCGACCGACTGTCGGCAGGGGAGAGTTACGCGATCTGCTTCGGCGGACAGGGCGGCGCGTGGCTGCCGACGCTCACCGAGCTGGTCGCCGACGCCGACCTCGGTGAGACGATCGCCTCCATCGTCGAGCACAGCCGCGATGCGCTCGCGCCGATCGCCGACGAGCTCGCCGCCGCGGGCAGCGATCGCTTCGAGCCGCTCGAGTGGATCCGCGCGCACGAGGAGGAGCTTCCCGTGCCGAGCGAGACCCAGCTCGCCGACGCGCTCGTCTCGCTGCCCGGCATCCTGCTGAGCCAGCTGGCCGCCGTCGCCAACCTCGCCAAGCAGGGTCTGGACACCACCGTCCTGCCGCCGAGCGCCGTCATCGGCCACTCGCAGGGCATCCTCGCCACCGAAGCCGTCGCCACCGACGGCCAGGCTCCGACCGTCGCCGACGGCGACCTCCTCGCCATCGCACAGCTCATCGGCGCCGCCTCGACCGTCGTCGCCCGCCGGTCCGGTCTGCTCGGGTCGCGCGACGCCGCGCCGATGATCTCCATCGCCGGCGCCGACCCCGTCGTCATCGACGAACTCATCGCCGAGTACGCCGCCGGTCAGCCCGCCGACGCCGTCGGCCTGCCGACCGTCGCCATCATCAACTCGCGCCGCACCATCGTCGTCTCCGGCTCGCCGCGCCACCTCGCCGGGTTCAGTGCGCTCGCCGAGCTGCGCGCCGCCGCCGAGGCCGACGCCCGCAAGCGCAAGGTCACCGGCGGCACCCCGTTCGCACCGGTCATCGAAGACCTCAACGTCACCGTCCCGTTCCACCACCCGGACCTGGCGCCCGCCGTCACGCTGGCGACCTCGTGGGCGCAGCGCTGCGGCCTCGACGCCGACGTCGTCGAGCGCTACGCCGTCTCGCTGCTCGTCGCCCCGGTCAACTGGGTCGAGATGGTCGGCGACGTGGTCGGCTCCGGCGCCCGCTGGGTCATCGACTTCGGCCCGTCCGACCTCGCGTCGCGGCTGTCGTCGCCGTCGCTGCGCGGCCAGGGCGTCGGCGTGGTCGCCGCTGCCACCCGCGGCGGCCAGCGGAACCTGTTCGTGCCCGGTTCCGCCCCCGAGGTCTCGCGCCCCTGGTCGGTCTTCGCGCCCCGGCTGATCAGCCTGCCCGACGGCCGCACCGTCGTCGACACCGCATTCACCCGCCTCACCGGGCGGTCGCCGATCCTGCTCGCGGGCATGACCCCGACCACCGTCGACCCGGCCATCGTCGCCGCGGCCGCCAACGCCGGCCACTGGGCCGAGCTCGCGGGCGGCGGTCAGGTGACCGAGGAGATCTTCGAGGGCAACGTCGCACGTCTCGAGGAGCTCCTCGACGCCGGACGCCAGGTCCAGTTCAACTCGCTCTTCCTGGATCCGTACCTGTGGAAGCTGCAGCTCGGCAGCAAGAAGATCGTCCAGAAGGCGCGCGCCAAGGGCGCCCCGTTCGACGGCGTCATCATCACCGCGGGCATCCCCGAGCTCGAGGAGGCCGTCGACCTGGTCCACGAGTTCACCGAGGCCGGTCTGCACTACGTCGCGTTCAAGCCCGGCACCGTCGACCAGATCCGCCAGGTGATCCGCATCGCGCTGCAGGTCCCGCACTTCCCGGTCATCGTGCAGATCGAAGGCGGCCGCGCAGGCGGTCACCACTCGTGGGAGGACCTCGACGATCTCCTGCTCGCCACTTACGCCGAGCTCCGCGACCGCCCGAACGTCGTCCTCTGCGTCGGCGGCGGCATCGGCACGCCCGAGCGCGCCAGCGACTACATCACCGGCAAGTGGGCCTCCGCCCACGGCTACCCCGTGATGCCGCTCGACGGCATCCTCGTCGGCACCGCCGCGATGGCCACCCTCGAGGCCACCACCGCCCCCGAGGTGAAGCAGCTCCTCGTCGACACCGAGGGCTGCGACACCTGGATCGGTGCCGGCCACGCCGAGGCGGGCATGGCCTCGGGCCGCAGCCAGCTGGGCGCCGACATCCACGAGATCGACAACGCCGCATCCCGTACCGGCCGTCTCCTCGACGACGTCGCCGGTGACGCCGAGGCCGTCGCCGAGCGTCGCGACGAGATCATCGCCGCCCTCGACGCCACCGCCAAGCCCTACTTCGGCGACGTCGCCACCATGACCTACGGCGCGTGGCTGAGCCGCTACGCCGAGCTCGCCACCGGCGCGGAAGGTCAGTACGGCTGGGCCGACATCACCTGGGAGCAGCGCTTCGTCGAGATGCTGCACCGCACCGAGGCCCGCATGAACAGCCTCGACTCCGGCGAGTTCGTCTCCGCGTTCGGCGACACCGTCGCCGACCCGCATGCCGCGATCGCCGAGCTGACCCGCCTGTACCCGGCTGTCGACACCGACATCCTGCACCCGGCCGACGTCTACTTCTTCCTGGAGCAGTGCCGCACCCCCGGCAAGCCGGTCAACTTCGTCCCCGTCATCGACAAGGACGTCCGCCGCTGGTACCGCAGCGACTCGCTGTGGCAGGCGCACGACGCCCGGTACACCGCCGATCAGGTCTGCATCATCCCCGGCACCGTCGCCGTCTCCGGCATCACCCGCGTTGACGAGCCCGTCGGCGATCTGCTGGACCGCTTCGAGGCCCAGGTCGCCGCCGACCTGCGCACCGCGGGCGAACAGGCGCAGGTCGTCGCCGCCCGCCGTCACCGCGACGTCGTCCCCGCCTCCGGTCCGCTGACCGTCCTCATCGAGGCCGAGGACGTCCTGTGGGCCGGTCGCCAGGTCCGCAACCCGATCGCGCTCCTCGGCGACCGTGACGCGTGGGCGATCTACGATGGCGAGTACGCCGAGCACCCCAGCGGCGCGATGATCGCCTTCGTCCCCGACGCCGAGACCGCCGACGACGAGATCCGCCTGGACCTGGTGGTCCCGGTCTCCGGCAACATCCTCCGCATCCCGTTCACCGGCGACCTCCGCGTCATCGACGGCGGCAGCCCCCGCATCACCGTCGACGGCGCCGCCGGCGCCATGCGCGACCTCCTGACCGTCGCCGCGGGCGGCGAGCTCATCGAGTCGGTCGCCGGCGTCGTCACCTCCACCGTGGCGTGGAAGGCCGACTCCGTCGCCGACCACAGCGGTGCCACCGGCTCCGCGCTTCCGAGCGCGCTGATCCCGACCACCCCGGCGTCCGCGAACGGCTTCGCCGTCCCGGACACCCTCGTCGTCGCGTGCTGGCCCAGCGTCTTCAGCGTCATCGGTGCCGCCCGCACCGCCGACGGTCTGCCCGTCGTGGAAGGCCTCCTGGACCTGGTCCACCTGGACCACGCAGTCGAGGTGACCGGTGAGATCCCGGCCGTCGACACTGAGCTGACCGTCATCGCCCGACTCATCGGCGTCACCGACACCTCCGCCGGCCGCGTCGTCGAGGTTCACGTCGACGTCCGCTCGGGCGACCAGGTGATCGCCGTGCTCCGCGAGCGCTTCGCGATCCGCGGTCGCCTCGGCGACGCCGAGCTCGTCGACCCGGTGCGTGCCGGCGGTGCCGCCGCCGACGAGCACGCGGGCACCCGCAAGTTCCTCCGCAGCGCCACCGTCACCGCGCCCACCCGCATGAACGGTTTCGCCGTCGTCTCCGGCGACCGCAACCCGATCCACGTCGACCCGCTGGCCGCGCGCCTGGCCGGTCTGGGCGATCCGATCGTTCACGGCATGTGGCTCTCGGCCGCCGCCCAGCAGGTCCTGGCCGCCGCCGACCGCGACAACCCGACGCCCGCGCCGCGCGCCATCCTCGGCTGGACCGCCCGCTACCTCGGCATGGTCCGCCTCGGCGACACCGTCGACATCCGCATCGACCGGGTCGGCATGGACGCCGGTCGCGAGACCGTCGAGCTGACCGCCAAGGTCGACGGCGAACTCGTCATGGCCGCCACCGCGCTGCTCGCTGCCCCGCGCACCGTCTACGCCTTCCCGGGCCAGGGCATCCAGCACAAGGGCATGGGCCTCGACGCCCGCACCCGCTCGGCCGCCGCCCGCGAGATCTGGGACCGCGCCGACAAGCACACCCGCGAGGCCCTCGGCTTCTCGATCCTCGCCGTGGTCCGCGACAACCCGACCACCCTCGTGGCCAACGGAACCACCTACCACCACCCGGACGGCGTCCTGTTCTTGACGCAGTTCACCCAGGTCGCCATGGCGGTCCTCGGCGTCGCCCAGGTCGCTGAGCTGCGCGAATCGGGCTCGTTCGTCGACGGCTCCATCACCTGCGGGCACTCGGTCGGCGAGTACAACGCCCTCGCCGCGTGTGCGGGCGTTCTGCCCCTGGAAGCCGTCCTCGAGGTGGTCTTCCAGCGCGGCAGCGCCATGCACCACCTGGTGCCCCGCGATGAGAAGGGCCGCTCCAACTACCGGATGGCCGCCATCCGCCCGAGCCAGTTCGGCCTCGAGGACGCCGACGTCGAGGACTTCGTCTCCGGCCTCGGCCGCGAGGCGGGGGAGTTCCTCGAGGTCGTGAACCTCAACCTCCTCGGCTCGCAGTACGCGATCGCCGGCACCGTGCGCGGCCTGGAGCTCCTCGAGAAGGAGATCGAGCGACTCGTCGCCGAGCACGGCGGTCGTCGTGCCTTCATCCTGGTGCCCGGCATCGACGTGCCGTTCCACTCCACAGTCCTGCGCGCCGGAGTGCCGGAGTTCCGCGGCAAGCTCGAGGAACTGCTGCCCGCCGACATCGACCCGGAGATCCTGGTCGGCAACTACATCCCGAACCTGGTTCCGCGCCTGTTCAACCTGAGCCGCGAGTTCGTCACCGAGATCGCAGGCCTCGTGCCGTCCGATCCGCTGGACGCGGTTCTGGCCGAGTGGGACTCGTGGGCCGCGCGCCCGTCCGAGCTGACCCGAGTCATCCTGATCGAGCTCCTGGCCTGGCAGTTCGCCAGCCCGGTCCGCTGGATCGAGACACAGGACCTGCTCTTCACTCCGGCCTCCGAGGGCGGTCTCGGCATCGACCGGTTCGTCGAGGTGGGCGTCAAGAACGCGCCGACCCTCTGCGGACTGGCGCGCAACACCCTGAAACTGCCCGACTACGGCGCCGCGAACGCCGAGGTGCTCAATGTGGAGTCCGACGCAGCGGTGCTGCGCGCGGAGGACTCCGCGCCGGAGCCGGTCGAGGACGACGTCGTCGAGGAGGCGCCCGCTGAGACTGCTGCGGCGGCCGCTCCCGCCGCCGCGGCCCCCGCACCGGTTCCGGCCGCCGCCGCGGGCCCCCGCCCCGACGACATCGCCTTCGGTCCCGCCGAGGCGGTCCGCGCCGTGATCGCGCTGTGGACCAAGATGACCCCGGCGCAGATCGGCCCCGCCGACACCATCGAGTCGCTGTGCGACGGCGTGTCCTCGCGCCGCAACCAGCTGCTGCTCGACATCGGCACCGAACTCGGCCTCGGCGCCATCGACGGTGCCGCGGAAGCCGACATGGGCGCCCTGGCGTCCACCGTCAGCACCCTGGCACGCGGCTACAAGCCGCTCGGCGACGTCCTGAGCGACGCCGTCGGCGACCAGGTCCGCAAGATCGCAGGCCCCATCGGCAAGCGCGCGTCGTACATCACCGACCGCGTCACCACCGCGTGGCAGCTCGGCGACGGCTGGGGACGCCACACCCTCGTGGCCGTGGCCCTCGGCTCCCGTGAGGGCGCCAGCGTCCGCGGCGGCGACCTCGGCGACCTGCTCGACGGCGGCGTGGCCTCGGCAGCCGACTTCGACGCCCTGATCGACCGCGCCGTCCGCAGCGTGGGTGCGGCCCGCGGCATCGCCGTGGAACTGCCCGCCGCGGCCTCCGCCGCCGGCGGCACCGTCGACGCCGCTGCCCTCGGCGAGTTCACCGAGCAGATCACCGGCCCGGACGGCGTCCTCGCGACCGCCGCCCACACCATCCTCGATCAGCTGGGGCTGGCCGACGTCGTCGACGCCTCCACCGTCGAGGAGGACCCGAACGCGGCCCTCGCCGACCTGGTCAGCGCCGAGCTCGGCTCCGACTGGCAGCGCGCCGTCGCACCCGCCTTCGACGAGCAGCGCGCCGTGCTGCTCGACGACCGCTGGGCCAGCGCCCGCGAAGACCTGGCACGCGTCTGGCTGCTCTCGGAGGACGAGGTCCACGAGCGCCACCAGGACCTCGCCGAGTCGCTGACCGGCGCGGGCGCCGAGGTCGCCGAGCACGCCACCTGGTGGCAGGGCAAGGCCCTCGCACTCGGCTACCAGGAGCACGCCACCGCGTACGCCGCCATGGCGCACGCCGCGCAGAAGCCGGAAGCCGGCGAGTTCGTCGACGACATCGCCGTCGTCACCGGAGCCTCGCAGGGTTCGATCGCCGCGGCGGTCGTGGGTCGGCTCCTCGCAGGCGGTGCCACCGTCGTCGCGACCACCTCGCGCCTGAACAGCGAGCGTCTCGGGTTCTACAAGGACCTCTACCGCACCCACGCCCGGCACGACGCCGCGCTCTGGGTGATCCCCGCCAACCTCGCGTCGTACGCCGACGTGGACGCGGTGGTCGAGTGGCTCGGCTCCGAGCAGACCGAGAACCTCGGTGCCAGCACCGCGGTCATCAAGCCCGCGATGCGGCCGACGCTGCTGTTCCCGTTCGCGGCACCGCGCGTCGCCGGTGACCTCACCGACGCCGGCGCCCGCGCCGAGATGGAGATGAAGGTCCTGCTGTGGTCGGTGGAGCGGCTCATCGCCGGTCTGTCCGCCATCGGCGCCGATCACGACATCAGCGCCCGCCTGCACGTGGTCCTGCCCGGTTCGCCGAACCGCGGCATGTTCGGCGGCGACGGCGCCTACGGCGAGGCCAAGGCCGCGCTCGACGCGCTGGTCACCCGCTGGGGTGCCGAGGACTCCTGGAGCAAGCAAACGACCCTCGCCCACGCCCTCATCGGCTGGGTCCGGGGCACCGGCCTCATGGGTCACAACGACGGTCTGGTCGACGCGGTCGAGGCCGCGGGCGTCAAGACCTGGAGCACCCCGGAGATGGCCGACGCCCTCGTCGAGCTGTGCTCGCCGGAGGCGCGGGAGAGCGCTCGCACCGAGCCGGTGATCGCCGACCTGACCGCCGGTCTGGACCCGGAGAAGATCGACCTCAAGGCGCTCGCCACCGCTGCCGCGGAGGCACCCGCCGCAGAAGCGGCCGAGAGCGCGGACGAGGTCGACGGCGTCACCGTCGCCGCACTGCCCGCTCCGGCACGCGCCGATCTGCCCGCGCAGCACGCCTGGCCGCAGCTCGACTCGCGTCCCGAGGACCTCGTGGTCATCGTCGGCGCAGGCGAGGTGGGCCCGTACGGTTCGGCCCGCACCCGCTTCGAGATGGAGGTCGACGAGCAGCTCTCGGCCGCAGGCGTTCTGGAACTGGCCTGGACCACCGGACTGGTGGTCTGGGAGGAGACCCCGAAGGCCGGCTGGTACGACGTCGAGTCCGGCTACCCGGTCGCCGAGTCCGACATCGCCGAGCGCTACCACGACGCCGTCGTCGAGCGCGTCGGCATCCGCCGGTACGCGGACGAGGGCGCCATGGTCGAGAACACCTCGCCGCTGCTGGAATCGGTGTTCCTCGACAAGGACCTGACCTTCTCGGTGCCGAATGAGGCGGCGGCCCGCGAGTTCGCGTCCGCCGACCCCGAGCGCACCCGGATCGCGCCCAACGCCGAGACCGGCGACTGGACCGTCACCCGCCTGGCGGGCACCGAGATCCGCGTCCCGCGTCGCGCCAAGCTGTCGCGCACCGTCGGCGGTCAGATCCCGACCGGCTTCGACCCGGTCCGCTGGGGCGTCTCGCCCGACATGGTCGAGTCCGTCGACCGCGTCGCGCTGTGGAACCTGGTCGCCACCGTCGACGCCTTCATCACCGCGGGCTTCTCGCCCTCGGAGCTGATGCGCTGGGTGCACCCCGGCCTGGTCGCCAACACGCAGGGCACCGGCATGGGCGGCATGACCTCCATGAGGTCGCTGTACGTCGACACGCTGCTCGGTGAGTCGAAGGCCAACGACATCCTGCAGGAGGCCCTGCCGAACGTCGTCGCCGCGCATGTGGTGCAGTCGTACATCGGCAGCTACGGCGCCATGATCCACCCGGTCGCCGCATGCGCCACCGCCGCCGTCTCGGTGGAGGAGGGCGTCGACAAGATCCGCGTCGGAAAGGCGCTGTTCGCAGTGGCGGGCGGCTTCGACGACCTCGGCATCGAAGGCATCGTCGGCTTCGGCGACATGTCGGCCACCGCCGACTCCGCCAAGATGTCGGCCCGCGGCATCGACGACAACCGCTTCTCCCGCGCCAACGACCGTCGCCGCGGAGGCTTCGTCGAGTCGGCCGGCGGCGGCACCGTCCTGCTGGCTCGCGGCGACGTCGCCGCGCAGCTGGGCCTGCCGGTCCTCGGCGTGGTGGCCTGGGCGCAGAGCTTCGGCGACGGCGTCCACACCTCGATCCCGGCACCGGGCATCGGCGCGCTGGGTGCGGCTCGCGGCCAGAAGTCGTCGCCGCTGGCGAACGCGCTGTCGAGCCTGGGCGTCAGCCCCGACGACGTCGCGGTGGTCTCCAAGCACGACACCTCCACCCGCGCCAACGACCCGAACGAGGCCGAGCTGCACGAGCGGCTCGCCGGGGCCATCGGCCGCGGCGACGGTGCCCCGCTGTTCGTCGTCTCGCAGAAGGCGCTGACCGGTCACGCCAAGGGCGGTGCCGCAGCCTTCCAGCTGATCGGCCTGTGCCAGGTGCTCCGCGACGGCGTCATCCCGCCGAACCGCAGCCTGGACTGCGTCGACGACAAGATGCGCGACTACCCGCACCTGGTGTGGCCGCGTGAGACGCTCCGCATGGGCGAGCGCTTCCCGCTGAAGGCCGGTCTGCTGACCTCGCTGGGCTTCGGTCACGTGTCGGGCCTGATCGCCGTCGTCCACCCGGAGGCGTTCATCGCGACCCTGGACGAGTCGGAGCGCGCGGCGTACCGCGAGCAGAGTGCCACGCGTCTGCGTGACGGCAAGCAGCGTCTGCTGCAGGCCATGTGCGGCGGCGAGGCCGCCTACCAGCGTCCCGCGGATCGTCGCATGGGCGAGGGTGACGAGCACACCGTCGAGGCCGGCATGCTGCTGGATCCCGAGAGCCGTCTCGACGGCGACGCCTACCCGCAGATCGGCTGCCACCGGTGAGCGTCGTGGGGGTCGGAATCGACCTGGTGTCGGTGACCGAGTTCGCCGAGCAGCTCCGCAAACCCGGCTCGACGTTCGGCGCCCGGTTCACGGTCGGCGAACGGCGGGACGTGGCGGAGAAGACCGGTGACGAAGCACGCCACCTCGCGGCCCGGTGGGCCGCGAGGGAGGCGGTCGTGAAGGCGTGGTCGTCGAGCCGCTTCGGTGCGACGCCGCTGCTGCCCGAGACCGCGGTCAACGACGTCGAGGTCCAGACCGACGCGCACGGTCGTCCGCGGATCCGGCTGCACGGAGACATCGCGCAGGCACTCGCCGGACAGAAGATCCACGTGTCGCTGACGCACGACGGCGACATGGCCGCCGCCGTCGCGATCATTGAGGACGTGGACGGCTAGCAGGCGAAACGCTTAAGGCGTCGATGTTCGCCCAGGGTTTGACCCTGGGCGAACATCGACGCCCAACGCGTTTGTGGCCTCGTGCGCGCCCAGGGGGCGTCAGGCGTGTCCCGACACCTCTTCGAGCATCAGGTAGCCGCCGAGCATCCGCTTGAGCTCGTAGACGGTCAGCTCGTGGTCGTGGCCGTCCTGCACCGAGAAACTCAGCAGCGAGTACGCGGTGTGGACCAGGACTTCGGCCATCATGGCGCGACGGTCGCGCTGGTCCGGCGTCAGGGGAGCGAGGATCCGCGCCACCTGGTCGGCCAGGATGCGTTCGTTGATCACCGCCGTCGCGCGGGTCGCCGGCGTCGACTGGACGGCCAGCCACACGGCACGACGTGACGGGTCGGTGCGCCACAGATCGGCGAGATGGTCCAGGAACTTCTCCAGCAGCTGCGGCCACTCGAGCGACGGGATCTCCGAGGCGAACTCGTTGAGTTCGTCGCGCACCGTGCTCGAGTCCTGCCGGTCCAGCTCGCACACCACCACGTACTTGTTGGCGAAGTACTGGTAGATGGTGCCGATCGGCAGTTCGGCGCGGGTCGCGATCTGCTCGCAGGTGAGCGATTCGAAACCGACGTCGATCAGGACCTCGCGGGCGGAGTTCAGAATCGATTCGAACGTGCGCCTGCTGCGTTCCTGGGTCGGCCGCTTGCGAGGGACCAGCGGGGCCGGAGAAGTCGTGTCGGACATGGGATCGGGTCGGAGCCGATCAGAGGGACAGGTCGCGTCGCAGCTTGGCGACGTGCCCGGTGGCGCGCACGTTGTACTGTGCTGCGCCGATGGTGCCGTCCTCGTTCACCAGGAAGGTGGAGCGGATGACGCCGTTGACGATCTTCCCGTACAGCTTCTTCTCGCCGAACGCGCCCCACTCGGTGAGGACCTCCTTCTCCGGGTCCGACAGGAGCGGGAAGGTCAGCTCGTCGCGCTCGACGAACTTGGCGAGCTTCGCGGGCTTGTCGGGGGAGATGCCGATGACGTCGACGCCCTGGCCGTTCAACTCGGCGAGGCTGTCGCGGAAGTCGCAGGCCTGCTTGGTGCAGCCGGGGGTCATCGCCGCGGGGTAGAAGTACACGATCACCTTGCGGCCCGCGTAGTCCGCGAGGGACACGCTTTCGCCCGTGGAATCGGGGAGCGTGAATGCAGGAGCCTTGTCACCGACCGAGAGTCGTCCATTCGCAGACATGAGGCAAGGCTATCGGATTCGACGGAGGGGTCGTCTGAAGTAGGCTCGAACCGTTGCATGTACGCGCGCGGTGTATAGGCCTCTATGCACCGCCAGATCACGGAGGACCGTAGTGGCCGACGAAACCAAACGCATCGAGGACGAGATCGCCAAGGCGAGGGAGGAACTCGCCGGCACCCTCGACCAGTTGGTCGTCCGGGCCAACCCGCAGCGACTGGCCGACGACGCCAAGGTCCGCGTGGTCGCCGTCGTCAACCAGCCCGCCGTCAAGTTCGGGCTCATCGGCGTCGGTGCACTCGTCGTCGCTGTGGTTGTTCGCAAGATCTTGCGCTGATCGTCGCCCGGCCGTTGCGAGGATGACACGTGACCACCGCTGACCAGGCGATTTTTCATCTGGGCGATCATGGTGTTAATGTTTTCCCCGCAAGGCCGCAGCGGCCCGGCCAACGCCGGTTGCCTGCAGCGATCAAGCGCCATTAGCTCAATTGGCAGAGCAGCTGACTCTTAATCAGCGGGTTCGGGGTTCGAGTCCCTGATGGCGCACAGCGAAATCCCCGTCAGACCTTCTGGTCCGGCGGGGATTTCCTCGTTCTCCACGTCGGTGGCGGATTGTGCCGTTGATTCGAGTCGGTGAGTGCCCCGTATCAACGGTGGAGGCCCGCAATGGTTCTTCCTACGTCTCCTATCAGCTTCGCTGCCCGTATCGCTCAGTTTCGGTCGGTACCGTCGGCGGCGGTCTGCTGTTCGGCGGATCGTCGACGGGGACAGACCGAAGGAGCGGAACCGATGACGCTGGTGCAGCCACCGAGGCATGCGGCTGTGGAGGACGACGAGTTCGAGGACTCCGGCATCACCGAGAACGGCATCACCGAGAACGCCGAGGCCGAGGTCGTGGACGAGCCGATCGACACCGCGGAGACCTTGTCGCGGAGAGGTGTCGGCCGCTGGATCCTCGCCGGTGTCGCGTTCCTCGCGACCCTGCTGATCGGTGTGCTCGCCGGCGGTGTGGCCTTCATGAACACTTCGCCGACCCTACGACCGCCCGCCGTGGACCTGAGCCCCGACCAGGTCGCGTCGGCCAAGGACTCCGTCTCGTCTGCGAAGATGATGATCGACCTGATGTCCACGGCGGTCGACAGCAGCACCGCGGGCATCGACAAGGTGATCTCCAGCATCGAACCGACTTTCAAGGCGATCGACACCGCGGCCGCCGCGGCTGATCAGATGGCGACCGGTCTCGCGGCCGCACCCACGCTGCAGACGGCGGCGACGCAGATCCAGCAGCTCGGCACCAGCGTCACCAAGGGACTCGACGAGGCAGGCAAGCTCGCGCAGTCGGCGAAGGACATCGACGAACTGATCACCCCGGTCATCGACAGCCTGTCGCGGAACAAGGTTCCCGGCGCCGACAAGACCATTGCCCAGCTCAAGTCCATGCAGACCGCGAGCCGCGACATCGCCGCTCAGCTCGGTGACCTCGGTCCGCTGCGCAACGAACTCAAGGCGGCGACCGACGCGACGGGACCGGCAGCCAAGGAGATCGACGGTGCGGTCGCGGGTGCGCGCACCGCGGCGAATCAACTGAAGGAAGGGCTGGCGAACCTGTCGTCGGCCAAAGCCGACACGGAGAAGGCCGCGGACGCGATGACCGGCGGCATCAAGCAGCTCAAGATCGCGCTCGGCACCGTCTCGAACAACCTCTCGTCGGCCGACGACTCACTGATGTCCGACGACGCAGCCCCCGCGTACGTCTACGACCACGCGAACCGCATCGGCAGCGGCATCGTCACCGGTGCGGCGACCGCGCTGGGACTGCTCGTCCTGGCGGCCGCCGCGTGGGGCGTCGTGCGGTGGCGTCGACGCGTGGCTGCCTAGCCCGCAGCCTTCGCCGCCTTCGACAACTGCGGGACGAAGCGGTCGAGCATCCACTGGAGATTCAGGACGTTCGGTGAACTGACCGCGAAGACCAGCGGGGGATCGACGACGGGGACATAGGCGCCTCGCTGGACGGCGCGGAGGTTGCGGAACGTCGGATTGCTCTCGGTGTCCGACTGCATCCCCTTCTCGAGGAACCACGCGGTCAGCACGTCGGCCGAGTACTTCGAGACGTTCTCCCAACTGACCTGCGCGGCGAACTTCCCCGCCGGTGCGGATTCACGAAGCGCGGTGAGTGCGAGCAGGGGAGTGAAGCCCATGGCCGCGAGCATCTGCACGCGCGGATCGGTGTCGAAGTAGTAGCCGAGGCTGCCCGGTGCGGTCGCACTGAACGAGGCGACGGTCTTGCCGGTGAACTCGGGATGCGATGCCTTCACGTCCGCGAGACGCTTCTCGCCCTGCTCGACGAGCTTCGCCGCGGCGTCGGACTTGCCGAGCGCCTTGCCGACGATGGTCGTTTGATCCTGCCAGCTGGTCTGCCAGTTCTTGCCCGGCTGCGCCACGGTCGGCGCGATCTGCGTCAGCTTCTCGTACTGGCCCGGGGTCAGGCCCGACTGCACGGACAGGATGAGGTCGGGGCGGAGTGCGGCGATGCGCTCGTAGGGGATTGCGTCGCTCTTCTCAGTGAGGAGCTCCGGCTTCTGGTCGCCGAGCGCGTCCTGCACCCAGGGGAGGATGCCATCGCCGGTTCCGGTGTTGGAACTCATGTCGCGCATGCCGACGGGGATCACGCCGAGAGCGATGGCCGCCTCGGTGCTGCCCCATCCGAGAGTCACGACGCGTTCGGGTGCGGCGGAGATCGTCGTGGTGCCGAGGGCCGAGGCGATGGAGACCGGGAAGCCGGGGCCTCCCGAGTTCACGGGTGCGTCTGTGGCCTCACCTCCGCAGGCGGTGAGGGTCACCACGAGGACGACGAGTGCAGCGGCGGCGGTCGTGAATCTCACGAGGCGTGGTCCTTTCTTCGGAATCTTGAAAGAAAGGCTAACCTATCCTAATTAACGTCGGTGTCCGCCTGACAGCTCGGTCAACAGATCGGCGACGAGGGGATTCGGTGCGGCGTCGACCCGCAGGGCCGCGGATGCGGTGAGGGTGAACGCCGGATTCCGGCGACAGATGATGCCGGGCTGCTTCAAGTCCTCGTAGAGGATGGTCCACGAATCGGGGTGATTGATCAGCTCGAAGGACACCGGGTGGCCCTCGCGGATCTCGGGGCCCAGGATCGCGGTGGCGCCGACCTTGGTGAAGACGCGATCGACGAGGTTGTGCAGCAGGCGCTGCTTCTCGACTGGCGGCAGGAGCAGCGGATACTCGGCGAGCTCCTCGGGCTTCGGCGGCCGCCCGAGCCTGGTCAGCGGGTGGCGCGGACTGAACGCCACGACCGGCTGCTCAATCCACAGGGGATCCAGGTACAGCCCGTCGAACTCGAGGCGGCCGCGGATCAGGGCGAGGTCGGCCTCACCGGAGGCGACGGCCTCGATGCGCTGAGTGAAGGGCTTGATCAGGAAGTCGATCTCGGCGTCGGGATGACGGTCGCGCAGGGTCGACACCGCGGCGAGCGCGGCGTTGGCGAACGACATGTTGGCGGCGATGCGCACCCGGTTCGGCTGCGGTCGAACCGCGGCGATCGCGTCGTCGCGCAGGCGCAGGAGTTCCCGGGCCCGGGGGAGGAGTGTCTCGCCGGCCTGGGTCAGCTCGACCCGCCGCGTGGAGCGGTCGAACAACGCCACCTCGAGCTCGCGCTCGAGCGCCGCGATCTGGTGACTGATGGCCGACTGCGAGACGAAGCAGTGCTCCGCGGCCTTCGAGAAGCCGCCGGTCTCGGCGACGGCGGTCAGGTACTCCAGCTGACGGAACTCCACATTCCCAATATATATGAATGAAACAGATCAATCTCATCACTAAACCGGTGGTCAGTTCGTTTGAAGGCGCTTCAATCATTTGGCACCGTGATTGATGAAAGCACTGCGAATCAGCATCGAAGGGGATGATCGACATGCGCAGCACCGACACCGTGGTGATCGGCTCGGGATTCGGCGGTTTGGCCGCGGCCAAGCAACTCGCGAAGTCGGACGTGGAGACCGTGCTGATCTCCGCGACGCCGGAACACCTGTTCCAGCCGCTGCTGTACCAGGTGGCGACGGGGGTCCTCGCCGCCGAGGAGATCGCACCGCCCGTCGCCGAGGTGCTGTCGGACAAGGAGACGGTCAGCGTCGTCGAGGGGCGTGTCACCGCGCTCGACGCCGACGCGAAGGTCGTGACGTATCAAGGCGCGACAGGGGTCGAACAGATCGCGTACCAGTCGTTGATCGTGGCGGCCGGGGCCAGCCAGGGATACTTCGGTCACGACGAGTGGGCCGACCGCACCTTCTCGCTGAAGACGCTCGACGACGCCGTTACGCTGCGCGCCCACCTGCTCGACTGCTTCACCGCGCCCGCGGACGACGAGACCGCCCACACCTTCGTAGTGGTCGGCGGCGGCGCCACGGGTGTCGAGGTGGCGGGCCAGATCCGCGAGCTCGGCGCGCGCTACTTCACCGACGCGCCGGCGAAGGTGTACCTCGTCGAAGGTGCGGGCGACGTGCTGCCGGTCTACGGCGGGCGCCTGTCGAAGTTCACGCGGAAGACCCTCGGGAAGGCCGGCGTCGACATCCTCACCGACACCTTCGTGACGGACATCGACGGGGACGCGGTCACCGTCCGCTCGGCGGACGGGACCGAGCGCGTGCTGAAGGCGCAGACCGTGGTGTGGTCTGCAGGAGTGAAGGCGACACCGCTCGCCGCCGTCGTCGCCGAGGCCACCGGATGCGACACCGATCGAGCCGGTCGGCTCCTCATCAATCCGGATCTGACCGTCGGCGGTCGTGCGGACGTCTTCGCCATCGGCGACATGACGAGCCTGAACAACTACCCCGGGCAGAGTCCCGTCGCGATGCAGCAGGGGCGGCACGCGGCCGACACGATCCGCGGCGCCGTCTCGCGCGGCACGCGCTTCAAGTACCTCGACAAGGGGAGCATGGCGGTGGTGAATCGGCACAACGCCGTCGTCGACGCCCCGTTCGGCTTGAAGCTCACCGGCTTCCTGGGCTGGCTCGCCTGGCTGGGAGTGCACCTGTTCTATCTGGTCGGTTTCCGCAATCGCGTCGGCGCCGTCGTGTCGTGGTTCCGGTCGTTCGCGGGCAAGGCTCGTCCCGGGTTCGCTGATGTCCTCGCGACGATCGACGACGGGTCCGGCGTCACCCGGGGACCGGCTCCTACGGAGACGGACGAACTGCAGGAGTCGGTCGCCTGACGGCGAAGGCCCCGATCGGACCGCACTGACCCTGAACTGCATGTTCAGGGTCAGTGTGCGTCTGTTCAGGTGAATTTCCTCCGTTTGACGTCCTCGGGGTCGTTCGCGTGAATGATGTGTGTCGCTCCACACGCGTCGATGTGGAGCGGCGGGGGTGGGTTCCGTACAATAAAACGGGAACTGGGTCCGCTTCGAGGCGGGCCCGATCAGTGAATTCTTGGGAGAACAATGCGTTTTCGTTGGATGCGCGATCATCGTGTGGGGGCGAAGGCCACGACGGTTTTCGTGTTCCTCGCAGCAATCGCGCTGCTTTCGTCGTGCAGCAGCTACGGCGATACGGTTCACGCGAACGGTGAGTTCGGCGACATGATCAAGCCGGCCATCGCCGTCACCGACGAGGCGGGTAAGCCGCTGGCGCAGGGTGAGGTCGGCGTGCAGCCCGGCCGGCCGATCGTCGTGACCGCCACCGAGGGGGCCATCGCCAAGGTCACCATTCCGAAGGCTGACGGCACCCCGATCAAGGGCACCATCAGCGAGGACGGCACCAAGTGGACCAGTGCCGAGCCCTTCGGCTACGGCAAGCGCTACTCGGTCACCGCTGACGCCATCGGCGTCGGCGGCAAGACCACCAGCACCACCAGCTTCCGGACGCGCGCACCCGACAACGTGACGATGGCGTACATCAGCCCGCCCGACGGCGCGACCGTCGGCGTCGCTCAGCCGGTCGGCGTCCGCTTCGACGAGAGTATTCCGGACCGCAAGGCGGCGCAGGACGCGATCACCGTGACCACCAGCCCCAACGTGAAGGGCGCGTTCTACTGGATCAGCGACCGCGAGGTCCGCTGGCGTCCCGAGCACTTCTGGAAGACCGGCACCAAGGTCAGTATCAAGGTCAACACCTTCGGCATCGACCTGGGCGACGGCCTCTTCGGTCAGGAGAACGTCTCGTCGTCGTTCACCGTCGGCCGACACATGGAGCTGGTGGCCGACGACAACACCAAGATGGTGAACGTCATCAAGGACGGCAAGGTGATCCGCTCGATGCCGACCTCGATGGGTAAGGCGAGTGCGCCGACCGACAACGGCATCTACATCATCGGCGACCGCCTGGACAACATCATCATGGACTCCTCGACGTACGGCGTCCCGACGGACTCGGCAGACGGCTACCGCACCCCGGTCGACTATGCGACGCAGATGTCCTACAGCGGCATCTACCTGCACTCCGCGCCGTGGTCGGTGTGGGCGCAGGGCAATACGAACACGAGCCACGGCTGCCTGAACCTGAGTCCGGAGAACGCGCTCTGGGTCCTGCAGAACACGCTGCGCGGCGACCCCGTCACCGTGAAGAACACGATCGGCCCGGAGCTCCCTGGCACCGACGGCCTCGGCGACTGGAACATCCCGTGGTCGACGTGGTCGAAGGGCAACGCCTGATCTGATCGACGTCCTGCGAGGAGGCCCGGAACCGCATGGTTCCGGGCCTTTCTCGTGTCGTCGACCCGGTCTACCGGTGTGCGACGGTCCCTGCGCGACGATGTCATTGAACGATGTTAAGATCACTGAGCACGCAATTCCGATACGGCTGTATAGTCGCGGGTGATGTGGGCCGCGGGCCCATCAGTCACTGACACTCGAGATAGGTAGCTCAACACATGGCACGACGTCCTTCGTGGGAGACCGAAGACCTCACCGCGCTGCGCGAGATGGCGCGCGCATTCTGTGAGAAAGAGGTCGCCCCGAACACCGAACGCTACATCGAACAGCATCACGTCGACCGTGAGCTGTGGAGCAAGGCCGGCGAGGTCGGCCTGCTGTGCATGTCGATCCCGGAGGAGTACGGCGGCGGTGGCGGCACCTTCGCCCACGAGGCCGTTCTGATCGAGGAGCAGGCGCGCGTCGTCGACTCGGCGTGGGGCCAGAGCCTGCACAACGGCATCGTCGCGCACTACATCCTGGCGTACGGCTCGGAGGAGCAGAAGAAGCACTGGCTGCCGAAGATGGCCTCCGGTGAGGTGGTCGGCGCCATCGCGATGACTGAGCCCGGCACCGGCTCGGACCTGCAGAACGTCAAGACCAAGGCGATCAAGGACGGCGACGACTACGTCATCGACGGTTCCAAGACGTTCATCACCAACGGCGGCCAGGCCGACCTGGTGGTCGTCGTCGCCAAGACCGACACGTCCGAGGGCGCCAAGGGCATCTCCCTGATCCTCGTCGAGACCGACCGCGAGGGCTTCAGCCGCGGCCGCATCCTCGACAAGGTCGGCATGCGCGGCCAGGACACCGCCGAGCTGAACTTCACCGGCGTCCGCGTCCCGCAGTCCAACCTGCTCGGCACCGAAGAGGGCCAGGGCTTCGTCCAGCTGATGATGCAGCTGCCGCAGGAGCGTCTGATCATCGGTGTCGCGTCGGTCGCCGGCATGGAGGTCGCACTCGCGAAGACGCTCGAGTACACCAAGGAACGCACCGCGTTCGGGCGTCCGATCTTCGGTTTCCAGAACACCAAGTTCAAGCTCGCCGAGGTCGCGACCGAGGCCCACGTGGCTCGCGTGTTCATCGACGACTGCATCGAGCAGCACCTGCGCGGTGAGCTCGACATCCCGACGGTCGCGATGTCGAAGTGGTGGACCACCGAGCGTGCGATGCAGGTTGCCGACACCTGCCTGCAGCTGTTCGGCGGCTACGGCTACATGAACGAGTACCCGATCGCCCGCATGTGGGCGGACAACCGCGTCCAGATGATCTACGGCGGCACCAACGAGATCATGAAGGAGATCATCTCGCGCGCTCTGTGATGCGAGCGGGCTGAGAATCCCGATCCAGACCGCCCGACCGGGTATCCCGGTCGGGCGGTCGTCTGTCTCGGGGCGCTCTCAGGGATTGGTGAAGGCGGCCAGGAACTCGGCCAGCATCTTCGCGGTCACCGGTCGGGGCAGGACGTCGATCGCAGCGATCACCGCACCGATGTCCAGGGCGTCCGACGCCGCCGACGGATCGGTGTGCGGGTCGATCCCGGCTCCGACCAGGACAGACTCGGTGGTCGCCGAGTCCAGAGCGAGAGCGTCGGCGACCGACACAGCACCGGAGCCGAAGGCATCGGCGAGGTCGCGCAAAGCGGTCGGAGCGGGGGTGGCCCGCTGGCCGCGAGCGGCGTCGGCGGCGTCGACGAGCGCGGCGACCAGCTCCGGCTGAACCCGTCGCGTCACCGGCGTCACCGTCACGTGGGTGCTGGCGGCGAGGTCGACGCCGTCGGGCTGGGTGTAGCGGGGCTGGGCCTGCAGGGTGAAGCCGCGCGCAGCCGCCTCGTCGGCCCAGCGATGCGGATCGATGGGCGTCGGCGCATCCGGATCGGCGGCGACGGCGAAGACCGGACCGCGCGGACGCCCGATGATCCGCAGGCCGTCGATCCCGTCGACCGTGTCGACCAGCGCGTCTCGCGCTGCCGCGATGTCGGCGACGAGTCCGGCGAACCCGTCGGCGCCGAGGTACCGCGCGATGGCCCAGGCGGACGCCGTACCCGCCGCCGATCGCGAGCCGAGCAGCGTCGGGTTGACGATCGGGTACCCGGGCCAGTCGGCGGTCGCGAAGAATCCGGCCCGGTGTCGGTCGCGGTCGGCGTGCAGCAGGATCGACGCGCCCTTGGGGGAGTACCCGTACTTGTGGAAGTCGGCCGACAGGCTGGTGACGCCCGGCGTCGACAGATCCCACGCCAGGAGGTCATCGGGCCACCATGCGAGGGCGAAACCGCCGAGGCAGGCGTCGACATGCAGCGGGACACCGCGTTCCAGCGCGACGGCTCCGATCTCCGCGATCGGATCCACCGCGCCGGTCGGGTAGTTGGGCGCCGACGCCACCAGCAGCACGGTCCCGTCGTCGATGCGGTCGGCCATCGCCGCGGCCGAGACCTCGGTGGTCATCGCATCGACCGGGACGCGTCGCACCTCGATGCCGAAGATGTCGCCGGCCTTGAGGAATGCGGCGTGCACCGTCGCCGGAGCCACGATGTTCGCCCGTGACCGGGCGACGCCGCTCGCCCGCCACGCAGCCAGCACCGCGAGGAGACAGCTCTCGGTGCCGCCCGACGTGACCGTGCCGACCGCGTCCGCAGACCCGAACGCCTCGCGCGCGAAACCGACCAGATCGCGTTCCATGGCGGCGACCGAGCCGAACACCGTCGGATCGAGGCCGTTCACCGGCCGCACCAGATCGGCCGCCGCGGCAGCCAGCTCGTCGAGGCGCTGCCGTCCGCTGTCGTACACGTACGAGAGGACGTGTCCGCCGTGCGTGGGTGCGTCCGCCGCGCGGAGGCGTCGAAGCTCTGCGAGGACCGTGTCGGGGTCCTGGCCGGGCCGCTGATCGGAAACGGGACTCACGAGGTCTTCTTTCGGTCGTATCGGAGGAGCAGAAGCATGCTGGCGGCGACCAGGACCGCGGGCAGGAGGGAGAAGCCCGCGGTGATCCCGACGACGGCACAGCGCGGCTGGTCGACGACGGTGTCGGCCGACGACGACACGAATCCGGTCGCGGCCAGCACCAACAGATAGAGCCCGGGGCCGACGGCCATGCCGAGGGTCTCGCCGGCGGTCCACAACCCGGACAGCGCTCCGCCCTGATCGCGGCCGGTGGCGCGGGTGTGCTCGTCGATCACATCGGGCAGCATCGCCAGCGGAAAGGTCTGCATCCCCGCATAGCCGATGCCAGTCAGGATCACCACCGCGAACACCCACGGGCCCGGCGCGCCGATCGCGATCGCCAGGAGGAGGTCGGCGGCCAGGAACACCGCGGATGCCGTGAACAGGCCGCGCAGCTTCCCGAATCGTCGGCCGACGCGGACCCACAGCGGCATCACCAGCAGGGCGGGCGCCACCAGCGCCAGGAACAGCGGCGTCAGTGCACCGGCGTCGTCGAGCACGTAGGTGGCCAGATACTGCGCGCCGGCCAGCATCACCGCGCTCGCCAGTGCTTGGATCACGAAGACGGCGAGCAGGATCCGATAGTGATGGTGGTCGCGGGCGGCCCGGAAGGCGGCACGACCGTCCGTGCGCGACACGGGGACGGAGGCCGGTGCCCGTCGCGCGGCAGAGCCCGCGATCGCGGTCGAGACCGCCATGCCTGCCGAGATCAGGGCGACGGACACCGCCGCCATCACGAGGTAGCCGGCGGCACCGCCGCCGAGGGCGTCGCGGATTGCGGGGGCGCCGGCGCCGATCACCAGGATCGCGAGCGCCAGCACGGCGATCCGGGCCGAGATCAGTCGTGTCCGCGCGTGATAGTCGGGCGTCAGATCGGTCGGCAACGCGATGTACGGCACCTGGAAGAAGGCGTAGGCGATGGCGGCCGCGGTGAAGAAGACCAGGACCCACAGCGCGCCGAGGACGGGCGGCAGGGACGTCGGCGCGGCGAAGGTGAGGACGAACAGTGGGACGATCGCCGCCGTACCGATCCACATCAGCCGGGTCCGCGTGCCGGTGGCGGCGAACGCCGCGTCGTTGCGGGCGCCGATGATCGGGTTGACCAGGACGTCGACGATCTTCGGGATCACCACGACCACCGACGCCAGCAGTGCGCTGACCGCGAGGGTGTCGGTGAGGTAGTACGCGAGCACGAGGCCGGGGAGCACGCCGAAGCCGCCGGTGCCGACGCTGCCCGCCGCGAATCCCGCCGTGACCCGGCGGGGAACCGCGACGTGCTGCGGGGCGGTCATCGGCGGTAGGCCTCGACGCGACCCCACAGTCGGGCATACGCCTCGGCACCTCGGTAGAGGTCTCCGACCACCGCGTCGCCGTCCTTTCCGGCGGCCACCCGCAGGCTCTCGATCCAGTCCGGGATCATTCCGTAGTGCGCGGTGCCGTCGACGTTGACGTCGAAGACGCGCGTTCCGGTGCGCTGTCTGCCCACGCGGGTGCCGTCGGGCATCACGAACGGGTACGTCACCGGCCGTGACGACGTCGTCGACAACGGCGGCGCCTGCTTCCCGAGCCCGTTCATGTCGGGACCGTATCCGATGCCGAGGAAGCTGCCGGGGCGTGCCGCAGCGCGGACCGTGCGCCAGTTGGCGAGAAACGAACTGCGGTGATTGTCGCCGCGTGCGGGGAGCGGTCCCTGCGCGTACAGGCCGACGGCGCCGCCCGCCGCGAGGATCCGGCGGTAGTTCTTCGCGTCGGTCCAGTCGTGCGATGACACGACACCCGGATAGTGGCGAGCCGCCAGCAGGTCGAGCACCCGCGTCGACGACTTCGCCGACAGATGGTCCACGTCGATCACCATGCGACGGTCCACCGCGGCGTTCACCGCGTACTCGCCGAGTCCCGTCAGGCCGCGGACGTTGCACTGGCCGGGAGCGCCGAGCGGAGGGGTGTTGTCGGAGAGTCCGTTGCGGCACGCCTGCGTCCGCCACAGGCCGCCTCCCGCGTAGACCTGCCCGATCTCGACGCCGATGCCGGTGAGGTCGGAGTCCATGCGGGCGCCGCCGAGGGCGTTGTCGAACTTGTGCGTCAGGATCACCTGTCGCACGCCGAGGCGACGCAGCTCATCCATCCCGCGGTCGATGTCACCGGTGGTGCATAGTGCGCGACCGTTGGCTTGTCCGCACCCGAACGGCTCGGAGATCTCGATGCCCATGGTCACCGCGAGCTTCCCCGATTCGACGATCCGCCGCAGCTGCGCCTCGTCGGTCGCGAGCCGGAGGAAGCCGCGTCCGGGCCCGCCGGCCTGCGCATCGATGTAGTCGCGCAGGTCCAGCAGCATCCGGTGCTGAATGCGGACCGACTCCATCTCGTTGCACGGCTGATCGTTGAGCGGATAGATCTCGCACAGCACGCGGTTCTGCACGAAGTAGTTGTTGAGCACGCGGAGCCCCGATCGCCAGGCGCGCTCGAGCCATCGATAGTAGGTCTGCTCGTGCGTCAGGGAGTTCCACCGCGGCCAGCCGCCGAAGGTCGGCCACCCCCGCGTGTCGTGCGGGCCGGGTTCGGACAGGATCTGCTCGCCGACCGCGGGCCACCCGTCGGGTCGGTGATCGGGACAGTCCTGCAGGGCGTCGGTGACACCGAGTGGGCTGAAGGGCTTCCCGCAGTGGATGCGGCCGCCGAGGAACTGATAGGCCATCAGGTGTGCGTGCGAGTCGGCGAAGCCCGCCAGATTCCCGTTCGCGTCGGTCCCGGAATGCGGGGCGCCGGTGACGTTGAGCTCGGCCTCGGGAAAGGTACGGCACCCCGTCGCCGGGGAGAGGCGCACGCTTCTGGTCCTCCCACCCGGCGTCGCCATGCGATACGACTGCCCGATACGCGTCACCGTCCACACCGCGGCCGGGGTCGGTCGCCGAGTCCTCGTGATCGTGCCGTCGCGCTCGGTGAGCACGGTGCCCGCGGTGTCGTAGAACAGGAACTCGCCCAGTCCTGCGGCCTTCACGCTCGACGGGCCGCGGCCGACCAGCGGTCGGCCGGCGACATCGGTCAGGTGCACGCAGGCGCCGGCGAGGTCGTAGGCGGGACTGCCCGGCACGGTGTCGGCGGAGGACGCTGCGGTCGGTGCCGTGAGGAGGGCGACGACCGTCGTCGCCGCCACGAGGAGGTTTCGCGCGGAACGGAGGACTGCGACGGTCATCACACCCCGAGTAGATCAGACGATCAACTCCATTGGCTGGGATTCCGCATAAACCAGTTCGGCCGATGTCACAGGGTTTCGCCTCGATTCGGATCCGGTGAGGGCGGGCATCGGCGACAATGGCACCGGTGACCCGGCCGTATGCTTCGGGTGAGTTCAGTCGTCAAGGGGTGCAATTTTGGGTGAGATCGTTCTGGCCGACACTCGGACCGGAGTCGAGCAGGAGATGGTCGTCGAATGGGCCACGCGTGAGCATCCCGGTGTCGAGGTCCGCACGCTCGACGAGATCGACATCGCCGGACTGGACCCCGCGACGGTCCTGATTCCGGCCCGCGTGGTGTGGCTGCCGCCTGTCCGCCGCGGTCAGCGCAAGGTGGCGCTCGCCGACGCGATCGTCCTGTCCAATCCGCGGCGACCTCCGGCCTTCCGCCAGCAGGCCATCCGGCGGATGGGACCCGATCGCGCCCGCGTGGTGCAGGGCGTCGCGGCCTCGGTCGCCGAGCTCGGCGACCGCTACGAGGAGCAGCAGGCAGAAGGGGAGTCGTTCGCGGCCTTCGTCGGCATGCGCGCCGCACTGTCGGCCGAACGCGCCGAACTGGAAGTGGTCGGCACGCGCTACAAGGTGCCGCGGCTCGTGGCCGAACAGATCAGCTCGTCGGCGCGATTCCAGGCCGCGGCCGCCGAACTCGCCACTGCGCTCGGCCGCACCGCGTCGTCGGTCACCCAGGAGGCCACCGACAAGCTGGGGACCTTCGTCGCCACGCAGAGCCGCCTGGTCCAGGACCTGTTCACCTCCACCTTCCGCGGTCTCTACGAGCGGGCCTGGTCGGTGTCCGCTGACCTGGACACCCTCAGCGAACTGCGCGCCCTCAACAAGCAGAGCTCCCTCGTCTTCCTCCCGTCGCACCGGTCGTACGTCGACTCCCTCATCCTCGCCAGCGTCCTCGACCAGCACGACTTCCCGCCCAACCTCGTCCTCGGCGGCGAGAACCTCGCGTTCTGGCCGATGGGCCCGATCGCGCGTCGTGCCGGCACCATCTTCATCCGTCGCAAGTTCGGCTCGGACCCGGTGTACAAGCTCGCCATGCGCTCGTACCTCTCGTTCATCGTCGAGAAGCGCTTCAATCTGGAGTGGTACATCGAGGGCGGCCGCAGCCGCACCGGCAAGCTCCGTCCGCCGATGCTCGGACTGCTTGCGTACGTGGCCGACGCCGTCGAGGCGCTCGACGACCACGACGCCATGATCGTCCCCACCTCGATCGTCTACGACCAGCTGCCCGAGATCGCCGCCATGGCGCGTGAGTCCGCGGGCGGCACCAAGACGCCCGAGGACCTGAAATGGCTGCTCAAGTACGCGCGCGGCCAGCGCACCTATCGCGGTGAGGCGCGCGTCCGCTTCGGTGAACCGTTCTCGCTGCGCCAGGCACTGGCCGAGGCGGGCACCGGCCGGGTCCGCCTCGAGAAGGTCTCGTTCAAGGTGATGGACGAGATCAACGCCGCGACGCCGATCTCGGCGACGTCATTGGCCGGCTTCGCCCTGCTCGGCGCCGAAGATCGTGCGTACACGGCCCACGAGATCGAAGTGATCCTGGCGCCGCTCCTCGACTACATCAGTGCACGGTCGCTGCCCGGGCCCGACCCGGCGCTCTGCCGCGGACTCGGCCTCCTCGACACCCTCCGCGAACTGACCGACGCCGAGGTCCTGCAGACCTTCGACGGCGGCAGCGAGCAGATCTGGTCCATCGCGCCCGGCAACCACGCGGTCGCCGCGTACTACCGCAACGGCGCACTGCACCACTTCGTGCTCCGCTCCATCGTCGAGCTCGGCATGCTCGCGGTCTCCGACGGTGACGTCGTCGAAGGTAGCCCGGCGCCCGACGCGCAGGCCGATCCGTCCGAAGGGCTGCTCGCACCCGCCCAGCAGGAGGCGCTCCGGATCCGCGACCTCCTCAAGTTCGAGTTCTTCTTCCCGGCCAAGCAGGAGTTCCTCCACCGGCTCGGCGCGGAGATGGACCTGGTGGCACCGGGATGGCGCGCCGGAACCCTGGACAAGGACGGCGTCCACTCCGTTCTCCTCGCCAAAGCCGGTCAGCTCTTCGCCCGCCGCACCCTGCAGACCTTCTTCGACGCGCAACTCGTCGTCGCGCAGCGGCTCGTCGCCTTGGGAGCCGAGGAGAAGGACAAGGAGACCGTCCTGGCAGACTGCTTGGGGCTGGGACGGCAGTTGTCGCTGCAGGGCGTGGTTCCGAGCAAGGACTCGGTGTCGCGCGAACTGTACGACGCCGCCTACCAGCTGGCGGACAACCGCGGCGCCGTCGGCGGACCGTCGTTCGACGATGTGATGACGGCGCGTCGGACGTGGCTGGCCGAGGTGGAGACGATGCGTGCCCGTCTGGAGCGGCTGGCGGCGATCGAAGCCCAGCAGGCGGCTGAGACCGAGGAGAAGGAGACCGAGCAGTGAGTCCATTGGCCGATCGGCTGCGCCAGATCGCGGCGGCACCCGAGGGAAAGCAGGTGTGCGCGTTCTTCGACTACGACGGCACCCTGCTCGAGGGCTTCTCGGCCACCGCCATCCTGCGGGCCAGGCTGCGGAGCATGGAGTTCACCGGCGGTGAACTGCTCGACGGCCTGATGATCGGACTGCGCGGCTGTTCATCGGAGCAGGACTACGCCGAAGTCCTCGAAGCCACCAAGCCCGCGTTCACCGGTAAGACCTACGCGGAACTGCTCGCGATGGGCGAGCAGCTGTTCAAGCAGGACACCGCGGCCAAGCTGCGACCGCAGATGTGGCAGGTGATCCGCGCGCACCGGGCCAAGGGACACCGGATCGTGATCGCGTCGTCGGCCACCCGGTTCCAGATCGAGCCGATCGCCAAGCAGATCGACGCCGACCATGCGCTGGCGACGGACGTCGAGGTGGTCGACGGGATCGTCACCGGCCGGATCCTCGGCCGACCGCTGTGGGGACCGGGCAAAGCGGCCGCGGTCCGTCGCCTGGCGAAGGAGTACGACCTCGATCTGGAGTCGTCGTTCGCCTACAGCGACGGCAACGAGGACGTCCCCTATCTGGAGTCGGTCGGCAACCCGGCGGCCGTCTCGCCGCAGCGTGAGCTGCGTGCCGTCGCCGAGAGTCGCGGCTGGCCGATCCTGGACCTGCACAATCCGACGTACAACAAGCTCGGCATGATGGCCCGGACCAGCGCCTTCTACGGGTCGTTCCTGGGCGGTGCCGCCGTCGGCTTCGCCAAGGGACTCCTCAGCGACGACGGCACTGACGCGATGCAGGGCGCCGTCTCCGCAGGCATCGACACCGGCTTCGCCCTCGCCGGCGTCCGCGTCGAGGTGCTCGACGGCCACGAGTACCTGACGTCCGCACGCCCGTGCGTCTTCCTGTTCAACCACCAGTCCAAGCTCGATCTGCCGGTGATGATCCACCTGATCCGCCAGCAGGCGACCGGCGTCGCGAAGAAGGAGATCCGCGACCTGCCGCTGTTCGGCAAGATCCTCCAGGTGGGCGGCGTGGCCTTCATCGACCGCGCCAACGCCGGCAAGGCCATCGAACAGTTGGAGCCGGTGGTCCGCAAGATCCAGGACGAGCAGTTCTCGCTGGTCGTCGCGCCGGAGGGCACCAGGTCGGCGACCCCGCGGATCGGCACGTTCAAGAAGGGGCCGTTCCACATCGCGATGACCGCCGGTGTTCCGATCGTCCCCGTCGTCCTGCGCAACGCGGGTGAACTGATGTGGCGCGGCGCGCAGTTGATCAAGCCGGGCACCGTCGAAGTGCGGGTGCTGCCGCCGATCGACACGACCGGCTGGGTTCCGGAGAAGGCGGGGGAGTACGCGGAGGACGCGCGTCAGCGGTATCTCGACGCGCTGGCCGACTGGCCGGTCACGGCCTTCGACGACGGCCGCATGACCAGAACCATGGGAATCTTCGAATGGCAGGAGCGTAAGCGTGACTGAGCCGGGTGCAGGCAACGAGGCTGATCAGCCGCTGGACTGGGGCACCGAACCGGAGATGAGCGCCGTCGACACCGTGATGTGGCGCGGCGACGCCGACCGGCGGCTGCGGTCGACGATCTCGGTGGTCGAGGTCTACGACACCGAGCCCGACTGGGATCGTTTCCTCGCGGCGCACGACTGGGGCACCCGGATGGCTCCGCGCTTCCGGCAGCGGGTGATCGATTCTCCGTTCAACACCGGCACCCCGAGCTGGGAGGTGGACCCGGACTTCGACCTCCACTATCACCTGCGGCGGGTCCGGCTGGCCGGTGACGGCTCGATGCGCGAGCTGTTCACGCTGTGCGAGCAGCTCGCGATGACGCCTCTCGACTCGGCGCGACCGCCGTGGGAGGGCTACCTCATCGACGGTCTCGCGGACGGTAAGACCGCATACCTGCTGAAGGCGCATCACGCGCTCACCGACGGACTCGGAGCGATCCGCGTCATCGCGCAATTGCATTCGACCACCCGCGATCCGATCCCGGGCAAACCGCAGCCCGCGGCGCCCATCCCGCGCGATCTGTCGCCGCTCGACGTCCTCACCAGGCAGATCGGGGAGGAGATCACCCGACTGCCGAAGGTGGCGGGGCTGGCCGTCGACGGAATCAAGTCGCTGGCCGACCCGAAGAAGGCCCTCAGCCGCGTCCTCCGATACGGCCGCTCGGTGCCGCGCGTGGCGGGCATGATCAGCCCGCAGGGCTCGCCGCTCCTCGCGGGGCGCAGCGTGTCCTGGCGCTTCCTCGCGTTCGAAGCCCCCTTCGACGCCGTCCACGCCGCCGCGAAGGCGACCGGCGCGTCGGTCAACGACGTCTACCTCGGCGGCCTGATCGGCGGCTTCCGCAGGTATCACGACGCGATGGGCGCCTCCGTCGAGTCGATCCCCGTCGCGATCCCGATCTCGGTGCGCAAGCCCGACGATCCCGCGGGCGGCAACCGGATCGCGGTCGGACGACTGGCCGGCCCCGTCGGGATCGACGATCCGTTCGAGCGAGTCCTGACCATCCGCGAGCAGGTGCGCGCCGCACGGTCCGAGCCGGCCGTCGACGTCTTCAACACCATCGGCCCGGTCCTCGCCTGGTTGCCGGGACCGCTCCTGACCCAGTTCAGCGGCACCACCTCGCAGAACGACCTGCAGGCCAGCAATGTGCCGGGGATTCCGTGGGAGACGTTCATGGCCGGTGCCAAGGTGGAGCGGATGTTCCCGTTCGGGCCGCTGCCCGGCTGCGCGGTGATGGCCACGATGATCACCCACAACGGCACCGCGTGCGTCGGCATCAACCTCGACGCCGCCGCCGTCACCGACCAGAACCTGTTCGCCGACTGTCTCGTCGACGGGTTCAACGAGGTCCTGGATCTGGTGGAGGGGGAGCCGACGGGCAGGCTGGTCCGCGTCATCGACTGACGCACCCGGTAAGTTCGTGGGCGTGGTTGACTTCGCATATGTCATCGCCGGATCCGAAGCGACCGGCGGAGCTGGGATTCAGACGGACCTGAAGACCTTCCAGGAACTGGGTGCGTTCGGACTCGGCACCATCACCTGCATCGTCTCGTTCGATCCGAAGAACGACTGGGGCCACCGGTTCGTGCCGGTGGACCCGCAGGTGATCGCCGACCAGATCGAAGCCGCGACCTCCGCCTACGACCTCGACGTCGTCAAGGTCGGCATGCTCGGCACACCCGCGACCATCGACGTGGTCGCCGAGGCGCTCGGCGGCCAGTCGTGGCGGCACGTCGTCCTCGATCCGGTCCTGATCTGCAAGGGCCAGGAGTCGGGCGCCGCCCTCGACACCGACACGGCCCTGCGCGCGAAGGTCCTCCCGCAGGCCACCGTCGTCACCCCCAACCTGTTCGAGGCGACGACGCTCTCCGGGATGGACGCGATCGAGACGGTCGACGACCTCGTCGAGGCCGCCCGCCGCATCCAGGGTCTCGGACCGCAGTACGTGCTGGCCAAGGGCGGCGTGGAGTTGCCGGGCGACGACGCCGTCGACGTCCTGTACGACGGCACCGACGTCACGGTCCTCCGGTCGCCGAAGATCGGCGAGGAGCGGGTCTCGGGCGCCGGCTGCACGCTGGCCGCAGCTCTGACCGCCGAACTCGCGAAGGGCGCGTCTGTCGCCGACGCGGCCGCCCGCGCCAAGGAGTTCACCGCCGCCGCCATCGCCGCCCGCGTCACCGGCAACCTGCCGTTCGCCGCCGTGCGCCAGGGCTGACTCAGGCATCCGCGTAAGTCGCCGTCAGAAGCTGGATTCAGAACCCAGCTTCTGACGGCGAATTACGCGGACAGACCGCCGCGCTCGAGTCTTCGACGAAAGACGAAACGGCACCGGCGAGGTGGTGCCTCGCCGGTGCCGTTCGTTGTGTCGCGTCTGACCCGGTACTGGGGGTCGCCCAGGACAAGGTGAGGTCTGGGTCAGACGTCTCCGCGGCGCAGCATGCGGCCGAGGGGGTTCTGGAAGTCGATCTTCTGGCCGCGCAGCCAGGTTCCCTTGACGACGCCGGCCAGGGCACGGCCGTCGTACGGGCTGATCGCGTTCTTATGGTACAGGTGGTGCACGTCGAGGACGTGTGCGGACTCGGGCCGGCAGATCGCGAAGTCGGTGTTGTTGAGATTGATCCAAACGAGCGATGAAACATTCGGGCGACCGTCCACTCTCCGCGGTTTCGGTCGTGGAGTGACTCCCGTCCGGGAATTCGTCAGCCGCGTCGACGCCGGTAGGCGACGACCACGGCTCCGAAGACGACGACGTCCAGGATGCCGACGCCGAGCGCGACCTTCGCCCAGGTGCTCGTCGGAGTCGACGGTGCCGCGGCGTGCGACGCGGCGCGGTCGACCGGTGTCTCCGTTGCTGACGAGGTCCGAGCCGGTGCCGTGGAACTAGGCGGTGGGGCCTGTGCCAGCAATCTCCTCAGGACATCGGCCGTCACCGGGGTCACGGCGGGTCCACTCGACGACAGGATTCCGACGAGTCGGCGGCGAGAGTCGAAGACCGGTCCGCCGAAACTGCTCGACTCGAGCTTGCTGTCGAGCGTCACTCGACCTCGGCCGACAGCGGTGACGGTGCGAGTCGGGACGGTCGAGGCGGGGGTGCTGCCGCCCGTGCGTTCGGGATCCAGGGCGGGCACGGACACTCGCGCGCCGACCTGCACCGGGACGGTCGAGACCTGCGCCGCGGGGACGTTCGGCAGAGACGATCTGCTGCGCAGGAGTGCGAGTCGGTTGTCGTTGATCGCTACCCGTGACGCCCACATCGAGACGACCGGACCGCCGCGAGTCATGCGTCGCTGAACGGTGTACCTCGCGGCCGGTGAGTGGCCGTTCGACGACGTGATCTTCCACTGTTGCTTGCTCGCAGTGGCCTTCAATTCGGCTGCCTGGCTCGTGGACAACGACCAGTCGTTGGCGATGTTGATCGCGAGGCTGCGGAGGTCGTCGACGACGAAGTCGAGCGACGGATCGACGCACCTGACCGAGGTGAGAGTTCGTCCTTCGCCGACGTCGACAGCCGTGCATGCGTATGCCGTGTCTGCGTCGACTGTGGTGACCGGAACCAGATCGCTGTCGATCTCGAGTGTGCCTGTCGCCTTCATGGTCACGACGACCACCGAATCGAGTCCCGGGGGTCCGGCGGGCGCAGCAGCCACGGTCGGCGTCGACAGGACGGCAGCGGTACCTGCCACCGCAGCGATCAACCCGGTACGCACTCGATGCGCAGACATGTTCCCCCGACTCTCTCGCACCGACTGGACTGTGAACGACTGAGCGATGCACGAGAGACGATACGGATTCAGTGGGATCGGCGAAAAGTCGGATCGGTCGGTTGATCGACCCTGCTGTCAGGCCTCTCCGACGGTCAACAGGTCCAGCGGGACCAGACCGGTGCAGCGACCCTCCCTGTCCAGAAGGGAACCGAGCCGCTTCGGAGTGCCGAGCGTGATGTTCCGGTCGACGAGCACCAAGCCGGGGACTGCGGCTTCGAGGTCGGCCTCGAACGACGACAGTTCCCCGATCCGGTGCAGCCACACCGTCATCACGACATTCGCCGGGCCGGTGACTTCGCAGCACACGCGGATCTGTGGGAAGCGGTCCAACGCCGCGCACAACGTGTCCAGACTCTGCGGGCGCGCCCGAGCCCACAGGTTCGCGGTGACCGGCCACCCTCCGAGAACATGGGCGACCTCGCAGCGGATCGACAAGACGCGTTCGGCGACCAGTGCGTCGAGTCGACGACGGACGGTCGGTGCGCTGATGCCGGTGGCGGCAGCGAGATCGACCGCGGACCGACGTCCGTCGGCGGCGAGGCCGGCGATCAGGCGCAGGTCTGCGGAGTCCGGCGGATGCGCGAGCGGTCGCGAGTGAGGCCGGTGCGGATCGAGCGTGGACTCCTCATCCGGTTCGAGGGCCGAGACGCGCCACCGTTCGCTCTCCCCGAAGACCTGCATCACGATGCGACTGCGGGTTCTCGTCACCCGGGGGTCCGCGGCGAGACGCTGCACCCAGTCGCCGAGAGCGTCCAGATCGGTCGTCATCACCGTGAGCAGCAGATCGGCGTCGCCCGCGGTGTGCTGGATCGTCGCGACCCGCCCGTCACGTGCCAGTCGCTTCACCACGCTGATGCCGCCGGATTGGAGTTGGACCTCGACGAATGCGACGCACTGCGTGTTCAGGAAAGCCGCTCCGGGGTAGGTGACGATCCAGGCGAGACCGCTTGCGACGAGTCGATCCCAACGGCGTGCGGCCGTCGGCGCGCTGACCCCGGCGACCTCGGCGACGACACCCCACGGTGCCCTCGCGGCCGCCTGCAGCGCGTGAACGATCCGAAAATCAACGTCGTCTGGCATACGACAATTCTGCATCGTCGACGTGTGTCAGATCACTTTGAAACAACAGATTCTCCCGCTGACCGGGCGTGAATACCGTCATCTCCACCTTCCGGCGCCGTACTCCGAACGAGCGACCGGGTCGATAGAGGAGAGACGAATGCGGATCACAGTCATCGGTGGCGGACACGGGTCGTACGCGGCAGCGGCGGAGATGTACGAGAAGGGCCACGACGTCGTCTGGTGGCGGCGTGACCGGCCCGCCTTCGACGCATTGCTCGCCGTCGGCGCGCTGCAGATCGACGATCATCGCGGGGCGCGCACCGTGCCGATCGGCTCGGACGGCGGCGTCGCGATCGAGGCGGACCTGGGTGCGGCGATGAAGGGGGCCGAGGTCGTCATCGCGCCGGTGCCCGCCTTCGCTCACGAGGACCTGGCTCGCGCCATGGCACCGCATCTGGAGGACGGCCAGGTGGTCTACCTCCCGCCGGGCAGCTTCGGCTCGTACGTGTTCGCCCGCGCCGCCGCGGAAGCCGGGAACTCGGCGAAGGCCGCGTTCGCCGAGACCGGAACCCTCCCGTACCTGGCGCGCAAGCACGGCGTCGACCGCGTCGTCGTCAGCGGATACGCAACCCGACTGCCCACCGGCGTGTTCCCGGCGAACGACACCGATCGCGCGCTCGACGTGCTCGGCAGGGTGTACCCGGTGGAGCGTTCCGAGGACGCGCTGTCCGGTGCGCTGATGAACGCGGGCCCGGTCATCCACCCGCCGCTGATCTTGATGAACGCCGGTCCGCTCGAACACTTCGACGCGTGGGACATCCACAACGAGGGCACCCAGGACGCCATCCGCCGGGTGACCAACGCGCTCGACGCCGAACGCGTCGCTGTGCGCGAAGCGCTGGGCTACGGCGCCCCGCACTTCCCGCTGGCAGACCATTACTCGGCCGACGGCGACGAGTGGATGTACGGCAACGCCGCCCACGAGAAGCTGACCGACAGCGGCGACTGGCGCGAGAAGATCGACCTCCACACGCACCGCTACATGCGGGAGGACGTCGAGATCGGTCTCGCGCTCCTGACCTCGGTCGGCCGTTGGGCGGGCGTTCCGACGCCCGTCGCCTCCGGATTGCTCGCCGTCGCGAACGCCATCACCGGCCGCACCCCGGACACCGGCGGACGCACCTTCGAGGCGCTCGGGCTGGCCGGTCTCGATCGCGGTCAGATGACCAACCTGATGCAGGACGGGGTCGCGCTGTGAGCATCACCTCTGTGGCGGTCGTCGGTGCCGGACGCATGGGCGAGGGCATCGCCGCGGCACTCGCCTTCGGTCGGGTCGACGTCACCATCGTCGACCTGCGCGATCGCGGCGACGCTGCACTCGACTACCACCTCCGCACCCTCGACGCCGTGCGTCGTGCGTTCGAGATGAAGGTCGCACTCCGCCTGCTCGACGAGGCGGACCTACCCGAGGTTCTCGGTCGCGTTCGCGTCCTGGATCGTCACGCGGCGGAACCCGTGATGGCCGAGGTCGGACTCGTCTTCGAGGCCGTGCCCGAGATCCTCGAGGTGAAGCGGGAGGCTTTCTCGTGGATCGAGTCAGTCGTCGCGACCGACTGCCCGATCGCATCGACAACGTCCAGCTTCCTCGTGGACCGTCTCGCCGAATGTGTCGATCGTCCCGAACGACTCCTCAACGCGCACTGGTTGAACCCTGCCGACCTGATGCCGCTCGTCGAACTCAGTGCGAGTTCGGTGACCGCCCCCGCCGTCGTCGACGCCACCCGCGATCTCCTGACCGCGGTGGGTAAGCAACCGGTCGTGTGCGCCGCGTCGCCCGGCTACATCGTCCCGCGCTTGCAGGCCCTGGTGATGAACGAGGCCGCCCGCATGGTCGAGGAGGGCGTGGCGAGCGCCGAGGACATCGATCACGCCGTCCGCATCGGCTTCGGCTCCCGCTTCGCGGTGCTCGGTCTCCTCGAGTTCATCGACTGGGGCGGCTGCGACATCCTGTTCCACGCGTCCAACTACCTGCGCACTGAGTTGGGGGAGCGTTACGCCCCCGCCGCCGTCGTCGAGGAGCACATGGCCTCGCAGCGCCGAGGGGTCACCGACGGCGCCGGCTTCTACACGTTCGACCCCGACACGGTCGATGCCTACCGCGCCCAGCGGACCGCGGACTTCGCCGCCGTTCTCGGCGCCACCGGAAATCTCCGCCACTACACCGCACAGCCCACACCCATCGAGGTTTGAGGAACCGCTCATGACACTGAAGGATCTACCCGCGACCACCGTCGCAGCCACCGAGCCCGCCGCCACCGAGCCCGCAACCCACCGCGAACCGACCGTTCGCATCGCCATCGCCTCCGGTGTCGGCACGATCCTGGAGTTCTACGACTTCGCCATCTACGGCACGGCGACGGCGCTGGTCTTCAACAAGGTCTACTTCAACGTGTCCGACCCGTGGCTGGGCACCTTCCTCGGATTCGCGACCTTCGCGATCGGCTTCCTGATGGCGCCCATCGGTGCGGCGCTGTTCGGCCAGTTCGGCGACCGATATGGTCGACGGACGGCGCTGGCCACGGCGTTCGTCATGATGGGCAGCGCGACGCTGATCATGGGTCTGGTGCCGGACTCCCGATCGATCGGGATCGCGGCGCCGATCATTCTCGTCTTCCTGCGGATGGTGCACGGTATCTCCCGTGGCGGTGAGATCGGCGGCGCGGTCACGATGGCGGCCGAGCACGCACCCGTGCATCGGCGCGGCTTGTACGGCTGCTTCGTCACGCTCGGCTCGCCCGTCGGCGCGATCCTCGCCAACATCGCGTTCGCGCTCGTCCTGCTCCTGCCGATGGATCAGGTCATCGCGTGGGGCTGGCGCATCCCGTTCCTCGTCGGCGGCGTCGTCCTCGTCATCGGGATCTGGACGCGGATGCGGATCGCCGACACGCCGGCCTTCGCGGAGGCCGACAAGAAGGCCAAGGCCCTGGAGGACGCCGACGAGGCACCGATCCCGTCCGGACTCGCCGTGCTCCGCACCGACTGGCGCAACGTCGCCAAGACCGCGGGCATCAACATCGGCCAGAACTGCTACGCCTTCCTGTTCTTCACCTTCATGCTGTCGTTCCTCACCGAGGTCGCTCCCGGTCGCGGATTCTCGCGGTCCTCGGTGGTCTGGGGAATCACCCTGGCGCTGGTCTGCCACGCGGCGACCGTCGTGCTGAGCAGTCACCTCTCGGACCGGCTCGGTCGCAAGGCCGTCGTCGGATTCGGCATGGCGACGTCGATCGTCTTCGCGCCGATCCTGTTCGCGGTCGCCGCCCACGGCTCGCTCGTCGCCTGCATCACGGTGATCTGCATCGGGTTCGCCCTCACCGGATTCATTTACGGTCCGATGTTCACCCTGTTCGCCGAGATGTTCCCCGTGCGGCAGCGGTACAGCGGCGTCGGTGTCGGATACCAGGTCGGTGCGATCGTCGGCGGCGGCATCGCGCCGCTGGTAGCCAACCGGATCGTCGCGGTCACCGGCAGCGTGGTGCCGGTCGGCTTCTACGCCGCCGCGCTGATGATCGTCAGCCTCTGCTTCCTGCTGCGGGTTCGCGAGAGCGCGCCGCTGGCGGTGGGCAAGACTCTCCGCGAACGAATCGGGAGGTAGGGCACCCCGAGCACAGAGCGGCGCGGCCACCGGATCGGTGGCCGCACCGCTGCTCTGTTCAGGACCGCGGTCTCACTCGTCGCCGGACACCACCAGCGCCCAGAGCACGCCGAACGGGTCGCGGACCTGGCCGTAGTGATCGCCCCACGGAGCGAGTGCGAAGGGCATCGCGATCTCGGACCCGCGGCCGGTCATGGTCGCGATGAGTGCTTCCGCGTCGGCCACCGATTCCAAGCCGATGAGGAACGAGTAGATCGACGACGCCAACTGCTGTTCGCCTTCGCCGCCGCAGCCCTCGCCGAACGAGTCGCCGCCGGCCAGGGTCACCAGGCCGCCGTCGAGCTGCGCGTGGGCGACCGCGTCGGGCGGAGGAGTGAACGGGAAACCCGTCGTGTCGGTGTCTCCGTATTTCTGCAGGTCCAGCGAACCGCCGAAGACCTCGTGGTAGTACGCGAACACTTCGGCTGCGTTGCCGGGGAGACTCAGGTACGGGCTGAAGTACTTCGTGGACATGCGAAGGATCTTTCCTGGGGCCGGTGGCATGGTGCGGGCGAGGATATCAACTCGACCGTCGCTGCGGTGGACGATAATTCGGTTGCGGTCCGGTACACAGCCGGTACCCTCGGACCCGTGCAGTACCTCCTCTTCCTCTGAGTCGACGACAGTCCGCGCCTCGTAGAGCCCAGCTCCGAGTGCGCGGATCGACGTATGTCATTCAGCCCGTCTCCGGGCACCGTCGTCTGTCAGCGTCGACCGATCGGTCCGCCGACGCATGGAGGAAACATGTCTGTCCGAACTCATCGAAGCGTTCTCGAACGCAGCCAACTCACCCTGACCGAGGTCGCGGTCGTGCGCGGCGGCCACCGTGTCCTGACCGACGTCTCGTTGACCGTCGTCACCGGCTCGCGAATCGCCATCGTCGGCGAGAACGGCCGCGGCAAATCGACGCTCCTGCACGTCCTCGCCGGAACGCTGACCCCCACGTCCGGACGCGTCGTCGCGCACGGCACCGTCGGCATCGCGGAACAGGAGTTGATCGCCGACGACGACCGCACGGTCGGCGACATCGCGGCCGACGCCATCGCGGATTCGCAGGCGGTCCTGTCCGAACTCGACCTCCTGGCGGCGGCGATGGCCGATGGCGAGGACGTCGCCGCCGCGTACGGCGAGGCATTGGAGAACGCCGAGTCCCTCGACGCGTGGGATGCGGAACGCCGCGTCCGGCTCGCGCTCGACGAACTGGGGGTGTCCGCCGCATGGGACCGGCCGTTGACCGAACTGTCGGTGGGTGAACGGTACCGTGTCCGGCTCGCCTGCCTGCTCGGCGGCACCGACGACTTCCTGCTGCTCGACGAGCTGACCAACCATCTCGACGCGCGCGCCCTCGACTTCCTCACCGCGAGCGTGCGGACCCGGCGCGGTGGCGTCGTGATCGTCAGCCACGATCGTGCGCTGCTGGCCGACCTCGACGGCACCGTGGTCGACCTGGATCCGACGCCGGACGGTCGCCCCGCGGTCTACGGGTCATTCGAGGACTACCGACCGGGGCGGGAGGCGATGTGGGCGCGATGGCGGCAGGAGTTCGACCGCGAACGGAACCGACGGCAGCAGTTGGTGGATGATCTCAGCGCCGCGCAGAACCGACTCGTCAGCGGCTGGCGCCCGCCGAAGGGGACCGGCAAGCACCAAAGGGCGACCCGCGCCGGCGGGCTGGTCCGCAATGTGCGACGCAGACAGGAGGACCTCGACGCACACCGGCTCACGACTCCGCCACCGCCGCAACGGTTCTCGATGCCCGAGGTCGCGACCCGACCGGGCAGCGGTCTGCTCGTGGCAGAGGATGTCACCGTCAGGGACCGACTGACCCGACCGACGTCGCTCCGGCTCTCCGGCGGCGATCGGCTTCTGGTGACCGGCCCGAACGGGGCGGGGAAGTCCACCCTGCTCGCGGTCCTGGCGGGCGATCTGGTTCCCGATACCGGGCGGGTGGTGCGCCTCGGCGGTGCGCGGATCGTCACCCTTCGTCAGGAATCCGATCTGCCTGCGGATGTCCGAGCCGCGGACTTCTTCGCGCAGGAGGTGCATCGACACGGCGGGCCGGACATCGGGCTGTCGTCGCTGGGGCTGCTCCGGTCGACGGAGGCGGGCAAGCGTGTCGGGGAATTGTCGACCGGGCAGGTGCGGCGGCTCGAACTGGCCATCGCGGTCGCGTCGATGCCCGACGTCCTGCTCCTCGACGAGCCGACGAATCACCTCTCGATCGCGCTCGTCGACGAGCTCACCGACGCACTGCAGGCGACGCGGTCCGCCGTGGTCGTGTCCACGCACGACAGGCAGATGCTGCGTGATCTGTCCGGCTGGGCGCGGATGCGGTTGCCGTGAGCAGTGCGTCGCTGTTCCCTGATCAGTGAGCTAGCTCGGCCAGTACATGCTGTCCGGCGTGGCCCGCGCGCCGAAGATCGCCTGACCGACGCGCACGCAGGTGGAGCCCTCCTCGATGGCGAGTTCGTAGTCGCCGGACATGCCCATCGACAGGCCGCCGTCGCCGATCAGGTCGGGATCCTCGTCGCGGATCCGGTCGCGCAGGCCGCGAAGCAGCTGGAAGCAGGGGCGGACGCGGTCGACGTCGTCGGAGAACAGCGCGAGGGTCATCAGCCCTCGCACGCGCAGGGACGAATAGTTCGGCAGTTGCTTGAGCAGGGCGGGCAGGTCGTCGGGTGTGAGCCCGTACTTGCTCTCCTCGTCGGACGTGTTCACCTGGACATAGACGTCGAGGCTCCGGCCGGCGGCCTGCAGGCGACGGTCCAGCGCTTCGGCGACGCGCAGGCTGTCGAGTGCCTGGAACTCTCCGGCGAAGGCGGCGACATCCTTGGCCTTGTTGGTCTGCAGGTGGCCGATCACCGACCACGAGACGTCGAGGTCGGAGAGGTTGCCGTGCTTTCGCTTGGCCTCCTGCACCTTGTTCTCGCCGAGCTGATGGCACCCCGCGGCGACGGCGTTGACGATCCGCTCCTCAGGCACGGTCTTGCTGACCGGGAGGAGGCGGACGTCTCCGGGATCTCGGCCTGCGCGTCGCGCGGCCGCGTCGATCTTGGCCTGCACCGCTGCGATGTTCCGTCGGAAGTCGTCCACCTCGACGGCGGTCGTGTACTGGGGCTGGTTCGCGGGATCGGCATCGGTCATGCCTCGATTATCCCCAACCGTGCAAATCAGTTGGGCGGAGCCTGATCCCGTGCACGGTCCCGCAGCCCGGCCCAGGCCAGGAGGGCGGAGACCGCCGTGACGCCGCCGAGCACCCCGAGGCCGACCGGCAGCGCGGCGACCGCGGCCACGCCGCCCACCAGCAGCGGTCCGCCGGCGTCGCCGAGCTCGCGGCCCATCTCGGCGTTGCCCATCGTCCGCCCCATCCGTTCCTCCGGGGTGACCGACGCGAGGTGACTGAACGCCAGCGGGGTCACGGTGCCGATCGCGATACCGAGGCCGGCTGCGGCGATGAACAGGGTGGCGGCGTGCGGTGCGACGGCGATCAGAACGACGCACGCGGCCGCGACGGCGAGTCCGACGGTGCTGCCGCGTCGGGCCGCGAGGCGACCGGCATCGTGCAGAGCACCGACGCGCGGCTGCGCGAAGATCGACCCGAGCGCCAGCACCGCGACGGCGGCGGGTCCGACGAGCGCGGGAAGGTCCAGCTGCGTCGCGAGGTAGGGGAGGAATCCGACGGCCACGCCGAGGACGCCCGTCGACGTCGCGAGAATCATGGTGGGGACCAGGAATCCGCGGTCGGTGGTCTGCCGGATCAGGTCGGCGACGGTGTACCGAGGGCGCGGGACCACCGGCAGGGCGGGCATCCCGACGACCACCCACACCGCGGCGATAGCTCCGACCGCGGCCATCGTGCCGAACACGGCGGCGATGCTCCACCAGTGCGCGATCGCGACGCCGATCAGCGGGCCGAGCACATAGCCGACACTCTTCCACGCCCCGTATCGGCCGAAGTAGCGGCCGAGCTGCTTCGGGCCCGCCAGCCGCGCGACCGATGCCGATGAGGCAGGGGAGAAGGCCGACGCGGCGATGCCCTGACCCAGCCGTGCCACCGCGAACAGCAGCGGCGTCGGATGCACCACCGCCACACACGAGGCCAGGACGAAGGCGACGAGGCCGCCGACGATCACCGGCTTGGTCCCGATCCGGTCGCTCAACGATCCGAAGACCGGTTTGAAGATCACCTCGGCGACGTCGTACAACGCCAGGATCAAACCGAGTCCGAGAATGCTGAGGCCGATGTCCGACGACTCGCTGCCGAGGACCGCAGCGACGCCGTGCGCACCGAACGCAGTGGTGAAACCGGCGAGAAACAGGGGAGGGAGCGCGCGATCCGAGGCGGGCGAGGTCACGTGAGGAAGATAGCGCACACCCGGTGGTCGGTCATCGATCGGACCGGCGGCCTGAGATGATGGAGGCATGGCGGAACAGGAGATCGTCGTCGACCCGGTGTCGGCGACTCGGTGCACTTCGGTGCTCGGCCGATGACGCAACTGCAGACCCCGTCGGCGGTGGTCGGCAGGCTGTCATTTCTCGACCGCTTCCTACCGGTGTGGATCGGCGTGGCGATGGCAGTCGGGCTCCTTTTGGGGCGGATGATCCCCGGGCTCGGCGACGCGTTGAGCGCGGTCGCCGTCGACGGCATCTCTCTGCCGATCGCGATCGGCCTGCTGATCATGATGTATCCGGTGCTGGCGAAGGTCCGGTACGACCGCCTCGACACGGTCACCGGCGACCGACGTCTACTGGTGGGCTCGCTGGTCTTGAACTGGGTGGTCGGCCCCGCCTTGATGTTCACGCTCGCGTGGACCCTCCTACCGGACCTGCCCGAGTATCGGACCGGACTGATCATCGTCGGCCTGGCTCGATGCATCGCGATGGTGATCATCTGGAACGACCTCGCATGCGGCGACCGGGAAGCCGCCGCGGTCCTGGTGGCCATCAACTCGGTGTTCCAGGTCGTGATGTTCGCAATTCTCGGCTGGTTCTATCTGTCGGTCCTGCCGGGATGGCTGGGTCTGGAGCAGACGACGATCGAGACCTCACCGTGGCAGATAGCGAAGTCGGTGCTGATCTTCCTCGGCGTCCCGCTGCTCGCCGGCTTCCTGACTCGGCGATTCGGCGAGCGTGCCAGGGGTCGCGAGTGGTACGAGACGCGATTCCTCCCCGCGATCGGGCAGTTCGCGCTCTACGGACTCCTGTTCACCATCGTCATCCTCTTCGCGCTGCAGGGCGAGCAGATCACGTCGCGGCCGATGGACGTCGTCCGGATCGCGATCCCGCTGCTTGCCTACTTCGCGATCATGTGGGGCGGCGGCTACCTCCTCGGCGCATCGCTCGGGCTCGGGTACGAGAGGACGACCACGATCGCGTTCACCGCTGCCGGCAACAACTTCGAGTTGGCGATCGCCGTCGCCATCGCCACGTACGGCGCCGCGTCGGGGCAGGCGCTGGCGGGTGTCGTCGGACCGCTGATCGAGGTGCCGGTGCTCGTCGGACTGGTCTATGTCTCGTTGGCGCTACGGAAACGATTCGGTCGGCACCGTCTCGACAAGACGTCCGCGGCACCGGAATCGACGTCGGGCGCGGAATAGGCGAGCATTCTCCGGTGCTGTACCGACCGTGAAGAACATCGGATTCCTTTCGTTCGGACACTGGTCCGACGTTCCCGGCTCGCTCGTCACGTCGGGGGCCGACGCCCTGCTGCAATCCATCGACCTGGCCGTGGCGGCCGAAGATCTCGGCGCGGACGGCGCGTACTTCCGCGTGCACCACTTCGCCCGCCAGCTCGGCACCCCGTTCCCGCTGCTCGCAGCCATCGGCGCCAAGACCAGCCGCATCGAGATCGGCACCGGTGTCATCGACATGCGTTACGAGAATCCTCTCGCGCTCGCCGAACAGGCCGGCGCTGCGGACCTGATCGCAGGCGGACGCCTGCAACTCGGGATCTCGCGGGGATCGCCCGAGCAGGTGGTCGACGGGTACAAGTACTTCGGCTACGTGCCCAAGGAAGGTCAGTCCGACGCCGACATGGCACGACAGCACGCGGGCGTCTTCCTCAAGGTGATCGACGGGGAGGGCTTCGCGCAGCCGAGCCCGAACCCGATGTTCGCCAATCCGCCCGGGCTGCTGCCGATCGAGCCGCAGTCGCCCGGACTCGGCGACCGGATCTGGTGGGGTGCGGGTTCCCGCGCGACCGCCGAGTGGACCGCCCGGCAGGGTCTCAACCTGATGAGCTCCACCCTCCTCACCGAGGACACCGGCGTCCCGTTCCACCAGTTGCAGGCCGAGCAGATCGAACGCTTCCACACCGAGTGGAAGAACCAGGGCTTCGAGCGGAAACCTCGAGTCTCGGTGAGCCGCAGCATCTTCCCGATCATGAACGAGGAGGACAACCGGTACTTCGGGTTGCGCGGCCAGGCGGCGAAGGACCAGGTCGGCGTCATCGACGGCAGCACTGCGCGCTTCGGTCGCACGTACGCAGCGGAGCCCGACAAGCTGATCGAAGAACTCCGCGAGGATGAGGCGATCGCCGCCGCGGACACCCTGCTGCTGACGGTCCCGAACCAGTTGGGTGTCGAGTACAACGCGCACGTCATCGAGTCGCTGTTGACCCACGTGGCCCCGGCACTCGGCTGGCGCTGACCGCGTCGGCGGTACCGTCGTGCCATGAGCGGGAACGTGGGGGCACTGACGGGAGCGGCCGGGATCGTGGTGATCGCCGGACTGGGGATCATCTGGTTGGGACGAGCCTGCGGTCGAGGAGCGCTCGCCCGCAATCAGTTCGTCGGAATCCGAACCCGCTGGACGATGGCCTCGGATGCCGCGTGGGACGCCGGGCACCGCGCAGGAGCGCACCGGATGGTGATGAGCGGTGTCGGGACCGCCGCGATCGGCGTGGTCGCGGTGGCCGCGGTCTTCCTGTCTGTGCTGGGAGTATCGGAGACGGGCACGGCCGTCACGGTCGTCGCACTGGTCCTCTGTTCGACGGTGTGGATGGTCGGATGGCTGCTCGCCGCGACCGTGACCGCTGATCGCGCTGCGAAAGCAGTGGTGGGATAGTCGGCCGCGGGACTGCGACCCTTATGACTGAGAATGCTGCGGGTAGTGCGGGGTCGGCGCAATCTGCGTCTGGTCGAACGCAGCGGACTGCGGTCCTCCGGGCTGCGGAGGGGTCGCGGATCCGACAGGACGCGGCGCGAACGGAGCGGCCTGATTCGGGTTCGACTGGTACGGCTGCTGATTCGGAGACTGCGGATTCGGGTACTGCTGCTGCGGCGCGCCCGGGTACATCGGCGCGCCGGGGAAGGGCTCGGCTTGGAAGGGTGCTGGGGACTTCCTGCGACTGCGACGCACGACGACGAAGGCGATGCCGCCGATGATCAGCAGGCCGAGGACGCCGAGCAGCGGACCGAGCCAGAGCCACAGTGAGCTGTCGTCGGCGGTGGTCGCGGCAGCCGGGTCGATGCCGTTGGCCTTCAGGAACTCGCGGAGTTCGGCGGGGGTGGTGGCGGCGCTGGGCTCGGTCCCGATGAGGATGCCGTGCACCACACCGTTCTCGTCGACGACGGGGCCGCCCCAACCGGAATTGGTGCCGTTGGCGTTGAACAACACTCGCGGAGACTCGGGTTGAGTCTTGTCGATGGAGGTGACCGTGGCGTCGATCAGTGTGACCCGCATGGCGGGGCCGGTGAACGACCGCTCGGAGAGCGATCCGAAGCTCACCTCTGCACCGACGTCGGGCGTCGCCTCTGCGATCGTCAGGGGTGACAGCGACCCGACATCGCCGGTCGCGCGGAGGAGGCCGAGTACCGCCTTCGTATTTGCCGGTGGGGCCGAGACGATGGTGGCCTGCTGCGTGGGGATCGGTGACGAGGCGTCGCCGACCGCGCGGATCTGATTGGTGACCTTCGGCGGAGAGTCCGGGCTGCTCGAGCTCTCGGCGATCTTCCAACCGGTCGCGTTGGCCATTCCCTTGAGGTACGCGGTGCGGTCGGCGGGGAAGGCCAGTCGCTTGGCGACGATGTCCAGCGCCCGTTCGCGGAAATACTTCAGGACGGTTTCAGCGGTCGGGTTGAGTACTCCGCTGCCGGTCACGATGGTGCCCCGGTCGTCGACGACGAGGCCGGCGTAGATGTACTCGAGGGCGATCGGTTCGCTCCAGATGTGCTCGGGCTCGAACTCCATCAGCACCTGTCCGGTGAGGACGGTCCTGATCTGCACCATAGACTCCGCCAGTGTGGCGCGCAGATCATCGCGCGACAGTTCAGCAGATGCGGGCGGCGCGATCGCGACCACCAGCCCCATCGACATCGTCAAGGCAGTAAGAACACGCCAGAAGCGCGACATGAATCCCCTCAGGAAACCGGCGTCCGACGTGGACCGGACTTCAACGACGTCAATCTAACCGATGGCCGGTTCGTCGTTCCGTGGTGGATCGTCCCACTGAACGACAGTGCGCGACGGGCGTCACACGCGCTGGATGATGGCGGCGAGACCCTGCCCGCCGCCGATGCACATGGTCGCCAGCCCGTAGAGGGCCTCGCGGCGCACGAGTTCACGGGCCAGTGCGCCGAGCATCCGAGTGCCCGTCGCGCCGACCGGATGGCCCAGTGAGATGCCGGACCCGTGCACGTTGATGCGTGCGAAATCGTCACTGTCCAAACCCCATTCGCGGGTGCAGGCCAGCACCTGCGCGGCGAACGCCTCGTTGAGTTCGATGACGTCCATGTCGGCCAGAGACAGGCCGGCGCGGTCCAACGCAGCGTTGGTGGCGGGGACGGGGCCGAGGCCCATGCGGGCCGGCTCGACGCCCGCGACCGCCCACGACACCAGACGTGCGATCGGGCGCAGACCGAGCTGCTCAGCGCGTTCGGGGTGGGTCACGAGGCAGACCGCGGCGGCGTCGTTCTGGCCGCTGGCATTGCCCGCGGTGACGGTGGCGTCGGGATCGGACGCCAGGAGGACCGGTCGCAGCGTCGACAGGGATTCGACGGTGGTTTCAGGCCTCGGATGCTCGTCGGTGTCGACCAGCACGTCGCCCTTCTTCGAACTGATCGTGACCGGCACGATCTCGGCGGCCAGCACCCCGGCCGCCTGTGCGGCCACCGCGCGTCGCTGCGACTCGGCGGCGAGCTGGTCCTGCTCCAACCGCGTGATGCCGTAGTCGCGGCGCAGGTTCTCTGTGGTCTCGAGCATGCCGCCCGGCACCGGGTAGTCGCGGCCACCGGCGGTCTCGCGGCCGCGCGCCAGTCCGTCGTGCAGCATGACGCCCGGACCACGCACGCCACGCCGCATGTCGGTGGAGTAGAAGGGCACGTTGCTCATCGACTCGACGCCGCCGGCCACCGCCACGTCGTTGACGCCGGTCGCGACCTGCATCGCGGCGATGATCACCGAATACAGGCCGGACCCGCACCGTCGATCCACCTGCGCGCCGGGCACGGTGATCGGAAGGCCTGCGTCGAGAGCGACGACGCGGCCGATCGCCGGCGCCTCGCTGCTGGGGTAGCAGTGACCGAGGATCACGTCGTCGATCACCTCGGGTGCGACGCCGGTCCGGTCGATCAGGCCGCGCAGGGCGGCTTCGCCCAGCTGTGCTGCGGACAGCGTTTTCAGGGCGCCGCCGAAACGGCCGATCGGAGTCCGGACCGGTTCGCAGATCACCACATCGCGCATGATTGCCAGCGTGTCACGATCAGTCCCCCGGGGAAGCGAAAGCGGTGAGCCAGGCTGCGAGGACCTCCTTCTCCCGGTGCGGACGATCCCGTAGGACGCCGCCGATCGCGAGGCCGCGGAAGAGACTGAGGAGGCCGTCGAGGAAGACCGCGAAACGGTCGTCATCGAGATCGCCGGCGAAGGGGGAGAGGGCGTCGCGCAGGTCGTGGAACAGCTGGTGGGCACCCGGCTGCAGCGCCTCGCGCAGGGCCGGTTCGGTGCGCGCGGCGATCCAGAGCTGCAGACCCGCGACATAGGTGGGGCGGCGGGTGATCTCGTGGATGACGTCGACGGCCGCGGTGATCGACATGTCGGCGGAGAGGGCTCCGCGGATCTCCTCGGCCTGGTTCTCCGCGATGAAATCGACGGCGGCCACGGCGATCTGGGACATCGAGGCGAAGTGGTGGGTGAGGGCGCCGCGGCTGACTCCGGCCGCGGCCTGAACCCGCTGCATCGTCATTCCCGCGTAGCCGTGCTCCACGAGAACGTCGACGGCACCGTTCAGGATCTGCTCCCGCGTGCGTATCGCGCGCTCTTGACGGGCCTCACTGCTCACGCCATGATCATCGCAGACGATCGAAACAGACCAAATGATCTGTTTTCTGTCGCTGTGAAGCTGCGCTGCGCGATCTGCAATGGTCCCAGAATTGAGACGAGAGGAACGATGGTGAACGATATCCGCATCGACCACGACGGCGACGTGACGATCGTGGCCATGGCCCGCCCCGATCGGCACAACGCGGTCGACGGAGGCATGGCGCGGGAGCTCGCGGACGCCTTCCGCGAGTTCGAGGCCTCCGACGCCAAGGTGGCGGTTCTTGCCGGAGACGGCGCGTCGTTCTGCGCGGGCGCCGACTTGAAAGCCGTCGGCACCGATCGCAGCAACGCGCTGAACCTGGAAGGGGACGGGCCGATGGGGCCCACCCGGCTCGACCTCGACAAGCCGGTGATCGCCGCCATCAACGGCTACGCGGTGGCCGGCGGTCTGGAACTCGCGCTCTGGTGCGACCTCCGCGTGGCCGACGACGACGCGACACTCGGTGTCTTCTGCCGACGGTGGGGCGTGCCGCTGATCGACGGCGGGACCATCCGGCTGCCGAGGTTGATAGGGCACAGTCGCGCCATGGATCTGATCCTCACCGGCCGGGCCGTCGACGCCGCCGAAGCGCTGAGCTTCGGGCTCGTCAACCGCGTCGTCCCGGCGGGGACAGCGCGGGCGGCGGCGGTGGCGCTGGCCCACGACATCGCCCGCATGCCCGAGACGTGCATGCGCGGCGACCGCCGATCGGCCCGCGCGCAGTGGTCGGATACGGAGGAGACCGCCCTGCGTCGGGAGTTCGCGATCGGCATGACCTCGCTCATGGCCGACGGTGTCGACGGGGCGGGGAGGTTCGCGTCGGGCAAGGGGCGCGGCGGCTCCTTCGACGACATCTGACGGTGGGGAGGGGAGCGCAGTAGTGTCGACTTCATGAGCGACGCCACGTCTGCGGAGACCTTCGCCGCGCCCCGACTTCGAGCGCTGGAACGGTCCGACCTCGCGTTCGTCCACGGACTGTTCAACGATCCCGACGTGATGCGGTATTGGTTCGAGCCCGCGCACACCACGCTCGCCGACCTGGAAGACGCCTTCGACCGCCAGCGCGGCAGTGACCACCTGCGACGGTTCATTCTCGAGACCGCCGGTCGTCGGGTGGGTCTGGTGGAGTTGATGTACATCGACCATGTGCACCGGAACTGCGAGTTCCAGATCATCATCTCGCCGTCCGAACAGGGACGCGGCTACGCGAGCGCAGCGACCCGGGGAGCGCTCGACTTCGCCTTCCGAGCGTTGAACCTGCACAAGGTGTGGCTGCTCGTCGACACCGAGAACGCCGCTGCCGTCCACGTCTACGAGAAGTCGGGGTTCGCGGTGGAAGGTGTGCTGCGGCAGGAGTTCTTCGCCGACGGCGCCTATCGCGACGCGACGCGGATGGCGATCTTCGCCGACGACTATCTGGACCCGACGCGGACGTGACGCGATGAAGGGTGGACTCAGTCGCATCGCCCTGATCATCACGTGCGCACTGACAGCGGTCGGACTGATCGCGGCGCCGGCGGCCGCTGCCCCGAAACTTCCGGTCTCCTACGACTTCCTCGACGGGATCCGTGCCGAGCTCTCGAACCCGGGCGGCTCCCTGCCCGGCACCAACGACTTCTCCTGTCGGCCGACGGCGCGGCACCCGCGGCCCGTCGTTCTGGTGCACGGCAGCGGCGGCGGCCGACAGACGAACTGGGCGACGCTCGCTCCCGTGCTGAAGAACGCCGGATACTGCGTCTTCGCTCCGACCTACGGCGCACTGTCGTCGGCGTGGCCGGCGTCGGCGCTCGGCGGACTCGGCCCCAAGCTCGACAGCGCGTGGGACGTCAAACGATTCATGGACCGGGTGATGACCGCGACCGGTGTCCGGCAGATCGACCTCGTCGGCCACTCGCTAGGCACCGAGATCCCCACGTACTGGATGAAGTACCTTGGCGGTCGCGGACACGTCGCGCACTACGTGTCGCTTGCGCCGTACTGGCGGCAGGGACCGGACGACGACGATGCGCGCGGCGAGGCGATCGCGGAGTTCCGTGCCTGGCTGGGGATCTCGGCGCCGGTCCGCCCCGACTGCCCGGAGTGCAGTACGCCGCCCAGGGATCTGAACTTCAATCGCGCGGTCCGCGTCCCGACGCCGTACCTGCCGGGCGTCGCCTACACGAACATCGTGACCCGCGACGACGAGATCGTCACGCCGTACACGGCGGGTCTCCTCGACGGCCCACCCGGCACCAGCGTGCGCAACATCGTCGTCCAGAACGGGTGCGCCCTCGACCATTCCGACCACATGTCGATCACGTCGAACCGGCGCAGCGCGGCCCTGGTGCGCAACGCCCTCGATCCGGCCCATCCGGTTCCGGTGCCGTGCGTCCCCGTCGCGCCGGTGACGGGCGGCTGACGGGCGTAGCGTCGAGTGCATGACCGACTATCGACCCGAACCACTGACCGACAGCGACGCCGACGCGCAGACGTCGGGCGCGTGGACCGTCGACGGCGGCATGCTCGTCGCCACCTACAAACCCGGCAACATGGTGCGCGGTCTCGAGATGGTGACCGCCGTCGCCGCTGCAGCGGAGGAGGCGAACCACCACCCCGACGTCGACCTGCGGTATCCGACCGTCACGTACCGTCTGATGACGCACAGTGAAGGGCAGCTCACCTCGTACGATGTCGCGCTCGCTCAGCGGATCGACGCAATCGCCGCGGAGATGGAGATCCCTGCGGGGTGAGGGATATCGAGATGTACTGATATCTGCGTCCCCCTCAGCCCTCGCCGAGGGCAAATAGCCCTCGGCGGCAGCTCAGGGGGACGCAAATATCAGTACACGGCGGTCGTCCTCGATCGACGCGTAGCGTGGCCCCATGCCGACACCCGAGTACGTACTGAAGCTGCGCGAACACATCGGACACGAGCCGCTGGTCCTGATCGGGGTGACGGCGGTGATCCTCCGCGAGACCTCGGACGGGACGAGCGTCCTGCTCGGCCGGCGCTCGGACAACGGGGCGCTGGCACCGATCACCGGCATCGTCGATCCGGGGGAGGAGCCCGCGATCGCTGCGCGTCGGGAGGCGCGCGAGGAGGCGGATGTCGAGATTGAGGTGGAGCGGCTGGCGTGGGTGCACCAGTTGCCGCGCAAGACGCACGTCAACGGCGACCAGGTGGACTACCTGGACCTGACCTTCCGCTGCCGCTGGGTGTCCGGCGATCCGCGGCCCGCGGACGGCGAGCTGACCGAGGTCGGCTGGTGGAGCGTCGACGACCTCGGGGAGGTGGCGTCGGACGATCTGCGCGAGCGGATCAGGCTGGCGGCGGAGGGCGTCGGCGAGGCAGAGTTCCGGCGGTGATACCTACCGCAGGAACGTCGACGCGGTGTCGGCCAGGTCCAGCAACCACTGGGGGAAGATGCCGAGGACCAGCGTGACGGCGGCGGAGACCGCGATGGGGATGGACGTCAGGAGGCTCGGGGTCATCACGTCGGGCGCCTCATCGGGATCGTCGACGTCGGCGAAGAACATGGCGACGATGACGCGGATGTAGAAGTAAGCGGCGATGGCGCTGCAGACGACGCCGACGATGACCAGCGTCCACGCACCGTCGTGTCCGGCGGCGTTGAAGACCGCGAACTTGGCGATGAAGCCACTGGTGAGCGGTATCCCGGCGAACGACAGCAGGAACAGTGACATCATCGCGCCGACCAGCGGGCGGCGGCGGCCGAGACCGGTCCAGGCGGTGAAGCCGGTGGCCTCTCGACCGGTCTTGTCACGCACCACGGACAGCAGAGCGAAGGCTCCGAACGCCGAGACGGCGTAGGCGGCCACATAGAACAGCGTCGTTGAGACACCGGCCTGACTGATCGTGACGGCGCCGACGAGGGCGAAGCCGACGTGGCTCACCGACGAGTACGCGAGCATCCGCTTGATGTCGGTCTGGGTGACGGCCATGAACGTGGCGATCACCATCGTCGCGATGGTCACCACCCAGAGTGCGACGCGCGAGTCGTCCTCGAGCGACGGGAACGCGACGTGCAGCACGCGGAGGAGGCCGCCGAACGCCGCGACCTTGGTGGCCGACGCCATCAGGGCGGTCACCGGGCTGGGTGCGCCCTGGTACACGTCCGGGATCCAGGAGCCGAACGGGACGGCACCGACCTTGAACAGCAGTCCGACGGCGATCAAGGCCATCGCGAGCAGCGCGATCGTGTGGTCGGCGGCGGTGCCCGCAGCGTTGCCGGTGATGGCGGCGCCGATGTCGCCGAGGTCGAGCGAACCGGTGGCACCGTAGGCGAACGACGCGCCGAACAGGAAGATGGCCGACGAGAACGCACCGAGCAGGAAGTACTTGAGGGACGCCTCCTGCGACAGGAGACGACGGCGCCTGGCCAACGCGCACAGCAGGTACAGCGGCAGCGACAGCACTTCGAGGGCGATGAACATCGTCAGCAGGTCGCCGCACGCGCCGAACAGCATCATGCCGCCGATCGCCAGCAGCGCGAGCGGATAGACCTCGGTCGTGATGATGCCGGTGCGGCCGGCGATCAGTTCGTCGGGCGATCCGGGAACGGTGGCGCCCGACGGGGTGAAGGCATCGGCAGGGAGATCGGCGTCGTCGACGACCGACCCTTCGCTGTCACGGCCGGAACTGCTCACCGAGATCCGAGCGCCCGCCGCCGTCTGGACCTCGAGGGGCGCCCACACGCGGTCGAGTCGACGTTCGCCCATGATCACGACGGAGCCGAGACCCACCAGGAGAACGGTGCCCTGCAGAAACAGCGTGGGGCCGTCGATCACGACGGCGCCCGACATCGCATCGGACGCACCGTCGACCCGATAGGAGCGGACGACGAAGCCGAGGGCGACCATCGATGCGACGAGACCGACGCCGGCGAGCGTCAACTGAATGCGGTACCGGTGCGCGGTGGATGCGAACGCCTCGACGAGCACGGCGACCACGGCGACACCGAAGACGATCAGCATCGGCGACAGGCGGAAGTAGTCGATGCTCTGCGGGTCGAGAGCGAGTGCAGTCATCGTGGCTCCTCCGCGGTCGGTACGGGATCGTGCTGCCCGGTCTGCTGCGAGCTGTGCGCCACCGCCGGATTGATGTAGTCCAACGCCAGCCTCGGGAAGAGGCCGAGGACGAGCAGTCCGATGATCAGCGGTGCGACGACCACCTTCTGCCGCAGATCCAAGTCGCGGATCGGGGGCTCGGACTGGTCGACGGTGACGCTCTTGCGGACCGGTCCGCCCATCATCCGCTGGTAGGTCCACAGGATGTACATGGCCGACAGCACCAGCGCGACCGACGCGATGACCGCCGCGACCGGGTAACGGGTGAAGGTGCCGATGATGACCAGGAACTCACTGATGAACGGCGCCAAGCCGGGCAGCGACAGGGTCGCCATGCCTGCGACGAGGAAGGTGCCCGCGAGGATCGGTGCGAGCTTCTGCACGCCTCCGTAGTCGGCGATCAACGCGCTGCCGCGCTGGGTCACCAGGAAACCGGCGATCAGGAACAGCGCTGCGGTGGAGAGTCCGTGGTTCACCATGTACAGCGCCGAGCCGGACTGCCCCTGCGCGGTGAGCGCGAAGATGCCGAGCACGATGAACCCGAAGTGCGAGATGGAGGTGTACGCGATGAGCCGCATCACGTCGTTCTGGCCGATGGCGCAGATCGCGCCGTAGACGACGCTGACGACGGCGAGCGCGGAGATCCACGGCGCGAAGGTCTGCGCCGACTCGGGGAACAGGCCGATGCAGAACCGCAGCATCGCGAAGGTCCCGACCTTGTCCATGACCGCCATCATCATCACGGCGGCCGCCGGGGTGGTGGAGACGGCGGCGTCGGGCAGCCACGTGTGCAGCGGCCACAGCGGCGCCTTCACCGCGAAGGCGAACAGGAAGCCGAGGAACAGGATGTTGAGCACAGTGGGCGAGGCGTCGAGGCCGCCGCGGGCGGCCGCGGCAGTCAGGTCGACGAGGCTGAAGGTGCCGCCGCCGTTGTCGCCCAGCCCGGACCGGGCGCCGACCACGTACAGGCCGATCACCGACGCCATCATGACGAGCCCGCCGAACAGGTTGTACAGCAGGAACTTCACGGCGGCCCGCGACCTGACCTTCTCCTCGGCGGCACCGAAGCCGCCGATGAGGAAGTACATCGGCACCAGCATCGCCTCGAAGAAGATGTAGAAGAGGAGGACGTCGGCGGCGACGAAGCTCATCAGCACCATCGCCTCGACCGCCAGCATCAGCGCCACATAGATGTGGGTGCGGCGGGCGGTGCCCGACGAGCCGTCGACGTCGCGCCAGGCGGCCAGCAGCAGGATCGGCGTCAGCACCACCGTCAGCAGGATCAGGACGAGGCCGAGTCCGTCGAGCGCGAGGGTGTAGCGGGTGCCGAAGGCGGGGATCCAACTGGCGTCCTCGACGAGCTGGAAACCGCCGGTGCTCGACGAGAACTGAGTGGCGACGACGATCGCCCACACCAGTGTCAGCAGCGACGCGCCGAAGGCGACATGCTTGGCGTTCTCCGAACGCTCGGCGGGCAGCAGCATCACGATCAGCGACGCGACGGCCGGCAGCAGCCACAGAACCGTCAACCAGGGCATGCTCATAGGACGCTCACCACCAGAGACAGGGCGGCCACCAGCACGGTGCCCGCAAGGATCGACATGGCGTACGACCGCACGTAGCCGTTCTGACTGCGCCGCGTCACCTCCGACAGTCCGACCACCGCGGTGCCGACTCCGGACGTCGCGGCACCGAGGCCGCCGTCCTCAAGGCGGACGAGGCCGGTGGTGAGCACCTGGCCGGGTGCGGCGACGGCGCGTTCGTTGAACAGGTCGCCGTACAGGTCGGCGCGCGCCGCGCGGGTGAGGCCGGAGACGTCGGTCGGCGCCGTCTCGGGGACGGGGGCACGACCGTACTGGTTCCACGCGATCCCGACGCCGATCAGAACCACGACGAGGACGAGGACCGTGACCGCCCACGACGGCATGGGTCCCTCGTGCTCGGGTGCGACGCCGACGACGGGGGAGAGGAAGTCGGTGAGGGTGCCGCCGATCGCGAGAAGACCGCCGGAGAACACCGACCCGACCGCGAGGACGATCATCGGGCCGGTCATCGACGAGCCGGACTCGTGTGGCTTCGCGTCCGGCGCCCAGCGACGCTCGCCGAAGAAGGTCAGCACCATCACGCGCGTCATGTAGAACGCGGTGATGCCTGCGCCGAGGATCGCCGCGAGGCCGAGGATCCAGCCGCGTGCGCCGCCGGAGGAGAGGGCCGCCTCGATGATGTGGTCCTTGGAGTAGAAGCCCGCGAACGGCGGAACCCCGATGATCGCGAGGTAGCCGAGACCGAACGTGACGAAGGTGATCGGCATGACTGCACGGAGCCCGCCGAGCCTGCGCATGTCGGTCTCGTCGTTCATCGCGTGCATCACCGAACCGGAGCCGAGGAACAGTCCGGCCTTGAAGAAGCCGTGCGTCAGCAGGTGCAGGATCGCGACCGCGTATCCGGCGGGGCCGAGACCCGCGGCCAGGACCATGTAGCCGATCTGGCTCATGGTGGATGCGGCGAGGGCCTTCTTGATGTCGTCCTTGGCGCAGCCGATGATCGCGCCGAACAGCAGTGTCACGGCACCGACCACGACCACGCCGGTCTGGGCGTGCGGTGCCAGGTTGAACAGCGGTGCCGACCGGGTGATCAGGTAGACGCCTGCGGTGACCATGGTGGCCGCGTGGATCAGCGCCGACACCGGGGTCGGGCCCTCCATCGCGTCGCCCAGCCACGCCTGCAGCGGGACCTGCGCCGACTTGGCGCAGGCGCCCAGGAGGAGCATGAAGCAGATGAACGTGAGAGCCGACTCGCTGCCGGTGGGCGCGGCGGCGAAGACGCGGGTGAAGTCGACGGCGTCGAACGTGGCGAACATGACGGCGATCGCGATCACCATGCCGATGTCGCCGACGCGGTTCATCACGAACGCCTTCTTGGCGGCGGTCGCGGCGATCGGCTTGTGCTGCCAGAATCCGATCAGCAGGTACGACGCCAGACCGACGCCCTCCCAGCCGAGGTAGAGGCCCAGGTAGCTGTCGGCGAGGACCAGGATCAGCATCGCGGCGACGAACAGGTTCAAGTACGCGAAGAACCGGCGGCGTCCCGGATCGTGCTCCATGTAGCCGATCGAATAGATGTGGATCAGCGTGCCGACGACGGTGATCAGCAGGACGAAGCACATCGACAACTGGTCCAGCAGGAGGGCGGCGTTCACCTGGAAGGAGCCGACCTCGATCCAGTTGTAGACGCCGCTGGTGACGCTGCGGGCGGCGTCGTCGCGCCCGATCATGCCGATCCACATGGCGATGCCGAGGACCGCCGATGCTCCGGACAGGGCGGTCGCGAGGAGATGCCCCCATCGGTCGGTGCGACGACCCGCCACGAGCAGGAAGAGTGCGCCGAACGCGGGCAGGCCGGGGACCAGCCACAACAGGGTGCTGGTGAGCTGTGAACTCATGTCACCGCCTCAACAGGTTCGCGTCGTCGACCGAAGCCGACTTCCGGGTGCGGAAGATCATCATGATGATCGCCAGACCGACGACGACCTCCGCCGCCGCGACCACCATCGTGAAGAACGCGATCACCTGACCGTCGAAGCTGCCGTGGATGCGTGCGAAGGTGACGAACGACAGGTTGGCCGCGTTGAGCATCAACTCGATGCACATGAAGACGACGATCGCGCTTCGGCGGATCAGCACCCCCGCGGCACCGATCGCGAACAGGATCGCGGCCAGGAACAGGTAGTTGGCGGGATTCATCGGTGGTCCTCCAACTCCGGGTTCGACGGGGTGTCGCTCTCCGTCAGTTCGCGGGCGGTGATCTCGCGTGCCGTGATCATCGCGTTCACGGACAGCTGCGACGGACTGCCGTCCGGTTCGCGGGCGGGGACGTCGACGGCGTTGTGCCGCGCGTACACGCCGGGCGGGGGCAGCGGGGTGGCGTGCGATCCGGTCGCGAAGCGTTCGATCGACAGTTCGCGCTGTCCGCGTCGCGGACCGAGCCGCGGGCGGTGAGCCAGGACCATCGCGCCGAGCGTCGCGGCGATCAGCAGGGCGCCGGTCAGCTCGAACGCCCACAGGTACCGGCCGAAGATCAGCTCGGCCAGGGCCCGGATGTTCTCGTTGCCGCCGGTGGTGAGCTGCGTCGGGGAGGTCGCGGCACCGCTCCGATCGGGGGCGCCGACGAACGCGGCCAGGGTGGCACTGCCGATGGCGGCGACCAGCATGATCGCGAAACCGAGCCCCAGCCCGGTGGCGGCGAGCCGCTGCCCCTTGATGGTCTCGACCAGGGACTCGGCGGAGTCGACGCCGATCAGCATCAGGACGAACAGGAACAGCATCATCACCGCGCCGGTGTAGACCACCACCTGCACCACGCCCAGAAACAGCGCGCCCTGCATCACGTAGAACACGGCGAGGATGATCATGGTCATCGCCAGGAACACCGCCGAGTAGACGGCCTTGGGACTGAGGATCACACCGAGCGCGCCGATCACCACGATGACGCCCAGCACCCAGAAGGTGGCGGCCTCGGTGCTCGAGGTGCGGGTCAGCTCCTCGGCCAGCAGCAGGCCCGTCATGCGTCGCTCGATTTCTTCAGGCCGTCCGCGCCCACCTCGCCGCGGTAGTAGTTCTCCGGGCGGGAGCCCTCGGCCATCGGATGCGGTGCGGGAGTCATCCCGGCGAGCATCGGCGCGAGGAGGTCCTGCTTCTCGTAGATCATTCCGGCGCGCGACGGGCCGGCCATCTCGTAGTCGTTGGTCATCGTCAGGGCCCGCGTCGGGCAGGCCTCGATGCACAGGCCGCAGCCGATGCAGCGGAGGTAGTTGATCTGGTAGACGCGGCCGTAGCGTTCACCCGGCGAGTACCGCTCCTCGTCGGTGTTGTCGGCGCCCTCCACGTAGATCGCGTCGGCCGGGCAGGCCCACGCGCACAGCTCGCAGCCGATGCACTTCTCGAGACCGTCGTCGTACCGGTTCAGCTGGTGCCGCCCGTGGTAGCGGCGCGATGTCGGCTCCTTCTTCTCCGGGTACTCCTCGGTGATGGTCTTGCGGAACATTCCCGTGAAGGTGACGCCGAATCCGGCGAGTGCGTCGGGGATCCGGAACAGCGACGAGTCGGGCTTCTTCGCCTCAGACATGCGGGGCCTCCTCTGCTGGGTGTGCGGTGGACGGCTTCGGGGCCGATCGGCGGATCTGCAGCAGGTCGGTCGGCATCACCTGACCGGGCAGCGGCGGGACGGGGAAACCGCCGGCCATCGGATCGAACGGCTTCTTCGGATCGGGCAGTGGCGGCTTCACCGAGGCCGGGCCGCCGGAGATCACCCGCTTGATGGCGATCAGGAGCGGGATCGTGACGACGATCCCGGCGGCCGCGAGGATCAGGCTCGAGGTCCACGCCGACGCATTGCGCGTCGCTTCGTGGATCACGGCGACGACCATCACCCAACCGAGCGCGAACGGGATGAGGACCTTCCAGCCGAGTCCCATGAACTGGTCGTACCGCAGACGCGGGAGGGTGGTCCGCAGCCAGAAGAAGACGAACAGGATCATCCACATCTTGATGGTGAACCACAGCAGCGGCCACCATCCGGAGTTGGCGCCGTCCCAGATCGACACCGGCCACGGGGCCTGCCAGCCACCGAGGAAGAGGGTGGTGGCGAGCGCGGAGACCGTCGCCATGTTGATGTACTCGGCGAGCATGAACATCGCGAACTTCAGCGACGAGTACTCGGTGTGGAAGCCGCCGACCAGTTCGCCCTCGGCTTCGGGGAGGTCGAAGGGCGCGCGGTTGGTCTCGCCGACCATCGAGATCGCGTAGATGACGAACGACGGCAACAGCAGCAGCACGTACCAGTGGTGGACCTGCCCGCCGACGATCTCCGACGTCGACATGGTGGTCGACAGCAGGAACACCGCGGCGAAGCTCAGTCCCATCGCGATCTCGTACGAGATCACCTGCGCCGTGGAGCGGAGGGCGCCGAGCAGCGGATAGGTGGAGCCCGACGACCAGCCGGCGAGGATGATGCCGTAGACGCCGATCGACGCCATCGCCAGGACGTAGAGGACGCCGATCGGGAGGTCGGTGAGCTGCAGCGGCGTGCGGTGACCGAAGACGGAGACCTCCGGGCCCATCGGGATCACCGCGAACGCCATGATCGCGGGCACCACCGAGATCACCGGGGCCAGGAAGTACAGCGCCTTGTCGACGCTGAACGGGGTCATGCCCTCCTTGAGGGCCAGCTTCACACCGTCGGCCAGCGACTGGAGCGCGCCGTGCCAGCCGACCCGGTTGGGGCCGATCCGGTACTGCATGCGCGCCATGATCTTGCGTTCGGCCAGGATCGCGACCAGGACGGTCAGGACCAGGAAGGCGAAGATCAGGATCGACTTCCCGAGGATCAGCCACCACGCGTCGTGCCCGAAACTCGCCAGATCGGGGAAGACGGTCTCCGCCAGCGTCGACTCAGTCATCGGTGACCGCCTTCGCCGCCTCGATCCGGACGACGGCTCCGGACTCGACCTCCAGCATCGGGCAGACGCGCGAACCGGGGGAGTTCATCGGCAGCCACACCACGCGATCGGGGAGTTCGGTGACGGTCAGCGGCAAGGTGATGTCGCCGTGCGCGGAGGACACCCGGACCTGGTCGCCGTCGACGGCGCCGATCTCCGCGGCGGTCGACGCCGAGAGTCGGACGGTCGCGGCCCGCGCGGTTCCCGCCAGGTGCGGTTCACCGTCCTGCATCCGACCGAAGTCCAGCAGCATCCGCCACGAGGCCAGAATCGCCTCGCCGTCGGCCGGCGTCGGTTCATCGGTCAGACCCGCGGGGCCGGGCTGATGACGTTCGCCCTGCCAGGCGCCGATGTCCCCGAACTCGGCGTGGATCGACGCGGCGTCGTCGCAGTTGAGGTCGACGCCCATGTCCCGGGCCAGCGCGTTGAGGACGCGGTGATCGGACAGGGGCAGCGTGCCGCCGTCGCCCTGAGCGACGGGAAGGGCGACGTCGAACTGGCGGGGACGGCCCTCCCAATCGACGAAGGTGCCCGCCTTCTCGGCCACCGCGGCGACCGGCAGGACGACGTCGGCGCGTGCGGTGGCCGCACTGTGTCGCATCTCCAGGCTGACGACGAAGTCGGCGGCCTCCAGCGCCGCGTCGGCCGCGGACGGGACGGGCAGGTCGTCGATCTCGACGGCGCCGACCACGACAGCCGACAGCTCGCCGCCGGTGAGGGCGGCGAGGATGCCCGCGGTGTCGCGGCCCGGTTCGGCGGGCGGTCGGACACCCCAGACGGCGGCGAGGTCGCTGCGGGCGCGGTCGGAGGAGAGCGGCCGACCCGCGGGCAGCAGATTCGGGGCGGCACCGACGTCGAGGGCTCCGCGCTCACCGGCACGACGGGGCACCCACGCCAGGCGTGCCCCGGTGGCCGCGGCGAGGTCGGCTGCCGCCGACAGCGCGCCGGGGCACCCGGCGAGGCGCTCCCCGACGAGGAGCACCGCGCCGGGTGCCGCGAGCAGTTCGTGCAGACGCGAGTCGCGCAGCACCGCGGCTTCGCGCCCGGGCACGCACTGCAGAAGAGTGCCGCCGAGTTTGGTGACACCGGGGCTCGCCCACGGCGCCACCGCGTAGACGGACTGGCCGTGGCGGCGGACCGCCTTGCGGAGCCGCAGGAACAGGATCGGGCACTCCTCCTCGGTCTCGAGTCCGGCGAGGACCACGGTCGGCGCCTTCTCGAGCTCGGCGTAGGTGAGGCCGATGCCGCTGCCCGCCACGTGTGCCGCGAGGAAGTCTGCCTCCTCCGCGGAGTGGGCGCGCACGCGGAAGTCGACGTCGTTGCTGCCGAGGGCGACGCGCGCGAACTTGCCGTACGCGTAGGCGTCCTCGACCGTGCTGCGGCCGCCGACCAGCACACCGGCCCGACCGCGGGCGCGCGTGAGGCCCTGCGCCGCGACCGACAGCGCGTACGACCACGCCGCCTCGTGCAGCTCACCGTCGTCGCCGCGGACCAGGGGCCGGGTGATGCGGTCCGGGCGGGTGGCGTACATGAACGCCCACCGACCCTTGTCGCAGTTCCACTCCTCGTTGACCTCGGGGTCGTCGCCCGCCATGCGCCGAAGGACCTTGCCGCGGCGGTGATCGGTGCGCTGCGCACAGCCCGCGGAACAGTGCTCGCAGACGCTGGCCGAGGAGATGAGGTCGAACGGGCGGGACCGGAAGCGGTAGGCGGCCCCGGTGAGCGCGCCGACCGGGCAGATCTGCACGGTGTTTCCGGAGAAGTACGACTCGAAGGGCTCTTCCGAATAGGCGCTGACCTGCTGCAGGGCGCCGCGTTCGGCGAGCTCGATCAGCGGATCGCCTGCGATCTCGTTCGAGAACCGGGTGCACCGCGCGCACAGGACGCAGCGTTCGCGGTCCAGGAGCACTTCGCTGGAGAGAGCGACGGGCTTGGTGTAGATCCGCTTCTCGCCGCCGTACCGGGACACCGGCCGTCCCGCCGTCATCGCCTGGTTCTGCAGCGGGCACTCGCCGCCCTTGTCGCAGGTGGGGCAGTCGAGCGGATGGTTGATCAGCAGCAGTTCCATCACGCCCTCCTGTGCGCGGCGCGCACTCTCGGAGGTGTGCTGGGTGCGGACCACCATGCCCTCGGTCGCGACGATGGTGCAGGAGGCCATCGGTTTGCGCTGCCCCTCGACGTCGACCAGGCACTGGCGGCAGGCGCCGACCGGTGCGAGGAGCGGGTGGTCGCAGAAGCGGGGGATCTCGACGCCGATGAGTTCGGCGGCGCGGATCACCAAAGTCCCCTTCGGGACCGACAGCTCGGTGTCGTCGATCGTCAGGGTCACCATGTCGTCGGGCACCGGCACGTTGCCGTCGGTGCGGGGTGAGTCGGCCGCGGTCATCACTCGCCTCCTTCGAACACGGTGGACTTCGACGGATCGAAGGGGCAGCCTCCGGGATGGCCGTCGTGGGGGAAGTGCGCCAGGTACTCGTCGCGGAAGTGCGCGAGGGAACTGGTGATCGGTGCGCCGGACGCGTCGCCGAGTGCGCAGAACGACTTGCCGACCACGCTGTCGGTGATCTCCAGGAGCGTGGCGAGGTCGTCCTCGGTGGCGTCACCCGCCTCCATCCGCCGCATCATCTGCACCATCCAGTAGGTGCCCTCGCGGCACGGCGTGCACTTGCCGCACGACTCGTGCTTGTAGAACTCGGTCCACCGGAGCACGGTCCGCACCACGCACACGGTCTCGTCGAAGATCTGCAGCGCTTTGGTGCCGAGCATCGATCCGGCCTCGCCGACGTGCTCGTAGTCGAGGGGGATGTCGAGGTGCTCGGGGGTGAACATCGGGGTCGACGACCCGCCGGGCGTCCAGAACTTGAGCTGATGCCCCTCCCGGATGCCGCCGGCCTTCTCCAGCAGCTGGCGCAGGGTGATGCCCATCGGCGCCTCGTACTGGCCGGGCCGGGTGACGTGCCCGGACAGCGAGTACATGGTGAAGCCGGGGGACTTCTCGGTGCCGAACTCGCGGAACCAGTCCGATCCGTTGCGGAGGATCGACGGGACGCTGGCGATGGACTCGACGTTGTTGACGACGGTCGGGCTCGCGTACAAGCCGGCGACGGCGGGGAACGGCGGTCGCAGACGAGGCTGGCCGCGTCGTCCCTCGAGGGAGTCGAGCAGCGCCGTCTCCTCACCGCAGATGTAGGCGCCCGCCCCCGCGTGGATCACGAGGTCGACGCCGAAACCGGACCCGAAGATGTCGCGGCCGAGCAGGCCCGCGTCGTAGGCCTCCTGCACGGCGGTGCGGAGCCGACGGACCACGCCCGCCACCTCACCGCGGACGTAGATGAACGCGTGGCTCGCGCGGATCGCGTACGACGCGATGATGACGCCCTCGATCAGCGTGTGCGGTGTCGCGAGCATCAGCGGCATGTCCTTGCAGGTGCCGGGCTCGGACTCGTCGGCGTTGACGACCAGGTAGTGCGGGGTGCCCTTGCCGCCCGGCTTGTCGCCCTGCGGGATGAACGACCACTTGGTGCCCACCGGGAAGCCGGCACCGCCGCGACCGCGGAGGCCGGACTCCTTGACCAGGCCGATCACCTCGTCGGGCGTCATCCGCAACGCGGCCTTGAGTCCCTGGTAGCCGTTCTGGTGCAGGTAGTTGCGGAGCGTCCACGACTCCGCCTCGTCCCAGTACTGGGACAGGACGGGGACCTCGGCGGGTTCCGGCGTCGACGACGGGAGGCTGACGGCGATCATGCCTGCGCTCCGCTCTCCGGGTCCACGCCGGCGAGCAGTCGTGCCGTCTGCCGGAAGGTGCACAGGGTCGACGGGCCTCGGCTCGGTGCGGGCGGATTCCCCTCGCGGAGATCGGCGACCAGCTGCTTCACCGAATCGGGCGTCTGGTTGTCGAAGAACTCCCAGTTCACCATGACGACCGGGGCCAGATCGCACGCCGCATTGCATTCGACGTGCTCGACGGTGACGCGACCGTCGGCGGTGGTCTCGCCGTCGGCGATGCCGAGCGAGTCGGTCAGCGACGAGAGGATCGCGTCGCCGCCCATCACCGCGCACAGGGCGTTGGTGCAGACACCGACGTAGTAGTCGCCGGTCGGTTCGCGCCGGTACATCGTGTAGAACGTGGCGACCGACGCGACCTGCGCCGGTGTCAGATTCAGCTGGTCAGCGCAGAACAGGATGCCGGCCCGCGTGAGGTAGCCGTCGTGTCCCTGCACCAGGTGCAGCAGCGGCAGCAGCGCCGACCGGGACTCCGGGTACTTCGCGATGATGGTCGCGGCGTCGGCCGCCAGGGAGGCGGTGTCGGCGTCGGAGTAGGTGTCGGGGCCGTCGAAGGTGATCGGCGGGTTCGGGGTGCCCGCCGTGAAGGTCGGGACCTCCGGCGGCGGTCCCGCCGTCATCTCCACGTAGACGCGTTTGGTGCTCATCGGTCCACACCTCCCATGACCGGGTCGATGCTCGCGACCGACGTGATGACGTCGGCCACCAGACCGCCCTCGCACATCGCGGCCACGGCCTGCAGGTTCGTGAACGACGGGTCGCGGAAATGAACGCGGTACGGGCGCGTCCCGCCGTCGGACACCACGTGCACGCCGAGCTCGCCGCGCGGCGACTCGATCGCCACGTAGCACTGGCCCGCGGGGACGCGCATGCCCTCGGTCACCAACTTGAAGTGGTGGATCAGCGATTCCATCGACATGCCCATGATCTCGGCGATGTGTTCGGGCGAGTTGCCCATGCCGTCCGGGCCGACGGCCAGGTCGGCGGGCCACGCGAGCTTGCGGTCGGTCACCATCACCGGACCCGGCTCCAGCGCCTCTAGACACTGTCGGACGATCCGGACCGACTGCTTCATCTCCTCGACGCGGATGATGTACCGGCCGTACGAGTCGCAGCCGGTGTCGGTGATGACGTCGAAGTCGTAGTTCTCGTAACCGCAGTACGGCTCGGACTTGCGGAGGTCGTAGGGCAGTCCGGTCGACCGCAGCACCGGACCGGTGACGCCGAGCGCCATGCACCCGGTCAGGTCCAGATAGCCGACACCTTGCGTGCGGGCCTTCCAGATGTAGTTCTCGGTGAGGAGGTCCTCCACCTCGCGGATCTGCCCGGGCAGAGCGTCGAGGACGTCGGAGATCTTCTGCTCCACGCCCTCGGGGAGGTCCTGGGCGACGCCGCCGGGACGGACGAACGCGTGGTTCATTCGCAGTCCGGTGATGTCCTCGAAGAGGTCGAGGATGGTCTCGCGGGCGCCGAATCCGAGGAACATCGGGGTCACCGCGCCGAGCTCCATGCCGCCGGTCGCGAGGGCGACGAGGTGCGAGGCGATCCGGTTCAGCTCCATCAGCATCACGCGGATGACGGAGGCTCGTTTCGGGATGTCGTCGGTGATGCCCAGGAGTTTCTCCACGGCGAGGCAGTAGGCCACCTCGTTGAAGAACGGGGAGAGGTAGTCCATGCGGGTCACGAAGGTGACGCCCTGCGTCCAGGTGCGGAACTCGAGGTTCTTCTCGATGCCGGTGTGCAGGTAGCCGATGCCGCACCGGGCCTCGGTGACGGTCTCGCCGTCGATCTCCAGGATCAGGCGCAGCACCCCATGCGTCGACGGATGCTGCGGCCCCATGTTGACGACGATCCGCTCGTCGTCCGGTCCCGATGCGGCGCGCTCTCGGACGGCGCGGACGACATCGTCCCAGTCGCGGCCGCTGGCGGTGTACGTGGTCTGCTCGGTCATCAGAAGTAGCGCCTCCGCTGGTCGGGCGGCGCAATGGTCGCGCCCTTGTACTCCACGGGAATGCCACCGAGCGGATAGTCCTTGCGCTGCGGGTGGCCCTCCCAGTCATCCGGCATCTCGATGCGGGTCAGCGACGGATGGCCGTCGAAGATGATGCCGAAGAAGTCGTAGGTCTCGCGCTCGTGCCAGTCGTTGGTGGGATAGACCGGCAACAGGGTGCTGATGTGCGGGTCGGAGTCCGGGACCGCGACCTCCAGCCGCATCCGGCGATTGTGGGTGATGGAGCGCAGCGGGTACACGGCGTGCAGCTCGCGGCCAGTCTCGTCGGGGTAGTGCACCCCGCTCACGCCGAGGCACAGTTCGAAGCGCAGCGACGGCTCGTCGCGCAGGGTGGCGGCCACCGGCAGCAGGTGCGTGCGGGGCACGTAGACGGTGAGGTCGCCGCGATCGACCACCACCTTGTCAACGGCGTCGTCGAAGGCGATGCCGCGGCGGGCGAGGCCCGCTTCCAGCTCGTCGACGATCTCGTCGAAGTATCCGCCGAACGGTCGGGACATGGTGCCCGGCATCGGAATCGGCGAGATCAGTCGGCCGTAGCCCGAGGTGTCGCCGGACCCCTTGTTCCCGAACAGACCGTGGCGGGTGCTGATGATCTCGCGGTCGGAGCCGGGGCGGGAGACCTCACCGCTCATCGCAGCAGTCCCTTCATCTCGATCCGTGCCGGCGCCGTGAGCGCCGCGGCCTCGGTGGCGCGGATGATCTCCTCGCGATGCACGCCGAGCGGCATCTCCTGGATCTGCTCGTGCAGTTTGAGGATCGCGTTCAGCAGCATCTCCGGGCGCGGCGGGCAGCCGGGCAGATAGATGTCGACCGGAACCACGTGGTCCACGCCCTGCACCACCGCGTAGTTGTTGAACATGCCGCCCGACGACGCGCAGACGCCCATCGCCAGGACCCACTTCGGTTCGGCCATCTGGTCGTAGATCTGCCGCAGCACCGGTGCCATCTTCTGACTGACGCGCCCGGCGACGATCATCAGATCCGCCTGCCGCGGCGACGCGCGGAAGGCCTCCATGCCGAACCGGGCGAGGTCGTAGCGGCCCGCGGTGGTCGCCATCATCTCGATGGCGCAGCAGGCCAGCCCGAACGTCGCGGGCCACAGGGAGCCCTTGCGCATGTACCCCGCGAGCTTCTCGACGGTGGTCAATAGGAAGCCCCCTGGCAGTTGCTCCTCGATTCCCATCGTCGTGCCTCCTTGCATGCAGTGCGTTCGTGTCTCGCGGGAGCCGCCCGGGCGGTGGCCGGGTGGCGCGCGTGGTGCGTATTCGGTTGAGAAGTCAGTGGTGCCCGGTCAGTCCCAGCGGAGGCCTCCGCGGCGCCATTCGTAGGCGTAGGCGACCGACACGTTGACGATGAACAGCGCGACGGCGATCAGCCCGAACCATCCGAGGCTCTCCGAGGCGACCGCCCACGGGTATAGGAAGACGATCTCGATGTCGAAGATGATGAACAGCATCGCGGTGAGGTAGTACTTCACCGGGAACCGCTGGACCAGCCCGGCGCTGGGCGGCAGCGTCTCGATGCCGCACTCGTAGGCTTCGAGCTTTGCGCGGTTGTATCGGCGGGGGCCGACGATCGACGAGATGACCACTGAGACGACGGCGAACGCCACGGCGATCGCACCGAGGACGAGGATCGGTCCGTATGCGTTCATGCCCGCATCGCCTCCGCTTCTTCCGGCGAGTCTGAGACTGCTGTCACTATGTGTGTTCACCTGTGACTCAATCCACACCCTACTCACGTAAATGCGTGCACTGTGGGACTTCTCGGTGAAATCGCGGTGTCGCCGGGTATGGCCTGCGCGGGAACGGGTTCGGGGAGGTGATCGCGTGTCGGGTGCCGTCGGAACGGTCGATCGCGTGAACGACGGACTTCGACGCCGATGCCGCAATCGCGAGGTTGCACCTTAGAGTGAGCGTGATCGTGATCAGCGGCTCGACAAGGAGAGATGCGTGACTGAGGCGGGGCAGTCGATCGGCGGCTACGAGGTGATCCGACGTCTGGGTGACGGTGGAATGGGCGAGGTCTTCCTTGTTCGCAATCCTCAGCTGAACCGGTTGGAGGCGCTCAAAGTGGTTTCGATCGACGGTCGTGCCCACCCCGAAGTCGCGGCAAGGTTCGAGCGTGAGGCGCAGGCCGCCGCGGCTCTGGCCCACCCGAACATCGTGACCATCTTCCGATACGGGATCGATCAGGATCAGCAGCGTCCCTGGTACACCATGACCTACCTCGACGGCGCGGACCTGTCCGGTGCCTCGCTGAATGTCCGCGAGACGCTGGTGGTCGTAGAGAAGGTTGCCGACGCACTCGACTACGCGCATCGGCAGGGGATGATCCACCGCGACGTGAAGCCCGCCAACGTCATGGTCTCCCGCCGAAGCGACGGTGAACTCGACCGCGTCGTGCTCGTCGACTTCGGTATCGCGAAACTCGCTGAACTCACGGATCTGACGGCGACGAATGGATTCGTGGGGACGCTGAACTACACTGCACCGGAGATCTTCGCCGGTGGGGCGGCGTCACCGGCCTCGGATCAGTACTCCCTGGCCTGCACCGTCTTCGAGTTGCTCACCGGCCGTCCGCCGTTTCCGTCGACGAGTCTCGCCGGCGCTGTAGGGGCCCATGTCAACCAGCCGGTTCCGGAGATCGCATCGCTGAGGCCCGAACTGTGGGGCGTAGACCCGGTGCTGCGGCGGGCGCTCGCGAAGAACCCGGCCGAACGCTTCGCGACCTGCCTGGAACTCTTGCGAGCACTCCGGTCGGTGTTGACGTCGGCCGACGGCTGGGGACGCGAAGACCCGACGGTGCGAACAGCTCCGGCACCCTCGGCTGTGGAGTCGGGTGCCACCTGGCCGCCGATGGCTCGGCCGACAGCTGCTCATTACGGACCGCCGGCCCCGGTGCCGCAATACACGACGGTTCCGCAGTTCGACGGGAGTCCGTTCCTGATGGCGTCCTCGCCCAAGCAGAAATCGCGGAAGAAGCTCGGAGTGATGATCGCGGTGGTCGTACTTCTGCTCGCCGGCGGCGGTGTCACTGCTTGGTCGCTGTGGCCGACCTCGGCGGAGACCGCCGACGAGTCGCCGTTGGCGGCGAAGAACATGTTGACGGTGGGGACGTTCAATGCCTGCGCGGTCGTCGATCATACGGCTTATTGCATGGGCAAGAACCAGAGTGGTGCAGGCGGTGCGGGCAGCGGTAAGTATTCGGGGGAGTCGAAAGCCACTCGTGTCGTCGACCTCGACAATGTGTCGGCGGTCAGCACCGGGAGCGGGTTGGGTAATCCTGACGGGACTATGTCCGTTGCGACTTGTGCCATCGCGGCGGGGAAACCGTATTGCTGGGGTGAAGTGTCGGATCTCCTAGAGCGAAAATATGAGGACGCACTTGTTCCGAAACTCGTGCCGGGTTTGACCGGAGCAACGTCGATCAGCACGAATACCTTGGTGGCGTGTGCCATCGCGGACGCGGCTCTGTACTGCTGGGGTCGGTCTCCGGGAATCTTCCAGAGCCCTGTGCCGACACAGATTCCTTCACTCCGAGCAGTGACGGATGTCGACGTCAGTTCGAGAACGTCGTGTGCGGTCGCAGGGGAAAAGCTCTTCTGCTGGGGAGGAAATGAGTCGGGACAGGTACTTGGACGCGAACCCGGCGACGAGTCTGCCAGTCCGATGGAGATCCGTGGCCTCGACGATGTTCGGCAGGTCACCGTTGGGGCGCGAAGCCTGATGAAGGTGGTCGACGGTAATCAGATACTGACTCCCTTCCACAACGTGTGCGCGGTTGTTCGCACGAGCGCGTTCTGCTGGGGCGACAACCTTATGGGGCAGATCGGTAACGGCACTACCGAGCCGGTCTCGGTTCCGACTGAGGTACCTGGTCTGACGGGAGTCACGCAGATTTCGAGCGACGTCGGAACAACGTGTGCAGTCGCCGACGGCGACCTGTACTGCTGGGGGAACAACAAGTACGGGCAGCTCGGTGATGGAACCCGTGAGGACAAGTCGACGCCGCAGCGGGTCGCCGGATTGCCTGGATCTGTGGTTGCAGTCGAAGTCGGGAAGTCCGCCGTGTGTGCGAGGACTGACGGTGAGTCTGCGTGGCCAGGGGCCGGTGATGGTGCGGTCTACTGCTGGGGCGTCGATCAGGTGAAGCTCTGCAACTTCAATGACGAACGAACCGAGTGCCTGACGTCGCCTGTCATCACGAAGCCCAAGCGAGTCGAGTTCGCGCACTCCTGACCGGCCTTCCCGACGCACCCGGCCAAACGCGTAACTCGCCGTCAGAAGCTGGATTCAGAATCCAGCTTCTGACGGCGAGATACGCGGATGCGAGGTGTGCGGGGGTCAGACGCGTTCGAAGACGGCGGCGAGGCCCTGGCCGCCGCCGATGCACATGGTCTCCAGGCCGTAGCGGGCGTCGCGGCGGACCAGTTCGCGCGACAGGGTGGCGAGCATACGACCGCCGGTGGCGCCCACCGGGTGGCCCAGGGAGATGCCGGAGCCGTGGATGTTGGTGCGCTCGAAGTCGGCGGCGGTGAACTTCCACTCGCGGGTGACGGCGAGGGCCTCCGCGCGGCGAAGGCCTCGTTCAGCTCGATGACGTCGATGTCGGCGAGGGAGAGGTCGGCTTTGGCGAGGGCGGCTGCCGATGCGGGGACCGGCCCGATGCCCATCACCTTCGGCTGCACGCCCGCGACCGCCCACGACACGAGTCGGACCAGCGGGGTCAGCCCCAGCTCGGCGGCCTTCTCGGGGGTGGTGACCAGGCACATCGACGCGGCGTCGTTCTGCCCGCTGGCGTTGCCGCGGTCACCGTCGATTCCGGATCCTCCCTACCGAGGATCGGGCGCAGCTTCGACAGCGACTCTCACCAACGGAGGGACGTCGACGCTCGTCGCCGCGCTGGTGAAGACCGATGAGGGGGCTGAGAAGCCGCACAAGAACCTCACCACCTTCCTCATCGAGAAGCCCGCGGGCTTCGGCGAGGTGGTTCCCGGTATCACCATCCCCGGGAAGATCGAGAAGATGGGCTACAAGGGCATCGACACCACCGAGCTGGTGTTCGACGGCTACCGCGCACCTGCCACCGACATCCTCGGCGGCGAACCCGGAAAGGGCTTCGGGCACATGATGGACGGCGTCGAGGTGGGCCGCGTCAACGTGTCGGCCCGCGCCTGCGGTGTCGCGCTCCGCAGTTTCGAGCTCGCCGCGAAGTACGCGCAGCAGCGTCGGACGTTCGGCAAGGCGATCGTCGATCACCAGGCGATCGCGTTCAAGCTCGCCGAGATGGCGACGAAGGTCGAGGCCGCGCACCTGATGATGGTGAACGCGGCGCGGCTGAAGGACTCGGGCGATCGCAACGACGTCGCCGCGGGCATGGCCAAGTACCTCGCCAGCGAGTACTGCGCCGAAGTGACCCAGGAGAGCTTCCGCATCCACGGCGGCTACGGCTACTCCAAGGAGTACGAGATCGAACGACTGATGCGCGAGGCGCCCTTCCTGCTCATCGGCGAGGGCACCAGCGAGATCCAGAAGACCATCATCAGCAAGGGTGTGCTGCGCAGCTACGGGCTCTGACCCGGCGGCCTCGCGGACTGGCGTCGTGCGCGCAGGTCCGACGGCAGTCCTGGGCGGGTACTTCCCGGTCCGCCTACTTCCGCGCAGGCTGCTTCAGAAGCCGGATGACGATCCGGGGAAGTTTTAGCGGATCGATCGGGAGGTTCGCGGTGGCGTCGGCGCGCGACCAGTCGGCGAGCCACCGGTCGGCCTGCCTGGCGATCAGCACCAGGAGCGGGGGACACGGCTCGTACTCGTCGCGGATCTGCTTGGCCAGCCCCATGCCGCCGGTGGGCGCCGCCTCCCCGTCCAGGATCGCCAGGTCGACGCCGCCGCGATCCAAGTGCGACAGCACCGTCGAAGCCGTCGCGACCTCGATGAACTGCAGGTCGGGAAGATCTGGATGAAGCTGCTCACCGAGCGCTCCAAGCACCTGCCGCCGCGTATTCGGATTATCCGAATAGACGAGCACGCGGAGTGTCACACGGTTGTCTGCGGAGGGGGAAGCCGGGCCGGTCACGCCCTCGACCCTAGTGCGGTGCGGACGAACCCACGGTCGTTTCGGTCTGCCCCGAACGACCGGGGCGCTTCAGCTGCCGCCGCTGATCGCCCTCCGCACCCGGGCGCCGGCCCCGTCCACGGCCTCCAGGAGCGGGGATCCGCTCAGCAGTGCGACGACGAGTGCCGCGGTGAAGGCGTCGCCGAGCCCCTTGGCCGACGTCGGGATCTCCTCTCCCGCCATGAGCTCCAACGCGCCGGCGCGGACGATGACGTTCGCGATCTGATCGTCGGCCGGGTGCACGCCGGTGACCACGATGTCGGCGTCCACGGCGGTCGGCAGATCGCGTGCGCGGCGGGCAATGGCATCGACGTCGTTCGTGTCGACTGGCCGGACCTCGCTGCCGTCCGCGGTCAGGTGCGCCAACTCGAACAGATTCGGCGTGAGGACCGAGGCGAGTGGAACTAGTGACTCCCGCAGTGCCGGTGCCACAGCGGGATCGGTGTAGAAGCCCACGTCGGCGTCGCCGAAGGTCGGGTCCAGGATCAGCGGAGGTCGGGCCTCCTCGTCCAGTCCGCGGTACCACGCGGCGATCGCGCGCGCCTGGTCGGGCGAGGCGAGGTATCCCACGGCGACGGCCTCGATGCCGGCAAGCAGCCCGGCGGCTGCGAGGTCGCGCAGCGACGCGGTGATCCACACAGCCGAGACATCGACGGTCTGGACCGATGGGTAGTGCGGCAGGTTGCTCAGCACGATCGTCGGGATCGCAGCACAGCGGATGCGGGCCTCATCGTAGACCGGGAGTCCGGCGTTGAGCCCCACCGAACCGAACGCGAGGTGCGAGCCGAAGACCAGGACCCGGGCCGGCCGCGGATCGAGTTCGAATCCGGAGGCGTCGTCGGTGGTGAAGATGTCGGTGGTCACCGCACGATTCTGTCAGGACACCGTGAGTCGGCGGCACTCCGCTCATCGAGGTACTCGGAGATCCGGTCCGACGACCATCCGTGCGATTCGATCAGGCCTGCGGTGATCATCGCCCGATAGGGAGCGGTCGGCGGGACGTGCGGGACGTCGTCGATGCCGTGCGGGGCGGTGAACGTGAGGACCGGTGCGCCGTCGAGCGCTCCGACGCGCAACAGCTTCGAATACAGACCGCCGCCGCACAGATGCGAAGCGTCGTCGTGATTGAGCGCCAGCGGATCGAGGAGCGCTCGCTCGACGACGCTGTCGGCGTGCGGGTCGCGGTCCATCTCCTGCACGGCGACATCGGCGAACTGCTCCGCGGTCACCAGATAGGCGCGGGCAGGCGTGGGGCCCGGTCGATCGTGATCGTAGAACGCCATGCCGCCGCCCCACGTGGTGGAGCGGCCGGCGAAGTAGATGCTGCCGGGGAGCGTCAACGCCACCGAAGCCGCAGGCGGGGTGGCGTCGCGAGCACCGGGATAGGTTCGACGACCACCCTCCGGACGACCGCCCGCCAGGTAGCAGGCAAGTCGTGCGGCGCACAGGTTGGAGCCGTAGCTCGCGTACCAGACCTTCGGGGAACCCATGGGATCGAGAGTAGAGCGTCGATCTCACGTTTCCTGCCGCCCGTGCGTCTGCTCTATGAATGTGTAGAGAGGTGATTGACATGACGCGACGGCACGCAGTGGTCCCGACCGACCTGGGCGATCTGACGATGGTCGCCGACGGCCCGAACCTGGCCGCCATCTACTTCCCGGGCCACTGGCATCTGCCCGCGGAGTCCGCCTACGGCGACGAGACGACCGCCGACGACCCGGTCTTCGCCCGGACTGCGACAGAACTTGCCGAATACCTGGCGGGGGAGCGACGTGACTTCGACATCCCGCTCGCCACCGATGGCGACGACTTCTCGGAGCGGGTCTGGGCGATGCTGAAAGAGATCCCGTACGGCGAGACCACCACCTACGGCGCCCTCGCCACCAGGCTCGGCAATCCGCGACTGGCGCAACGCGTCGGCCAATGCGTCGGGCACAACCCGATCAGCATCATCATCCCGTGCCACCGTGTGGTCGGGGCCGACGGCTCGTTGACCGGTTACGCGGGCGGACTCGACCGCAAGCGTCGGCTCCTCGACCTGGAAGAGCCGCGCGAAGTTCGAGAATCGCGATTGTTCTGACCGTCGACCTCACAGTGGCGGCCCACCGCGCGTCTACCGTGTGATGACCATGAGAGAACCGTTCGAGCACGCCGTCGACCGGCACGGAGCTACCGTCCTGCGGGTCTGTCGCGCGGTGTTGGGACCCGGCCCGGATGCGGACGACGCATGGCAGGAGACCTTCCTCGCCGCACTGAAGGCCTGGGCGACCCTCGACGACGACACGAACATCGAGGCGTGGCTGGTGCGGGTGGCGCAACGGAAGGCGATCGACGTGGTGCGCGGCCGCGCGCGGCGTGCCGTTCCGACCGACGAACTGCCCGACACCGTGGTGTCACAACGACTGCCGGCAGAGGACGCCGACGTGTGGGATGCCGTCGCGCGGCTTCCGGAACGACAGCGACTGGCCGTCGCCTACCACTACCTGGGGCATCTGACGCATGTGGAGACCGCGGAACTGATCGGCGGCACACCGGCCGCGGTGCGTCGCGCGGCCGCCGACGGCCTCAAACGATTGCGAACCGTGTACGCAGCAGAAGGGATGGACCGATGACGGAGCAGACCGACGTGTTTCCCGTGGCCGACACCGACCTGAGTAGGCTCCGCGACCGCCTCGGTGCCGCTGCCGAGCGCGGCGGCCTCCTCGACGTCGCCTACCGGACCGTCGACACCCCGGTCGGGCGGCTGCTCCTGGCCGCGACCGAGCGCGGCCTGGTGCGCGTCGCGTTCGAATCGGAGGGCTTCGACGGGGTTCTCCAGGCGCTCGCGGACAGGGTGAGCCCGAACATCCTGCGGGCCCCGGCCCGACTCGACGCGGTCGCAGCCCAGCTCGACGACTACTTCGCCGGGCGGCGCCGGGCCTTCGACGTGCCGCTGGATTTCCGACTCTCGACCGGGTTCCGGCAGACCGTTCAGCAGTACCTGCCCCACATCGGCTACGGGCACACGCAGTCGTACAAGCAGGTCGCCGAATCGGTCGGCAACCCGGGCGCGGTCCGCGCGGTCGGCACCGCGTGTGCCACCAACCCGCTGCCCGTGGTGGTGCCCTGCCATCGGGTGCTGCGGTCCGACGGCTCGCTCGGCGGCTACCTCGGCGGCGCCGCCGCCAAGACCACGCTCCTCAGGTTGGAGAGCGCGGCGTGAACTCGCTCTTCGACGACTCCGAGCTCGGGGTGCCGACTCCGGACCTGCCCGACGGGACCGCGCACGTTCCAGGATGGCTCACCGCCCGACAGCAGCGGTGGCTGGTCGATCAGTTCCGGCACTGGGCGGCAGGTCCGGTGCCGCCGCATTCGCCGATGATCGGACAGCATCCGATGAGCGTGCGCGCAGTCTGCCTCGGCTGGCACTGGCGGCCCTACGCCTACTCAAGGGAGGCGGTCGACGTGAACGGCCGCCGCGTTCTCGACTTCCCCGACTGGATGGTGCGCCTCGGCAGACAGGCGCTGGCCGCCGTCGACCACCCCGACGCCGCCGAGTACACGCCGGACACCGCGATCGTGAACTTCTACGACGACACCGCGAAGATGGGCATGCATCAAGACCGGGACGAGCGGTCGACGGCACCCGTCGTGTCCCTGTCGATCGGCGACACCGCGCGGTTCCGTTTCGGCAACACGGAGAACCGCGGCCGCCCCTACCTCGACCTGGATCTGCACTCCGGCGACCTGTTCGTCTTCGGCGGGCCGGCCCGCCTCGCTTTCCACGGCGTCCCGAAGATCCACCCCGGCACCGCGCCGCACGACTGCGGGCTCGCCGCCGGGCGCCTCAACATCACCATGCGGGTGACCGGCCTCGACGGTTGAGCGGTAGGAAGAGACCATGGCTTCAGAACCCCCGCAGACACCCGACGACGGAGGCGCCGCCGTCGGCCTGGTGATCGGCGACGACGGCCTCGCGCGACCGGCGTGGGCGAGCGTCGACCCGATGCTCCGCGAGTACTACGACACCGAGTGGGGCATGCCGGTCCGCGACGAGCACGGCATGTTCGAGCGGCTGACGCTGGAGGCGTTCCAGTCCGGGCTGTCGTGGGCCACCATCCTGCGCAAGCGTCCTGCGTTCCGCGCCGCGTTCGACGACTTCGATCCGGAGAAGGTGGCGCGCTACGACGAAACCGACTTCGAGCGCCTCATGGGCGACTCTGGAATCGTGCGCAACAGGGCCAAGATCCGGGCCGCCATCACCAACGCGAACGCCACCGTCGCCTTGCGGGCGAAGGGCGGTCTCGCGGACTTCGTGTGGTCGTTCCAGCCCGCGCAGACGCCGCGACCGCACACGATCGCCGAGATCCCGACGCAGTCGGAGGAGTCGAAGGCCCTCGCGAAAGCCCTTCGGAAGGAAGGTTTCTCGTTTGTCGGGCCCACCACCATGTACGCACTGATGGAGGCCGTCGGCATCGTCGACACCAATCTGGTGGGCTCCTACCGGCGCGGTGCGTCCGGAGTCTGGCCGGAATGAGCCGGATACGGCTCGACGCGAACGGTCCCTTCGATCACCGTGCCGCCCTCGCAGTCCTTGCAGCGCACCGCACCGAGGGCGTCGAACGGGTCGACGACCGCGGCATCACCCGGCTGCTGACGGTGGGCGACGACGACCATCTCGTCACGGTGGCATTGGATCCCGCAGGTGCGCTCGCGACCGTCGACACCGCGGACACCCGGGTGCACGCGGCGGTGGCCGACCGGATCCGCCGCTGGTTCGACCTCGACGCGGACCTCGACGCCGTCAACGACGTCCTGGCGGCCGACCCGATGTTCGCCGACCACGTCGCACAGCGTCCCGGGCTGCGCATCACCCGCTGCGCCGACGCCTTTGAGACCGTCGTGGAGACCGTTCTAGGACAGCAGGTCACCCTTGCCGCCGCGCGGCTGTTCGACGCCCGGCTGGTGGCCGCGTACGGGGCCGACGGTCCCTCGGGTCTGCGGCGGTTCCCGACTCCCGCGAGCCTGCTCGCGGTCCCGGTCGACGAACTCCGGGCGACCCTGCGCGTGACCGGGGCACGAGCGAAGACGGTCCACGAGGTGGCAGGCTTCTTCGTCGACCGAGAGCCGGGTGGACCGCTCCCGGAGCGATCCGATCTCGCCGCCCTGTACGGCATCGGACCGTGGACGCTCGACTACCTCGCGGTCCGCGCCGGAGACGATACCGACGCCTTCCCGGCGACCGACGCGGTGCTGCGTCGCATGCTGTCGGCGCACGGGATCGGCGCTGACGCCGTCGAGCGCTGGTGCCCCGTCCGCAGCTACGCGGCGGTCCGCCTGTGGGCGATGTCGGGGGCGCTGGACTGAGATGTTCGGCTCGCCTGAAAGCGCGGTGCGATCGCCAGTAGGCTGAAGCGGCATTCGCCGGATTCGACAATGCTCCTGGAAGGACACCGTGACAGACGACGCCGCGCCCGCAGATCGTCGGACCGCCGCCGTCCTGCATCGGCTCGGAGCTGCGAGCTGGTCCCTGATCGGGATCGTCGTCCTGGCGCTCGCCGCGGCGGCCGCGGTCGGCGCGGTCAGCGGCATCCTGGTCCCGCTGGTCGTCGCGGTGATCATCGGGATAGTCCTGGAACCGCTCTCGGAGATGCTGCAGCGGCGCGGCGTGCCCGCCGTGCTCGCGACCGTCGTCTGTCTCGGGGTGCTGCTGGCCGCGGCCGCGGGGACCATCACGATCGTCGTCCTCGGCTTCATCGATCAGTGGCCCGAGATCCTCCGCCAGATCAACGCCGGCTGGAGCGTCCTCCTGGACTGGCTGAACGACCACGACTCCGACACCGCCTGGCTGGAGCACGTCCGCACCGCGGTGGAGCAGTACGCACCGGAAGTGGGGCAGGGCGTCCTCGGTGCCGTGACGAGCACCGTCTACGGAGTCTTCGCCCTCGTGATGGGCCTGTTCTTCTCGGTATTCTTCCTGTTCTTCGTCTTGCGCGACGGCCCCCGTTTCCCGGACTGGATCGCGAGGACCACGCCGCTGCGCGCCGATGAGGTGCACGAAGTAGTCGACCAGTGCCGGCGCTCGCTGCGCGGCTACTTCCGCGGCACCGCCGTCACCGCGATCGTCACCGCGCCGATCTTCGTGATCCCGTTGTTGATCCTTCAAGTGCCGCTGGTGATCCCGATCTTCGTGCTGTACTTCTTCCTCTCGTTCATCCCGTTCCTCGGGGCCTGGATCACCGGTGTCTTCGCCGTGCTGATCGCCTTCGGATCGGGCGGGACGACGGCGGCGATCATCATCGGCGTGACCTTCATGATCTCGAACGGCACCATCCAGAGCGCCGTGAGTTCGTGGGCGCTCGGTTCGTCGTTGAAGATCCATCCCGTCGCGGTGCTGCTCGCGACGATGGTCGGCGGTGCCGTCGCGGGCCTTCTCGGAATGGTTCTGGGAGCTCCCGTGACCGCCGCGGTGACCAAGTCGATCGTCGCGATCAGGCGACTTCGAGCCGCTCGAGACCCGGTGTCCGACACCGAATGAGTGCTTGTTTCTGCAAGCAGTGCAGGTCGCACAGAAAACTTGTGTGTGCCAGGTCTCGCATTCGCGAGTCGGGTCGATTCATCTCACGAAAGGCGGGACAATATGGGGCGACTGAATATCAGATAGTTCCACAAGAACAACGATCAGAATGAGGTTGACCACACATGGCCTCCCAAGACCAGAAGATCATCTACACCCTCACCGATGAGGCGCCGCGTCTCGCCACCGAGGCCTTCCTGCCGATCATCCGCACCTTCGCCGGTCCCGCAGGCATCGACGTGACCACCAGTGACATCTCCGTCGCCGCGCGCGTCCTCGCAGCCTTCCCCGAGGTGCTCACCGAAGAGCAGCGCGTCCCCGACAACCTCGCCGAGCTGGGGCGCCTGACCCAGGTCCCCGAGACCAACATCATCAAGCTCCCGAACATCAGCGCCTCGGTGCCGCAGCTGAACGCCGCGATCCACGAGCTGCAGGAGAAGGGCTACGCGGTCCCGGACTACCCGCAGGATCCGAAGACTCCCGAAGAGGAAGAGATCCGCGACCGCTACTCGGCCTGCCTCGGCAGCGCCGTGAACCCGGTTCTGCGCGAGGGCAACTCGGACCGTCGCGCCCCGAAGGCGGTCAAGGAGTACGCGCGCAAGAACCCGCACAGCATGGGCAAGTGGTCCATGGCGTCGCAGTCGCATGTCGCACACATGACCCACGGTGACTTCTACGCCGGTGAGAAGTCGATGATCCTCGACCACGCCTGCGAGACGCGCATGGAGGTCGTGACCCCCGACGGCGAGGTCCACCTGATGAAGACCGTCCCCCTCGACAAGGGCGATGTCATCGACAGCATGTTCATGAGCAAGAAGGCTCTCCTCGAGTTCTACGAAGAGCAGCTGAACGATGCGCGTGACACCGGCGTCATGTTCTCGCTGCACGTCAAGGCGACCATGATGAAGGTCTCCCACCCGATCGTCTTCGGCCACTGCGTCAAGGTGTTCTACAAGGACGCGTTCGCCAAGCACGGCGACCTGTTCGACGAGCTCGGCGTCAACGTCAACAACGGACTCTCGGATCTCTACGAGAAGATCGCGAAGCTCCCCGCGTCGAAGCGCGAAGAGATCGTCGAAGACATGCACCGCTGCCACGAGACCCGCCCCGAGCTGGCGATGGTCGATTCGGCCAACGGCATCACCAACTTCCACTCGCCGAGCGACGTCATCGTCGACGCGTCGATGCCCGCCATGATCCGTATCGGCGGCAAGATGTATGGCGCCGACGGCCGCAAGAAGGACACCAAGGCAGTGATGCCGGAGTCCACCTTCGCCCGCATCTACCAGGAGATCATCAACTTCTGCAAGACCAACGGCGCCTTCGATCCCACCACCATGGGGACCGTGCCGAACGTCGGCCTGATGGCGCAGAAGGCTGAGGAGTACGGCTCGCACGACAAGACCTTCGAGATCCCCGAGGGCGGCGTCGCCAACATCGTCGACGCCTCCACCGGCGAGGTCCTGCTGTCGCAGGACGTCGAGCAGGGCGACATCTGGCGCATGTGCATCGTCAAGGACGCGCCCATCCAGGATTGGGTGAAGCTCGCCGTCACGCGCGCCCGCGCCTCCGGCATGCCGGCCGTCTTCTGGCTCGACCCGTACCGTCCGCACGAGAACAACCTCATCACCCTGGTGAAGAAGTACCTCAAGGATCACGACACCGAGGGCCTGGACATCCAGATCATGTCGCAGGTGCGCGCCATGCGCTACACGCTGGAGCGCGCGATGCGCGGCCTCGACACCATCTCGGTGACCGGCAACATCCTCCGCGACTACCTGACCGACCTGTTCCCGATCCTGGAACTGGGCACCAGCGCCAAGATGCTGTCGGTGGTTCCGCTGATGGCGGGTGGCGGCCTCTACGAGACCGGTGCCGGCGGCTCGGCTCCCAAGCACGTCAAGCAGCTCGTCGAGGAGAACCACCTGCGGTGGGACTCGCTGGGTGAGTTCCTGGCCCTGGCCGCGAGCCTCGAGGACCTCGGTCGCAAGTACGACAACCCGAAGGCGACCGTCCTCGCGACGACGCTCGACGCGGCCACCAGCAAGCTGCTCGACAACCGCAAGTCGCCGTCTCGCAACACCGGCGAGCTCGACAACCGTGGAAGCCAGTTCTACCTGGCTCTCTACTGGGCGCAGGAGTTGGCGGCGCAGACCGACGACGCCGACCTGGCAGCTAAGTTCGCGCCGCTGGCTGAGAAGCTGGCTGCGGACGAGGAGACCATCGTCGAGGAGATCGCGGCCGTGCAGGGTCACGCCGTCGATCTCGGCGGGTACTACATGGCCGACGGCGAGAAGCTGCGCGCCGCCATGCGCCCCAGCAAGACGCTGAACGCCGACCTGGAGTCCGTGAACTCCTAGTTCCGTGCTGACCAGAACACCCGGTCCGTCTCGTGCGGGCCGGGTGTTCTGTTCTCGGTGGGCATAGACTGCCGAGGTGACGAGTCCGAGTGAAGGAGCCGCTGCGCCCCTCGCAGTCCGATCCCCGCTGGCAGAGCAGTTGATCGCCGCGCACGACGATTTCCTGAGACAGCGTCCGCCCTCCGCCGACGAAGACGTGCACATGCTCGGCGGGATCGTCGACCACGTCATCGACCGCTGCACCGAACCCGGAGACGCGGTCTTCGATCCGTTCGCGGGTTTCGGCACCACGCTGCTGCGGGCGGGGGCGCTCGGTCGCCGGGCCTACGGCGTCGAGCTCCTCCCGGAGCGGGTCGCCGCGCTCCGCGCACAGATGCCGAACGCCCGGATTCATGAAGGCGACGCTCGTGCGATGGTGCGTGTGCTCCGGGCGGCGGGGGAGCCTGCGGACTCGTGCGCGAGTCTGGTCCTCACCTCACCGCCGTACATGACGTCCGACGACCATGACGCAGACCCCCTGACCGCGTACGAGGAGACCGGTGCCGACTATCCCCGCTACCTCCGCGAGCTCGGCCTCGTGGCGGCGCAGTGCGCGCACGTCGTCGTGCCCGGCGGCTACGTCGTGTGGAATGTCGCCGACATCCACCACCTCGGCCGGACGACGCACCTGATCGCCGACTGCCGTCGCGTCCTCGGTGAACACCTGGCCGAGGTCGGCACCACGGACATAGTGTGGGACCGGTACCCGCACGACCTGGTCGCCGACGCGCTCCTGGTCTTCCGAAAGGCCTGATGCCGTGAGCGACGAGCCGTTGCACCTTCCCGATCTCGGGGTCCCGTCGGCGATGTACGGGGAACCGATGAAGGTCTCCGACCGGGTCACCGTGGTGCCGGTCAGTGCACCCGCGGGACGATTCCGCGGAGCGCGTCCGCTCGGGGTGTTCGCGATCATCGACGGCGACGTCGTCTGGCGTCCCGCCACAGACGACACCGCGATCGCGCTGCTCGGCATCAGTGTGGGCATGGTGGCGACCGTGCTGTCGCTCACGGCGGTGATCCGGAACCCTCCGTGGCTGCCGTCGAGCCGATGGCCGTTCAGCCGGACGTCGACGGCGGAGTAGCGATCTCGAGGAGCGACTCGGCGAGGAAGTCGTCCTCGACCGCGTTGCCGGGCAGCGCCAACGCATCGCGATAGGCGGCCGCTGCCGCCGGGCCGTCACCGAGTTCGACGAGCGTGATGGCGCGCGCGACGTGGTACGGCCGATATCGGATCAACGCGCGGTCGTCGGCCAGTCGGTCGAGCATCCGCATCCCGTACTCGGACCCGTACGCTCTGCCGACCGCGACGGCCCGACCCAACGCCACCACCGGGCCGGGATCGTGCGCCTCCAGGAGTCGGTACAGGACCGCGATCTGCTCCCAGTCGGTGGCGTCGGAATCGGATGCCTCGGCGTGCACGGCGGCGATCGCGGCCTGGATCGCGTAGGGACCGGCGTCCGGCGAGCCTGCCGCGTATTCGGCGAGGCGAAGGCCCTCGGCGATCATGTCCCGATCCCACAGTGCGCGGTCCTGTTTGGCGAGAGGCACCGGGCGATCGCCGTCGAGCCGGGCGGGTCGTCGAGCCTGCGTCAGCAGGAGCAGTGCGAGCAGGCCGATCGTCTCGGCGCGCGGGAGCAGTCGTGCGAGCAGTCGTGCGAGGGATATCGCCTCCGCTGCGAGGTGGTCGCTGATGTGCTCGGCGCCGGACGAGCGCGCGAAGCCCTCGGCGTACAGCAGGTACACCACGCGCAGCACACCCGGAGTTCGGTCGGGGAGGTCGTCGGGGGTCGGGGGAGTGAACGGCACGCCCAGCGTCGAGAGTCGCTTCTTGGCGCGCACGATCCGCTGCTGCATCGTCGGGACCGGGACCAGCAGTGCGTGCGCGACTTCCGACGTCGTCAGGCCCGCCACGAAACGCAGGGTCAACGCGATTCGATCTTCCGGGGCGAGCGTCGGGTGAGCGCAGGCGAAGAACATGCCGAGACGGTCGTCCGGGAGGGCGGCCTCGTCGAGGTCGGCGGGATCGACGTAGCCGAGCGGCCGCGGGTCGCGCTCGGATTGGATGTGCAGTCTCGCGAGCTTGTCGGCGAGGACCTTCTCTCGGCGCACGACGTCGAGCGCCTTCCGTTTGGCGGTGGTCGTCAGCCAGGCCTCGGGAGACGCCGGGACTCCGGTTTCCGGCCACGTGATCAGCGCCTGCGCAAGGGCCTCCTGGAGAGCGTCCTCCGCCAGGTCCAGGTCGCCGAAGCGGCCGGTCAGGCGTGCCAGCAGTCGGGATCGAGTCTCTCGATCGAGAGTCGCCGCGCGACGGACCTCCTCGTCGGAGGTCCGCCTGCGGCCTGCGGACTCATTCACGGCTCAGTACGGGGCCAGCGGTCGGATCTCGACGTGCCCGCCCGGTGCGGAGCCCGGGCTGCGGCGCGCCCACGCGATCGCCTCGTCGACGTCCGCCACATCGATGATGTAGCCGCCGCCGACGAACTCCTGCACCTCCGCGAACGGACCGGACGAGGCGACGACGCGTTCGCCTGCGTCGTCGGTGTGCACGACCACCTTCTCGTCCTCCAGCGCGAAGGAGGAGACGACGACGCCGGCGTCGGTGATCTCCTTGTCGAAGGCGAAGAACTCGTCGGGGCTCGCGCCGCCGTCCTCGCCGCAGGCCGGATCGTTCACGTGGCCCATCAGCAACAGTGCGTACTTCATGGCATCTCCCAGTGATGTCGTTCGAGCGGTGTCATGTCGAGCCGAACTGCCCGACACCATGGTGACGTACGGGGAGCGCGGAGATCGACAGCTCGATGGAAATCGAGGAGATGCCGGACAGTTCTTCTACGCCTTCGCCAGCAGGTTCCTCAGCACGTACTGCAGGATGCCGTCGTTGAGGTAGTACGCGGCCTCGGCGGGGGTGTCGATCCTGACCTTCGCCTGGAACTTCCGCGTTTCGCCGCCGGATTCGACGGTCACCGTCACCTCGTCGGCCACGCCGTCGCCGTCCGCGATACCGGAGATGGAGTACACCTCGTCGCCGGTCAGGTTCAGCGACTCGGCCGAGTCGCCGTCATGGAACTGCAGCGGCAGCACGCCCATGCCGATGAGGTTGGACCGGTGGATGCGCTCGTACGACTGCGCGATGACCGCGCGGACGCCGAGGAGCCGGGTGCCCTTGGCGGCCCAGTCGCGCGACGACCCCGAGCCGTAATCCTTACCGGCGATGACGACCAGCGGGACGCCCTCCTTCTCGTAAGCGACGGACGCGTCGTAGATCGTGGTCTGCTCGCCGTCGGGCCAGTGCTTGGTGAAACCGCCCTCGACGCCGGGCACCAACTGGTTGCGCAGCCGCACATTGGCGAAGGTGCCGCGGATCATCACGTGATGGTTGCCGCGACGCGACCCGTAGGAGTTGAAGTCCTTGCGTTCCACGCCGTGATCGGTGAGGTAGCGGCCGGCGGGACTGTCGAGCTTGATGGCGCCGGCGGGGGAGATGTGGTCGGTGGTGACCGAGTCGCCCAGCTTCGCGAGGACCCGTGCCCCGCTGATGTCGGCGATCGGTTGGGGTTCGCGGGTCATGCCGTCGAAGAACGGCGGCCGCTGAATGTACGTCGACGTCCCGTCCCAGTCGTAGACGTCACCGTCTGCGATGGTCATGCTCCGCCAGTTGTCGTCGCCCGCGTAGACGTCGGAGTAGCCCTTGGTGAACATCGAGGCCTCGACGTTCTCGTCGACGGCCTGCTGGATCTCCTCCTCCGACGGCCAGATGTCGCGGAGGTAGACGGGCTCGCCCGCGTCGTTGGTGTTCAACGGTTCGGTGAGCAGGTCGGTGTGCAGGCTGCCCGCGAGGGCGTAGGCGATCACCAGCGGCGGCGAGGCGAGGAAGTTCATCCGCACCTCCGGATGGATGCGGCCCTCGAAGTTACGGTTGCCGGACAGGACCGCCGACACGTTGAGGTCGTTCTCGCCGACCGCCCTGCTCACTTCCGGGATCAGCGGTCCCGAGTTGCCGATGCAGGTGGTGCAGCCGTAGCCGACCAGGTTGAATCCGAGCTGATCCAGGTAGGGCGTCAGACCGGACCGGTCGAAATAGTCGGTCACCACGCGGGACCCGGGGGCGAGCGTCGTCTTGACCCATGGTCGGGTCTTCAAGCCCTTCTCGACGGCGTGCTTCGCCAGCAGCGCGGCCGCGAGCATGACCGAGGGGTTCGACGTGTTGGTGCAGGAGGTGATCGCGGCGATGACGACGTCGCCGTGGTCGACGATCGCGTCTCGGCCGTTCACGATCACATCGGCCGGATTGCTCGGCCATCCGAGCTTCTCGTTCGCGGTCAGCTGCGCGGCGCTGGTGTGGCGCGGGGGAGCGTCGTCGCCGGAGTGGGATCCGGGAGCGATCGGATCGCTCGCGGGGAACGACGCCGCCGACGCGCTGTCGATGCCGCCGGCCACCCGCTGCTGGGTCTGGTCGCCGAAGAGTCCGAGGACGGTGCGCGGCGCGTCGCCGAGCGGGATCCGGTCCTGCGGGCGGGTGGGGCCGGCGATCGACGGCTCGACGGTCGAGAGGTCGAGGTCGACGATGCGCGAGAAATCGGGCACGTGGTCGGGGTCGTGCCAGAGGCCCTGTTCCTTGGCGTACGCCTCGACGAGGGCGATCTGCTCGTCGGACCGGCCGGTCAACCGAAGGTAGTCGAGCGTGACGTCGTCGATCGGGAACATGGTTGCGGTGGAACCGTATTCGGGGCTCATGTTGCCGATGGTGGCGCGGGTCGCGAGCGGCACGTGCTGGACGCTGGGGCCGAAGAACTCGACGAACTTGCCGACCACGCCGATGCTGCGCAGCAGTTCCGCGACCGTCAGGACCAGGTCGGTGGCGGTGGTTCCGTCGCTCAGTTCGCCGCTCAGACGGACGCCGATCACCTGGGGGATCAGCATGCTGATCGGCTGGCCGAGCATGGCCGCCTCGGCCTCGATTCCGCCGACGCCCCAGCCGAGCACTCCCAGCCCGTTGACCATCGGGGTGTGCGAATCGGTGCCGACGAGGGTGTCCGGATAGGCCTGCGTGACGCCGCCGCGGTCGCGGGTGAACGTGACGCGGGAGAGGTACTCGAGGTTCACCTGATGGCAGATGCCGGTGTCGGGCGGCACCACGAGGAAGTCGTCGAAGGCCTGCTGACCCCAGCGGAGGAGTTGGTAGCGCTCCTTGTTCCGCTCGAACTCCAACTGTGAGTTGAGACCGAACGCCGCGGCGCTGGCGAAGGCCTCCGCGATCACCGAGTGGTCGATGACGAGCTCGGCCGGGATCTGCGGGTTGATCTTCGACGGCGGGCCGCCGAGGTCGGTCATCGCATCGCGCATCGCCACCAGGTCGACGACGCACGGGACGCCGGTGAAGTCCTGCATCAGGACGCGCGCCGGGGTGTACTGGATCTCCGGGTTCTGCTCCGAGGCTGGATCCCAGTCGCGCAGCGCTTCGATCTGGGCGCCGGTCACGACGGTGCCGTCCTCATTTCGGAGGAGGTTCTCCAGGAGGACTTTCAGACTGTAGGGGAGTCGGGCGGACCCTTCGATGCGATCCAGTCGATGGATCTCGTACGTCTTCGCCCCGACTGCGAGCTGGTCCCTGCTGTCGAAACTGTTGGTAGTCACGTGACTTCTCCACCTTCCGCGTTGGGCGCGGCCCGAGGCCGGGTCGTGCGAGGCATCTGACTACCTTCGACGCTACGCGGGATCGCCCAAAACGGATACCGGTCGCGGGGATGTCGAGCAGGCTTTCGGCTCGCTGTCAGCGGAGTTCGATCAACTTCTGGCCACCCTCGATCAGGGAAACGATCTGTGGGACCAGGGGGCTGAACCAGTCGAGCAGAGTGGACTTACGGGTGTTCCCGATGCGGATCCAGACGATTGCTGGGGTTTCGCCGGGGGTTGCGAACATCAAAGTGAAGTCTTCGTCCTTCGTGACGATGACCGCATCGTGCTTGAGCGCGTACTGCCGCAGCGAATCGTCCGTCGCGTCGCCTGGCCCGATGTCCGTGACATGTTCTGCGTGGTGACCCAACTCCGTCAGCCTCCGCGCTAGCGCGGAGGTAGTTGAGCATCGATCAAAAACCGCATCTATCAGGAGGCAGTGAGCACCGTGTGATCGATCTGTGCAGCGGCGTAGGCGAGACAGGCGCGGATATCGTCCACTGTGAGGAACGGGTAGTCCTCGAGAATTTCGTCTTGTGTCGCACCGGATGCAAGAAGCGACAGAACGTCGCTGACGCGCATGCGTGTTCCACGGACTGCAGGTCGACCGTGCACGACCTCAGGATCGATGGATATGCGATCAAGCAGGGGCATGGCACCACCGTAGTCGACATCGCGGTTTGGAGTGGTCGAGTGGAGCTCAGCCCTTCACCAGGCCGCCGTCGACGATGAGGTTCTGGCCGGTGACACCGCGCGCCCACGGGGACGCGAGGAACAGAACTGTGTCCGCGAGTTCCGCAGGGGTGGTGACACGTCGCAGGGGAGTACCCGCAGCGATCGCGTCGAACACGGCGTCGGGCGTCGCGGCCGAGGCGTCGGTGGTGCGCAGCAGCCCGCCGGAGACCATGTTGACGTTGATGCCGTCGGGGCCGAGGTCGTCGGCGAACGTTCGGGTGATCGAGAGCAGGGCGGCCTTGGCCGCGGTGTAGTCGTGGTACGGCACCACCGGGTACTGGAACAGGTTGGTGCCGATGTTGACCACGCGGCCTCCTCTGGCCTCGCGCATGCTCGGCAAGACGGCCTGGATCAGATCGACGGGCGCCTGAACCGAGCCGACGAACTGTGCGGCGAGCTGCTCGGCGGTCAGTTCGTCGGCCTTGGGACGCGCGTCGCCGTTGAAGGAGAAGTCCATCAGCGCATTGTTGACCAGCGTCGTGATCGGGGTGCCGAAGTGGGATTCGGCCTGGGCGACCAGGTCTCGCACCTGCTCGGGATCGCGGACGTCGGCGCAGACGGGGAGCGCTCGGTCCTCGAAACGTGCCGCGAGCTGCTCTGCGGCCTCCCGCGAACGGTGGTAGTTGACGACGACCTTCGCGCCCGCTCCGAGGAACGCTTCGCTGATCGCCGCGCCCAGGCCACGGGCTCCACCGGTGACGAGCACCAACTGATCGTCGAGGGACGGGGTCGTGCGCGGTCGGGCTGCGGGCGTCGGGCTGGTCATGGGCGGGCTCCTTCGAGAAGACGACAGCGACGAAGGAGGCGGACATCCCTTCGCCGGTGCTAACCGGATCAGGTTCGACGGGTGTGGTCTCAGCTGCCGCGGCAGCACCCCGTGTCACTCACAGCAGTTCTATCACGCGTGCTGGTTCCCGAGGTGAGCGCTGCCGGCGGTCGCGGGTGATCGGCTCACTCCTTGCCGGTCGCGTCCAATGACATCCAAGTGTCGATGCGGAGGCGCGCCAGAAACGCGTCGTCGTGGCTGACCACGATCAGCGCTCCGCGATACGAGTCGAGTGCCGACACCAGCTCGTCGACGGTGTCCAGATCCAGACTGTTGGTCGGCTCATCCAAGACGAGGAGACGGTTGGCCGGGTCGGCGAGCAACAATGTCGCCAGTGCGACGCGGAAGCGCTCGCCTCCGGAGAGGTCACCGACGGCACGATGGACGTCGTCACCACGGAGCAGGAACCGGGCCAGGCCGGCCAGTATCCGTTCGTGCGGCATGCGTGGCGCGGCGGTCCGGACGGTGTCGACGATGCTCAGGTCGTCGTCCAGGTGATCGAGCCGCTGAGGAAGGTACCCGATCCGGTCGGTGAACGCGACAGCTGATGGCTCGTCGCGCGTGCTGTGGGATCCGCGTATCAGCCGTTCGAGGAGGCGCGTCTTTCCGACTCCGTTTCGGCCGGTGAGTGCGACGCGCTCCCGCCCGGCGACGACTGTCGTGCGGTCGTGGCCGTCGCGCAGTTCGGCGAGCCGCCGCCCCGCAGGTGTCTCCGGGTCGGGCAGGTCGATGCGGATGCGTGGATCGTGCCGCAGTCGTGCGGTCTCCTCCCGAACGAGGCGGCGTGCGGCGTCGACCTTCCGGTCCGCCTCGGTGCGAAGCCTGCCCGCCGAGACCTGAGCTTCGCGCTGCGCTGCTGCATGATCGTCTTCGGACGACGCTTGTTCTCGAAATCGGTACGGGCGTAGCGTCGCCGACGCGCGAGTTTGGTCTGTGCCTCGACCCGCTGTCGTTCCTCCTTCTTCGCGTTCTGTTCCGCGGTGCGTACGGCTTGATCGGCCGCTGCTTGTTCGCGGTCGAGGTGTCGACGGTAGGCGGTGAGATTGCCACCGAACACGGCGAGCGACCCGGACCGGAGTTCGGCGGTGTGATCCATGAGATCGAGGAGGGTCGCATCGTGGCTGACCACGATCAGCGCGCCGCGCCACGCGTCGATCGCGTCGTAGAGCAGATGCCGCGCGGGTCGGTCGAGGTTGTTGGTCGGTTCGTCCAGGAGGACGACGTCGTCGCCGTGCACGAGGATTCCGGCCAGCGCGGTGAGGACGGTCTCGCCGCCGGAGAGGGCGCCGACCGTCCGGTCGAGACCGAGGTGGCTCAGCCCGATGCGGTCCAGCGCGGAACGTGCCCGTGCTTCGACGTCCCAGGCGTCGCCGAGCACGTCGAAGTGGTCGGGATCGGTGTCGCCCGACTCGATCGCCCGAAGTGCGTCGAGGCGCTCGCGGATCCCGACGAGGTCGGAGACGGTCGCGCCGGTCTCCAGTGTGAGGTGCTGTGGCAGACGACCGACCGTGCCGCGGATGGCGACCGCGCCCGAAGTCGGCGCGAGCTCGCCGGCGATGAGTCGGAGCAGCGTGGTCTTACCGGCGCCGTTCGCGCCGGTGAGACCGGTGCGACCGCTTCCGAATGCGGCGGTGACACGGTCGACGGCGGTTGTGCCGTCGGGCCACGCGAAACTCAGATCGGTGAGGACGACGGAGGGATTCTGTTCGGTGGTGGGCATCGGGCTCCTCGGGTGTCGGCGATGACGCTGACGAAGGAGCGCAGGGTGGAAGCTACGACGTCAACGCACGGATGGGGTGTGCGGTGGGGGCGCAGATCAGCACGGTAGAGGTCCTCGATTCTCGGAGTGTGATCGTCGACCGTACCGGTGGGCGGGTGGTCGGTCCACCGATCTAATTCCGACGCCGGTCCGGAACCGCAGCCCGTGAGTGAGACGATGGCGGCATGGGTGACTCGGCGAGAAGGCAGCGCGATCGCGACGAGGACGGTCGGGCGCGGAATGCGCGCCCGCGGGATGCGCTCGGACGCCCGCTGCCTCCCGGGAGCGTCGGCGTCGAGCGGATTCACGAGGACCTTCATCTCGCGCCCGCCGAGAGCCTGGTGCGGGCGCAGGATCTGTTGAATCGTGGGCTCGCGTTCAACGCTCACGAGGTCCTCGAAGGGGCGTGGAAGAGCTGCCCGGACGAGGAACGGTTCCTGTGGCAGGGACTGGCTCAGTTGGCGGTTGGCATCACCCATGTGCAGCGGGGCAACGTCAAAGGCGGGGTGACAGTGCTTCGGCGGGCCGTCGAGCGGATCGGCTTCGACGACGGCGACGCGCCCTACGGGATCGACCGGGCCGGGTTGATCGCCTACGCCGAGGCACTCATCGAGGACCTCGAGGCGGGCGGCGAGCAGACACCGGCAGACTTGGTGCCGCGACTGCAGACGGTTGACCACGGATAGTCCGCAGAGGAGGGCAGAACCAAAAATAGCCTCTGATCGGGAATCGGATTCCAGATCAGAGGCTATTGATTTGGGTGACTGACGGGACTCGAACCCGCGACAGCCAGGATCACAACCTGGTGCTCTACCAACTGAACTACAGTCACCATCGGCGTCGGTCGCACTGTTCACACAATGTTTTCCGAACCGGACTCATACTCTAGCCGGTAACCGACCGATAATTCCAATCGGTTTCTGACCAGCGTGTTTACGCGGGGCCGAGCTTCTCGACGATCTCTTCGAGTGCCTTGGCGTCGGGGCCGGGCGCAGGGACGAACGCGGCTTCGCGGTAGTAGCGCAGCTCGCGGATCGACTCGCGGATGTCGGCGAGGGCACGGTGCGCGAGACCCTTCTCCGGCTGTCCGAAGTAGATCGGCGGGAACCAGCGGCGGCACAGCTCCTTGATCGAGCTGACGTCCACCATCCGATAGTGCAGGTACGCGTTGAGCTCCGGCATGTCGCGCGCGATGAACCCGCGGTCCGTGCCGATCGAGTTGCCTGCGAGGGGAGCGGCACCCGCGGTGGTGATGTGTTCGCGGAGATAGTCGAGGACCATCCTCTCCGCTTCGGCGAGCGTCACGGTGGACGCGCGGACCTCGTCGGTGAGGCCGGAGTGCGCGTGCATCTTGACGACCACGTCGGGCATGTTGGCGAGCGCTTCGTCGTCGGCGTGGATGACCACGTCGACGCCCTCGCCCAGAATGTTCAGGTCGCTGTCGGTGACGAGAGCGGCGATTTCGATGAGCTTGTCGGACCCCACGTCGAGTCCGGTCATCTCACAGTCGATCCACACGAGTTTGTCTTGCACTCGTTCCACACTAGTGGTGTCAGCGGCTCCCCGCCCGGGCGGCCGGAGGCCGGTTGCTACTCGGCGTCGCCGAGCTTGCCGTAGAACTTCCCGACGATCGGCGCGACGATCGCGCGCGGGGAGTAACCGCCGGCGACCGACATCGCCTTGCTCAGCGTTCCGGGGACGACGCGCATCTTGTTGCGCGCCAATGCGTCCAGGCTCATCGCCGCGACCTTGTCCGACGAGTGCCACAGGAAGTCGGGGACCATCTTGTCGACGATCGACTGGTCCTCGACGGCCGGCGTCTGGGTGCGGACCGGACCGGGCGCCAGGAGGGTGATGTGGACGCCGGTGCCCTTCAACTCGCCGCGCAGAGACTCGCTGAAGGTGTTGACAAAGGCCTTCGTCGCCGCGTACGTCGCATTGTTGGGGATCGGCATGTTGCCCGCCGCGGACCCGACCATCAGGATCCCTCCGGACCCGCGCTTCACCATCTGAGGCAGGACCGCGAGGGTGAGATCGTGGACGGCGTTCGCGTTGAGACGGACCTGGGCGCGCTCGTAGTCGGGGTCGAGCTCCGCGATCGGGCCGAACGTCGCGATGCCCGCGTTGTTGCAGAGAACTGAGATCTCGCGGCCGGAGAGCTCGTCGCACAGGGTTTGGACCGCGGCGAGGTCCGACAGATCGACGGCGCGGACCTCGGCCTCGACGCTGTGACGCGAGCGCAGCTCGATCGCGAGTTCTTCGAGGATCTCGCCGCGTCGGGCCACCAGGATCACCGAGTGGCCGCGACGTGCGAGCTCGCGGGCCAGTGCCATCCCGATGCCGGAGGAGGCTCCGGTGACGACGGCGCGGGCGGCGGAGCGAGGAGGGATCGGCATGGGGGACATGGTATCGGCGGAGCGGAATGCCTGGGCAACGGCTCCTGCCCGCTGCCTGACGGGGTGGTCAGGCAGCGGGTGGGAACTGCAGGTCCGTCGCGCCGGTGGGCGTGGCGGGGTGGCCTGCGAGCAGGCGCAGGAGTTGGTACTCCGCTGGGGAGGTCCGCGCGGTGGGCGGGTGGGCCGCGGGTGGTGGTCGGCGGAGTGGGAGGTCCGCGTAGTGGATGGGGTTGACCGTGGGAGCGACGTCGCGGTCGGCCGGTTTCCAGCCGACCCGGCCCGCGTCGTCGCCTGCCTCGGCGTCGAGGACGGTGGTGTCCCAGCGGCCGGTGCTGGCGGCCCGGTTGTGGCCGCCGCATGCGGTGCCGAGGTGGTCGATGTCGGTGGGGCCGCCGTGCTGCCAGTCGGGCATGTGGTGGGCCTCGGTCTGGGCGAAGGGGCGGTCGCAGCCGGGGGCGGTGCAGCCGCGGTCGCGGCCGAACAGGGCCAGGCGTTGGGCCTTGGAGGCGAATCGTTTGCCGCGGCCGAGGTAGAGGACTTCGCGGGTGGCCCCGGCGAACACTTCGAGGTAGGGGACGGTGTCGGCGGCGACGTCGACCAGGGCGCCGACGGGCAGTCGGGCGCCGGTGGCGGTGAGGGCGATGCCGGCGCCGGCGGCGAGGTCGGTCAGGTCGGCGGTGATGACCAGCGAGCTGGAGAGCTTGCCCGGGGCGCCGAGCGCGTGGTGGGTGAGGGCGAAGTCCAGGAGGGCTTCGAGGGCGTCGTGGTTGCGCTGCCCGGGTGACCGCATGTCCCGCTGGGCGGCGGCCTCGCGGGCGGCGGGGTCGATGCCCGGAGCATCGCACGCCCCGCGCAGCGAGTCGGGGTCATCGGGGTTGTTGAACCCGGGCGCAGCCCAGGCGGTGAGGATGAGGTCGAGTTTGGCGCGGACCTGCGGGGTGAGGCAGGCGGTGAGCTTGGACATCAGGCGCACGTCCTGGTGGGCCAGGGTCAGTTCGCGGTTCCGTTGCCGGTCGCGCTCATCGGTCAGGTGGCCGTCGGGGTCGAGGTGCGCCAGGAGGCGGTGGCCGACCTTGCGCAGTTGGTCGGGGGCCAGGGTGCGGGCCGCGTCGGCCAGATGGGCCTCGGCGTCGGCGACGATGTCGGCGGGCACCCGGTCGGGGATCAGCCGTATCACGTCGGTGATGACCAGGACGTGGGCGGCGGAGACGGCGCCGTCGGCCAGGGCCACCGCGGTGGCCGGCAAGACCGGGTCCAGGACCTCACCGCGGAGGTTGGACAGCCGCCCGACCTTGGCGGCGGCCAGGGTGCGGCGCTTCACCTCGCCGGGTCCGAGGCGCAGGCCGAAGCCGAGGAATTGGTTGAGTCGGATCCAGCCGGCTTTGCGGTAGGCGGCGCGGTCGGAGACGGCGGTGATGATCTCCGCGTCGGCGGCGTCCGCGACGCGGCGGGCCTGTTCGGCGGTTTCGGCGACGGTGACCAGCTCGTCCTCGGTGAGCGCGTCGAGGTTCGACGTGCGCAGGGCGTCGGTGACGCCGACCAACAGCTGAGCCAGGGCGATCGGGTCGTCGGGAAGCTCGACCGACGAGGGCGTGGACTGCGGTGCGGGCATCGGGTGAACCTCCCCTCCGATTCGCTCATACGTTCCTTGATTATGTGATCTATGTTACTCCAATATTTGTGGAGATCAATAGGTTGATCGAAAGTTTTTTCGAAGACGATGGGTGTCGACAAAGGTGGGCCCCGACGCGAATCGCGTCGGGGCCCACCTTGCCATCGAGTCAGCGAAGCATCACGGCATGCCCGCGGCGACCTCGGTGCCCTGGCGGATGGCGCGCTTGGCGTCGAGTTCCGAAGCGAGGTCGGCGCCACCGATCACGTGGGTGATGACACCGGCTTCGGTCAACGGATCGACGAGGTCGCGCACGGACTCCTGGCCGGCGCAAACGACCACGTTGTCGACCTCGAGGACACGCTGGCCGGTCACATTGCCCTCCTTGTCGTGGACGGTGATGTGCAGGCCGGCGTCGTCGATCTTGTCGTACGTGGCGCCCGAGATCTGCTCGACGCCTTTCATCTTGACGGCGGCGCGGTGCACCCAACCGGTGGTCTTGCCGAGCGTCTTGCCCTGTCGGCCGGTCTTGCGCTGCACCATGAAGACCTCGCGGGCGGCGGGCGTCGGGCGCGGACGAGTCAGGAAGCCGGGGGTGTCGAGATCCTCGGTGACGCCCCACTCCTGCTCCCACTCCTTGAGGTTCAGGGTGGGGGACTCGTCGACCGTCAGGAACTCGGTGACGTCGAAGCCGATGCCGCCGGCGCCGATGACGGCGACGCGCTTGCCGATCTCGCGGTGACCGAGGACGGCGTCCGCGTACGAGACGACCATCGGGTGGTCGATGCCCTCGATGTCCGGGATGCGGGGGACGACGCCGGTCGCGACGACCACCTGGTCGAAGCCGCCGTCGATGATGTCCTGCGCGGTGACGCGGGTGCCGAGGTGGACGTTGACGTGGTTGATCTCGAGCTGCCGCGAGTAATAGCGGATGGTCTCGTTGAACTCCTCCTTGCCCGGGATCCGGGCGGCGATGGAGAACTGGCCGCCGATGGAGTCACTGCCCTCGTACAGGTCGACGCGGTGTCCGCGCTGGGCGGCGGAGACGGCGGCGGACAGGCCGGCGGGGCCTGCTCCGACGACGGCCACACGCTTGGCGGTGCGGGTGGCGCCGAGAGTCAGGACGGTCTCACGACCGGCGCGCGGGTTCAACAGGCACGACACCTTCTTGCCGACGAAGGCGTGATCCAGACAGGCCTGGTTGCAGCCGATGCAGGTGTTGATCTCATCGCTGCGACCGTCGCGCGACTTGTTCACGAACTCCGGGTCGGCCAGCAGGGGACGGGCCATCGACACGGCGTCGACGCGGCCGCGCTCCAGGATCTCCTCGGCGAACTCCGGGGTGTTGATGCGGTTGGAGGCGATCAGCGGGATGTCGACGACGTCGCGCAGACGCTCGGTGAACTTGACGAACGCGCCGCGCGGAACCGACGTGACGATGGTCGGGACCTGGGCCTCGTGCCACCCGATGTCGGTGTTGATGGCGTCGACGCCGAGTTCCTCGGCGGTCTTGGCGAGGAGGGCGATCTCGTCGAAGGTCTGACCGTTCTTGACGAAGTCGGCAACGCTCTGGCGCAGGATGACCGGGAAGTCGCGCGGGACCTTCTTGCGGATGTCCTTGATGATCTCGACCAGGAAGCGCTGACGGTTCTCGGTGCTGCCGCCCCACTTGTCGGTGCGGTCGTTGGTGTGCGGGCAGAGGAACTGGTTGATGAGGTAGCCCTCGCCGCCCATGATCTCGATGGCGTCGTAGCCGGCCTGGCGGGCCAGCTTGGCGGCCGAGCCGAACGAGCGGATGACGTGCCAGATGATCTGCTCGGTCATCTGCAGGTGCTTGAACGGGTGGATGGGCGACGGCTCGCTGCCCGCAGCCACCTTGAGCGGGGTGTAGCCGTACCGACCGGCGTGAATGATCTGCAGGGCGATCTTGCCGCCCTCGGCGTGCACGGCCTTGGTGAATTCACGGTGGCGCAGCACGTCGGCGTGGTTGGTCATCTTGCCCGCGAAGGGGAGCAGCAGGCCGGTGCGCGACGGCGCGAAACCGCCGGTGATGATGAGCCCGACACCGCCGCGGGCGCGCTCGGCGTAGTACGCGGCCAGCTTCGGGGTGTCCCACAGGCGGTCCTCGAGACCGGTGTGCATCGACCCCATGACGACGCGGTTGTCGAGCGTCATGCCACCGATCTTCAGCGGCTCGAAGAGGTGCGGGTAGTGGGCGTTGGGCACCGTCTGGGCTGTCATGGCGCGACCTTTCTCGTGGTGGGACGTGCGGAGAGTCTGTGTTGGAGGGTCTGTGTTCGAAGGTCTGGGGCTGGATCGGTCAGGATGAGGTCGTCGAGGCGGCGAGCCCGGTCCGATCCAGTTCGCGGCTGAAGCGGTCGATCACCTCGTCGCACCAGGCGACGGTGTGCTTGTGCATGGACACGCCGCCGATCAGGACCAGGTACTGGCCGAGTTTGCGGCCGGTGAGGGAGTCCGGGTCGGGGTAGTAGTCGCGCTCCCATCCCTGGAAGACGGCGAGCAGTGACGCCGCTCGGTCGCGGTACTCGCGCAGTTCGGCGATGATCTGCGTGAGATCCCCGAGGTCGGCGGCGCGGAGCTTGAGTCCGATCTCGCTACGTAGTGGTTCGAGCGCGGTGGGACTGGCGACCCATTCGGCGAGCATCGCCCGGCCGGCCTCGGAGAGCGTATAGACCTTCTTGTCCGGCCGCCCCTCCTGTGCCACCGATTCGAAGCTGACGAAGCCGTCGGAGTGAAGCTTCTTCAACGTCCGATAGATCTGCTGGTGCGTCGCCGACCAGAAGTATCCGATGGACCGGGAGAACTGCTGACCGATCTCGTACCCGGTCCCCGGACGCTCGGAGAGCGAGATGAGGATCGCGTGTTCGAGTGCCATGCTCCGAGAGTAGTCATGCAACAGCGCGTTATGCAACAGTTTTCATATGAACTGTGGTGCATAGGGTGTGGGTGGGGTCGATACGGCGTCGGTAGGGTCGTTCGTCCCGGTGCGGGGGAGACCGACGTGGCATGGCGCACAGATCCGAGGCACGCGCCGCCGAATGCTGCTATGAAAGGGCCGTGACCTCGTTTCGCCGTATCGCCCTCCCCGGAACCGCCCCCGAAGACGTGCTCTGTCTCGACGACGGCAAGGTGGTGACCGGACTCGACGACGGCCGCCTGCTGCTGGTGGATCCCGCCGACGGCGAGGTGACGGTCCTGGCCGACACCGCCGGACATCTGCTGGGACTCGATTTCGGCGACGACGGCGCCATCTACATGTGCGACCACGACCGCGGACTGCTGAAACTCGATGCGGGCGAGTCGCGCACCGTCGTCCTCGCCGACACCGTCGAAGGTCGCCCGCTGCGGTTCGCGAGCAATGTGGCGAGGGCCGACGACGGCACGCTCTACTTCTCGTCGTCCTCGCAGAACTTCACCATCGACCGCTGGCGGTCGGACCTGATCGAGCACTCCGGCACCGGACGTCTCATGCGACTGGTTCCGGGTGGCGAGGTGGAGGTCCTGCGCGACGACCTCCAGTTCGCCAACGGTGTGGTCCTCGGCCCGGACGAGGAGTACGTCCTCGTCGCGGAGACCGGTGCCTCCCGCGTGTCACGCTACTGGTTGACCGGCGACGCGGCGGGCACGTCGGACGTCTTCCTCGACGCGCTCGGCGGCTATCCGGACAACATGTCGGTCGGGAGCGACGGGCTGCTGTGGGTGGCACTCGCGTCGCCGCGGAACGCGGTGCTGGAAGGCATCTTCCGACTCCCGTCACGAGCCCGCAAAGTTCTCGCGCGCGCACCGCAGAACATCGGACCGGCGCCCGAGGAAGTGGTCTGGGTGCAGGCTTACAGCTTCGACGGGACCCTGGTCCACGACGTCCGGATCGACGACCTCGACTTCGGCTTCGTGACCGCGGTGGCCGAGAACGACGGCGTGCTCTACCTGGGCACCATCATGGGCAGTGCGCTCGGCGTTCTGGACCTGCCCGCGCAGTAGTCGACCGCCCGAATCCGTCCGTCCTCCAGCCGCACAGTGGTGTCGGCGATCGACGTGACCCGCGCATCGTGGGTGATGAGCAGGGTGGTCCGGCCGCGCGCGAGGGCGCGCAGCGGGGTCAGGATCTCGGCGACCGCGGCGTCGTCGAGAGCCGCGGTCGGCTCGTCGAGCACCAGGACCGGAGTGTGTCGGAGGATGGCGCGAGCCATCGCGATCCGCTGACGTTGACCGCCGGAGAGCTCCAATCCGTCGCCGGCCAGCACCGTGTCGTAGCCGTCGGGGAGAGCCGTGATGAATTGGTGCGCGCCGGCATCGACCGAGGCCGCGATCACGTCGGCACGCGACGCGTCGGGCCGACCGTAGGCGATGTTCTCCGCGACGGTCCCCGGCCGGATGTGCGGTAGTTGCGGTAGCAGCGTGACCTGTTCGCGGACCGAGCGTCCGGTGGCGGTCGCGAGGTCGTGTCCGTTGATGGTGACGCGACCGGCATCGGGGTCGTCCAAAGCGCAGATCAGTGCGGCGAGCGTCGACTTCCCGGCGCCGCTCGGTCCGGTCAGGGCGGTGATGGAGCCCGGGCGGAGCTCCAGGTCGACGCCGCGCAGGACAGGTGCCTCGGCGTGCGCGAAGTGGACCTCGGTGAGCCGCACGACCGCCGTCCCGTCTGCGGAGACCGGCAATGGCTGCGCGTCGGCGCGATCCGGACGATGGATCGGCTCGTCGAAGAGTTCGGCGATCCGATGGGCGCTGACCGCGGCCTCGGCGACCGAGAGCCGGACGTCGGCGACCTGCTGGAGTTTCGGATACAGCATCGCCAGGTAGCCGGTGAGTGACAGGAGTTGTCCCACCGAGAGCGCGCCGTGCCGGACCTGCCACACCCCGACGAGCGTGACGATCAGCGAGACGCACACCTGGGCGAACCCGAGGACGCTGCCGAACCCCGCCTCGATGCGGGCCTGACCGATGCGGGCGGCGGCCCAGCGATCGCCGTCGCGCGCCAGCCGGTCCGCTTCGCGCTGCTGCTGGTTGTAGGCGACGGTGGTCTCGTGGGCGGCGAGTGCCGCATGGATGGAGTCAGCGATGTCGCTGGTCGCGGACCGTTCCTCGTGAGTGGTGTCGGTCTGGCGCCGTCCGTAGAACGCGGAGACGCCCCACAGCACCGGGCAGGCGGCCAGGGCGACCCCGGCGACGACCGGACTCATCAGGAACGCGGCGATCAGCAGGCCCGCGGCGTTCGCGACGGCGACGGCCAGGGACATCAGGCCGGTGCCGACCAGATGCTCGACGGCCTCCAGGTCGCTGGAGTGCCGAACCAGGAGGTCGCCGAGGCCGCGGCGCCGGTGACTCACCGGTGCCAGCCGCTGCACGTGAGCGAACAGGGCGGTCCGCAGCCGCAGAACGATGCCCTCGGAGGCGACCGTGGCCAGCACCATCCCGACGTAGTCGGCGCTGACGCTGACCGCCGTGAGGAGCAGCCACGCGGCGGCGAGGTGGGCGAACGCGCTCCAGCCGTCGGCGCCGAGGGCACCGTCGACGACATCGGAGAGGACGAACACGCCGACCGCGTCGCAGGCTGCCGCGATGAGGAGGAACAGCGACGCCGAGACCAGGCGCCTGCGCTGGCCGACGAGGAACGGGGAGAAGCGGCGGACCGCGGCGGAGAAGGTCATCGAAGGGCTCCGGGACGGGCGAATGCGCCGTGCCGAAGGGGGACGGCACGGCGCATTCGACGATGGGTGGTGGCGGAAGTCGTTCAGCCCACCCAGGTCCAGATCCACCGATGGTTGCGACGATCCCAGCGACGTTCGCGGCGGCGGCGCGGCGCGGCGTGCTGGCCGCCCTGCGGACGCTGGCGGTTGTCGGTCCGGTTGCTGTCGAAGCTCATGAAGGGACTCCTGATTCTGTCGGTGTGATCCGGCTGCGGAGGGGAACGGTTGGTCGTTCCTCTCCGCTGCCGGCCGCGGATCTCGCGTCCGACCTGAACGAATCTATGGACGGGTTCTGTACGAGCACTGGCCCTCGCCTGGCAGGCTTCTGGCAATCTCAGTGGCTTGGAAAACGCTGTGCGCCAAGCCCTCACACGAGTCCGACGAACTCGGTGAGGTGATGCTTACGCGCGCGTGATCGGGGTGCGGCGTCCACGCAACACCGCGCTCCTACGGTCGAACCGATCCGATCGACGGATCGGGAACCGAGGAGGCGGCGTGAGCGACGAGGTGCGACGGCGATGGGCGGGGCGCGGGGCGGTCATCAGCGATTGGGATCCCGAGGATCCGGTCGCGTGGCGGGAGGGCGGCGCGGCGATCGCCCGCCGCAACCTGGTGTGGTCGGTGGTCGCCGAGCACGTCGGCTTCTCCGTGTGGACCCTGTGGTCGGTGATGGTGCTGTTCATGCCGTCCGACGTCTACGGGGTGTCGGCGGGCGACAAGTTCCTGATCGGGGCGGTCGCCACGCTGTCCGGGGCCACTCTTCGATTTCCGTACACGATGGCGACCGCCCGCTTCGGAGGACGGACCTGGACGGTCTTCTCCGCGCTGATCCTGGTGATTCCGGTGGTCGCGACCGTCGTCATCCTGGCGAATCCGGGACAGCCGCGCTGGATGTACCTCGTGTGCGCCGCGCTCACCGGGCTCGGTGGCGGCAACTTCGCGTCGTCGATGACGAACATCAACGCCTTCTACCCGCAGCGGTTGAAGGGCTGGGCGCTCGGGGTCAACGCGGGCGGCGGGAACCTGGGCGTGCCCGCGGTGCAGCTCGTCGGCTTTCTCGTGATCGCGTGGGCGGGGGACCGGCAGCCTTACTGGGTGTGCGCGGTGTACCTGGTGCTGCTCGCGGTGGCGGCGATCGGTGCGGCGGTCTTCATGGACGATCTCGACGTCCCGGGCGTCGACCTCGCGGCCATGCGGGCCGCCGCGGTGGACCGTGACACCTGGTTGATCTCCCTGCTCTACATCGGGACCTTCGGCTCGTTCATCGGCTTCTCGTTTGCGTTCGCGCAGGTGTTGTCACTGAACTTCGCTGCTGACGGTCAGAGTCCGGCGCAGGCGGCGTTGCACGCCGCTCAGATCGCCTTCATCGGTCCGTTGCTCGGGTCCGTCGCGCGGGTGTTCGGTGGACGCCTCGCGGACCGGGCGGGTGGCAGCTGGGTGACGCTCGCCGCGTTCGCCGGGATGGTCGTCGCCGCAGGCGTCGTGCTCGTCGGTCAGACGATCGCGGTGCAGGCGATCGGCTTCGTCGCGCTGTTCGTCCTGTCGGGGATGGGCAACGGCTCGGTCTACAAGATCATCCCGTCGGTCTTCGAGGCCAAGGCGCGACGTCTGCCGATCGACGACGACGCCCGGTCAGTCCACTCGCGGGCGATGTCGGGTGCGGTGATCGGCATCGCGGGTGCGGTCGGCGGACTCGGGGGCGTCGGCATCAACCTGGTCCTGCGGCAGTCGTACCAGCAGTCAGGGGAGGCGACCGCCGCGGTTCTGGTGTTCGCCGCCTTCTACCTCGTCGCGGGTCTGGTGACGTGGCGCGCCTACATCGCAGTTCCTCGCGCGCGAGCCGAGGCGACGACTCCCGGCGCGGCGTCTGCGAAGCTGTCCGCATGAGCGATGACGCGATGAACACGTCACGGAGCACTCCGCAGTCACTGGCGGGGTGCTCCGTCGCAGTGACGGCAGCCCGGCGGGCCGATGAGCTCGCAGCCCTCCTCGGTCGACGCGGTGCGCACGTGGTCGCCGCGCCGACCATCGAGATGGTGCCGCTGTCCGACGACCCCGCGCTGCGGGCGGGCACCGACGCGGTGATCGCGACGCCGCCCGACCTCCTGATCCCCACCACCGGCATCGGCTTCCGCGGTTGGGTGGAGGCCGCCGACGAATGGGGCCTCGCTGACCGGCTGATGACGGCACTCGCGTCCGCACGGATCCTCTCCCGCGGTCCCAAAGTGACCGGCGCGCTGCGAGCGCTCGGCCTTCGCGAAGAGTGGTCGCCGCCGTCGGAGTCGGCCGCGGAAGTCCTGGAGCACCTGCGATCCGAGGACCTCGCGGGCCTCCGTGCGGCGGTTCAGCTGCATGGAGCCATCGACGACTGGGACCCGAACCGTGCCCTGATCGACGGGCTGGAGGCGATGGGCGTCGAGGTGATCGCGGTTCCGGTCTACAGCTGGCGGCGTCCAGCCGATCCGACGCCCCTCGACGCGCTGATCAGCGACCTCGCCGACGGTCGTTTCGATGCGGTCGCCTTCACCTCCGGTCCCGCGGCCGTGTCACTGCTGACCCGTGCCCGGGAACTGGGCGTCGACGGCCGCCTGCTCGCCGCGCTTCGTGAGAGGACGGCCGTGTACTGCGTCGGTCCGGTGACCGCGGCACCGCTGGATGCAGCGGGCGTGCCGAGCGCCTGGCCCGAGCGGATGCGGTTGGGGGCGCTCGCGCGGCTCGTGGCCGAAGACCTTCCGGCCCGCACACCCGACCTGGTCGTCGCCGGGCATCGGTTGAGCCTGCGCGCGTCGTCGGTGCTCGTCGATGGGGAGGTCCGGGACGTCGGCTCTGCCGGTCGGCGTCTGCTCGACGTCCTCGCCGGCGACGACCCGGGTGCGGTGGTGTCCCGATCAGACCTGTTGGCGGTGCTCGGCTCGGACGACGAGCACGCGGTGGAGACGGCCGTCGCACGACTGCGTGCGGCCCTCGGTCACCGCGAGCTGATCGCGACCGTCGTCAAGCGCGGATATCGGCTGGCCGTCGACGATCGGTGACGGCGGCCGGCCGATCTGCGCGGCGGGCGGCGGCGATCCGGGCGCACGCCAACTCGATCACCGGCGTCGCCGACCCGAGCGGACGCGCGACGACGTCGGCACCGCTCTCGTCGAGCCGTCGTTGAAACAGACCGTCGGTCAGGAGATACGACGCCACCGCGATCCGACGCCGCGGCCGATGGCGGCGCAGCGCGGCCACGGCGCCCGGCACCGACGGATAGGGCGATCGCGCGGAGGTGCTCGCGAACGCGATGCACACCGGCTGCCGGGTGGCCTTCGACAGCAGCGCGGCCGTCCGTTCGACATCGACATGAGCGGACGGATCCGACGAGCCGGCCGCGGCCAGGACGACGGCATCGGTCCGCGTCGTCCCGGCCTCGGCCAGGCGGATCATGAGGGCCCGCACCAGTTCCGGCGACGGGCCCAGGGCCTCGGCGAGCAGGACCGGACGGCCCGCCGAGGCCAGGCGCCCGGGAAGGTCGACGCGGGCATGGTGCCCGCGCGTGAGGAAGGCCGGGAGCACCGTCACCGGACCGTCGGGGAGATCGCCGAGCACCTCGTCGGGGGTGGGGCCCACGACGTCGACGAAGCCGACCGCGACGTGCTCCTCGAGGTGGCGGCCCACCTCGTCGGCCAACCGGTACGACAGCTCGACGCCGCGCGGATCGCGGGTGCCGTGCGCTACCAGCAGCACGCTCATCGGACTGTCCGGAAACCCTCGGGCCGGAATCCGAAGCGGATGTCGGGCGCGTTGGCGACGAAGACATTGCCGTCGAGGCCGATCCGGGTGCCGTACACGGGGATCCGGACGTCCGGGGAGTCCAGGCAGCGCCCGTCGATGAGGCTGAACGCCTGCTTCTTCAGCGGTGAGGTGACGACCGGGAAGCCGTTGCGATCGCCGACGATGCCGCGGGAGAGCACGGCCGCCCGACCGATCGGATCGATGTTCCCGACGGCCCGGAGGCTGTCGTCGGCGAGCCGGAACAGGGCGACCTGGGCACCGTCGGGGAGCAGGACGGCCACACCTCGGAGCCGATCCAGACGGTCGAATCGGCAGGCCGGGGTCCAGTCGCGGGCCCACTTCTGGAGGTCGAATGCGAGGGTCATCGGGTGCCTTTCAGATCGTGGCGGCGGCGAGCGGCGGCAGCGACGGGGAACCGAGGAGGACGGGGACGCGGCGACCGTGGCTCTCACCGAACGAGACGGTGGGGTCGGGGACACCCGGTGCGTTGACGAACGTGACGAATCGGCGAAGCTTCTCGGGGTCGTCGAGCACGCCCTTCCACTCGCACTCGTAGTCCTCGACGTGTCGGGCCATGTCGGCTTCGAAGTCGGCGGCGAGCCCGAGAACGTCGTCGATCACGACGGCCTTGACGCGGTCGACGCCGCCGTCGAGGGACTCCATCCACGCGGCGGTCCGCTGCAGACGATCGGCGGTCCGGATGTAGTACATGAGGTAGCGGTCGATGTAGGAGACCAGCGTCGCGTCGTCGAGGTCGCCGGCCAGCAGCTGTGCGTGGCGCGGAGTCATGCCGCCGTTGCCGCCGACGTACAGGTTCCAGCCCTGCTCGGTGGCGATGACGCCGACGTCCTTGCCGCGTGCCTCGGCGCATTCGCGCGCGCAGCCCGACACGCCCATCTTGATCTTGTGCGGCGAGCGCAGGCCTCGGTACCGGAGCTCCAGGTCGATCGCCATCCGGACTGAGTCCTGCTGTCCGTACCGGCACCAGTCGGAGCCGACGCAGCTCTTGACCGTGCGCAACGACTTCCCGTAGGCGTGGCCGGACTCCATGCCGCCGTCGACCAGTCGACGCCAGATCAGCGGGAGTTGATCGACGGTGGCGCCGAACATGTCGATGCGCTGACCACCGGTGATCTTGGTGTAGAGGCCGAAGTCCTTGGCGACCTCGCCGATCAGGATGAGGTGCTCGGGGGTGATGTCGCCGCCGGGGACGCGCGGCACCACCGAGTACGTTCCGTTGCGCTGGATGTTCGCCAGGAAGTGGTCGTTCGAGTCCTGCAGTGAGGCCTGCTCGCCGTCGAGGATGTGCCCCGAGCCGATCGAGGCGAGGATCGACGCGACCGTCGGCTTGCAGATGTCGCAGCCGGTACCGCTGCCGAACCGCTCGACGATCCCGGAGAACGTCCGGATGCCGGAGGCCCTGACCGATTCGAACAGCTCGGCCCGCGACTGTGCGAAGTGCTCGCAGAGGGCCGTGGACTGTTCGACTCCCTCCTCGGCCAGGATCTGCGACAGCAGCGGCACACAGGATCCGCAGGCCGTTCCGGCGCCGGTGCACGACTTCAACGCGGCGACGTCGCACGCGCCGTCGGCGATCGCCGCGCACAGTTGTCCCTTGGTCACGTGGTTGCACGAGCAGATCTGCGCGTCGTCGCCGAGCGCGCCCACGCCGAGCGCAGGGGCCTCTCCGGACGGGCTGATCAGACTCACCGGATCGCCGGGGAGTGTGGAGCCGACCAACGGCCGCAGCAGTCCGTAGGCCGAGGCGTCGCCGACCAGGACGCCGCCGAGCAGCGTCGACGCGTCGTCGGAGAGGACCAGCTTGGCGTAGACGCCGCCGATCGGATCGGACACCACCACGTCGAGGGCGCCGGGCGTGCTGCTCAGCGCGTCGCCGAAGCTCGCGACGTCGACGCCGAGCAGTTTGAGCTTGGTCGACGTGTCGGCACCGGGGAACACGGCGTCGCCGCCGAGGATCCGGTCGACGACCACCTCGGCGGTCGAGTACCCGGGCGCGACGAGTCCGTAGCACCGGCCCTGCACGGCTGCGACCTCACCGATCGCGTAGACGTCCGGATCACTGGTCACGCAGTCCGTGCCGGTGAGGACGCCGCCGCGATCGGCGAGCGCGAGGCCGCAGTCTCGGGCGAGCTCGTCGCGCGGTCGGATGCCCGCGGCGAAGACGAGGAGAGCGGCGCCGACCGTCGTGCCGTCGGCGAGGGTCGCGCGGATCCCGACGTCGGCGGGCTCGATGGACGTGACACCGGACGACAGCGAGATGTCGATGCCGAGGTCGCCGATCATGCGCGCCAGGTGTTCGCCGCCGCCGGCGTCCACCTGGTGCGGCATCAGGCGAGGGTTCACCTCGACCACGTGCGGTCGCAACCCGAGCAGGCGCAGCGCGTTCGCGGCCTCCAGCCCGAGGAGTCCACCGCCGACCACGATCCCGACGGGCGGTCGGTCGCCGGCTGAGACGAGGGCGCGTTCGGCATCGGCGCGGATCGCATCGAGGTCGTCGAGGGTGCGGTAGACGTGGCACCCGGGAGAGTCGCACCCGGGGACGGGCGGGACGAAGGCGCGGGACCCGGTCGCGAGAACGAGGGCGTCGTAGTGGACTTCGAGGCCGTCGCCGGTCCGAACGACGCGCATCGTCCGGTCGATGTCGACGACCCGCTGATTCACGTGCAGTTCCACGGTCGCGTCGTCCGGATAGCGCGATCCCGGAAGGGCGAGGGCCCCGCGGTCCCACGGGCCGACATAGCCGGACAGGCCGACGCGATCGTAGGCGGCGTCGGACTCCTCGCCGAACACGACGACGCGCCACTGGCCTGCGGTGTCCCGGGCGCGCAGGGTCTCGACGAACCGGTGCCCGACCATGCCGTGTCCGATGACTGCAACGGTCTTGTTCATGGGTGGAACTCCCTTCTGATCAACTGCTTGACGGGGACGCTACGGGCGGGGTGTTGCGCTCCGAGGCGACGAACGTTTCCGTCGGATCACAAGTCCCGCACGAGGTTTCGGGGAGGTTTCTCGCGCCGGATTGCGCCGGATCGCGCCGTCAGTAGACGTCGCGCGCATAGCGGCCGTCGGCCGCGAGGGACCGCAGATACCGTTCGGCGGCAGAGGGGGTGAGCCCGCCCTGTTCGGCGATGACCCCGATGAGGGCATCATCGACGTCGCGGGCCATGCGGGCGGCATCGCCGCACACGTAGAGGTGCGCGCCGCGGCGGATCCACGCCCAGAGGTCGGCCGCGTGCTCGAGCATCCGGTGCTGGACGTAGAGCTTGGCGTCTTGATCGCGGGAGAAGGCGACGTCGAGGCGGGTGAGGACGCCCGACTCCTGGAGTGCGGAGAGTTCGTCGGCGTAGAGGAAGTCGGTGGCGCGGTGGCGGTCGCCGAAGAACAGCCAGTTGTCTCCGGCCGCACCGGTCGCGGCTCGGTGGTGCAGGAAGCCGCGGAAGGGCGCGATCCCCGTTCCCGGACCGATCATGATCATCGGGGCCGCGGGATCGTCGGGTGGTCCGAACCGCGCGTTGGGCTGCACGAAGATCCGCGCGGTGTCGACGGTGCCGGTGCCCAGCGTCGAGAGGTATCCGGAGGCCACGCCTCGTCGTGGCGTGTCGGGTGCGCCGAACCGGACCACCGAGACGGTGATCTCGACGCGGTCCGGGTGCGCGACCGGACTGGACGAGATGGAGTAGAGCCGAGGCTGCAGGCGACGCAGGACGGTGAGCCACTCCGTGGCCGTCGCCTGGACCGGGTGCGCGGCGAGGAGATCCACCGACTGCCGGCCCCACGACCAGTCGGCGAGCTCGCGAGGGTCGTCGAGCAGCGTTGTGAGGTCGGGGTCGGGGTGCCGTTCGGCGACGAACGCCACGAGGTCGCGAGTGCACCGGGCGATCTCGAAGTGCTCGGTGAGCGCCGCGCGCAGCGTGATTTCGGCGTCGTCGACCAGCACCGGCGCGTCGCCGGAGAGACCGGTGCATCGCAGCCATTCGTCGACGAGCGCGTCGGCGTTCCGCGGCCAGACACCGAGGGCGTCGCCCGCCGTGTAGGTCAGCGATCCGTCCGGTACCTGGAAGGAGATCCGGCGGACGTCGCGCCCGCCGGTCGGGTCGGTGAGCACCGTGTTCTCGACGACGCGGGCTGCGAGGGGAGCGGTACGCGAGGGTGCGACGGTCTCCGCCGACGGATCGGCGGGAGCGGCCTCGAGGGCACGGACGACGGCGTCGAACCACCGGCCCGCGGTGTTCGCGTAGTCCGGTTCGCAGTAGGCGGCGGACACGAGGCGATCGGCGCCGAGCGTCGCCAGCCGAGCGTCGAGCTTGCGGGCGAAGCCGCAGAAGTCGGCGTACGACGAGTCGCCGAATCCCAGAACCGCGTAGCGGAGGTCGGAGACGTCCTGCGAGCTGAGCCCGGAGAGGGCATCCCACAGCGGCAGCGCGGCGTCGGGTGCGTCGCCGTCTCCGGTGGTCGCGACGATGAACAGGACGTCGCCGGTCAGGTCGTCGACCCCGGTGCGGTCGGCGGCGGTGGCGACCGGGGTGTAGCCGATCTCCGCGAACGCCGCAGCGCACTCGGCCGCATAGGCCTCCGCGGTCCCGGTCTGCGACGCCCACACGATGCGGACCGCGCGGACGTCGTCGGCGTCGACACCGCCGCCCGCCGATGCGGGCAGCCGCGAGAAGTACCCGGCCAGGACACCGTCCACCCACGCGCGGGCCGCGGGTTCCAGGGGCGCGTTGCCGGGCAGGACGGGAACCGCACCGTCGGGTGGATTCGCCGACAATCCCCGCAGCAGGCCGCCGAGATAGCCTCGCTCGACATCGGACAGGACTGGCTCGTCGATGCTCACGCCGAGAGCAGCGGCGAGGGATCGGTCGGGTGGTGCGGTCGTCACGGGTGCCTCCTCGGGGTCGGGTTCGGACTCGGCGACGGGGGTGAGGGCGACGGCGCAGGCCTTGAACTCCGGTTGCAGCGACTCGGGGTCGACGGCGTCGTTGGTGACGGCGTTGATCGCGAGCAGTTCGCCGAAGGCGTCGCCCCAATGCATCGGAACGAAGCACAGTCCCGGCTGGACGGCGTCGTCGACCCGGGCCCTGACCCGGACCGACCCGCGTCGGGAACGGACCTCCACGAGCGACCCGGCATCGATCCGCAGGAAGTGGGCATCGTCCGGGTGGATCTGGACGAACGACTCCGGGTCGAGCCGCTGCAGCTTCGCGACCCGCCCCGTCTTCGTCATCGTGTGCCACTGGTGCGCCAGCCGCCCGGTGGTCAACGTCATCGGATAGTCGTCGTCGGGCAACTCCGCGGGTGGGAGGTGAGGTCGTGCCAGGAAGCGCGCCCGACCGTCGCCGGTGGGGAAACGCGGCACCCCGTCGTCGTTCACATAGCGGATCGGATTGCGGTCCGGGCCGCCGGGTGCCGCCGGCCACTGGACCGGCCCGGTCCGCAGGCGTTCGTAGTCGACGCCGCGCAGGTCCCATCCCGTCGTCCGATTGTGGAATCCGGTGATCTCGTCGAACACGGCGGCCGCATCGGCGTGGGCGAAGCCCTCGTGGAAGCCCATCGCTCGCGCGAGCTGCGCGATGAGCAGCCAGTCGGGGCGGGCCTGACCGGGCGGCGCGGCGGCGGGGCGAGTCAGAGTGATGCTCCGTTCGGAGTTCACCATCGTCCCCTCCGCCTCCGTCCACAGGGCGGCGGGCAGCACGACGTCGGCGAACTCGGCGGTCTCGGCGCCCTCGAAGGCCTCCTGCACCACGACGAACTCCGCGCGTTCCAGCGCGGCGACGACCGTGGACCGGTTCGCGACCGAGGAGACCGGATTGGTGCAGATGATCCACGCGGCGCGGATCTGTCCGGCGGCCATCCGTTCGAACAGGTCGACGGTGCCGCCGCCGGGATCGTCGCGGAGGGTGCCGGGTGCGAGTCCCCAGCGCCGTTCGACCTCGGCGCGATGGTCGGGGTCCAGGGCGGTTCGCTGTCCGGGGAGGCCCGGCCCCATGTAGCCCATTTCGCGGCCGCCCATCGCGTTCGGCTGGCCGGTGAGGGAGAAGGGACCGGATCCGCGACGGCAGATCGTTCCCGTCGCGAGGTGCAGGTTGCAGACCGCGTTCGTGTTCCAGGTGCCGTGGGTGGACTGGTTGAGGCCCATGGTCCACAGGCTCATCCAGTTCTCGGTGCCGATCAGGATGTCCGCGGCGCGGTGGAGTGCGACCTCGTTGACGCCGGTGATCGTGGCGACACGGTCGGGCGGGTAGTCGTCGAGGTGCTCGACGAGCTGCTCCCAACCGCTCGTGTGGGCGGCGATGAAATCGCGGTCGATGCCGCCGGAGTCGACGATGAGCCGCAGGAGACCGTTGAGGAGCGCGAGGTCGGTGCCGGGCCGGACGGGGAGGTGGAGGTCCGCCTTGCGGGCCGTCGCGGTGCGCCGCGGGTCCACCACGATCAGTGTCGCACCGGCCGCGATGCGATCCATCATCCGCAGGAACAGGATGGGATGGCAGTCGGCCATGTTGGCGCCGATCACGAGGAAGGCGTCGGCGTGGTCGATGTCGTCGTAGCTGCCGGGCGGGCCGTCCGCACCGAGCGACTGCTTGTAGCCGGTGCCCGCGCTCGCCATGCACAGGCGCGAGTTGGACTCGATCTGGTTGGTGCCGAGGAAGCCCTTGGTCAGTTTGTTCGCCAGGTATTGCGCTTCGAGGGACATCTGCCCGGAGACGTACACGGCGATCGAATCGGGGCCGTGACGGTCGCGGATGGCGGTGAGACGGCGTGCGGTCTCGGCGATCGCCGAGTCGACGTCTGCGGGTATTCGGGTGCTGTGGCGGTCGGGGCGGATCAGGGCGGTGGTGAGACGGCCGGGTGCGGCGAGCAGGTCGGCGGTGGTGGCGCCCTTGGTGCAGAGGCGACCCCGATTGGCGGGGTGGGAGGGGGTGCCGCGCGCTCCGGTGACCGTCCCGTCGTTCACCTGCAGGGTGAGCCCGCATCCCACACCGCAGTACCCGCAGACGGTGTCGACGGAGCGCTGAGCGTCCGTCGGAAGCAGCGGCACGAGTTCCGGGTGCATGCCGATCACGGTGTCTCGCCGGTGTTTCCGATCGGGCAGCTCGGTGTTACGACGACGTCAACTCCGGGACACTCTTCCCAACCGAGCGCTTGTTAGGTATGAAAGAGGGATGACTGATGCAGTGATCGTCGACGCCGTCCGCACCCCGATCGGGAAGCGCAACGGCGCCCTGGCCGACATCCACCCCGGAGACCTGAGCGCACACGTGCTCACCGCCCTCGCCGACCGCGTGGGCTTCGATCCCGCCACCGTCGACGACGTGATCTGGGGCTGCGTGAGCCAGGTCGGAGACCAGGCGGGGAGCATCGGCCGCGTGGGCGTCCTCGCCGCCGGTTGGCCCGAGTCGGTACCCGCGACGGTCGTCGACCGCCGCTGCGGATCGAGCCAGCAGTCGGTGCACTTCGCGGCCGCCGGGGTGATCGCCGGGCAGTACGACATCGCGATCGCCGGCGGTGTCGAGTCGATGTCGCGCGTGCCGATGGGCGCTGCCCGCGGCGACGGCAAGCCCTACCCGCCGTCGGTGCTGGAGCGCTACGGCGTCGACGGCTTCAACCAGGGCCTCGGCGCCGAAATGATGGCCAAGCGCTGGAATCTCTCGCGCGAACAGCTCGACGCCTACTCCGCACGGTCCCACGAGCGCACCGCCGCCGCGCAGGACGCCGGTGCCTTCGACGGGCAGATCGCGGCGATCCCCGGGGGACTCGCCGTCGACGAGGGGCTGCGTCGCGGCACGACCGTCGAGAAGCTCGGCGGACTCAAGACTCCGTTCGATCCGGAGGGTGTCATCACCGCGGGCAACGCCTCGCAGATCTCCGACGGCGCCGGCGCACTCCTCATCACCAGCAGCGAGATCGCCAAGGCCAACGGATGGACGCCGATGGCGCGGATCCACACCGCGACCCTCGCCGGCGACGACCCGGTCATCATGCTGACCGGTCCCATCGCGGCCACCAAGAAGGCACTCGCCCGATCCGGTCTGAAGGCCTCCGACATCGGCGCCTACGAAGTCAACGAGGCGTTCGCGCCCGTCCCGATGGCGTGGCAGGCCGAGATCGGCGCGTCCGACGACGTCCTCAATCCCGTCGGCGGTGCCATCTCCGTCGGCCACCCGCTGGGCGGATCCGGCGCCATCCTGATGACTCGCCTCGTTCACCACATGCGCGACAACGGCATCCAGTACGGTCTGCAGACCATGTGCGAAGCAGGCGGCATGGCAAACGCGACGATCCTGGAACTCCTATGAGCGGTGACGTGCTGCTGATCGAGCGGGACGGCGACGTCGTCACCTGGACCATCAACCGGCCGGAGACGCGCAATGCGATCTCCGAGGACGACGCCATCGACGCCTTCGTCGCCGCGGTGGACGCCGCGAACGCGGACCCGTCGATCCGCGCGATCATCCTGACCGGTGCGGGGACGGCGTTCTCCGCGGGCGGCAACGTGAAGGACATGGCCGCCTCCGCCGGTCTGTTCGGCGGTGCCTCCCATCAGCAGCGCGTCGGCTACCGCGAAGGCATCCAACGGATCCCACGAGCGATGTACTCCCTGGAGGTGCCGCTCATCGCCGCGGTCAACGGACCGGCCGTGGGCGCCGGATGCGACCTCTCGCTGATGTGCGATGTGCGGATCGCGTCGACGAAGGCCTTCTTCGCCGAGAGCTTCGTGAGACTCGGACTCATCCCCGGCGACGGCGGTGCGTGGCTGCTGCCGCGGATCGTCGGAGCGGCGCGGGCCGCCGAGATGACGTTGACCGGTGATCGGGTCGACGCCGCCACTGCGCTCGACTGGGGGATCGTGTCGCGGGTCGTCGAACCGGAGGATCTGCTGCCCGCCGCGCGGGAGATCGCCGATCGGATCGCCGCCAATCCGCCCATCACCGTGCGGATGACCAAGAAGCTGCTGCGGGAGTCCTCGCAGCAGACCCTCGACCAGCTGTTGGAGCTGTCGGCGACCATGCAGGCGATCGCCCACCACACCGAGGACCACCGCGAGGCCGTCGCGGCCTTCCTGGAGAAGCGGCCGCCGAACTTCGTCGGACGGTAGCCGGGTGCGGGTGATCGTCGCGGGCGCAGGCGTCGGAGGACTGACCGTCGCCGCCGGCCTCCTGCGCGACGGACACCACGTCACCGTGTTCGAGCGGCGGACCGACACCGCGTCAGGTGCGGGGATCAGCCTGTGGCCCAACGCTCTCGCCGCGCTCGACACCCTCGACCTGGGCGCCGCGGTCCGCGAACGGTCCGCACGGGTCAGCGGCGGCGCGATGCGCTGGCGCGACGGCACCTGGTTCCGCAGGCCGGCGAGCGATGCCCTCACCGCGACGATGGGGGAGCCGCTCGCCGTGATCCGCCGCGCCGACCTGCGCGACGTCCTGACCGCGGCTCTGCCCGCCGACGCGGTCCGATACGGCGTCGCGGTGACGACCGCGCGCACCGACGGCGACCGTGTGACCGTCGCGACGTCGGACGGGGCGTCGTACACCGCCGATCTGCTGATCGCGGCCGACGGTGTCAACTCCCGATTGATCCGGCCGTTCAACGCCGGCCTGGCCAGTCGGTATACCGGGTACACCGCGTGGCGCGGGATCGCCGAGACACCGGTGCCCGCAGAGCTGGCGGGCGAAGTCCTGGGCGACGGCGTCGAGTTCGGCGTCGTGCCGCTGCCCGACGACCGCACGTACTGGTTCGCGACTCGGCGGGAACCGGAGGGCACCGAGTTCGCCGACGAGCACGCGGAAGTCGCGAAGTTGGGGGAGGACTGGCCCGAACCGATCAGTGAGGTGATCGCGGCGACCCCGCCCGGCGCGGTGATGCGGACCGATCTGTACGACCGGCCGACGGCACGGCACTGGTGGTCGGGACGGGTCGTCGCCGTCGGTGACGCCGTCCACCCGATGCGGCCGCACCTGGGGCAGGGCGGTTGCCAGGCGATCGAGGATGCGGCCGTCCTCGTCGAACTGCTGCGACGATCACCGGTCGCCCGGGCGTTGGAGCGCTACCCCCGGATCCGGAAGGCGCGCGTTCGACAGGTCGTCGCGGAGTCGGCGCTCATCGGCCGGGCCGTCAACGCGCGCCCCACGGCGGTCGTGGGGGCGGTGATCCGCTCGACGCGAGTCCTGCCCGACTCCCTCATGATGGGCCACGTCGCCGCAGTCGCCGGCCCGGACGCCTTCCTCCGACAGTGGGAGCGCTGCGCACGGTCGTCGTAGGGCGTTCGCGTAGCTCGCCGGAGCAGGCCTTGCGGACTGAGGCGTTGGGCACATCTCAGCGGTGTGCGCGCGGTCGCACCGATCCGGCGGTCTGGGCGACGGTGATGCGTCGTCGCAGGTCGGAGCGCCCCCAGCAGGACTCGAACCTGCGACCTAGAGATTAGAAGGCTCTTGCTCTATCCATCTGAGCTATGGAGGCTTGTCGCACCGCATCGTGGGCGACGAAGGCCTACTATATCGCGTCATAGAGTGGAGGCCATGACAGTGACGTCCGCTGAGACAGCGGAGGAACCCGTACGCGACCGGCTCAACGACCCGTCGGGGATGCGGTCCGCGTTGATTCTGCTGATCATGGTGGTCGGCGCGGTCGCCTCGGTGATCGTGACGGCGGCGTCCGCCGCCTACGCTCTGCGTCTGCTCGGTGTGCCGGACGCCGGATGGATGACGACATACGGCCTCCCGGTGGCGACCGTGATCGGCCAATTGAGTGCGGCGGTCGGATTCGGCAGCGTCATCTTCGCGGCGTTCTTCGTGCCGCCGCAGAAGACCGGCTTCCTCGACGCAGGCGGTTACCGCGCGATGCGGTGGGCGACGTGGTCGTTCATCATCTGGGCGGTCTGTGCACTGCTGATGATCCCGCTGTCGATCTCGAACACGAGCGGATCGCCGCTGAAGGACTTCTGGGACAGCCCGCGAACGCTGTGGACCGCCTATCAGATCGTGGCCGACGGCAAGTATTGGATGTGGACCGCGGTCTTCGCGGTCTGCGCCGCACTGGTCACCCGGCTGGCCCTCCGGTGGGGGTGGACCTTCGTCGCCCTGCTCTTCGGATTCCTCTCGTTGATGCCGTCCGCGCTGCTGGGACACTCGTCCTCGGGCGGTGCGCATGACATCGCGACCAACAGCCTGATCCTGCACATCGTCGCCGCCGCGGTCTGGGCGGGCGGCCTCCTCGCCGTCCTGGCCTACGCGTTCGGGGACGGCAAGTGGCGGAATCTCGCGCTGTCCCGCTATTCGCGGGTGGCGTTCTGGTGCCTGTTCGTCGTCGGAATCAGCGGCGTCATCAACGCCCTCGTCCGGATGTCGATCGGCGACCTGTTCACCACCACCTACGGCCTCGTGGTCGTCGGTAAGGCCGTCACCCTGATCCTGGCCGGCGTCATCGGCGCGATGCACCGAGCCTTCACCCTCCGCGAACTCGAAGCCACCGACCAACCGCGCAAGTCGCTGTTCGTGCGCTTCGCGGCCGTCGAACTCGCCGTCTTCGCGGTGGCCTTCGGCTTCGGCGCGGGCCTGTCACGCACTCCGCCGCCGGTCCTGTCGACCGCGAACGTGACGCCGATGGAACTGAAGATCGGCTACACGCTCGACGGCCCGCCGACCTTCGCTCGACTGATGCTGGACTGGCGCTTCGACCTGATCTTCGGCACCGCGGCGATCCTCGCCGCCGTCGTCTACCTGCGCGGCGTCTATCGCCTCCACAAGCGCGGCGACGCCTGGCCGGTCGGCCGCACCGTGGCCTGGCTCCTCGGCTGCGGCTCGCTGCTGTTCGCGACGTCGTCCGGTATGGGCCGATACGCACCGGCCATGTTCAGCACCCACATGATGAGCCACATGATGCTGTCGATGCTGGTCCCGGTTCTGCTGGTGCTCGGCGGCCCGGTCACCCTCGCGCTGCGGGCACTGCCCGCCGCCGGCCGCGACAACCCGCCCGGCCCGCGCGAATGGATCCTGCTGGGCATCCACAGCAAGTACTCGCGGATCATGACCCACCCGCTGATCGTGGTGGTCCTGTTCGTCGGCTCGTTCTACGTCCTCTACCTGGGCGGGCTCTTCGACGCGGTGGTCGAGAACCACTCCGCGCACCTGCTGATGAACCTGCACTTCCTGGTGAGCGGCTACCTGTTCTACTGGCTCGTGATCGGCATCGACCCGGCGCCGCGGCAGATCAGTCCGGTCGCGAAACTCGGGGTCGTGATGGGTTCGCTGCCGTTCCACGCGTTCTTCGGCGTCGCGCTGATGATGACGAGCGGGATCATCGCCGAGAAGTGGTACACGTCGCTGCAGCACCCGTGGGCTTTCGACATGGCGGCCGACCAGCGCGTCGGCGGCGGCATCGCCTGGGCGACGGGCGAGTTCCCGCTTCTGGTGGTCATGCTGGCCCTGCTGATCCAATGGAACCGGTCCGACAGCCGAGCGGCCAAGCGGTTCGACCGCAAGGAGGAACGCGACCATGACGCGGAGCTCGACAGTTACAACGCCATGCTGCGGCGGATGAACGCTCCCGAACCGGCGGTGGAGGCCGTCGACGTCGCAGGCAGTGACGAGACGAGTGTCGAGTCGACGGGGACGCCCGAGGCGAAGGGCGACGCGTCGACGTAGCCGAGGCGGCTACGCGGCGGCGAGCTGCAACTGCGGGAACTGGAACCGATGCTGATGCTCGGTCCAGGTCCGCAGGTAGTGGACGCCCGTCTGGTAGTCGAGGAACAGGTTCTTCCAGGCGCGGGCGCTCTGCACGACGTGCGTCGTGATCACCGCGGTCTGATGGAGCAGGCGCCGCATGAACGAGGTGACGCGGTGTGCCCACTCGAACTCGGTGGACAGGACGCCGAGGCCGAGGAAGAAGGTCACCCACCCGGGGCCCGGGATCGGAAGCGGGATCATCACCAGGCCGGCCAGCACCATGAGAGTGCCGATGACGCCGACGCCGACGCGGTACAGACGGTTGAGGACCGGACGCTGCCGGATCATGTAGCGCCGCTGCCGGTGCCAGACCTTCAACCGCAGTCGCATGTCAGCATGTGCCTCTCGTCGGGGACGGGTCGTCGTCGGTCGCGGGTGAGCGACCGTCACTGATTGATAACGAGCCAGCGCCTACGACGGTTCCCAGTGTGACACACCACACTCGCAGATCGGGAATTTCTCGATCGAGTGTCGGCGACGTCATCGCGACCGGAGGCCGGTGGCGGCCGTGGCGCGAGGAGCGTCGCAAGACCGATAGGATGGTCGCCGAGCCATGCCGCCGCCGACGCCGGTTCGGTGGGCGCATCGAGAGAAGAATCATTCATCGCAGCGGAAAGCTGCAGCTAGGAGCGGTAATCGTGGCTGAGTTCATCTATACGATGAAGAAGGTCCGCAAGGCGCACGGCGACAAGGTGATCCTGGACGACGTCACCATGTCGTTCTACCCGGGCGCCAAGATCGGTGTGGTCGGTCCCAACGGCGCGGGCAAGTCGTCGATCCTGAAGATCATGGCCGGTCTGGACCAGCCGAGCAACGGCGAAGCCTTCCTCGATCCCGACGCCACCGTCGGCATCCTCCTGCAGGAGCCGCCTCTCAACGAGGAGAAGACGGTCAAGGAGAACGTCGAAGAGGGCATGGGCGAGATCAAGGTGAAGCTCGACCGCTTCAACGAGATCGCCGAGCTCATGGCCACCGACTACTCCGACGAGTTGATGGAGGAGATGGGCAAGCTCCAGGACGACCTGGACAACGCCGACGCGTGGGACATGGACTCCCAGCTGGAACAGGCGATGGACGCCCTCCGCTGCCCGCCCGGCGACCTGCCGGTCACGAAGCTCTCCGGTGGCGAGCGTCGCCGCGTCGCACTGTGCAAGCTCCTGCTGCAGAAGCCGGACCTGCTCCTGCTCGACGAGCCCACCAACCACCTGGACGCCGAGAGCGTGCTGTGGCTGGAGCAGCACCTCGCGAACTACGCGGGCGCCGTGCTCGCCGTGACGCACGACCGCTACTTCCTCGATCACGTCGCGCAGTGGATCTGCGAGGTCGACCGCGGCAAGCTGCACGGCTACGAGGGCAACTACTCGGCCTACCTGGAGAAGAAGGCCGAGCGCCTCGAGGTCCAGGGCAAGAAGGACCAGAAGCTGCAGAAGCGCCTCAAGGAGGAGCTCGCCTGGGTCCGCTCCGGTGCCAAGGCCCGCCAGACCAAGAACAAGGCGCGTCTGGCCCGCTACGAGGAGATGGCCGCGGAAGCCGAGAAGCACCGCAAGCTCGACTTCGAAGAGATCCAGATCCCGACGCCGCCGCGTCTGGGCAACGTGGTCGTCGAGGTCAGCAACCTCGACAAGGGCTTCGACGGCCGCGTCCTGATCAAGGACCTGTCGTTCACGCTGCCGCGCAACGGCATCGTCGGCGTCATCGGCCCCAACGGCGTTGGCAAGACCACGCTGTTCAAGACCATCGTCGGTCTGGAGAGCCCGGACTCGGGCGACGTGAAGGTCGGCGAGACGGTCAAGCTCAGCTACGTGGACCAGAACCGCGCGAACATCGATCCCAAGAAGACAGTGTTCGAGGTGGTCTCCGACGGACTCGACTACATCGAGGTCGGCCAGAACGAGATGCCGTCGCGCGCCTACGTGAGCGCCTTCGGGTTCAAGGGCTCGGATCAGCAGAAGCCCGCCGAGGTGCTCTCGGGCGGTGAGCGCAACCGCCTGAACCTGGCCCTGACACTCAAGGAGGGCGGCAACCTGATCCTCCTCGACGAGCCGACCAACGACCTCGACGTCGAGACCCTGAGCTCGCTGGAGAACGCCCTGCAGGAGTTCCCGGGCTGTGCCGTCGTGATCTCGCACGACCGCTGGTTCCTGGACCGCACCTGTACTCACATCCTGGCGTGGGAGGGCAACGTGTCCGAGGGCCAGTGGTACTGGTTCGAGGGCAACTTCGAGGCCTACGAAGCCAACAAGATCGATCGCCTCGGACCCGACGCCGCGCGCCCGCACAGTGTCACGCACCGCCGCCTGACGCGCGACTGACGGCCGATCGGCTCGGACGGCCCTCCAACCCCGTCCGCGGGCGGTACTCTCGTGCCGAACGTAGACGAGGTGGAGCCGACCCCGCCGACCGGCCCGCGTGCGCTCCTCCTCGACAGAGGGAGGCAGATTCACGTGAACGACGCGCCGGATCGATCGGGCGAGGACATCGCCGCCGAGTTCGCTGCCTTCTATTTCCCCGAATCCCCGGATGCCGCTGCGGTGTCCGGGGATTCGTGGTCTCGCCTGAAGCGACACCTGGAGCTCGGTGACACCCGGGAGGCGGGGGAGACCGCAGTCGGCACCACCGAACTCGCCGACGGTTCGATCGAGGTGCAGGTGGTCGCCGACGACATCCCGCTGCTGGTCGGATCGGTGCTGACCGTCCTCGACGAGGCCGGCCTCACGATCGCGGCCAACGAGCACCCGATCCTCGCGGTCCGCCGCGACGCGAACGGCCGGATCGAGGGCCTCGACGAGACCGTCACGAACGTCAGCGGCGGCAGCGACGCGGAGTCGTGGATCAGCGTCACGACCGGCCCGGCGCCCGGCTGCGACATCGATCGGCTGCGCGCCGAGATCGGTGGCGCCCTGGTGCGCGCGCAGGCCGTCGACGGCGACACCGCGGAGATCGCCCGACGCCTGTCCGACCTCGCGGAGGCGATCAGCGACGACGACGAGGACGCCGACCTGCTGAGCTGGTTCGCGATCCGCGACAACTTCCTGGCCGTCGGCTACCGCGAGGCCGTGCCCGGACGCCCCGGGCTCGGTGTCTGGCGCGACGCGGCGACGCTGCGCCCGGATCCGATCGACGACGCCGACACCCTGACGGTCGATCACACCTACCTGCCCACGGGCCTGCTGCGCACCCGGTTCCCGGTGATGCTCCGCGTCCACGTCGACGGGGTGGAACACCAGGTGGTCGGCGCCATCACCTCGCTCGGCGACTACCAGTCGGTCCGATCGGTGCCGGGCGTCCGCGGCAAGGTCGGCGACGTCCTCCGCGGCCTGGGCCTGCCCGAGGACTCATTCGGCGGCATCGCGGCGCTGGAAGTCCTGCAGACCTATCCGCTCGCCGAACTGATGGTCATCGACAGCGACGACCTGACCCGCCGGATCGCCCAGGTCCTCGACGCACAGACCACCCGCGATCCGCGCTTCTACGCGCGGACCGGGCCGGACGGGTTCGCGAGCATCCTGGTGTTCATGCCGCGCGAGCAGTACTCGTCCGACGTGCGCTCCCGCATCGTCGCACTGCTCGAGGACCAGCTGCAGGGGAGTCAGACGGAGTTCCTCACCAAGCTGTCCCACCTTCCGCTGGCCCAGCTCCTGGTGGTGATGCGGACCGATGCCGACGTCGCGACCGCCGTGGGCGGCGACCTGCTGGCGAATCTCACCGACGAGGCGCGCACCTGGTCCGATCGCGTACGGGCCGTGCAGACCGCCGACCCGGAGGTCGCGCGGCTGCTCGGAACCGTGGGTGATCGCTATCGAGACGAACGCGAACCGTCCGACGCCGCCGTCGACCTGCCGATCGCCGCCAGGCTGGCCGCCGGCGACCTGCACGCCTACCTCGACCGCACGGCGGCCGACGCCTGGCGCTTCGTCCTCTACCTCGCCGACACCACCGCGGCCCTGACCGACGTCCTCCCGATGCTGCAGAGCCTCGGACTCACGGTGGTCGACGAGCACCCGCACACCATCGACCGGCCCGACGGCGTCGCCGTCAACGTCTACGACTTCACCGTGCACCCCGCACCGCACGTCGACGTCGACGACGCCCCGGATCCGGAGGGGCGGATCGCCGAGGCGTTCACCGACATGTGGCTCGGCGAGACCGAGGTCGACGGTTTCAACGAACTGGTGCTGCGCGCCGGCCTCACGTCCCGGACCGTCGCGATCGTCCGCACCTATGCCCGCTACCTCAACCAGTGCGGTGTCGGGTTCACCCTGGCGCACATGGCGGAGGTCCTCGGCGACCACCGCGCCGTGACGCAGGCCCTCGTCGACCTGTTCGTCGCCACCTTCCATCCCGAGCAGGGTTCGGCGGAGCGACGGGACGCCGCCGACGCGAGACTCCGCGAGCACATCGCCGAGATCCTCAGCCTCGATGCCGATCGGGTGGTGTCGGCGCTCGCAGGCACCGTCCGCGCCACCCTGCGCACCAACTTCTACATCGACGATCATCGGGCGGGCATCCGCCGCACCATCGCGGTCAAACTCGACACCGGCGCCATCCGGCAGGCGCCGCTCCCGCGGCCGAAGTACGAGATCTTCGTGTACTCGCCGAAGATCGAGGGCGTCCACCTGCGGTTCGGCGACGTGGCACGCGGCGGACTGCGCTGGTCGGACCGCCGCGAAGACTTCCGCACCGAGGTGTTGGGGCTGGTGAAGGCGCAGGCGGTGAAGAACGCGGTCATCGTGCCGGTCGGCGCCAAGGGCGGTTTCGTGGTCCGCGAACCCGTCCCGCCCACCGGCGACCCGGCCGTGGATCGGCAGGCGTTCCGCGACGAGGGCATCGCCTGCTATCGGGCGTTCGTCGGCGCACTGCTGCAGATCACCGACAACCTCGACACGGTCAGCGGCGAGGTCCTGCCGCCCGCGCGGGTGGTACGCCGCGACGGCGACGACCCGTACCTGGTGGTGGCCGCGGACAAGGGGACGGCGGCGTTCTCGGACATCGCCAACGCTGTCGCGGACCAGTACGGGTACTGGCTGTCGGACGCCTTCGCCTCCGGCGGATCGGTCGGCTACGACCACAAGGCCATGGGCATCACCGCGCGCGGCGCCTGGGAGTCGGTGAAACGGCACTTCTGGGAGATGGGGGTGGACACCCAGACCCAGGACTTCACCGCGGTCGGCATCGGCGACATGAGTGGCGACGTCTTCGGCAACGGCATGCTCCTGTCGCGGCACACGCGGCTCGTCGCCGCGTTCGACCATCGCCACATCTTCATCGACCCCGACCCCGACCCGGCGACGTCGTATCCGGAACGCGCGCGACTATTCGCACTGCCGCGATCGTCGTGGGACGACTACGACCGCACGCTCATCTCGGCCGGCGGCGGCATCTGGTCGCGGGAACAGAAGGCGATCGACATCAGCCCCCAGGTGCGGCGGGCGCTCGGCCTCGCGGACGCGGTGACCGTCCTGTCGCCGCCGGAACTGATCCGGGCGATCCTCCTCGCCCCCGTCGACCTGCTGTACAACGGCGGCATCGGCACCTACGTGAAATCCTCCGACGAGGCGAACTCGGCGGTCGGCGACAAGGCCAACGACGCGATCCGCGTCGACGCGAATCAGCTGCGCGTCAAGGTGCTCGGGGAGGGCGGCAACCTCGGAGTCACCGAGCACGGCCGGATCGAAGCCGACCTCGCGGGCATCCGCATCAACAGCGACGCCCTCGACAACTCGGCGGGCGTCGACTGCTCCGATCACGAGGTCAACCTGAAAATCCTGCTCAATGCCCAGGTGTCCGGCGGTGCACTCGACGCCGACGACCGCAACGATCTGCTGCTGTCGATGACCGACGACGTCGCGGAGCTGGTGCTGGCCGACAACATCGATCAGAACGCCGAACTCGGGATGGCGCGCGACACCGCGGACGACGACACGGACCTGCACGGCCGGATGCTCGGTCATCTCGCGGACGCGGGCGTCGACCTGAAGCTGGAGGCACTGCCGACCCCGGGAGAACTGAAGCGTCGACGCTCGGGAGAACTCGCGCGCGGGCTCACCAGCCCCGAGCTCGCGACGATGATGGCGCACATCAAACTCGACGCGAAGCAGCGGCTGCTGGCCTCGCCGCTGCCCGACAACGAGATGTTCGACGGCCTCGCCTCGGCGTACTTCCCGGAGCCGGTGCGGGAGAAGTTCGCCGACGGCATCCGGGCGCACCGACTGCGCCGCGAGATCGTGACGACGGTCCTGGTGAACCGGACGGTCGCCGACGGCGGCATGACCCACCTGTACACGCTGGGCGAGACGTCCGGCACCGACATCGGTGACGCGATGCGCGCGACGGTCGTCGCGACCCGGGTGTTCGGCATCGGCGCGCTGCTGGCGGAACTGCGCGGCGAGAAGGTCGCGGCGTCGGTGGTCGACGACGCCACCCGACGGGTCCGCGGGCTCCTGGCCGCCGGCGCCCGCTGGTTCCTGGCGCACCGGCCGCAGCCGATCGCGATGGCGGCCGAGACCACCCGCTACGCCGACGTCGCCGACCTCGGGGGACGCCTGGATGAGTGGCTCAGCGAGACCTCGTCCCGGGAGGTGGCGCGGCGCCGCGACATCCTGGTGGACGCCGGGGTGCGCCCGGCCGCGGCACAGGCCGTTGCGATCAGCCCGTACCGCCTGCAGCTGCTGGATGTGCTGGACCTCGCCGAGATCACCGACCGGTCGCCCGAGGAGGTCGGCGAGCTGCTGTTCACCCTGGTAGAACGGTTCCGGATCGACGAGCTCGCCACTCACATCGCCGAACTGGACCGCAGCGACCGGTGGTCGCTCTTGGCGCGACTGTCTCTGCGCGACGAACTGCACTCGGTGCTGCACGCGCTCACCCGCGCGATCCTGTCGATGTCGGAGCCGGACGAGCCGACCGTGCAGAAGATCGACGACTGGGAGCAGTCGCAGTCGGCGATGATCGGTCGCGCGGAATCGACCCTCGACGACCTCGAATCCGACGGGCACTGGGACCTGGCCACGCTGTCGGTGGCCGTCCGATCCCTGCGCGGCATCGTGGGTTAATGTCAGGCATGGCTGATCTCGAGAATCCCGGTGATGAGAAGCAGGCTCAGCGAAGGCTTTTCGCCGACAACGGCCACACCACCGACCGCGGCTACGTGGTCACGGTCCCGGTCCGTTGGTCCGACATGGATGTCTTCCAGCACATCAACCACGCGCGGATGGTGACGCTCCTGGAAGAAGCGCGGATCCCGTGGCTGTTCTACGACGACAAGCCGACGGCGCCGATGCGCAAGGGCTGTCTGGTGGCGGACCTCCACGTGAAGTACCAGGGCCAGATCCGGCACGACGAGTCGCCGATCACCGTGACCATGTTCGTCGAGAAGCTCCGCGCCGTCGACTTCACCGTGGGCTACGAGGTGCGTCCCCACGGCGCGGCTCCCGACTCCAAGCCGGCGGTCGTGGCGTCGACGCAGCTGGTGTCCTTCGACATCGACACCCAGCGTCCGCGGCGCATGCCGCCGGAGGAGAAGGCCTACCTGCAGTCGTTCCTGCGCGAGCCCGGACAGTCGGCGAAGTGAGCGTGATGGACGGCGGCGTCGAGCACGTCCTGCACCCGCACGGGCCGTCGGACCGCACCGACGTCGCCGCCTTTCTGGATCGGGCGCGCCGCGTCGACGACTCGGGCGTCCTCCGCGCCCAGCAGCGCGCCGACGGTCGCGTGGGCCTGTGGATCCGCACCGGCTTCGACATCCTCGCCACCCGCTCGGTGTTCGGCACGGTGACGCCGTCCGACGTGATCGCCGACGTCGGCGCGATGACCGCCTCGCTGCCGGGCGGCGGTCCGGTGTCGCTCGGCTTCGCCCTGCCCGGCGCGTGGCAGGGAGCGCTGCCGCCGGCCGACGGTTTCATTCACCTGGACGACGTGCCCGCCCGCGACCTCGTCGCGCTGTCGCGCAGCGGCGCCGACGTCGCCCGCAACGAGTCGGGCGCGCTGGGGATGGCGTCGTCGTTGCTCGACCAGACGGTGCTCGAGGTCAGCGCCCACGACGCAGACGGTGCCGCGGTCGGCGAGGTCGCGAAGGTGACGATGCGGGCCGTCTTCTCCCTGACGGCGATGGGCTTCGTGCGCGACGCGGACGGTCACGAGATCAGCGAGACGTCGCCGCTGGAGCGCATCGCGGCGGACGAGCCGGTGCGCGTGCGCGTGTCGTCGAGCTGGGTGCGCGTGGACGCCAGGTTCGGCTCCGTGTACCAGCGGCGATCGGTGCTGAACCTCGGCGTCGTGTAGGCCTTACACCAGCCAGGCGGTCGCGCCGGGGACCAGCAGGCCGGACTCCAGCGGGGTGCTGACCAGCAGGATCTGCCCGGGCGGCAGCGGCACGGGCTGCGCCGAGAGGTTGGTCGCGCAGATCAGTCCGCCGGGACGGCGGAACGCCAGGCAGCCGTCGGGCGCCCCGTACCACTCGACGGTGTCACCGGAGAACTCCAGGCGCGCGTACCGCAGTTCGATGGCCTGCCGGTACAGCGACAGCGTCGAATAGATGTCCTCGAGCTGCGATTCGACGGTCAGCGACGCCCACTCCGCGGGAAGCGGCAGCCACGGCTCGCCGGTCGTGAAACCGAAGGGCGGCTCGGTGCCCTCCCACGGCAGCGGCACGCGGCAGCCGTCGCGGCCGCGATCGGTGTGCCCGGAGTTCTCCCACACCGGGTCGACGAGGGCCTCGTCGGGTAGGTCGACGTCCGGTATCCCCAGCTCGGCGCCGTTGTAGATGAACGCGGTGCCGGGCAGTGCCAGTTCGAGCATGACCATGCCGCGGGCGCGGGTGGTGCCGATCGCGAGGAGTTCGTCGGGGGAGAGGCCCTCCGCGGCGTCGCCGGTCGGCAGGTAGCGCGTCACCTCGCGGGGGACGTCGTGGTTCGACAGGGTCCAGGTGGGGGTGGCTCCGACCAACGACGTCGCGGCGAGGGAGGCGTCGATGGCGGCGCGGACCTCGTCTGCGTCGAATCCCGCGGTCGCAAGGGCGAAGTTGAAACCGAGGTGGAGCTCGTCCGGTCGGACGTACTCGGCGAAGGCCTCGGGAGAGCTGACCCACACCTCGCCGACATTGAAAGTGCCCGGGTACTCGTCCATCACGCGGCGGATGGCGCGGTGGATCTCGTGAACGCCCGGATTGTTGAACCGCGGATCGTCGTCGGTGTGCCGGAGCACCTCGGCCGGATGCTCCAGGTCGGGGAGTCCCTCGGGCTTGGCCATGCCGTGCGAGACGTCGATGCGGAAGCCGTCGATGCCGCGGTCGAGCCAGAACCGCATGGTGGTCTGCAGATCGGCGAGGACCTCGGGGTTGTCCCAGTTCAAGTCGGGCTGCTCGGGGGCGAACAGGTGCAGGTACCACTGACCCGGGGTGCCGTCCGGCTCGGTGACGCGGGACCACGCGGGGCCGCCGAACACGCTGGTCCAGTTGTTGGGCGGCTCGTCGCCGTCGTCGCCGCGTCCGTCGGCGAAGTGGTAGCGGGCCCGCTCCGGGCTGCCCGGTTCGGCGGCCAGCGCCTCGGCGAACCAGGCGTGCTGGTCGCTGGTGTGGTTGGGGACCAGGTCCATGGTGACGCGGATGTCGCGGTCGTGGGCCTGGCGGATGAGCTCGTCGAAGTCGTCGAGATCACCGAACAGCGGGTCGACGGCGCGCGGATCGGACACGTCGTAGCCGTGATCGGCCATCGGCGATCGCATGATCGGCGACAGCCAGATCGCGTCGACGCCGAGGAGCTCCAGGTAGCCGAGCTTGTCGATCAGACCGGCCAGATCGCCGACGCCGTCGCCCGACAGGTCGGAGAACGATCGCGGATAGACCTGGTAGACGACCGCCGACCGCCACCACGCATCATCGGATGCGTCGGGGGCGTTCGTCATGCTCTGCTCACTCACCGTCTCGTTTCCTCACCGTCTGTCGTGTCCTGCTCTGTGGTGCCGTGCGTCTGCCTGCAGTCTTCTCTACCCGAACACCGGCATCAGTACGGGCTGTTGACCAGCATCTCGGCCGCAGCCTTCATGTAGTTGTGCATGGCCTCGCGATGTTCGTCGTCGAGCGTCTCGGCCTCGATGGAGTCGATGGCGACGGTCATGCAGCGCAGCCATGCGTCGCGGGCATCGGGACCGATGACGTACGGGATGTGCCGCATCCGCAGGCGGGGATGGCCACGCTCCTCGTTGTAGGTGTGGGGGCCGCCCCAGTACTGCTCCAAGAACATGCGGAGGCGACGTTCCGCGGGGCCGAGGTCCTCTTCGGGATACATCGGCTTCAGGATGTCGTCGGTCGCCACCTCTTCGTAGAAGCGGTGGGTGATCCGGCGGAAGGTCTCGTGTCCGCCGACTTCCTCGTAGAACGTCGTCACAGGCACCATTGTCCACTATCCCCGCGGGGCGGGTGGCAGCCGCCGTCGAAGATCTACTACCCGGTGTAGGGACCTACGGGGACAGCGGTGGGGGCCGTGCGATAAATTGTTCTCACCGGATCTGCATACGGCAGATCGTTTGCGCTTAGCTCCGAGCGCTTGTCGAAAGGGTGGGGTGTGGACCAGCTTCTTGTCCCCGTCGGAATGACCGTCGTGGTGCTCTGCGTGATCGCAGTCGCCCTCTGCGTCGTCTCGATGGCGTTCTCACATGGTTTGAAGCGGCCGAAGATCAACGAGTACTCGCTTGACCAGAAGTGGGAGAACGGCCCGCTCCTGTTCAGCGCGACCGAGATCCAGCCGATGGCCCTGAGCCGGCATTTCGAGCCCGGCGATATCGAGGGAGGTTCCGCAAGTGGCAAGTGGTGACGTGACCCAGAACTCCACCGCCGTCGCACGCGCGGGCGCACTGCCCCTCGGCACGGTCGTGACCAACAGCGGCCGCATCTCGGCCGCGCTGTACCCGGGCGACGACTTCGGCACCCCGCCGTTCAGCCGCGACGACCTGGTGCTCCTCGACGACACGCTGAGCGAGACCAGCGAAGTGGCGCACGTCCGCTTCTCGGTCTACATCGGCGACCTCGGCTCGGACATCGTCGCCGGTGCCCGCGAGATCCTCGCGCAGGCCCCCGAGCCCGCCCACGGCGCGCTGATCGCGGTCTCGCCCAACACCAAGGACGTCGCCGTCGTGTCCGGCGCCCAGGTGGCCGGTCGGGTCAACGACCGCGTCGCCGAGCTCGGCGTCTCCGCCGCGCTGGCCTCGTTCAAGCAGGGTGACCTGATCGACGGTCTGGTCGCTGCGCTGCGCGTGATGGCCACGGCCGTCGATCGCCCCTGATGCTGATCGACCGCTGATCTGACGATCTGACGAAGCAGGCCCCGCCTTTCGGCGGGGCCTGCTTCGTGTTCTCTAGAACTACTTCGCGCTGTCGAAGGCGCGGGCGCGGAGCGAGCGAGCCACTCCGTCCCGGCCTTCCACGATCAGTCGGCGCAGGGCCGCCGGGTGCTCCTCGGCGAGGAAGGCGTCGGCCTTCGCGAGCCCGTCCTCACTGATGTCCCACGACGGGTACAGGCCGATGACGACGGTCTGGGCCACCTCGCTGGTACGACGCTCCCAGAGCGCGGCGACCTCGTCGAAGTAGCGCTGCGTGTACGGCGCCATCAGCTTCTCGCGGCCGGGACGCGCCAGTCCCTCGACGATCGACCGGACGGTGACGTTGGCGATCGAATCGTCGTTGAAGGCCTTGTCCCACGCCTCGGCCGTGGCCTCGGCGGTCGGTCGGGCCGACCGTGCGGCCTCGGCGTTGCGGGCGCCGGCGGCGGTGTTGTCGGCCGCGGCCTCGGCGTCGATCACGTCGGTGTCGATGCTGCCGTGAGCGGCGAGCGCCTTGACCAGCCGCCACCGGAGGTCGTGATCCACCACCAGGCCGGCGAGGCCGTGGTTCGCGGGATCGTCGCCGTCGAGTAGCGCCCGGATGCCGGACTGCAGCGCGTCGGGGGTGACGCCGCCGAGGAGCGCATTGATGAAGGCGAGCTGGTGGTCGGAACCGGGCTCCGCCTCCTTGGCGAGCTCCAGCAGACGCGTCGCCAGTGCGGTGCGCCCGGTCGACGCCGCCCACGCCGGGTCGGCGTACGACTCCAGCGCGGTCGCTGCCTGCAGCAGGACCCGCTGCACGACGCCGACCTCGGTCTCGGCACCGATGCCGCGGCTCACCAGGGCGATGAAGTCCTGCGCGGTCATCTCCGCCTGACGGGTCATCTCCCAGGCGGCGGACCAGACCAGCGTGCGCGGCATCGAATCGGTGATGTCGCCGATCCGGGCGGTCGCGGTCGCGAGGGACTCGGGGTCCAGTCGCACGGACGCGTACGTGAGGTCGTCGTCGTTGAGGAGGACCAGGTCGCCGCGCGCAGCACCGACCAGCTCCGGGACCTCGGTGCGCTCACCCTCGACATCGAGTTCGACGACGTTGCTGCGGGTCAGCGCGCCGTCGGTGTCGGTGTAGACGCCGATCTTCATGCGGTGGACGCGGGTCTCGCCCGCACCCGGGACGGCGCCCTCCTGCAGGACGGCGAACGAGGTGAAGCGACCGTCGGCGTCGACGGTGAACTCGGGACGGAGAACGTTGATGCCGGTGGTCTTGAGCCATTGCGCGCCCCACCCGGACAGGTCACGACCGGAGGAACGCTCCAGTGCGCCGAGGAGGTCGGCGAAGGTGGCGTTGGCGAAGCGGTGCTCGGCGAAGTATTCGCGGAGCCCGGTCAGGAACGGTTCCAGACCCACGTAGGCGACGAGCTGCTTGAGCACCGAGGCGCCCTTGGCGTAGGTGATGCCGTCGAAGTTGACCTCCACCGCAGCGATGTCGGGGATGTCGGCGGCCACGGGATGCGTGGACGGCAGCTGATCCTGGCGGTACGCCCACGACTTCTCGACGTTCGCGAACGTGGTCCACGCGTTGGTGTACTCGGTGGCGCTCACCTGGGAGAGGACCGAGGCGAAGGTGGCGAACGACTCGTTGAGCCACAGGTCATCCCACCACTGCATGGTGACGAGGTCGCCGAACCACATGTGCGCCATCTCGTGGAGGATGGTCTCGGCGCGCCGCTCGTACAGGTAGCGGGTGACGCGCGAGCGGAAGACGTAGTCCTCCAGGAAGGTCACCGCACCGGCGTTCTCCATGGCGCCCGCATTGAACTCGGGGACGAACAGCTGGTCGTACTTGCCGAACGCGTACGGAACGCCGAAGGCCTCGTGGTAGAAGCCGAATCCCTGCTTGGTCTCGGTGAACAGACGGTCGGCGTCCATGAACTCGGCGAGGGAGGCACGGCAGAACAGGCGCAGCGGGATGGTGCCGTGCTCGTCGGAGTACTCGTCCGACCAGACCGCGTACGGTCCGGCGATGAGCGCGACGAGATAGGTGCTCATGATCTCGGTGGTGGCGAAGCGATGCACCACCGCGCCCTCGCGGGTGGTCTCGGATGCGTCCTCGGTGGCCCCGTTCGAGATCACCTGCCAGTCCGCCGGTGCGACGACGGTGACCGCGTACTTCGCCTTGAGGTCGGGCTGGTCGAAGCAGGCGAACATGCGCTTGGCGTCGGCGGTCTCGAACTGCGAGTACAGGTACACCTGGCCGTCGGCCGGGTCCTGGAACCGGTGCAGGCCCTCGCCGGTGTTCGAGTAGGCGCACTCGGCGACCACTTCGAGGGTGTTCTCGGCGGCCAGGTTCGGCAGCGCGAGCCCGACGGACTCGTCGAAGCCCGCGATGTCGAGGGCCGTGCCGTTCAGGGTCGCGGACACCAGTGTCGGTGCCACCAGGTCGATGACGGTGCTCGCGCCCGCGGTCGCGGTGAACGTGACCTGCGTGATGGAGGTGAATCGCTCGACGCCCGGCGCGCCCGCGCCGTCGGTCAGGTCGAGGTGGATCCGGTAGGTGTCGACGGAGAGGAGGGCGGCGCGCTCGGCAGCCGCATCGCGTGTCAGATTCGGTGCACTCACCCCTCCAACACTAGACACGGGTCAATCGGCGGGGCGGAACAGTTCGGCGAACTGCGCCCGCAGCTGTGCCTTCTGCACTTTGCCCATCACGTTCCGCGGGAGCGCATCCACGGTCCGGACGGCGCGCGGCTGCTTGAAGCGTGCCAGGCGGTCGCGGAGCGAGTCCAAGAGCTTGGCCTCGTCGGGGGTCTGTCCGGCGGCCGGGACGACGACGGCGACCACCGCCTCGCCCAGGTCCGGGTGGGGTACACCGATCACCGCGGTCTCCAGGACGGTCGGGTGCGCGTCGAGCAGCTCCTCGATCTCGATCGGGTACACGTTGAGGCCGCCGGAGATCACCATGTCCTTCTCGCGTCCGACGATGCAGACGTAGCCGTCGTCGTCGAGGCGGGCCACGTCACCGGTGATGAAGAAGCCGTCGGGCCGGAACTCGGACGCCGTCTTCTCCGGCATCTGCCAGTACCCGGCGAAGACGTTGGGGCCGCGTACCTCGATGATCCCGGTGTCGCCGTCCGGGACCGTCTCGCCGGTCGCGGAGTCGGCGATCCGCAGTTCGACGCCGGGCAGTGGGAAGCCGACGGTGCCCGGCTTACGCGGGCCGTCGTACGGGTTGGAGGTGTTCATGCCGGTCTCGGTCATGCCGTAGCGCTCCAGGATGGCCTGCCCGGTGCGTTCGGAGAACGCGCGGTGGTCGGAGGCGAGCAGCGGTGCCGACCCGGAGACGAACAGGCGCATGCCTGCGGTCCGGTCGCGGTCGAATCGGTCGTCGGCCAGCAGCCGGGTGTAGAAGGTCGGCACGCCCATCAGCACGGTGGAGTCCGGAAGCAGATCCAGGACGGCGTCGACGTCGAAGCGCGGAAGGAAGTGCATCCGTGCGCCGGTGGTGAGCGACAGGTTCGCGGCGACGAACAGGCCGTGGACGTGGAAGATCGGCAGCGCGTGGATCAACCGGTCGGTCGGGGAGTACCGCCAGAGTTCGCGCAGCGCATCGCAGTTCGACGACAGGTTCCCGTGCGTCAGGACAGCGCCCTTTGACCGGCCGGTGGTGCCGGACGTGTAGAGGATGGCGGCGGGATCGTCCGGGGCCACGGCTCGGACGTCCGCGAGTTCGGGAAGCGCGTCGGCGACCAGGCTGCCGTCCCCGTCGACCCCGAGCGTCTCGACGACCAGACCCGCGGTGCTGGATCGGTAGTCGTCGGCCCGCTCCGGTGCGCAGACCAGGACGGTGGGCGCGGCGTCGTTCAGGAAGTAGTCCACCTCGGCACCGGTGTACGCGGTGTTGAGCGGGAGGAACACCGCGCCGATCTGCTGGGTGGCCAGGTACAAGGCGATCGCCTCCGGTGACTTGCCGACCTGCATCGCCACCCGGTCGCCGGCTGCCACGCCGTCGGCGACGAGCCGCGCCGCGATCCGCCGCACGGTGCCGATGAAATCGCGGTAGCTCCGCGTCTCGCCGCCGGGGAGGTCGAAGGCGACGGACTCGGGGTGCTGGTCGGCGTGCTGGAGGATGCGGTCGAGGATCGACGTGAACGCGGTCATGCTCCCAATTCATCACACGGCGGCACTCACCGGACCGCGGTCCGTGGATTCGGGTTGAATGGACGGCATGGCTGACAACACCGCTTCCTCGGAATCTCTTGATCGCGTCGACTTCTGGTTCGACCCCCTGTGCCCGTGGTGCTGGATCACCTCGCGCTGGATCCTGGAGGCCGAGAAGGTCCGACCCATCGACGTGAACTTCCACATCATGAGCCTCGCCGTCCTCAACGAGGGCAAGGACGTTCCGCAGGGCTACCGCGACTTCCTGGATCAGGCCTGGCTGCCGGTCCGTGTGCTCGCCGCCGCGGCGGCCAGGCACGGCGACGAGGTGCTCCCGCGCCTGTACACCGAGCTCGGCACCCGATTCCACAACGAGAACACGAAGGACTACGCCGTCGCGATCCCGGCCGCACTGGAGGCCGCCGGTCTGGAGGCAGACCTGTACGAGGCCGGCGAGTCCACCAAGTTCGACGACGCCATCCGCACGAGCCACCACGAGGGCATGGACAAGGTCGGCGACGACGTCGGCACACCCACCATCCACGTCAACGGCTCGGCCTTCTTCGGGCCCGTCCTCTCCCGGATCCCGCGTGGCGAGGACGCCGGCCGCGTGTGGGACGGCGCCGTCGCCCTCGCGTCGTACCCGCACTTCTTCGAGCTGAAGCGAAGCCGTCACGAGGATCCCGAGTTCGACTGACCTCGGACCGACCGGCCTGTCCGCTCTGTACGGTCCGGGCCGATCAGTACTGCCCGGTCTGCTCCAGCCGGTTGGGGAGCGAACCGGGCGGCAGGTCGGTCGGCGCGGCGGGCGGCGGCACCGGCGTCACGCCGCCGCTGCCGATCCCACGCACGAAGTGCCGGGGCCGCAACAGGATCGAGCCCGCGCGCGTGCGATCGCGCAGGGCCGAGGCCCGCCAGGTGAGCACCGGGTGTGACGACAGCGCGTTGGCGACGGTGACGAAGAAGCCCTTCTCGTGCGTCGCGCGGTCGGCGAACTGATCGAAATCCACCCCGCCCAGGAGGTACTTGCCGCCGGCGAGGAGCCCGATCATGGAGTGCGCGCCGTCGGGCCGCGTGTAGTACCCGTAGTTGTCAGCCGTGTACTCCTGGGCGCGGGAGAGCAGCGAACCCAGGAACGGCACGCTCATGATCACGGTGCTGAACAGTTGCCGCCAGTAGGAGACGTGACCTGCGGCGATGTGCCCCACCTCGTGGCCGATCACGAACTCGAGGGCCTCGGGGCTGCGGGCACGACCGCCGACCTCGAACAGGTCGGAGTAGATCACCACGTACCGGCGGAACCCGTGCCCGGAGGCGAAGGCGTTGATGGTGCCGTTGCCGTTCACCACGTAGGCGTCGGGCACGTACTCCATGCCGTAGCGCGCGGCGGCTTCGACGACCATCCGGTAGCCCTCGGGGAACTGGGTGGGGGACATCTGGATTCCGTTGACGCGCTGGGACGCGTAATTCAGGCCGCGCGCCAGGAACACGACCAGCGGGAGCATCAGCGCCAGGAGCATCCAGTCGGACACCAGGCCGCGCGCCACCAGCAGGATCGCCGCCGCATAGGCGATCGCGGCCATCAGCACCCCGATCACCAGAACCGGGATCTCCCACGGATGTCGCTTGGGCGTGCCCGCGTACAGGGCGGGCTGCCGCCACACGGCATTGGGGCCGGGAAGGTCGGCGGGCGGCTCGACGATGCGGGGGTCGTCGACGCCGGGGACTGAGGGAATGGGTCCGTGGGTATCCACGTCCACCAATCTACTGGCCTCCCTTTAGACTGACGCCATGCGCATTTATCTCGGTGCCGACCACGCCGGTTTCGAACTCAAGAATCAGATCGCCGACCACCTGACCGCGGGCGGCCACGAAGTCGTCGACTGCGGCGCCCACGAATACGACGCTCTCGACGACTACCCGGCCTTCTGCATCGCGGCCGCGCAGCGCACCGTCGCCGACCCGGGCAGCCTGGGCATCGTGCTCGGCGGCAGCGGCAACGGCGAGCAGATCGCCGCGAACAAGGTCCCCGGCGCCCGGTGCGCCCTCGCGTGGAGCGTGGAGACCGCACAGCTGGCGCGCCAGCACAACAACGCCCAGCTCATCGGCATCGGCGGCCGCATGCACTCGAAGGAGGAGGCGCTCGCCATCGTCGACGCCTTCCTCGCGACCGAGTGGTCCGACGAGGCGCGCCACCAGCGTCGCATCGACATCCTCGCCGAGTACGAGCGCACCGGCGAGGCTCCCGCTCTGCCCGACGCCCAGTAGGTCGTCGTGCCCGAAGGGCATGCGCTGCACCGGCTCGCCCGGCGACAGCAGCGTCTCCTCGGTGGGCAACGTCTTCACGTCTCCAGTCCCCAGGGCCGCTTCGCACACGAGGCGGCCCTGCTGGACGGCATGGTCTTCCGGACTGCGGAGGCGTGGGGCAAGCACTTGATCCACCGCTGGGACGACGGCGGCCGCGGCACGGCTGCGGTGCACCGCATCGTGCACGTCCATCTCGGCATCTACGGCACCTTCCGCGAGGAGCCGCTGCCGATGCCGGAGCCGACCGGTCAGGTCCGCATGCGGCTGATCGGTCCCGAACTCGGCATCGACCTCCGCGGTCCCAACGCGTGCGAGATCTACAGCCCGGACCAGCTCGACGCCCTCGTCGCGCGGCTGGGTCCCGACCCGCTCCGCAAGGACGCCGACCCGGAGATCGCCTGGCGGGCGATCCACAAGTCCAGGCGCGCCATCGGCTCGCTCCTGATGGATCAGAAGATCATCGCGGGCATCGGCAACATCTACCGTGCGGAGGTCCTCTTCCGCGTAGGCGTCGACCCGTACCGGCCGGGCACCGGCGTCACCCGCGACGAGTTCGACGCCGTCTGGGCCGACCTGCTGCACCTGATGCCGATCGGGGTGCGCCGCGGCCACATCCATGTGGTCCGTCCCGAAGACGACCACGGCGCCCCGGCGTACTCCTCCGACCGCCCGCGAACCTACGTGTACCGGCGGGCGGGCGAACCGTGCCGCCTGTGCGGCACCGCCGTGCTGTGGGCGGAGATGGAGGGACGCAACCTGTTCTGGTGCCCCTCCTGCCAGTCGTAGACCGGCACCCGTGGCCCCTGCACCCGTAGACCCGGCATCGGGCGCGGACACGTTCGCAGGGACTCATCAGGAAACCCTCAGACGGACGCAACGCGCCTCCCAGCCTCGCCCGGCATGCTTCAGACATGAAGCACACGCAGCAGACCGCACGTGCGAGTTTCATCGTCCTGGCCGTCGGCGGCACGGGGGAGTCGTACGACGGCGACCCCCGCACTGAGGTCACCGGCCTGCTCGCAGCGGTCACCGACCGCCTCGACGAGCGTTTCGAGGCCCGCTGGGTGGGCTACCCGGCAAGTTACGGACCCGCGCCGCAGCACGACGGCATCAGTTACGTCCAGAGCGTCGCCGCAGGCGTCCGCGCGCTGGCGGCCGCGATCCGCGAAGCCGACCGACCGGTGATGCTCATCGGCTACTCCCAGGGCGCCGCCGTCATCCGCACCTTTCTGGCCCACCCGGCCGCCTTCGCGCTGCTGTCGAAGATCGCGGCGGTCGGATTCGTCGCCGACCCGAACCAACCGCGCGGCGTCGTGGACGGATGCGCGGGATGGGGAGTGGCCGGCGAGGGCGGAGAGCTTCCGGACGGACTGCCCGCGTACTGGGTCGGCGCGCCGTCGGACATGATCTGCAATGCCAGCGACGACTCGCTGATCCGCGACATCGCCGACCTCACCGACTCGCTGTCGCTGACGCAGATGCGACGGTGGGCGGCGGACGCGACGGCGCGCATCATGAGCCGGCGCATGCAGAACGCCGAGGCGACCGGGTTCGCACCCGCCCAGTGGCGCCGGGACCTGCACCGCATGCGGATCGCGATCCGTGAGGTGCGCGGCTATCTTCCACGGCAGATCGCGGTCGGTGCGTGGCAGGTGGCGAATCCGATCGGCGGCAGCCACGTCTCCTATGCGACGCAACCGTACCGGCGCGCCCCGCTGACCGATCCCGGTGTCACCGGATGCGAGACCCTGGCGCACTGGCTCCAGCTGCACGCGACGATGGGAGGGTGTTTGCAGCATCAGTGAGACCGCACCCCACGGTCTGTCGAGTGCCGACTGTGAGCGCAGCGAGATGACAGACAGCGAGAACCGGGCTCCTCCGATCGGATCGGAGAAGCCCGGTTCTCGTGATTGCTCAGGTGCGAGCGGCGTCGTTCCTAGTCGCCGGTGTACGCGCCACCGACGGTGCCGCGGACGACGATCGGGGTGCCGCGGCCGATGGTGTCGTACACCCACTTGCCGTTGGCGGTGCTGACGTTGATGCAGCCGTGGCTGGCGTTGGAGACACCCTGCTGGGCGACCGACCAGGGGGCGGCGTGGATGAAGATGCCGTCCCACGACATGCGGGTCGCGTACTCGACGTAGGTGCGGTAGCCCTCAGGCGAGTCGACCGGGACACCGTACGTGGAGCTGTCCATGTACATGTCGCGGTACTTCTCCTTGGTGTGGTACACACCGTTCGGAGTCGGATGCTTATTGGTGCCCATCGAGATCGGCATCTGCTTGACGAACTTGTGGTCCTTCCACCAGTAGATCTGGTGGTCACCGTCGACAGCGAGCGCGACCCAACCGGTCGGCGACTTCACGTTCGGCTCGGCCGGGATGCCCGGCTTCTCCGGAGTCGTGACCTTGGGCTGCTGCTTCTTCTGCTTGGGCGGCGTGGTCGGCGCCGGGACTCCCGGAATGTTCGGAAGCTCAGGGACCTCGATACCGGGCAGGCCCGGAATGATGGTCACAGGCTGCGCGTTCGCCACTGCCGGTGCCCCCATCGCCAGCGCCGCGGCGCTGGTCGCCACAGCAATGACTCGAGCGACGCGGCTGATCCGGCGGCTCGAAGACTTGGTGGAAAACACTTCGTCTCTACCTTCGTTATGTGGTCAGAAATGAGCATCACCCCCGTGAATGCTCGACCTGTATCGTTACACAACTGTTGTATGTGCGCCAACATTTCGCGGCTCGCCCGAACCTGTGTGCCAGATGAAAGACCAGGTCAAGTCGGTGACGACATTCACATGCGACATTGCTGATGTTTCCCGTGTGGTGGCGCGGCTCGGGTGTGTTTCGTGCCGACTTCTCCGATTCGTCCCGGCGGAGTCCTCGATCGATCGGATGACTACAGTGAGCGCTCTATGACCATCGACCTGCATCTCCATCGGTTTCGCGGCGCGAGCGGCAGCGACCTGACCACCACGGTGTGGGAGATCGGGGAGGGGCGTCGCGCGGTGTCGTCGGCGATGCTGGGCGGCGGCATCGGCCCGGTCGCATGGGTCGTCAACGCGCAGGTTCCCGGCGATTACGCGCGCATGGATCCGGTGGCGCACCTGCGGGAGATGGCCGACGACCTCGGGCTCGTCGGACGCGGCGTCGGAATGCTCACGGCCGCCGCGGTGTCGCGGACCGTCACCTCCGCGGACGGCGGTGTCACCGCTTCGGCGACCGTCGGCCTGCGCGTCCCGACGTGGGCGGCGGCCCCGGTGACGAGCGTCGATCCCGAGCTGACGCCCGTCGTGCCCGCGCCGATGACGCCCGGCACCATCAACATCACCGTCGACCTGCCGGTCGCCCTCACCGACGCGGCCCTGGTGAACGCGGTGATGACGGTGACCGAGGCCAAGACGCAGGCGCTGATCGAAGCGGGATACGCCGCGACCGGCACGGCGTCGGACGCTGTCGTCGTCGTGGTGCCGGTCGACGGGACGCAAGAGGTCTTCGCCGGCCCGCGGTCCGTGTGGGGAGGCGCCATGGCCCGGGCCGTGCACGCCGCAGTCCTCGCCGGCGCGCACGACTACGCCCGGCGCCTGCGCGACGGCGGCCTGTAGTCGACGCTAGGCCGTGTCGGCCTAGGCCAGCGCGTCGGACAGGCGCTTCGCGACCGCGACGATCGTGTCCTTGTCGCCGGGGACGTCGGGCTGCCACGGCAGCACCAGCTTGTCCTTGCCCTTGTCCCGGTAGCGCGGGATCACGTGCAGGTGGAAGTGGAAGACCGTCTGCCAGGCGTCGGCACCGCAGCAGTTCAGGAGGTTGACGCCGTCGGCGCCGAGTTCTCCGACCACCTGGCGGGCGATCTTCTGGGCGGTCGCGGTGACGGCGGCGAGGTCCTCGGTGGGGATCTCCAGGAGGTCCTTGCTGTGGCGCTTCGGGATCACAAGCAGGTGCCCTTCGGAGGCGGGGTTGATGTCCATGAAGGCGTACGTCGCCTCGTCCTCGTAGACCTTCGCGCTCGGGATGGCGCCGTTGATGATTCCGCAGAAGATGCACTGATCGCTCATACGTCGACCCTATCGCTGCTCGCTCCGGGCGGAGCACGTACTCCAGAACGAGGTCAGGGCCCTTTCCCCGACTGGGAAAAGGGCCCTGACCTGCGGAGCGGGTGACGGGAATCGAACCCGCGTAGCTAGTTTGGAAGACTAGGGCTCTACCATTGAGCTACACCCGCGTTGCGGACGCGGTCGCAGGATTCCTGCGGCGTCGTGCGCCCGACGAACATTACCGAGCGACGGGCCGATTGACAAAACCGGAGCCGGGTTCGTCGGCGGGCGTGCGCAGCCCGTACTATGTGCCTTTGGCCGCGCCGGTGATCCGACGCGGTCACCGGGATGTGGCGCAGCTTGGTAGCGCATCCGCTTTGGGAGCGGAGGGTCGCAGGTTCAAATCCTGTCATCCCGACGACGTGTCGCGGCCGGTCGGCTGAGCCGGCGAGCGGCGAGAACAACGTGCTGACAGCAAGTACCGACTAAGGAGTACCAACACCGTGAAGAGCACCGTCGAGCAGCTGAGCCCGACCCGAGTCAAGCTGAATGTCGAGATCGCGTTCGAGGATCTCTCCGGTGACTTCGACCGCGCCTACAAGGCGCTGGCCCAGCAGATCCGGATCCCGGGCTTCCGCCCCGGCAAGGCCCCGGCCAAGCTGATCGAGGCCCGCGTCGGTCGCCAGGCCGTCCTGGAGCAGGTCGTCAACGACGCCCTCCCCGCCAAGTACACCGAGGTCGTCACCGAGGCTGACATCAAGGCCATCAGCCAGCCCGAGATCGACCTGGGAGAGCTCGTCTACGGCGAGCCGGTCAAGTTCACCGCCGAGGTGGACGTCCGCCCCGAGATCACCCTGCCGGAGTTCTCGACCATCGCCGTCGAGGTCGATCCGATCGAGGTCGCCGAGGCCGACGTCGAGACCGAGCTGGACAACCTCCGCGCCCGCTTCGGCACCCTGGTCGGCGCCGACCGCGGCGTCGAGAACGGCGACTTCGTGTCGCTGGACCTGACGGCCACCGTCGACGGCGAGCCTGTCGAGGACGCGTCGACCGAGGGTCTCTCGCACGAGGTCGGCAGCGACACCCTGATCGAGGGCCTCGACGAGGCCATCACCGGCGTCAAGGCCGGCGAGTCGACCACCTTCACCTCCAAGCTGGTCGCCGGCGAGCACGCGGGCAAGGACGCCGAGATCACCGCGACCGTGAAGTCGGTCAAGGTCCGCGAGCTCCCGGAGCTCGACGACGAGTTCGCCCAGATGGCGTCGGAGTTCGACACCGTCGACGAGCTGCGTGACAGCCTCCGCGAGCGCGTGTCCGAGGGCAAGAAGTACGAGCAGGCCGGCGCCATCCGCGACGCCGTCCTGGAGCAGCTGCTCGACACCGTCGAGTTCCCGCTGCCCGAGTCGGTCGTCGACGAAGAGGTCGAGTCGGTCCAGCACCAGCTGGTCCACGCCCTCGGTCACGACGACGCTCAGGTCGACCGCTTCCTCGAGGCGCAGGGCAAGACCCGCGACGAGTGGAACGAGGAGAGCAAGGTGGAGGCCGAGAAGTCGGTCCGCACCCAGCTGCTGCTCGACGCCATCGCCGACAAGGTCGAGGTCGAGGTCTCCCAGGACGAGCTGACCCAGCAGATTCTGATGCAGTCGCAGCGCTACGGCATCGCACCGCAGGAGTTCATCGCGCAGCTGCAGCAGGCCAACCAGATCGGCGCCCTGTACGCCGACGTGCGCCGCAACAAGTCGCTGGCCGAGGTCATCGGTGAGGTCACCGTCACCGACACCAACGGCGAGACCATCGACACCAAGGCGTTCTTCGGCGGTGCCGACGACGACGCCGAGGGCGACGAGGCTGAGGCCGCGGGCGACGACGCCTGATCTCCTCGCGTCACGACCAACACTTTCCGGCAGCCGGGACGAGCGATCGTCCCGGCTGCCGGTGTCTTCCGAGGACGCCGTCTCACCCGTTCTGCTGTAAGCGAATTAGGGGTGTCGACGGAACATCTCGGGGGGTGAAATTGATTAACCTCGGTGACAGCTTCTTCGGCGAGCGGAGCGCAGACGCGTCCGCCGGGCCCCGGCCCTCCGAGGAGAAACGCACCGTTAGACAGATGGGACAACCAGTGAGCACTCTGTACACGCCCTCGATGAGCTCAGGCGTCGCCGGCTTGAACCTGACCGATTCGGTCTTCGAGCGTCTGCTGCGTGAGCGGATCATCTTCCTCGGCACGCAGGTCGACGACGACATCGCGAACCGACTCTGCGCGCAGATCCTGCTGCTCGCGGCGGAAGACCCGACCAAGGACATCAACCTCTACATCAACTCGCCGGGCGGCAGTGTCACGGCGGGCATGGCGATCTTCGACACGATGCAGCTGGCACCGTGCGACGTCGCCACCTACGCGATGGGCATGGCGGCCTCGATGGGCCAGTTCCTGCTCGCCGCGGGCACCAAGGGCAAGCGCCACGCCCTCCCGCACGCGCGGATCATGATGCACCAGCCGTCGGCGGGCATCGGCGGCACCGCTGCCGACATCGCCATCCAGGCCGAGCAGTTCGCCGCCACCAAGCGCGAGATGAACCGACTCAACGCCCAGTTCACGGGACAGCCGTTGGAGAAGATCGAGCACGACGCCGACCGCGACAACTGGTTCACCGCCGAGGAGGCCAAGGAGTACGGCTTCGTCGACCACGTGGTAACCACCGCGGGCGCGCAGGCCTGACCGCATCCGACGTCCACACACCTACCGGTAACGGAGACACCATGACTAACTCGCTTCCCGCCGACGTCCGCGCGGGCATCCCGGATGCGGCACTGGCGCTGAAGAGCATCGAGGCGCGCTACATCCTCCCGCAGTTCATCGAGAACACCCCGAACGGTCAGCGGCAGTACGACCCGTACGCCAAGCTGTTCGAGGAGCGCATCGTGTTCGTCGGCACGCCGATCGACCAGACCGTCGCCAACGACGTGATGGCGCAGCTGCTGGTCCTGGAGAGCCAGGACCCCGACCGCGACATCACCATGTACATCAACTCGCCGGGCGGCAGCGTGCCGGACATGCTCGCGATCTACGACACCATGCAGTACGTGCACTGCGACGTCATGACCGTGTGCCTGGGCGAGGCCGCGTCGGCCGCCGCGATCCTTCTGGCGGGCGGTACGCCCGGCAAGCGTGCGGCACTGCCGAACGCCACCGTGCTGATCCACCAGCCGCGTACCGGCGGCGCCTACCAGGGCCAGGTCTCCGACCTCGAGATCCAGGCCGCTGAGATCGAGCGCATCCGCAAGCGCCTCGACGAGATCCTCGCGTCGCACACCGGCCAGGATCCCGAGAAGATCCGCAAGGACACCGATCGCGACAACATCCTCACCGCCGCGCAGGCGAAGGAGTACGGGATCATCGACGAGGTGTTCGAGTACCGCAAGAAGTCGGCCCGCACCAGCTAGGAGCAGGGCGTGAGGCCGACGTCGTCGACACGCCCGGGCATGGATGCCCGGTCCGACGACGTCGGCCTTCTAATCTCAGTGACTGCCGCATTTCGGCTCGTCGAAGACAGTGTGCGCGGGTACCGTCACAGGTAGTTCGCAGATAGAGGGAAGTAGGTGCGACCACATGGCGCGAATGGGAGACGGTGGTGACCTCCTGAAGTGCTCGTTCTGCGGCAAGAGCCAGAAGCAGGTCAAGAAGCTCATTGCCGGTCCGGGTGTTTACATTTGTGACGAGTGCATCGACCTCTGCAACGAGATCATCGAAGAGGAACTCGCCGAGACCAGCGATGTGAAGCTCGACGAGCTTCCCAAGCCCGCTGAGATCCGTGACTTCCTCGACAATTACGTGGTGGGACAGGACACGGCCAAGCGGACGCTCGCTGTCGCCGTCTACAACCACTACAAGCGCATCCAGGCGGGGGAGAAGAAGAGCGACAAGCGCGCGCCCGGCGGCGAGACCGTCGAGCTCGCGAAGTCGAACATCCTGATGCTCGGCCCCACCGGCTGCGGCAAGACCTACCTGGCGCAGACCCTCGCGAAGATGCTGAACGTTCCGTTCGCCATCGCCGACGCGACCGCCCTCACCGAGGCCGGCTACGTGGGCGAGGACGTCGAGAACATCCTGCTGAAGCTGATCCAGGCCGCCGACTACGACGTCAAGCGCGCCGAGACCGGCATCATCTACATCGACGAGGTCGACAAGATCGCCCGCAAGAGCGAGAACCCGTCGATCACCCGCGACGTGTCGGGCGAGGGCGTCCAGCAGGCGCTGCTGAAGATCCTGGAGGGCACGCAGGCCAGCGTTCCGCCGCAGGGCGGTCGCAAGCACCCGCACCAGGAGTTCATCCAGATCGACACGACCAACGTTCTGTTCATCGTCGCCGGTGCCTTCGCGGGCCTCGAGAAGGTCGTCGACGAGCGTATCGGCAAGCGGGGGATCGGCTTCGGCAACGACGTCCCCAGCAAGGACAAGGCCGACACCGTCGATCACTTCGCCGAGGTGATGCCCGAGGATCTGATCAAGTTCGGTCTCATCCCCGAGTTCATCGGCCGTCTGCCGATGGTCGCGTCGGTCACCAGCCTCGACAAGGACGCTCTGGTCTCCATCCTGTCGGAGCCGAAGAACGCGCTCGTCAAGCAGTACGTGCGCCTCTTCGACATGGACAACGTGGAGCTGGAGTTCACGCAGGACGCCCTGGAGGCGGTCGCCGACCAGGCGATCCACCGCGGCACCGGTGCCCGCGGCCTCCGCGCGATCATGGAGGAGGTCCTCCTCCCGGTGATGTACGACATCCCCAGCCGCGACGACGTCGCCAAGGTGGTCGTCACCGGTGAGACCGTCCGCGACAACGTCCTGCCGACCATCGTCCCGCGCGCCGAGGACGACGGCCCGAAGGAGAAGTCGGCGTAGCCGCTTTCCCTGACTGAGCGCGAAACGCCCTGGGCGTCGACGTTCGCACAGACTTGAAGTCTGAGCGTTTGTCGACGCCCAGGGCGTTTTCTGCGTGTCGGATCAGACGAGCCCGAGCCGAGCGAGCTTCCGCATCACCTTCGGGACCATCGTCCGGTCTTCGAGGTCGCGCCAGATCCAGCGCACCACGTCGTCGACGATCTCGCGGAGTGCGTCCTCGCGGAGCTTCTCCCGAACGACGACGTCTTCGACGCTCTCTCCGGGACGGATGTCCCGGCAGTACTTGCGCAGACCGTCGAACTCTCCGACGAGGCGACCATCCCAGTCGAAGTCGGGATAGGCGTTCGAGCCGTCGAGCAGGACGTAGTGGCGTTGGAGGATGGCTGCGGGCAGTCGTGCTTCGATCATCTGGGCCCGGCTCCAGGACTCGCCGGGGTTCGCGGCGAGACCGTTCGCATAGCGCAGGGCGTATCGGACCATCGCGATGCCGCGAAGGCGGTGACGTTCGGCGAGCTCGGCCAGTTCGTCGTGCGTCACGCCGAGGCGCAGAGCGCTGTCCAAGGCGGTGAGTGCGCCCGCGAAGTCGCTCGCCGCTGCGATGTCGACGGCGGTCCGAGCGATCGACGCGACCGGCAGTCCGTCGACGATGACGACTTCGTCGTCCGGGAGGCCGACGTGAACGTGTCGACACTTGGTGAGCCGACCTCCCGTGGCTCCCGGCTTCGCGAAGTGGATCAGTGAGCGAGCGGGTTTGAGGAGCTCGAGGCGGTGGACGGCCGCCGCCGACTCGTGACTCAGGGGGAGTGTTTGTCCGACGCCGGCGGCGATCGACGCGTATCTGTAGATCTCGTCGTCGACGTCGTACTTCGGCAGCAGCTCGGTGCGAATGAAGGCGCCGTCGCCAAGCGGTGTGATGACGCCCTCGCGGACCGCCGCCCGCAACTGAAGGTCCGTGTACCCGACGTCGAGGGACGCGGTTCGTCGGATGATCCCGTACTCGTCCTCTGGAAACATGCGGCCAGTAAAGCGAAGTCCAGTTTGTCTGTCACATACGTTATCCACAGTTCTGCGAAACGCCCTGGGCGTCGACGTTCGCGCAGGGTTGAAGCGTGCGCGTTCTTCGACGCTCAGAGCGTTCGCGACGTGCAGACAGTCGGTCGCGATCTGCGCGGACCTGAACGGCGACGGTGCCGCGGCGGTCGCGTCGGTGCACTCGCTGGTCGGGCGCAGCGGGCAGGCCGCCTACGTCGCGTCCAAGCACGGCGTCGTCGGCATCACGAAGGCGGCTGCCATCGAGTACGGCGGTCGCGGCATCCGAGTGAACGCGGTGTGCCCGGGTTACATCGACACCCCGCTGCTGAAGGACACCCCCGCGGAGTTCCGGGAGCAGCTCGCCGCCAAGCATCCGGTCGGTCGGCTGGGCACCTCGGAGGAGGTGACCGACGTGACGGCATTCCTCCTCGGCGACGGCGCGGGCTTCGTGACGGGTGCCGCGTACACCGTCGACGGCGGCTTCACGGCCCAGTGACCGACGGTCAGCCGCGGCCGGACCGGATGTAGTAGTAGAGCGGTTCGGCCATGTCCAGAAGGCTGCGGACCTCGTCCGTGCTGAGCCGGTTGGCGCGGCTCATCGCGAGGAGGACGAGGTCGTTGATGTTGCGGACCAGGTCGCCGAGGCCGTCGGAGTCTCCGACAGCGGCGTCGTCGACCGGATAGCGGTCTGCGAGGTCCGCGGCCGCGGCGGTCGCCCGCGTGCGCAGGATTCCGGCCGCGCCGCGCCGACCCCACCGTCGGCCGGCGTGCCGGTAGAAGCGAGCCGCCGAATCGAGCAACGCCGCCGGGCTCAGCGGCAGCGACTCCGGCTCGCCGGCGCGTCTGTCGGCGTCGTCCGCACCGAGGGCGACGGCCTTGGCGGTCAGGAACTCGGCGGTCAGGACGTCGCGGAGCGGACCGAATCCCGACGTGCGGAGAAGATCGACCGAGGACTCCCGGTACTCGGCCAGCACCACGCTCAGAGCACCCGGATTGGCGAGGAGGCCCGCGCGCTGCACCTGACGTGTGACGTCGTCGAGCCGGAGCAGCGCCCGCGTGTCCGCCTCGAACCGGTCACGGCCGTCGGTGGTCGCGGCGAAGCAGCGGAGGAGTGCGGCCTGCACGTCGTCCATGCCGTCCCCGAAGACGTCGCGATACAGCGACCCGAACTCCGGATGATCGTCGTAGGCGTGCGTCAGCTCGCACAGGAGGGCGACGATCTCGGCGAGGTCGTCGGGGCGGAGGGCGTCCTGCATGGGCTGATCGCCGATCGCGTCCGGGGTGCACAGCGCGATGAGCGCATCGGCGACGTTCCGTGCGGCACGCAGCTCGCGTCGCGGATCCTCCTCGCACAGGGCCCGGGCCCGGTCCGCGTAGAAGTCGGCGACCGCACGACGGACCGGCCACCCCAGGGCGTCGGCGAACCGGCTCTCAGTCTCCTTGACACTGCGAATCCGGCTCAACCCCGTCGCCTCGTATGCCGGATCCGACGACAACAGCGTCTCGGCGCGGGCGACGGCGGCTGTGCAGCGCAGACCCGCCATGCAGTCCAGGCGGGATTCCACGTCCACCAGATCGATGCCGTGCAGAGCCCAGTCGCGTGCCGACGCGGCACGCTTGCGGTCTTTGCGTCGACAGCGTCGCAGGAGGCGTTCGGCGAGTTCGGCCGACCAGAACAGCATGTCGGACCGATCGTCGCGGGCACGTGCGGCCCGGTACTGCCGTTCCACCGCCGCGGCGTCCAGGTGCTGACCGGCGAAGCGCATCTCCAGCCGCTCCGCATCCGCCGTCGACTGGCGCGTCGGTGCCGCCGTCGCGCCGGTCGGCCGTGCCAGGGCCGCGATCTCATCGGGAACCGGAACGTTCCGCACGGTCATCGCCTCGGCGACGGCCACCGCGAGCGCGTCGACGGTCCTGAAGTGCTTCCACATGGTGGCCTTGGGGACCGGCCCGACGCTTCCGTCGCGGCGGACGTAGCCGTCGGAGGCGGCGCAGACGGCGGTGATCGACAGATCCGCGAGAGCGGCGCCGCCCGGCTGCTGCTCGATGAGGTCGACCATGACGCGTTCCGCGGCGGCCACGACCATCGCCTCGGTGCGCTCCTCCCGCTGCCGACCGCTGCGCTGCTGATAGGAGACCGGGGAGTCGACGGCGGGGGAATTCACTGCATGAGACGGCATGAACTGAGTCTACTGCGGCGTCCATTGCTATCCACATGGTGTGGACGTGTTCATCACGGTTAGCGTCGACGCGTGCCAGAGACCACCGCAGACAAACTCGCCGAACTCCGTCGACGCCTGGCGGACGCGCAGGAACCGACGGGCGACGTCGGACGGGCCAAGCGCGCCGCGAAGGGCATTCCCAGCCCGCGCGAGCGGATCGCGACCCTGCTGGATCCGGGCAGCTTCATCGAGACCGGTGCACTGGTCCGACAGCCGGGCGTGGCCGACGCGCCCTACGGCGACGGCGTGGTGACCGGCCGCGGCACCGTCGAAGGTCGCCCTGTGGTGGTCATCGCCCACGACCAGACCGTGTACGGCGGCTCCGTCGGCGAGATGTTCGGTCGCAAGGTGGCCGCCGCGATGGACATGGCCGCCGACATCGACGTCCCGTTCGTCGCGATCAACGACTCGGGTGGCGCGCGGATCCAGGACGCCGTCACCTCCATCGCCTGGTACGCGGCGATGAGCCGCAGGCAGCTGCGACTGTCCGGCGTGGTCCCGCAGATCTCGATCATGCTCGGCAAGTGCGCGGCGGGCGCGGTGTACGCGCCCATCAACACCGACGTCTTGATCGCCACCGAATCGGCCTACATGTTCGTCACCGGCCCCGACGTGATCCGGGAGACGACCGGCGAGGAGGTGACCCTCGAGGAGCTCGGCGGCGCCTACAACCAGGCCCAGAACGGCAACATCCACCACGTCGCGAAGGACGAGGCGGCCGCGTTCGCCTGGGCCCGCGAGTACCTGTCGTACATGCCGACCAGCTGCTTCGAACCCGCACCGGTCGTCAATCCGGGCCTCGAACCCGAGATCACCGAGCACGACCGGAAGCTGGACACCCTGATCCCGGACTCCGACCGCCAGGGCTACGACATGCACGACGTCCTCCTGCGGATCTTCGACGACGGCGCCTTCCACGAGATGGGCGGGTCGACGGCGCAGAACCTGATCACCGGTTTCGCGCGGGTCGACGGCCGCAGCGTCGGCGTCGTCGCCAACCAGCCGCTCGTCTCCAGCGGCGCGATCGACGCCCGCGCCTCCGACAAGGCCGCCCACTTCATCCGACTGTGCGACGCCTTCAGCCTGCCGTTGATCTTCGTCGTCGACACGCCGGGTGTCCTGCCGGGCGTCGAGGAGGAGAAGATCGGCGTCATCAAGCGCGGCGGTCGATTCTTCTACGCGGTCGTCGAGGCCACCGTGCCGATCGTGACCGTCGTGGTCCGCAAGGCCTACGGCGGCGGCTACGCCGTCATGGGCTGCAAGCAGCTCGGTGCGGACGTGAATCTCGCGTGGCCGACGGCCCGGATCGCGGTGATGGGCGCCGAGGCGGCAGTGGGGCTGATGGGGCGCCGACAGCTGGCGGCGGCTCCCGAGGATCAGCGCCCGCAGATGCGGCAGCAGATGATCGACTTCTACAACGCGGCCGTCGCGACGCCGTGGACCGCGGCCGAGCGCGGGTACATCGACGCGGTCATCCAGCCGTCGAACACCCGCCTCGAGCTGCGCAAGGCATTGCGGATGCTGCGCGACAAGCAGGCTCCGCACGGACCGCGCAAGCATCACCTGATGCCGCTGTAGCGCCGACGCACCACACCCGTGCCACCGGTTGCGCCAACTACGGCACGGTCCGGAGCAGTCTTTGTCACACTGGGCGCATGACGAGCACGGGTGACAAGAAGCTGGCCGGAATCATCCTCGCGGGCGGGCGTTCTCGCCGCATGGGACAGGACAAGGCGGCACTGGAATGGGACGGCGTCCCGATGCTGTCCAAGATCGCGTGGACCATCAGTTCACGGTGCGATCCGGTGCTGATCGCGGCACCCCCGACCTCGCAGGCGTATGTGGATCTGGCCGAGGAGACCGACCTGCAGTGGGTGACCACCGAGAAGGCGGGCAGCGGTCCGCTCGGCGGTCTCGTGGAGGCGCTGCGCGCGGCGGAGAAGGCGGGCGCCGACGCGGCCTTCGTGTGCGCCACCGACATGCCGCTGGTCGACACCGGGCTGATCGACGAACTGTTGGGCGGTCTCGCGGAGTCGGCCGACGTCGTCGTCGCGAACGACGCCGGGCGTGACCATCCGATGGCGGGCATCTACCGCACGCGGGTGGCCGATCAACTCAGTGAACTGGTGGCCGGCGGCGAACTCCGGATGGTTGCGGCGCTGGAGGCGTTGGTGACCCACCGCGTCGGCGTCTCCGATCCGGAGTGGCTCGCCAACGTGGACGCCCCCGAGGACCTGCACCGACTCCGGATCCGCCGCGCCTCCTAGGCGATCGTTCCCGCGATCGCCAAGACCGTCCCCGCGATCGACGTCGCCACGATGACGGCGACGGTCGCGAACAGCGCGGTCCAGATCGAGTCGGTTCCGATGATGCGGTCGAGTCCCTTGGGGAAGTGACGCACCGCGACGAAGGCGATCACGAGCCCGCCGAGGAAGGTGATGAACGCCCAGAGCGGGAAGCCGAAGCGGAGTGCGCTGAAGCCGCCCGCGGCGGCGGTCACGAAGACCGCGAGGCCGGTGCGCTGCCAGGCCAGCGCGGTGCGCTGCGGCTGGAGTCCCGGGTCGGAGGTCACAGCTGGTTGACGATCGAGATGACGGCGAAGACGATCAGGCCGACCGCGGCGATCGCGATGCCGGTGACGAGCCAGGGGAGCGGCAGCGGCGGCGGCAGGGGCTCCTTGAGTCGGAGGGCGCGCTCGTTGCGCTGCCACGAGAACAGCGCGACCACCGCGAGGACACCGCCCGCGACGCACGCGATGATCGACAGGAGGTGGACGATCAGCGGCGACGTCGTCAGTCCCGCCACCGTCGTGAGGGTGATGCCGCCGGCGATCAGGGCGAGCGCGGTGCGCACCCAGGCGAGGGCGGTGCGTTCATTGGCGAGCGAGAACCGGATGTCGGGTTCTTCGCCGACCGAGTAGACTGCCAGCGGCCGACGCTGCGGAGGATTTGTGCTCATCGCCTCAACTCTGTGTGCGTGAAGGGCCGGACGCCGACCGAAGTAGTTCTGTGACAGAAGTAGATTACCTGACCGAACCCACCCCGGGCGACGACGCGTGGGCGCTGACCGCCGCGATCACCCAGCTTCGACGATCCCTGCGATCGAGTGTTCGCGAGGATTTCACCTGGGAGTCCCTGCCGATGGCGCAGGTCGAGTTCCTGCAGCGGCTCGAACGCGAGCCCGGACTGCGGATCGGGGACCTGGCGCGCAAGCACCGGATGGCGGTGAACACGGTCAGCACCCTGGTCAACCAGATGCTCAAGGCCGGCCTCGTCGTGCGGGAGTCGGACCCCGACGACAAGCGGGCCGTCCTGGTCCTGCTCAGCGAGGAGGGGCGTGCCCGACTCCACGCGTGGACACGTGCCAACGAGCGCCGGATCTCGGCGGCCCTGGGCGACCTGACCGCCGATCAGCGGGCCGCGATCGACGCCGCGGTCCCGGCTCTCGCGGCCCTCGCCGAACGCCTGGACGACCGGTCCTGAGCACCGTCGCGGCGTTCTCTAGAATTGGATCCCGTGACCAGTGCTGCAGCCCATGACCCACAGACCCCCGCCGACGGCCTCCCCAAGAACTGGGACCCCGGAACCGTCGAGGCCGACCTGTACCAGGGTTGGGTAGACGCCGGCTACTTCACCGCGGACGCCGCGAGCGACAAGCCCGGCTACTCCATCGTGCTGCCGCCGCCGAACGTCACCGGCTCCCTGCACATGGGCCACGCGCTGGACCACACCCTCATGGACACCCTCACCCGCCGCAAGCGGATGCAGGGCTACGAGGTGCTGTGGCTGCCGGGCATGGACCACGCGGGCATCGCGACGCAGAACATCGTCGAGAAGCAACTCGTCGCCGAGGGCAGCAGCCGCGAGGAGCTCGGCCGCGAGGCCTTCATCGAACGCGTGTGGAAGTGGAAGGCCGAGTCCGGCGGCACCATCCAGGGACAGATGCGTCGCCTGGGCGACGGCGTCGACTGGAGCCGCGACCGCTTCACCATGGACGAGGGCCTCTCGCGTGCCGTCCAGACCATCTTCAAGAAGATGTACGACGACGGCCTCATCTACCGCGCCGAGCGCCTGGTGAACTGGTCGCCCGCGCAGCAGACCGCGATCTCCGACATCGAGGTCAAGTACGAGGACGTCGACGGCGAGCTCGTCTCCTTCCGTTACGGCTCGCTCGACGACGCCGAGCCGCACATCGTCGTCGCGACCACCCGCATGGAGACGATGCTCGGCGACACCGCGATCGCCGTCCACCCCGACGACGAGCGTTACAAGGCTCTGGTCGGCGTCGAACTGGACCACCCGTTCCTCGACCGCAAGATCCCGGTCATCGCCGACGACTACGTGGACCCCGAGTTCGGTTCCGGCGCCGTCAAGATCACCCCGGCGCACGACCCCAACGACTTCGCGATCGGCCAGCGCCACAGCCTGCCGATGATCACGATCATGGACGCCACCGCGCACATCGAGGGCACCGGCACGCAGTTCGACGGCCTCGACCGCTTCGCCGCGCGCGTCGCCGTCCGCGAGGCGCTCGCCGAGCAGGGCCGCATCGTCCAGGAGATCCGCCCCTACGTGCACAGCGTCGGCCACTCGGAGCGTGCAGGTGAGCCGATCGAGCCGCGCCTGTCGATGCAGTGGTGGGTCAACGTGGAGTCCCTCGCCAAGGCCGCGGGCGACGCCGTCCGCGACGGCGACACCGTCATCCACCCGGCCAGCCAGGAGTCGCGCTGGTTTGACTGGGTCGACAACATGCACGACTGGACCATCTCGCGTCAGCTCTGGTGGGGCCACCGCATCCCGATCTGGTACGGCCCGAACGGCGAGGTGGAGTGCTTCGGCCCCGACGAGACCGCGCCCGAGGGCTGGGAGCAGGATCCCGACGTCCTCGACACCTGGTTCAGCTCCGGCCTGTGGCCGTTCTCGACCATGGGCTGGCCGGAGACCACCGCCGAGCTCGACAAGTTCTATCCGACGTCGGTGCTGGTCACCGGCTACGACATCCTGTTCTTCTGGGTCGCCCGCATGATGATGTTCGGCACCTACGTCGGCAAGCTCGACGTCGCAGGCTTCCACGGACGCCAGGCGCAGGTGCCGTTCGGCGACGTCTTCCTCCACGGCCTGGTCCGCGACGAGCACGGCCGCAAGATGAGCAAGTCCAAGGGCAACGGCATCGACCCGCTCGACTGGGTGGAACGCTTCGGCGCCGACGCCCTGCGCTTCACCCTGGCCCGCGGGGCCAACCCGGGCAGCGACATCTCGGTCGGCGAGTCGCACGCCCAGTCGTCGCGCAACTTCGCCACCAAGCTGTTCAACGCCACCAAGTTCGCCATGATGAACGGCGCCCGGTGCGACGCCCTCCCGGCGCGTGATCAACTGACCGACGCCGACCGCTGGATCCTCGACCGCCTCGACCAGGTCCTCGCCCAGGTCGACGAGGGCTTCGAGAGCTACGAGTTCTCGAAGGCCTGCGAGGCGCTCTACCACTTCGCGTGGGACGAGGTCTGCGACTGGTACCTGGAGCTCGCCAAGGTCCAGGTCCACGAGGGCGGCGACCGCGCCACGAACACCGGTCTGGTCCTCGGCAACGTCCTCGACCCGCTGCTGCGGGCCCTGTCTCCGGTGATGCCGTTCGTCACCGAGACCCTGTGGAAGGCGCTGACCGGCGGAGAGTCGGTCGTCATCGCGCCGTGGCCCGCCGCGTCGGGCGCCGAGCGCGACGCCGTCGCCGCCACCCGGATCGACGATCTGCAGAAGCTGATCACCGAGGTCCGCCGTTTCCGCAGCGATCAGGGGTTGAACCCCGGCCAGCGCGTCGCTGCGACCGTCGACGGGCTCGACGCCGTCGGCCTGGCCGACCAGCGGTCGTACCTGGACTCCCTCGCCCGACTCGAGGCCGCGGGCGACGACTTCGCCGCCACCGCCACCGTCGAGGTGCGCCTGTCGTCGGGGACTGCGACCGTCGCCATCGACACCTCCGGCACCGTCGACGTGGAGGCCGAGCGCAAGCGCGCGGCCAAGGACCTCGCCGCCGCCGAGAAGGAGCTGGCAGGAACCACCGGCAAGCTCGGCAACGAGCAGTTCCTCTCGAAGGCACCGGAGAAGGTCGTCGCGAAGATCAAGGCGCGCCAGGAGCTGGCCGTCGCCGAGGTGGAACGACTCAAGGCCAAGCTCGTCGCGCTGGGTGAGAAGTGAGCCGCGTGACCGACTCCGACGACGATCTCGCCGAACTCCACGCGCTCGAGGCCGAGCTCGACACCCGCTGGCCGGAGACCAAGATCGAGCCGTCCCTGACGCGCATCACCGCGCTGATGGAACTGCTCGGGAATCCGCAGCACGCCTACCCGTCGATCCACATCGCGGGCACCAACGGCAAGACCTCCGTCACCCGGATGATCGACTCGCTGCTGCAGGCGTTCCACCGTCGCACCGGACGGGTCACCAGCCCGCACCTGCAGCTGGTGACCGAGCGGATCGCGATCGACGGTGCGCCGATCCCGGCGCGCACCTACGTCGACACCTACCGCGACATCGAGCCGTACATCACGATGGTCGACGACTCGTCCACCGAGAGCGGCGGCCCGCGGATGAGCAAATTCGAGGTGCTGACCGCGCTCGCCTACGCGGCCTTCGCCGAGGCTCCCGTCGAGGTCGCGGTCATCGAGACCGGCATGGGCGGACGGTGGGACGCCACCAACGTGATCAACAGCCAGGTCGCGGTCATCACGCCGATCGCGATGGATCACGCCGATTATCTCGGTGACACTCTCGCGGCGATCGCGGGGGAGAAGGCGGGCATCATCAAGGCGGGCCAGCCGGACCGGGTGATTCCGATGGACCCCATCACCGTCATCGCGCCGCAGGCACCGGAGGTCACCGATGTGCTGCTGCGCGCCGCCGTCGAGGCGGGCACCATCGTCGCGCGGCAGGACTCGGAGTTCACGGTCGTCGACGCGGTGACCGCGGTCGGCGGACAGATGCTCACCATCCGCGGACTCGGCGGCGTGTACGACGAGATCTTCCTGCCCCTCCACGGGGCGCATCAGGCGCAGAACGCGGCGCTCGCCCTCGCGGCCGTCGAAGCCTTCTTCGGCGCAGGCGCCGACCGGCAGCTCGACGTCGAGGCCGTCCGCCTCGGGTTCGCGGCCGTGGCCAGTCCCGGCCGCCTGGAGCGCCTCCGCGGCGCCCCCAGCGTCTTCATCGACGCCGCGCACAATCCGCACGGTGCGCGGGCGCTCGCGCAAGCACTCGTCTCAGAGTTCGACTTCCGCAGGCTCATCGGCGTGATCGGCGTCCTCGGCGACAAGGACGTCCGCGGTGTGCTGACCGAACTCGAGCCGGTCCTGGACGTCGTCGTCCTGACCAACAACGGCTCACCCCGAGCCCTCGACACCGACGCGCTCGCCGACATTGCAAACCAGGTCTTCGGCGAGGACCGCGTGGTGATCGAACCCTTCCTGCCCGACGCGGTCGAGGCCGCGATCGCCCTCGCCGAGGAGGCCGACGAGAACGGCTCGGTGTCCGGCGCGGGCGTCGTCATCACCGGCTCCGTGGTCACTGCGGGCGCCGCACGCACCCTCTTCGGCAAGGAGCCGTCATGACCGAGAAGTCGACTCCCCGACAGTTCACGCCGCCGACCAACGACCCGTGGAAGGGCTTCCGCGGGGTCATGGCGGGCACGTTGATCCTGGAGGTCATCGTCGTCGCACTGGCGTTCCCGGTGGTCGCGAAGCTGACCGACGCGGGCGTCACGTGGGCGTCGGGCCTGTACCTGGGCGTCGTGGTGCTGGTGCTTATCCTGCTGTCGGGTCGACAGGGTAAGCCTCACGCGCTGGAGATCAACCTCGTGATGCAGGCCTTCGTGATCGGCGGCGGGTTCTTCCACTGGTCCATCGCCGTCGTCGGCGCGGTCTTCCTGTGCGTCTGGATCTACATCGCGTACATCAAGCGCGACGTCGCCAAACGCATCGAACAGGGCCGCCTGTACGGACAGCATCCGGTCTGAGGTCCCGGCGTGGCGAGGACTTCCGTCACGTCCACTGAACGATCGACAGCGGGGTGACTCGGCTTCCTCGGTACTTTCGGTTACACTCACGACTTGTTGTGCCGGACGCCACGGGGGCGGTGGCCGGCGGTGATCGGGGGGCGGGGACCTCGAGACTTCGTGAGAGTGGAGATATGGGCAAGTACAGCACCGTGTTCGGACGGACTCGTCGAGTGGCGGCCGCGGGGGTTCTCGCGGCGAGCGCGGCCATGATCGCGCCGTTGGCGGTGTCCGGTCCGATCGCCTCTGCTGCGCCGAGCACGTCCGCGACACCCTCCGAGTCGCAACTCGACGGACTTCCCGAGCCGAGCTTCCCGATGCCCGTCCGCGACGGCGCCCTCGGCTACCTCGCCACCCGGTCGGCCACCCTGTGGCTGGAGGACCGCGGCGCCGACGACGTGATCCGCAACCTGCCCGTGCCGCCCGCCTACGTGGACGCCAACCGCGGCATGGCCACGAACCTCGAACGCGAACTGAAGTCGGCCAAGCAGACGCCGGGTGCCTGCCTGCAGATCATCGTCGACGGGCCCGACAGCAGCGGCGGCCTGTTCAACTACGGCTTCTACGCCGTCGAGAAGCAGTACTGCCCCAAGTAGCCGCCACTCGATCGGCGTGATCGGGGTGCACTCCATTACAGTGACTCCCGTGACTGAACAGACTCTCGTCCTCATCAAGCCCGACGGCGTCCAGCGCGGACTGGTCGGCGAAGTGATCGCTCGTATCGAGCGCAAGGGCCTCACCCTGGCCGCACTCGAGCTGCGCACCGTGACCGAAGAGGTCGCGGGACAGCATTACGCGGAGCACGCCGAGCGCCCGTTCTACGGCTCGCTCATCGAGTTCATCACGTCGGGTCCGCTGGTCGCGGCCGTCGTGGAGGGCCCGCGCGCCATCGCTGCGTTCCGTCAGCTCGCCGGCGGCACCGATCCCGTCGAGAAGGCCACGCCGGGAACCGTGCGCGGCGACTTCGCCCTCGAGACCCAGTACAACATCGTCCACGGGTCGGACTCGCCCGAGTCCGCGGCCCGTGAGATCGCACTCTGGTTTCCCGCTCTGAACTCCTGATTTCCGTTCCGCAACGCGGCGCGCAAGAGCCATTTCTCCACTCGTGTGCGGGCAGACGCCCGTGATGTGGGATACTTGCCTAGTCGTCGGCATCACGCTTTGGTGCTGACGGCCGACGCACAGCCAGTTTTGAGGTACCCGGTTCCGTCTGACTCCCACAGGGGTCCGGCTGTGGCCCGAGGCCTGCGTCAAGCAAGGCGTCATGACGACGCGAAGACCACATAACACCCGGTCGTCCAGACCGGCACACATAGGAAAGGCCCTCGCGTGGCCGCGTTGCTTGTCTTCGACGCGCCCGGGGGTCTTGAGGAGACCACGTGACCGATAACGGGTCGCCGGCTGACGCTACGGCGGATCAGTCAGCGGAAAAATTCCCCCTCCGTCTCCGCGTGCACGCACTCGCGCGCACGCTGGGACTGACCAGCAAGCAGGTGTTGGCGCACCTGCAGGAGATGGGGGTGACGGCGCGCACCGCGCAGTCGTCGATCTCGCGAGCCGACGCAGAAGCCGTCGAGCTCCGCATCAGCGGCGCCGTCGAGACTCCGGCGGAGACGCCGAGTGCAGGCGGCTCCGACGCCCCGAGCGCAGACAGCCCGAGCGCCGACACCGCAGCTCAGGCGTCGCTCTTCTCCTCGGTGGAGAAGGTGGAGCCGGTGTCCGTCGCGCGCAGCGAGGCCACCGCTCCGCTGTTCCTCTCCGCCTCCCAGGGCGAGGAGTCTGCGCCGTCGGCGAAGAAGGCCGCGAAGAAGGCTGACAAGCCCGCGAAGGCCGAGAAGTCGAGCAAGGGCGAGAAGGCCAACAAGCACGAAAAGGCTGAGAAGGCCGAGAAGGGCGACAAGCCCGCGAAGAAGTCGGGCAAGAAGTCCGGTACCAAGAAGACCAAGAAGGTCGCCGAGGAGACCGAACCCGTCGAGGAGATCTCGACCGAGGCCGTCGAGTCGGAGACCGCGGTCGAGACGGCCGCCGTCGACACCGAGCCGTCGGTCGACGCCTCCGTCGAGGTCGACTCCGCACAGGCCGTCGCAGCAGACGCGAGCGAGGCCGACGCCGACACGAGCGATGCGACCGACGCCGACCAGGCCGACGGATCGAAAGACGAGCACGGTGAGAGCAGGTCGCGTCGCCGCCGCCGCGGACGTCGCGGGCGCGGACGCGGACGCGGTGACCAGGCGTCGGAGAACGCCGAGAACGACGGAACCGAGCACAGCGGCAGCGATCAGTCGACGTCGGACGAGGCCGACGCCGAGCAGAGCGACTCCGATGACGGCAAGCCCCCGAGCAAGGACGCGGACGCCGAGAACGGTGCCGCTGAGAACGGCGACGCTGAGAACGGCGACGCAGCGGATGCCGCGTCGACCGAGTCAGGCTCCGGCGACGACGACAACTCCGGTGTCCCGTCGAGCAAGCGCCGTCGCCGTCGTCGCCGTCGCCGCGGTGGATCCGACGGAGACGACAACGCATCGCACGACGATCCGCCCAACACGGTGGTTCACGAGCGTGAGCCGCGCAGCAAGCGGGTTCGCGACGAGGTGCAGGGCATCTCCGGTTCCACTCGACTCGAGGCCAAGCGTCAGCGTCGCCGTGACGGTCGCGACGCCGGTCGTCGGCGCCCGCCGATCTTGACCGAGTCGGAGTTCCTGGCTCGCCGCGAATCGGTGGAGCGCGTCATGGTGGTCCGCGAGAGGTCGGCCAACAGTGCGATCAATGCGGCCGAGCCGCACGCCGTCCCGACCGAGGACTACACGCAGATCGCCGTCCTCGAAGACGGCGTCCTGGTGGAGCACTTCGTCACCACCGAGACCTCGCAGTCCATGGTCGGCAACATCTACCTCGGCCGCGTCCAGAACGTGCTGCCCGGCATGGAGGCCGCGTTCGTCGACATCGGCCGCGGCCGCAACGGCGTCCTGTACGCCGGTGAGGTCAACTGGGAGGCCGCGGGCCTCGACGGTGGATCGCGGAAGATCGAGCAGGCGCTCAAGCCGGGCGATCACGTCTTGGTCCAGGTCAGCAAGGACCCGATCGGGCACAAGGGCGCACGCCTGACCACGCAGATCTCCCTGGCCGGCCGCTACCTGGTGTACGTGCCCGGCGGCACGTCCACCGGCATCAGCCGCAAGCTCCCGGACACCGAGCGCAAGCGCCTCAAGCAGATCTTGGCCAAGCTGGTCCCCGACGAGGCCGGTGTCATCATCCGCACCGCGTCCGAGGGTGTCAGCGCCGAGGACCTCGGTTCCGACATCGAGCGCTTGGAAGCGCAGTGGAAGAGCATCGAGGCCGCAGCGGAGGAGCACAAGGCGAAGGCGTCGGGAACTCCGAAGGCCCTCTACGAAGAGCCCGACCTGCTGGTCCGCGTGGTCCGCGACCTGTTCAACGAGGACTTCCGCAAGCTCGTCATCGAGGGTGACCGCGCATGGGCGCAGGTCTCCGGCTACGTCGGCGACGTGGCACCCGACCTGTCCGAGCGACTGGAGAAGTTCGAGAAGGACCACGCCGACGCGCCGGACTCCTTCAACGTTCACCGGATCGACGAGCAGCTCGCGAAGGCGCTCGACCGCAAGGTGTGGCTGCCGTCCGGCGGCACGCTGATCATCGAGCACACCGAGGCGATGACCGTCGTCGACGTCAACACCGGCAAGTTCACCGGGTCGGGCGGCAACCTCGAGGAGACGGTCACCCGCAACAACCTGGAGGCGGCCGAGGAGATCGTGCGGCAGATGCGCTTGCGCGACATCGGCGGCATGATCATCGTCGACTTCATCGACATGGTCCTCGAGTCCAACCGGGATCTGGTCCTGCGTCGACTCACCGAGGCGCTCGCTCGTGACCGCACCCGGCATCAGGTCTCGGAGGTCACTTCGCTGGGCCTGGTGCAGATGACCCGCAAGCGGCTGGGCACCGGACTCCTCGAAGCCTTCTCGACCACGTGCACCGCGTGCTCGGGTCGCGGCGTGATCGTCCACGCGAACCCGATCGAGGTCCGCCCGTCGGAGGATGCGAATCGCGGGGGAGGCGACTCCGGGTCGCGTCGCTCGCGGCGGTCGCGTCGACGCGGCAACGATCAGCCGTCGCAGCAGCAGTCGTCCACACAGCAGCACGACAACCAGAACCAGGCGAGCGGACAGCACGCCGACGCGCAGGCCAAGGCACCGCACAAGCCCGCCGCCGAGCATCCGATGTTCCGCGCCATGGCGCACGGCGAGCATCCGGAACAGGCTGCGGACGAGACCGTCGTCGTCGAGACGACGACGGTGGTGGAGAAGACGACGGTGGTCGAGGAGACCGCGGTCGTGGCGAAGACCGAGAAGGCCGAGACGGTCGAGAAGACCGTCGAGAAGCCGGTCGAGTCCGCACCGCAGGCGCCGACCGGCGCGACCCGTCGTCGACGTCGTGCGGTCCGCCGCACCGCCGGCCCCACCGGTGCGGTCGAAGCGGCGGCCGAGACCACCTCGGAGACGGTCGTCGATCAGGCGCCGGTGACCACCGTCGCACCGCAGGCGAGCGAGCCGATCGTGGCCGTCAAGCGGTCCTCGCGGCGCCGCAGCGGTCGTCGCGTGGCGGGCCCGCCGCCGACCGCAGAGTGACCTTGCTCTCGGCGCGCACCCGGCGCGCCGAGAGTTTGACCTGGATAGGCGCGGTACCGTAGCCTTGACAAGTCGCCTCCCGCAGGCGTGCTCATTGTTGCGCGCAGTAGCTGGAGGGGTTCCCGAGTACGTGAGCTCGGGGACATACACACCAAGAGAATGCCGATTCCGCGGGGGATGACCCGCAGATTTCGGCCCGATGAGACGAGTAAGAGGACAGCGGCAATGGCAACGTACGCGATCGTCAAGACCGGCGGTAAGCAGTACAAGGTCGCAGAGGGCGACATTGTGAAGGTCGAGAAGATCGACGGCGAGCCCGGAAGCTCGGTGCAGCTCCCCGTGGCGCTGCTCGTCGATGGTGCAAACCTGACCACCGACGCTGACAAGCTTGCTGCTGTCTCCGTCACGGGCGAGGTTCTCGAGCACGTCAAGGGCCCGAAGATCAAGATCCACAAGTTCAAGAACAAGACCGGCTACCACAAGCGCCAGGGTCACCGTCAGCCGCTGACGGTCCTCAAGGTCACCGGTATCAAGTAATCTCGCTCGTTTCGAACATCTAGGAGGACAGTCAGATGTCAAGTAAGAAGGGCGCGTCCAGTACTCGGAACGGTCGCGATTCAAATGCTCAGCGCCTCGGCGTCAAGCGCTTCGGTGGCCAGCAGGTCAACGCGGGCGAGATCCTGATCCGTCAGCGCGGCACCAAGTTCCACCCGGGCGTCAACGTCGGCCGCGGCAAGGACGACACGCTGTTCGCTCTCGAGGCGGGCGCAGTGAAGTTCGACGTGAAGCGCGGACGCAAGACCGTGAACATCGTCCCGGAGCCGGCCGAAGTCTGACCCGGCACCGGAATCACAGCTCTTTGAAAGAGGGCGGGTAGGGTCGTTCAGGGCCCACACCCGCCCTTTTTCGTATTCCCAGCAATTTTCGAGGAAGGCGAGAGAATGTCACGCTTCGTCGACCGCGTGAAGATCGACGCGACCGCAGGCAACGGCGGTCACGGCTGCACATCGGTTCATCGCGAGAAGTTCAAGCCGCTCGGCGGCCCCGACGGCGGTAACGGCGGTCGCGGCGGAGATGTGCGGCTGGTCGTCGACCCGCAGGTGCACACCCTCCTCGATTTCCATTTCCGGCCGCACGCGCGCGCCACCAACGGCCAACCCGGGCAGGGCGGCAACCGCGCGGGGCGCACCGGACAGGATCTGATCCTGCCGGTTCCCGACGGCACCGTGGTGATCGGCGACGACGGTGAGATCCTCGCAGACCTGGTCGGCGAGGGGACCGAGTTCATCGCGGCCCAGGGCGGTCGCGGGGGACTGGGCAATGCCGCTCTGGCGTCGCGGGCCCGCAAGGCCCCCGGCTTCGCGCTCCTCGGGGAGCCGGGCGAAGAGCGGGAACTGGTCCTGGAGCTCAAGTCGGTCGCCGACGTCGGCCTCGTCGGCTTCCCGTCCGCGGGCAAGTCGTCGCTGGTCTCGGTCCTCTCGGCCGCCAAGCCGAAGATCGCCGACTACCCGTTCACGACTCTCGCGCCCAACCTGGGCGTGGTGACCGCCGGTGCCGAGGTCTTCACCGTCGCCGACGTCCCCGGACTGATCCCCGGAGCCTCCGACGGCCGCGGGCTGGGACTGGACTTCCTTCGCCACCTGGAGCGGTGCGCGGTCCTCGCTCACGTCGTCGACTGCGCCACCCTCGAACCGGGCCGCGACCCGGTCTCGGACATCGATGCGCTCGAAGCCGAACTCGCCGCGTACCAGCCCGCGCTGGTCGCCGACCACTCGCTCGGCGACCTCGCCGACCGCCCGCGGATCGTCATCCTCAACAAGATCGACATCCCCGACGCGGCCGAACTCGCCGACCTGGTGGAGGCGGAGATCGCCGAACGCGGCTGGCCGGTCTTCCGGATCTCCGCCGTCGCACACCTGGGCCTGTCGGAGCTGACGTACGCGCTGGCGGAGATGGTCCGCGAGTACCGCTCGAAGCACGCCAAGCCGGTGGCCAAGCGGCCGGTGATCCGTCCGCGCGCCGTCGACGAGAGCGGTTTCACCATCGTCGACGATCCCGACATCGAGGGCGGCTTCATCGTGCGCGGTGCCCAGCCCGAACGGTGGATCCGGCAGACGCAGTTCGAGAACGACGAGGCCGTCGGCTACCTCGCGGATCGCCTGAACCGTCTCGGCGTGGAAGCCGAGCTGGTCAAACGCGGTGCGCAGCCGGGGGCGTCGGTCACCATCGGTGCGGTCACCTTCGACTGGGAGCCGACCACCCCGATGGGCGACGCCGTGCCGGTCACCGGCCGCGGCACCGACGTCCGCCTGGAGCGCAACGAGCGGATCGGCGCCGCCGAACGCAAACTCGCCCGTAAGGCTCGACGCGAGGCCAGCGACGACACCGAACTGGGTTGGGGCGACGCCGACGACTTCGATGACGACGATGCCGGTGTCGACGACCATGCGGAGAACGCTGTCGACGATGAGCAGTGAGGCGGTGCCCGCCGCCGTCGGCGGGCCCACGATGAGTCAGGCGCGCGCGAACATCGCCGGCGCCCGCAGCATCGTCGTCAAAATCGGTTCGTCCGCGGTCACCGAGATGTCCGACGGGATCGACCTCGCCCGCCTCGACGCCCTCGCAGACGCCCTCGAAGCGCGGATGCGGGCGGGGTCCGACGTGATCGTCGTGTCGTCCGGAGCCGTCGGAGCGGGCATCGCGCCGCTCGGCCTCAAGAAGCGTCCGCGCGATCTCGCGACCAAGCAGGCCGCGGCGAGCGTCGGGCAACTCCTCCTCGCGCACGCCTGGGGGACGTCCTTCGCCCGCTACGACCGTGTCGTCGGCCAGGTCCTGCTGACCGCCGATGACATCTCCAACCGGTCGCACACCGCCAACGCCCAACGCACACTGGATCGTCTCCGTGCCCTGCACGCGGTGGCCGTGGTCAACGAGAACGACACCGTGGCGACTAACGAGATCCGGTTTGGCGACAACGACCGCCTCGCAGCGCTCGTCGCACACCTGGTGCACGCCGACGCCCTGGTCCTGCTGTCCGACGTCGCCGGTCTCTACACCGGCGACCCCCGCAAGCCCGGGCCCGACGGGCAGCCCGCACGGCTGATCGAAGAGGTCGACGGCCCCGAGGACCTCGACGGGGTGATCGCGGGCACCGGCGGTGCGCTCGGCACCGGCGGCATGGCGTCCAAGCTGGCCGCGGCGCGACTGGCCGCCGACTCCGGTGTTCCGGTCCTGCTCGCCGCGGCGTCCGACGCCGCTGCGGCACTCGGCGACGCCTCGGTCGGCACCGTCTTCAAGGCGCGGCCGACGCGCCTGTCCGCCCGACGGTTCTGGGTGCGTCACGCCGCCGAGACCCACGGCTCGCTGACCCTCGACGACGGCGCGATCGCCGCCGTCACCGCACGACGCCGATCGCTGCTGCCCGCCGGGATCGTCGCGCTGTCGGGCGATTTCTCCGACGGCGACGTGGTGGAGCTGCTCGACAAGTCGGGCGCGGTCCGGGCGCGCGGCGTCACGTCGTACGACGCCGACGACGTCGCGACGATGATCGGCCACTCCACCTCCGAACTGCCGCAGGACCTGCAGCGCGCCGTGGTCCACGCCGACGACCTGGTGCCGCTGGCCTGAACCTCCACCGACGACGAGATCCCCTCCGCCCGAATCGGGGGAGGGGATCGTCGTTTGGGGAGTCAGCGGCGGTGCTTGCCCTCGACAGCCGGGGCGGGTACCGGGACCAGCGGGTAGACGCCGTTCTCGTCGTGCACCTCGGTGCCGACGACCGGGGGATTGAAGACGCACAGCATGCGCATCTGCTCCTCGACGGTCACCGTGTGGCGCTCGTGTCCGTTCAGGAGGTACATGCTGCCCGCGGCGAGCGGGTACACCTCACCGGTCTCTCGATCGAGGAGGCTGCCCTTGCCCTCGACCAGCCAGACGGCCTCGATGTGGTTGGCGTAGTGGAACTCGTTGACCGAGCCCGCCGCGATGGTGGTCTCGTGGAACGAGAAGCCGACCCCGTCGCCACCGAGCACGATCCGCTTGGAGACCCAGTTTCCCTTCGGGTCGGCCACCTCGCGTTCGGTGCCGGTGATCTCCTCGGTGGTGCGGACGATCATGCGTTGTTCTCCTTGATGGCTTCGTCGACGGCTTCGCTGAGGATGGCCAGACCCTGAGCGAGTTCTTCACTGGTGAGCGTGAGCGGCGGGAGCAGCTTCACGACCTCGGAGTTCGGGCCGGAGGTCTCGGCGAGCAGACCCTTGCCGAAGGCGATCTCGCAGGTGCGGTCGGCGAGTTCGGCCTGCTCGAAGACGAGGCCCTGAACCATGCCGCGACCGCGGTGCGAGAGGCCCTCGTGGCGGCTGCAGAGCTCGTCGAAGGCCTGAGCGATCTCCATGCCCTTCGCCTTGACCTGCACCGACAGCTGGTCGTCGGACCAGTACTTGTTGATGGCTTCGGTTGCGGTGACGAACGCGGGGTTGTTGCCGCGGAACGTGCCGTTGTGCTCGCCGGGCTCCCAGACGTCGAGTTCGGGCTTGATGAGCGTGAGCGCCATCGGCAGGCCGTAGCCGCCGATCGACTTCGACAGCGTCACGATGTCCGGGACGATGCCGGCCTCCTCGAACGAGAAGAAGTCGCCGGTGCGTCCGCAGCCCATCTGCACGTCGTCGACGATCAGCAGGATGTCGCGGCGCTTGCAGAGATCGGCGAGTCCGCGGAGCCACTCGGCGCGCGCGACGTTGACGCCGCCCTCGCCCTGAACGGTCTCCACGATGACGGCGGCCGGGCGGTTGAAGCCCGATCCGGAGTCGTCCAGGACGCGCTCGAACCAGTTGAAGTCCTCGACGACGCCGTCGAAGTAGTTGTCGAACGGCATCGGGGTGGCGTGCACCAGCGGGATGCCCGCGCCGTTGCGCTTCATCGAGTTGCCGGTGACGGCCAGCGAGCCGAGGGTCATGCCGTGGAAGGCATTGGTGAAGTTGATGATCGCCTCGCGGCCGGTGACCTTGCGGGCGAGCTTGAGTGCGGCCTCCACTGCGTTGGTGCCGGTGGGGCCGGGGAACTGAACCTTGTAGTTCAGGCCGCGGGGCTCGAGGATCTTCGCGGCGAAGGCCTCGAGGAATTCGCCCTTCGCGACGGTCGACATATCGAGGCCGTGAGTGATGCCGTCTCGCGAGATGTATTCCACGAGAGCGTTTTTCAGTGCCGGGTTGTTATGCCCGTAATTGAGTGCTCCTGCGCCTGCGAAGAAGTCGAGGTAGCGATTTCCGTCGACGTCGGTGATCCAGCTTCCCTGGGCCGTGTCGAAGACGGCCGGCCAGGCACGGCAGTAGGAACGGACTTCAGATTCGTGCGTGGTGAAGGTTCGATCGTCCAGTGCAGTTTCGATAGTCATTGTTTCGAGTTTTCCTCGTGGGTCCTGCCGGGGTCACTCAGCGGCGGCCGCCGGCGTAAGCAGATACAGATCCTCGGGCTGATGCGAGTCGAGGAACAGATCTGCGCTGAAGAACGGCTCGCGCGTGAAGCGCAGGCCGAGGGCTCGGGCAGCGCCTGCGAACAGTCGCTGTGACGCCTCGTTATCGGGGCTGATCGTGGTGTTGATGGCTACCACGCCGGCGGGCGCGCAGTGCTCGAAGAGCTCGCACAGCATGCGTCGTGCGATCTTCTTGCCGCGCTGCGCATCGTCGACGGCCACCTGCCACACCATGAGGGTGTCGGGGGCTGTCGGCCTGCGGTAACCGGTGACGAAACCGACGACGTCGCCGTCGATCTCCGCCACGATTGACGTCTCGGAAAAATCCTGTGACCAAAGAACATAGGCGTAGGGCGAATTAACGTCCAATACTCGCGAATCACGAGCGATTTCCCAGATTCTTTTTCCATCACGGGCCCGCGGCCGCCGAAAGGCGACCGTATTTCCGGTGTCTGTCTCCGGTGTGTTCTCAATCGGGTTCATGACGTGACCGAGGCTATCGGTCGTTCAAGTGAAAGTCAGGTCCACGGCGACATTGGTCGGTGAAGCTCTAACCTTTGTGCAGTTCAAGCAATGTCTGTGGCATACATCACAGTAACGCAGAACGGCGGGATTTGATGAGGCTCGCGGCTGTGGGCAGGATCACTTCGCAGCGGTGGTCGATCTTGAGTTCGGCGAGCTCGTCGCCGCGAGTTCCCCCGCGATTCACGATGAAGACCGGTTTGTCTGCTGCTGCGGCCCTCCGAGCGAAGCGGAGACCGGACATGACCGTCAATGACGACCCGGCGACCAGGATCGCGTCGGCGTCGTCGACCATCGCGAACGCCCGCTCGACGGTCGCTTTGGGCACGGTCTCACCGAAGTAGACGATGTCGGGTTTGAGGATGCCTCCGCAGTTCGAACAGGGGAGCATCACGAAGTCGCCGATAACCTCCAGTGCGGCGTCGGCGTCGGGTGCCACTTCGATCGCGCCGCGCGAGGCGACGCGGCGGGTGAAGCCGGGGTTGGCGGCCTCGAGCGCCTCGGCGTGGCGGTGCCGTGAGATCACCGCGCCGCAGTCGAGGCAGCGGACGCGGCCGTATGAGCCGTGCAGATCGATCACCGGGTGGGAACCGGCCTTCATGTGGAGCATGTCGACGTTCTGCGTGATGACTCCGGTGACGACGCCCTGCTCCTGCAGCGACACCAGGGCGCGGTGGGCGGCGTTCGGCTGTGCGGCGTCCATGTGTCGCCACCCCAGGTGATTGCGCGCCCAGTAACGGCGACGGCTCTCCGGAGAGGAGAGGAAGGCGTCGATCGTCATCGGGTTCCGCTTCGGTGACCCCGGACTCCGGTAGTCGGGGATGCCCGACGACGTGGAGATGCCTGCGCCGGTCAGTGCCACGACCCGTCGCCCGGCGAGGTGGTCGGCGAGCAGCTCGGCGCGCTGCTGAGGATCCGAGTCGGCGACGGTGGCCGGAGCGGGCGTCCACGCGGCGGTTCGAGTGCGCATGCCGACAACGGTACTGCGCTGCGCTGGTTAAGATGGTCGACGATATGACCAGAATCATCGCCGGCGAATTCCGCGGCCGTCGACTCTCGGTTCCGGCCGACACGACGCGCCCCACCTCCGACCGCGTGCGCGAGGCGGTCTTCTCCATGCTCGGCTCCCGCATGGACCTCTCCGAGGTTCGTGTCCTCGACCTGTATGCGGGTACCGGCGCGCTCGGGATCGAGGCGGTCTCGCGAGGTGCGGCGTCCGCCGTCCTCGTCGAATCGGATCGTCGGGCGGCCGGCGTGCTGCGCGACAACATCGCGGTGTGCGGTGCGGGCGCGCGCGTCCGGATCGTCAACCGCAGCGTCGAATCGTTCGTCGCTGCGCCGTCGTCGGAGTTCGATCTCATCTTCCTGGATCCGCCGTACGAGGTGCCGACGGAGACGGTCGACGCCGTGATCGCCGGCTGCGTCGCCATGCTGTCGAAGGACGGTTGGGTGGTGGTGGAGCGAGGTCGGCGCAGTGACGACATCACCTGGCCCGAGGGGCTCGAGGAGGTCGCGGCCAAGAAATACGGCGACAGCGTCGTGCTCATGGCGAGCCGCTGACTGTGTACCGATGACTCCGCGTACGCCTGGAGCCAAGTAGATTCGGCAGACATGAGTGCTGCTGTCTGTCCCGGTTCGTACGATCCGTTCACCCTCGGTCACCGCTACGTCGTCGAGCGCACCGCCGCGCGCTTCGATCGCGTCGTCGTCGCCGTCGTCGTCAATCCCAACAAGCAGGGGATGTTCAACGTCGACGAGCGGATCGCCTTGATCGAGGAGGACTGCGCGGACATGCCGAACGTCGAGGTGCGCATTTGGACCGGACTCGTCGTCGATCTCCTCACCGAGGAGAACGCCGACACCATGGTGAAGGGTCTGCGCTCGGAGACGGACTTCGCGTACGAACTGCCGATGGCGCAGATGAACCGCGAGCTGACCGGATGCGAGACCTACTTCATGCTCACCGATCCGCGGTTCGCGCACGTGTCGAGCTCCCTGGTGAAGGAGGTCGCCAAGCTCGGCGGCGATGTGACCCCGTATCTCTCGGAGCACATCCACACCGCGCTGCTCGACCGGATCGCCGGAACCCGCGCGATTTAACCTTCTCGACTCCGACACGCCCGCCCTGCCTCCTTAGTCACAGCGGCAACATTCGGCACAATGGCCTCAGAAACATCAATGGCCGCCGAACCGAGGCTGTGCCGGATCGGAGAAACCGTGTACCGCGTATTTGAAGCCCTCGACGAGTTGGTTGCGATCGTCGAAGAGGCACGCACCGTGCCGATGACCGCCGGATGCGTCGTTCCCCGGAGCGACGTGCTGGATCTGCTCGACGAGCTGCGCGACGCGCTGCCCGGCGAGCTCGACGACGCCCAGGACGTGCTCGACGAGCGCGACACCCTCATCTCCAACGCGCGTGAGCAGTCGGATCGCCTCATCACCGGCGCCGAGAACGACTCCGAGTCGATGCTCGCGCACGCCCGCGCCGAGGCCGACCGCATCCTGGCCGAGTCCAAGGCGCGCGCGGACCGGATGATCGACGAGGCCACCGGCAACGCCAACGCGATCGTCGGCGACGCCACCGACGAGGCCCAGCGTCTCGAGCACAGCGCCGCCCGCGAGTACGAGGCGGTCACCGGTCGCGCCCGCGCCGAGGCCGGCCGCGTCGTCGAGGCGGGCAACTCCTCCTACGAGAAGTCCGTCGCCGACGGCATCGCCGAACAGCAGCGACTCGTCTCCGAGTCGGAGGTCGTGGCCGCCGCGAAGTCGGAGGCCGAACGCATCGTCGACGCCGCCCACGCCGAGTCCGACCGCCTGCGCGGCGACTGCGACATCTACGTCGACGACAAGCTCGCCGACTTCGAGGAGATCCTCACCGGAACCCTGCGTTCGGTGAACCGCGGTCGTCAGCAGTTGCGCACCGGTGCCGGCGTGCACGACTACGTCGAGTACCCGCACGGCGTCGACGCCGAGCCGCAGCGCGGCCCCGCCCAGATGGCGGGCTGAACGGCCGGTCGTTGCTCCAGGGCTCGACGAAGTAACATCGTCTGAGTGACTGATTCTGGATTCGTGATCGACGTCCGGTCGGTGCCGCGTCGTGCCGGTTCGCTGACCGAGAAGGCGTGGTCCTTCGACACCCCCGAGCGCATCGGTGCGGAGATGATCGGGATTCCGGCCGGTGGTCGAATCGAGTTCGACCTCCGGCTCGAGTCCGTGTCCGAGGGCGTTCTCGTGACCGGCACCGTCGGCGGCCACGCCGACGGGCAGTGCTCGCGATGCCTCGATCCGCTGGAACAGGACGTGTCGGCGTACCTCACCGAGCTGTTCGTCTACCCGGACAGCGAAACCGACCGCACCGCCGACGAGGACGAAGAGGTGGAGCGGATCGTCGACGAGGAGATCGACCTGGAGCAGGTCGTCATCGACACGATCGCGTCCGACCTCCCGCTGTCGCCCCTGTGCCGTCCCGACTGCCCGGGACTGTGCCCGATCTGCGGGGTCAAGCTGGCCGACGCCGAACCCGATCACGGTCACGACATCATCGATCCGCGGTGGGCGAAGCTCGCCGATCGACTCGAGACCACCGATGGGGAGGCCGAAGGCAAGTGAGTAAGCGTCCGGACCCGAAACTGCTCACTGACGTTCTCGGCATCGAGATCAGCGACGAACTCCTGCAGCTCGCTCTGACGCACCGGTCGTACGCGTACGAGAACGGCGGCCTGCCGACCAACGAGCGTCTCGAGTTCCTCGGCGACGCGGTGCTCGGCGTCGTCGTCACCGAACGCCTCTACGTCGGGTTCCCCGATCGGCCCGAGGGCGAGTTGGCGAAGATCCGTGCGAGCGTCGTCAACATGCATGCTCTGGCCGACGTCGCCCGCGAGCTCGGGGAGGGCGGCCTCGGGGCGCACCTGCACCTGGGTCGCGGCGAGGAGTTGACCGGCGGCCGCGACAAGGCCTCCATCCTGGCCGACGGGCTGGAGTCGGTCTTCGGTGCGATCTTCCTCGACCATGGCATCGAGGTCTCCAAGACCGTCATCATGAACCTCTTCGAGCCGATCATCGAGCGCGCCGGTCGCCTCGGCGCCGGCCTCGACTGGAAGACCTCGCTGCAGGAGCTGTCGGCCGAGAAGAACCTCGGCCAGCCGCAGTACACCATCACCTCCACCGGTCCGGACCACGACAAGGAGTTCACCGCCGTCGCCGTGGTCGGCGGGGAAGACCTCGGTCAGGGCGTCGGCAAGACCAAGAAGGAAGCCGAGCAGCACGCTGCGGAGCTCGCGTGGAAAGCGCTCGACGAGCGCGCCGAGTGACCTGACTCCTCACCCTTCTGCTCTGGAGTCGAATCGTGCCTGAACTCCCCGAAGTGGAGACCATCCGCCGCGGTCTCGCCGTGCATCTGGCCGGTCGGACCGTCCGCGACGTCGAGGTCCTGCATCCGCGTGCTGTCCGACGTCATGTCGGCGGCGGCGTCGACCTCGCCAGTCGATTGCGCGGCAAGCACTTCGACGGCGTCGAACGTCGCGGCAAGTACATGTGGCTGCTCGCCTCCGACCCCGCCGACGAGGTCGCGGCGGTCGTGCATCTGGGCATGAGCGGTCAGATGCTGATCGCGGAGCAGGGGAGCGACGACCCGATCCATCTGCGAATCCGCGCAGTGCTCGACGACGGGCACGAACTCCGCTTCGTCGACCAGCGGACCTTCGGCGGCTGGCTGCTCGACGACCTCGTCGACACCGGTGCCCGCAAGCTCCCCGAGTCGGTGGCGCACATCGCCGCAGACCCGTTCGAGGAGAGCTTCGACCGCGACGCCGTCGTCTCGGCGCTGCGTCGCCGTGACACCGAGATCAAGCGCGCGATCCTCGACCAGACCGTCATCTCCGGCGTCGGCAACATCTACGCCGATGAATCGCTGTGGCGTGCCCAGCTGCACGGCCGACGTCGTACGAAGGGCATTTCGCGTGCCAAGCTCGGCGAACTCGTCGACCACATCACCGACGTGATGGGGGAGGCGATCAAGGTCGGCGGCACGTCGTTCGACGACCTGTACGTGAACGTGAACGGGCAGTCGGGGTACTTCGAGCGCTCGCTGAACGCCTATGGGCGCGAAGCACTTCCGTGTCGGCGCTGCGAGACGCCGATGGTGCGTGAGGCGTTCATGAATCGAAGTTCGTTCTTCTGCCCGACGTGTCAGCGGGTGCCGAGCACCAGAAGGTCGACAGGGAAATAGCAGCACTCCAGCCACCCAAGGTCCGACCCGAGGATGCATCCACACCTCGGCATGGTCAACGTCAGCGAGTACTGGCGAATCGGACACCTCGGCGTCGACTGTCGTGAAGTGGTGGATTACTTCCGCAGTTCATCGTCGCACCCGATTGCACACCATCTCGTCGACCCAAGCCAAGTGTTCTAATTGCCGAGCGCGTCACTCGTGCGCGTCGCACCATGCATCGACTGCCGCGCCCAGCGCCTCGCCGTCTGTCAGACCCAGCTCCCCGGCGATGGCGCTGAAGCGATCAGCTACCACCTGCGGCACCTGGGCCTTGAGTTCGACCTTGCTGGTCTTGACCGGCTTCGGCTTTGTGGTGAAGGCCTCGCGTTCCCTCTCGAACTCCTCGAACAGCTGCTGGTAGTGCTCGTGGCGCGGCTGCATATTGTCACCCTTGCTGAACCACTTGAGTCGCTTGCATCTCCCCTGTTTGGAACTGGCGATGCCGCGCTTGTGAACGTAGTCGTTGCGCATGAAGCCGAGGTCGCGCATCAGCTCGGACGCGATGTCGCGCCCCGCGCAGCCATGGATCCGCGCCAGCCGCGGTCGGTAGTTCAACTCCCACTCGGTGACGAAAGTGACCACCCACTGACTAGCAAACCGGCTCTGGACTACCGTGTCGAACTCACCCTGCTCGATGTACTCCTGCACTGTCGCGACGCCGGGATCAATGGAGGCTCGGAGCTCGGAGAAGGGGACGGTTGTGACCGACTCGGTGTTGGTGCTCTCCAACGTCATCACGTCGACATACAATGATGACTCACCCGATCGCCCGCTATTGATCGCCGTGGCCCGCGTGTCCCACTCGCCATCGATTAGATTCATGACTCCGACGTGAGCCAGGCGTGCCGACACGACGAGCGTCTTGAGGTCGAGCACCATCTCACGCACGACATCGTCGGCGGTCTCAGAATCGGTCACACCAGCGTCCAGTTGTTCCTGCGCGACCTCGATTAGATCGAGCGCGTCCGTCACTGGCCGAAGGCGCACGTCGGTGGGGTCCAGTTCTTCGACGGCATTGATTACGGGTGCGATCACCGCATGCAGGTGTGAGCCCTCTTCGGGTTGAGCGGTACGCCAGTGCTCGAGGACCGGGTCGGTGATCGTTCCGACCATGACGACGGAGGCCTGCGCAGTCGCGAAGTCAACCCGCGCCTTCCTCATTATGTTGATGGCCATCGCGGACGGCGTGACGGCCTGTTTCAGGACGTGCTTCCAGCGATCGACTTCTTCCGATGTGCTCATACGCCAAGCCTAGTGACGAGTTCAGACAAGCTCGATATTCGCGACAGCGGGTACCTTAGCGTCTGCGTAATTCCTGTGCGCATCGGGAAATTTGCGATGTCCCCTCGCCTCGGGCCTCGTTCTCCAATGTCACGGAATATGGCTTGCTACTCCGAGCGATGTTGCCATTGCGGCGCGGCCGCGTGAGGTTCGACACGGCCCGCTCACGGGCCTCCGGTCAACTTTCGTGGCGCTGCCACGATCGCACTCGCATGATGCGTTCACGGTCTCCACCAGAACCCAGGACGGTTTAGGGTCAATCCACGGATAGCGAGTCAGTAGCTTTTCCGCGGGCCACCATGCCCGTAGTCTCCTCGAACCCCTCCGGAGTCGAGCACTTTTTGATGAGGTGGTTCACATACGCCTTGGTGTATCGGTACGACTTCGTCGGCTCGTCGTACACGCAAAAGTCGGGGTTCGTCCTGTCCGGGTTCGGGTCGCCGACGCGCGGGCGGACCCCCTTCCTCTTCCATGCTGCCGTGAAGTGATGGACATTGAACACGAACGGGATGCCAGACTCGACCTCGGCGGCAGCGGGCTTCGGCATCAACCGACCGAGGCCGGACACAGGCCGCTTCTGCTCGCGCACGATGACTTGGCCGCGTCGGCCCATCTCTTCCGCGATAGCCCGTTCTTCCTCGGTCATGTCTTCGTACCGCGTGAACTGCATTGCCACGGCATCCGGGTCCTTCGGTGCCAACTCGACCATCGCGCGCAGCCGGAACTCGTACCGGGAGTCGCCGATCACCTCTTCGTCGAGGCCGGACTCGTAATCGGTGACGAAGCTGCGGAGATCGGCCGGCAGAGTCTTCCGGAACCGTCGCAGTGCCTGCTCGCCCTGTGACGTGAACGTGCCGACGAAGATCGGCAGCCGTAGCCGCAGGGCCAGCGATTGGGTGTCGCCGAACTGGTTAGTCAGCTCCGTCTCGTAGTTGACGAGGAGGGCGTGAGCGTGGCCAGCGAGGTTAAGCATCAGCGCCTCGTCTGCGTGGGCGTGGCGGTGCTCGAGACGGTTCCTCAGCTTGATGAAGAGTGCCAGGTTGGCGCGCACAGGATCGGAGTCGACCGACCATCGCTCCTTCATCGAGCGCTCGAGCTCCCACCGCTTGGGTTCGCCGTCGATCTTGAGCAGACGCTTCTTGAAGTTCGGGTCCCAATAGCGAAAGTCGACGTCATCGCGGACGAACTCTGCGTGCAGCAAGTAGAGCCACGCCAGATGCATGTGGATGACGAATCCCTCAAACGCCCGGGCCTCCGCCGAGTCGTTGTAGAGCCGGACGGCCAGGCATGCCTCCTCGACGCTCGCGTCGAGCGTCGCCTGCCATCGTGGCGGTCGAGCCATGCCAAGGAGATTATCGGCACCGTCCGACAAATGGGATCTCGTCCGAAATAGTGGTCGGAGCGCCTTATGCCGGATCCCTGAGTGCCTCCTGCCATGGACAGATGACGCAGGAGCGCCCGAGGCGCACAGACTCGAGCGGTGTCGAAATTGTGCAGAGCATGGAACTGCCGTGCTGCAACGCGAACAGCTCACTGCTAGGGCCGGACCCGATCCGTCGATGGTCATCGACCTGATCGGCGGCAACCTCTGGTTCCGCACCCTGGTCCGTGACGACGCCGTCGACGATGACTATCTGGCACGGCTGGTCGACAGCGTGGTGGCCGGAGTCGGAGTGACCCCAGGCGGTTCGTGACGTCGGAGCGTCAGGCCTCGCGCTCCAGGCGGTAGTGCAGGCGCAACGCGCGGAACCGACCGACCTTCAGTTCGTGATCGGTGCGGAGGACACCCTCGTCGTCGACGTACACACGGAAGGACTCCCGCAGTGGCGGCTGCGCGGAGTACCACTGATCGCCGAACAGCACCGACACGTAGGCGCCGTCCTCGCCGAACCGTTGAGATCTGGACGTCAGTCGGAGTGCGCCGTCGGCGTCGGCGCTCGGCGTCAAGAAGACGTGGATGTGTCCGAGTTCCAGCGGGAACGCGACGGCGACGTGCGGCTGGTCCTGCCCGGGCAGCATCGCTGACCGGTAGAAGCCGCTGTAGACCGCGGAATCGTCGAGGCGAAGACGCCGCAGCCAGGCCGCGCCTTCACGGCGTCCCGACTCGTCGGTGACGACCCGGACCTCGCTGGACATGCCGCGGCTCACCGACAGGGGTTCGGTCGGCAGGGCCAACTGTTCGACGCGTCGGCCGAACATCGAGGCCACAGCCATCCCGCCGGGTGCGAACAGGGGGTTCCACTGCGACCACACCTCCATCCGCCAGGATCCGGTGTGCTCGTAGAACTCGCGCACCAGCGGATGCAGCGACGCGGCTTGGAAGTCGGGGCCGTCGAGGACCGCCATGTCGTCGAAGAGGCCGGAGATTGGCGCCGTCGGTGCGACCGCTCCACGCGCCTCGTATGCGGTCAGCCAGGCATCGCCGACCTCGTGCTTGCCGTTGTACGGCGCGGTCAGGAAGCCGAAATCAGGAGTGGACAGATCGACGCGCCGTCCGACGACCTGCCACCACCGACGACTCAGCGGATCGAGGGCGTGGAGCGTCGGTCGACGGCTCATCGGGTGGATCCAGAAGTGGGAGTGTGGGGTTCGCGCCGGACGCAAGAGGATGTGTGGACCATGCGAAGACTGTATCGGCGCGTCTCGGTCACGACGTCGGGCAGCACACTCCGGTGATCACTCGTCGCTGCCGAAATACGCGCGAAGGCTCGCGACCTCGTCGACGATCTTGTCGTGTTCGACGGCCACGAGTCGCCGCAGTTGCCTCGCGAGGACGCCCTATTTCGTCTGGTTGGGGTGGCTCGTGTGGACCTGCTCAAGGAAGACGGTCCGGTCGTCGACGTAGAACCAGATTCGCGCTGTGCCTTTGATGGTCGGCTTGTGCTGCCAGCGGTCGTAGGTCTTCCCGCCGCGCTGGATGGTGCCGAGGGGGCTTTCACGGGTCTATGGACGCGTTCAGTCCTCTTGGCGGCCAGGGGCGCTCTACTACGGTGGACGATTCCGGCTCGTCGAGCCATTCCAGATCGACGTTGCCCAAGCCCGCCGCGACCGCACTCGCGGTCTCCTTCCACGCGGTCAGCTCGGTGATCGCCCGGCGCGGCTGGTCTGTTGCAAACGATGCGCGGGCCGCGTCCACCAAGTCCTGGGCGCAGGTATCGCGATCGGTCGGCGAGAGGGCAAGCATCCACGGGAAGCGTTCGGCTGTTATGGAGGCTTGTTCGGGTCGAACTGACATCGCACCATGCAGCAACGGCTTCAGGAGCAGTGCCCGAGCAGACGTACGTGGGAGGCGGTGCGGCGTCCTCGATGGAATTCGTCCCGCGACAGTGAGAGTGTGGCGCGGCATCGGACCGGATTTCCGCGATGTTCGGAGCCGAAGGTGACCCGGTAGTCGAGTTGTTCGCCGGAGTCGGGGACATCCAGTCGAAGCCCGTCCGCGTGCTCCGAGGCAGCGACGGTGATCGTCTCCGGATCCGGGGCGAGTGGGAACCCGGAGGGAAGCGCTTGCGCCACGGCCACGTCGGCGTAAACCGTCGAGGGGGTGTCATCGGAGACCCAGCCGAGCACCAGAGCGACGGGCACCAGTGTCGCCAGGCAGCCCGAGAGAAAGAGCAGGGACTTCTTGCGCGGCCAGCGGTCGGATCGGAACAGCTTCCACCAGGTCATTGGGGCCAGTGCCGCCAGGATGATCACGACGATGATCAGTGTCTGCGCTTCACTGGACTCGGGCGCGATGGTCCCAGAGAGTTCCATCCACTGCGTGTCGATCGGGACGGGCAACGCGGTGGTCACTCGTCGTGGCCGGCGAGGTGTGCACGAAGACTCGCGACCTCGTCGCTGATCTTGTCGCGTTCGACGGCCACGAGCCGCCGCAGTTGCATGGCGAGGACGGCGTCGGCGCCGACTTCCTGGACGCCGAGGAGGTCGATGATCCGCGCTCGCGCGTCGTCGACGGTCGACGACGCGTCGATGACTGCGAGGACCTCTTCTCGGTGTTCCACTGCCGAATCGATCACGGACAGGATCTCCAAGCGATCGATGATCCGCTGACGATCGGAAACGGGTGCTGGCGCAGTGTGAACGGTCGGCACACGAAATGTCTCGTCGTCTATCGGCTCTGTCGACAGTCCGGTGACAGTCAGTGTGCCGCCTCGTTCGGACCTGGCTGCGACGATGAGGCCCGACTCCGCGTCGATCACGACGGTGAGGTGATCCGCCTCGTCGGCGCCGGGAAGGCCGAGTCGCGTCGACCACGCCGGTCGTCCGTCGTGCGAGGTCTCGACGGGCGTGCTCACCGCGACGACCTCGCTGGACATCTGGTGCAGCAATCCGGAGTGGCCCACGAGGTCGGTGGGGCCGAAACCCGTCGACTGCCAGACGGCACGGACGTCGCGGACATCGATCGGCACCATGTCGTCGTTCACGTCACGGCGTATCGCCGTGCGGCCGTCGCTGAGGTACACGAGTACGCCGTCGCGCTCCACGCGCCACCGATCGCCGCCGCCGTGCCAGAAATCCAGGACATCGGTCCCGTCCGGCGTGGTACTGGACAGCCGTCCCATGAGAGGAATCATCGCGGCACCGATATTGCGTCCGACGAGTTCAGGCCAAGAAGCGGTCATGTGGCTCACCTTAAGGTCCGTGACCGCAAACCTGTGCAAGCGATGTCGGTTCGTGATGGCGGGGTGCGACGACGGCCGATAGGGTCGGGCGCAATCGTCCACACGTGTGACGGACATCGCCTTCGGTGCGCTTGATCGCGAGCCGGACAGACGAGGAGAAAGTGAGTACATGAGGAACCTCGCCCGACGGAGAACAGCCAGAATCGTCGCCGGACTGGGAGCGATCGCACTGATCGCGACCGGCTGCGGGGGCGATGACGTGTCGACCACGGCCGCGGAGTCCACCACCTCGGCTGCCGCGACCACAGCGGCGCCCGGCACCATCGAGGTCACGATGAACGGTGTCGCCGACCGCGAGGTGACGATGACCGGGCCCATCGCGGTGCGGTACTCCACCGCGACCGCGGAGGAGAAGAAGATCCTCGGGCTGCCCCTGACCGGGAGCCGCAACGCCGGAACCCGCGACAGCGGCGTCGTCTACCAGCAGTTCCAGGGCGGCGTCATCACCGCGCGGAACGCGAAGGCCGACACGCCCGCATACCTCACATGGGGCAAGATCCGTGAGGCCTGGAACGTCGAGCGCGACGCCGACGGGAAGCCCGTCGTCGTCGGAAGCAACGGCTCGGCGGGGCCGCTCGGTCCCGTGAACAGCGATGTCACGACCACCGGAACGGTGCAGAAGGCGACCTTCGAGCACGGGGAGGTGACCCACGACACCGCGACCGGCGAGGTCACGGTGACGGTGAACGGGAAGCAGGTCCCGGCGGGGCTGTGACAGGCTGTCCCAGCCCAGGGCGGGGGTTTCGACACGCCGCTCGGCTAGGGCCTCGCGTCGGCTCAACCAGCGATGGGGGTCGGGCGACCAGCTGAGTGGGGGCTCAACCAGCGGAAGTGGCAGGACTCAGGACGTGGAAGGATTCCGGCCCGGATAGTGTTCGGAACCGATGAGGCACGTGCCTCACCATGCGAAGAGTCGCCGAGAAGGGTAAGAAATGACCGAACTGTGGTTGGAGCGCACCGATGTCCGTCGTTACACGGGCAAGAGCTCGCGCGGTGCCGAGGTACTCGTCGGCTCGGAGGACGTCGAGGGCGTCTTCACCCCGGGCGAACTGCTGAAGATCGCACTCGGCGCGTGCACCGGCATGTCGTCCGACCGCCCGCTCTCGCGTCGTCTCGGCGACGACTACGACGCCACCATCCGCGTGTCCGGCGCTGCCGATCGCGAGAACGAGGTGTACCCGAAGATCGACGAGATCCTGGAAGTCGACCTCTCCGAACTCGACGCCGACGCGGCCGAGCGCCTCCTGGTGGTGGTGGAGCGCGCCATCGACAAGGTCTGCACCGTGGGCCGCACCCTCAAGGCCGGCACCGAGGTCAATCTGACGATCGAGACCGAATGAGCGACCAGCGGCTCACGGCCTGGGTGCACGGCCACGTGCAGGGCGTCGGGTTCCGCTGGTGGACGCGCTCGCGCGCCCTGGAACTCGGGCTCGTCGGGTCCGCGTCGAACCAGGTCGACGGCCGCGTCCTCGTCGTGGCCGAGGGACCGACGGCGTCGCTGCAGGCGCTCGTCGAGAAGCTCCGTTCCGGTGACACGCCGGGCCGGGTGGACCTCGTCGTCGAATCGTACGAGGCCGCGCGCGGCGGCCTGACGGGCTTCGTCGAACGCTGATCCGACGCGGCCCGGGCGTTGGGCGAGGCCGGGACCTGCACTCATCGTTCGGTAGGCTGATCGGTCGTGCACCTGAAAAGCCTCACCCTGAAAGGGTTCAAATCGTTTGCGTCGTCGACGACGCTGCGTTTTGAGCCCGGCATCACGTGTGTGGTGGGGCCCAACGGATCGGGCAAGTCGAACGTCGTCGACGCCCTGACCTGGGTGATGGGCGAGCAGGGGGCTAAGGCCCTGCGCGGCGGCAAGATGGCAGACGTCATCTTCGCGGGCACGTCCGGCCGCGCGCCGCTCGGCCGCGCCGAGGTGACCCTGACGATCGACAACTCCGACGGCGCGCTGCCGATCGAATACTCCGAGGTCTCGGTGACCCGCCGCATGTTCCGCGACGGTGCGGGGGAGTACGAGATCAACGGCAACTCCTGCCGCCTGATGGACGTGCAGGAACTGCTGTCCGACTCCGGCATCGGCCGCGAGATGCACGTCATCCTGGGCCAGGGGCGTCTGGCCGCGATCCTCGAGGCCCGTCCGGAAGAACGCCGCGCGTTCATCGAAGAGGCCGCCGGCGTCCTCAAGCATCGGCGACGCAAAGAGAAGGCCGTCCGCAAGCTCGACGCGATGGCCGCGAACCTCGACCGCCTCACCGACCTCACCACCGAACTGCGTCGCCAACTGAAGCCCCTCGGTCGCCAAGCGGAGGTCGCGCGCCGCGCAGCGACCGTCCAGGCCGACCTCCGCGACGCCCGCCTGCGCATCGCCGCCGACGACCTGGTGCAGCGCCGCGAGGAGATGGCGCAGCACAGCACGGTGGAGGCCGACGTCCGCCGCCAGCAGGACGAGGTGGCCGCCGGGCTCGACGCCGCGACCGAAGCCCTCACCGCCGCACAGGAGGAACTCGCCCGCGTCACGCCCGCGGCCTCCGAGGCGAACCGCGTCTTCTACCAGCTCAGCGCCCTGTCCGAACGCGTCGGCGGCACCCTCCGCGTGGCCGGTGAACGCGCCGCGCACCTGTCGTCGCCGAGCGTCGCACCCTCCGGCCCCGACCCCGAAGAGCTGGAACGGCAGGCCGAGAACGCGGCCATGACCGAGGCAGAGCACACCGAGGCCGTCGAAGCGGCCGCCGAACGCCTCGAGTACGCGACCGCCGCGCTCGCCGCGTCGGAGCAGGCCGCGAGCGAGGCCGAACGCGCGCACATGGCGGCCGTCCAGGCCGTCGCCGACCGTCGCGAAGGCCTCGCACGTCTGGAAGGCGAAGCCGCCAACCTGCGGACCAAGGTGGAGTCGGTCGACGGGGAGACCGCGCGTCTGAGCACCGCCATCGACGCCGCCACGCAGCGTGCGGAGGCCGCCCAAGCCGCCCTCGACACCGAGGTGGAGCTCGTCGCGACGCTCGAGGAGGCCGAGCGCGGCCTCGACGAGCACTACGAGAAGTGCGCCGATTCGCTCGCGCGGGCCACCGAACTCGTCGAGAAGCTGCAGGCAGACGAACGCGAGACCGCGCGAGCCATCGCTTCGCTCACCGCCCGCATCGACGCCCTGTCGGTGGGCCTGGAACGCGGCGACGGCGGCGCGTGGCTGATCGAGCAGGGAACCGACGGACTGCTGTCACCCCTGTCGGAACTGCTCACCGTCGAACCCGGATTCGAGGCCGCCATGGCCGGAGCCCTCGGACCCGCCGCCGAGGCCGTCGCCACCGTCGACGGTCTGGCCGCGGTCCGCGCGCTCGACGAGCTCCGCCGCGGCGACGGTGGTCGTGCGGCGATGCTCGTCGGCGGCCTGCCCACCCGCCCTCGCGATCAGCGCCCGACGCTGCCCTCGGGAGTGGTGTGGGCCCGTGACCAGGTCACCGCGCCCGACTCGGTGGCCGGCGCGCTCGACGTCCTGCTCGACCGCATGGTGGTGGTCGACGACGCGGCGACCGGCTTGAAGCTGGCGGGCGAACTCGGCGTCACCGGCGTCACCCGCGACGGCGACCGGATCTCCGCGGCGACCGTCGAAGGCGGATCGTCCAAGCGGCCGTCGACCATCGAGGTCCAGTCGGCCATCGACACCGCGACCACCGACCTCGCCCGCGCGGAGGGGCGCGCGACCCAGATCGAACGCGATCTCGCCAAGGCCCTCGACGAACAGACACGGGCGCGCGAGGCCACCGAAGGGGCGCTCGCCGCGCTGCACGAGTCCGACGCCAACGTCGGCGCCGCCTACGAGACCCTCGGCCGCCTCGGCGCCGACATCCGAGCGGCGGGCGACGAGGCCGACCGACTGGTGCGGCAGCGGAACTTCGTCGAGAAGGGCCGCGCCGAGAACCTGGCGCAGCTCACCGAGGTGGAGGAACGCCTCGCGCGGGCCGTCGACGGCGGCGCCGACGAACCGACCGGCGACTTCGACCGCGAGATGCGCGACGCCGCAGCCGCAGAGGTCGCGTCCGCGCGCTCGATCGAGGTGGAGACCCGACTGACCCTCCGCACCGCCGAGGAGCGGCTCGCCTCGGTCCGCGGCAAGGCCGAGAGCCTCCGCCGCGCCGCCGCCAACGAACGCACCAACCGCGAGCGGCAGCGGCGCCAGGACGCCCAGCGTCGCTACGCGGCGGGTGTCGCGAGCGCCGTCGTCGATACCGGCGAGCGGCTGGCCGACGAGATCGCCCGGGCCGCCGCCGACGCCGCCGAAGGCCGGGACGAACTCGAAGCCGTCCGCTCCCAACGCACTGCCGAGGTCGACGCTCTCCGCGCCCAGGTGGAGCAGCTGACCGGTGTCATGAACAAACTCCGTGATGCCGTCCACCGCGACGAACTCGCCAAGGCGCAGGCCGCGCTCCGCATCGAGCAGTTGGAGGAACAGATCCTTGAACAGTTCTCGATGGCACCCGACGACCTGGTCGCCGAATACGGCCCCGACGTCCCGATGCCGCCGTCCGAGCTGGAGATGCGCGAGTACCAGGATGCGAAGGAGCGCGGCGACCAAGTCGTCGCGCCGGCACCCATGCCGTACGACCGCGCGACGCAGGAACGACGACTCCGGGCCGCGCAGAAGGACCTCAAGACGCTCGGCCGGGTGAACCCGCTCGCGCTCGAGGAGTTCGCGGCGCTGGAGGAACGGTACAACTTCCTGTCCGCGCAGTTGGAAGACGTCAAGGCGGCCCGCAAGGACCTCCTCGAGGTGATCGAGGACGTCGACGCCCGGATCCTCCAGGTCTTCACCGACGCCTACGCCGACGTGGAACGGGAGTTCGTCGAGGTCTTCGCGACCCTCTTCCCGGGCGGCGAGGGCCGACTGGTCCTGACCGACCCCGACGACATGCTCACCACCGGCGTCGACGTCGAGGCACGACCGCCCGGCAAGAAGGTGAAGCGACTCTCGCTGCTGTCGGGCGGTGAGAAGTCGCTGACGGCGGTCGCGATGCTCGTCGCCATCTTCCGCGCGCGACCGTCGCCGTTCTACGTGATGGACGAGGTGGAGGCCGCCCTCGACGACGCCAACCTGCGGCGTCTGATCTCCCTGTTCGAGCAGCTCCGCGAGAAGTCGCAGCTGATCGTCATCACGCACCAGAAGCCGACCATGGAGATCGCCGACGCGCTCTACGGTGTGAGCATGCGCGGTGACGGCATCACCCAGGTCATCTCGCAACGACTCCGCGGCGTCGACATCACGCCCGCGGCCGAGACCAACGCGCCGTTCAACCCGGACTCCGCACCGGCAACCGACTCTGCTCCCCAGAGCTGAAGGGAAGACGTTCTCCAGTGGACACCCAACTCATCATCGGCATCATCGTCGCCGTCGTCCTCATCGTGGCGCTGGTCGGTGGCACCGGCTACGCGCTGCGGCGACGTCGGCAGATCTCGCTGAAGGATGCGCCGACCACGATCGATCAGGTCACTGACGGAACGCAGCGGCAGGTCGACCGGTCCGGCGGCTACAAGGCCGGATCCGGCTTCAACTTCAGCCAGGGCGGTGCCGGATCGGCGACGCTGGAGCGACCGGAGCCGGTTGAGGAATCGACGCCGAAGCCTGCTGAGAAGTCCGTCGAAGAGCCGGTTCAGAAGCCGGAGCCGACGGTCGAAGCACCCGCGGAGGAACCGGCGGTCGACGAGGCTGCAGTCGACGAGCCGGCCGTCGAAGAAGCAGCGGTCGAGGCGCCGGTCGTCGAAGAACCCGCCGCCGAGGCGCCGGTCGTCGTCGACGAACCCGTTGCGGAGCCGACGCCCGAACCGACCCCCGAGCCCGAACCCGAACCTGAGCCGGAGCCGGAGCCCGCCGCTCCCGCGCTCGACGAGATCGCCCCGACCGAAGGACGACTGTCGCGACTGCGCGGCCGCCTGTCGCGGTCGCAGGGTGCGATCGGTGCCAGTGTTCTCGGTCTGCTCGGTGCCGGCGACCTCGACGAGGACAGCTGGGAGGAGATCGAAGACACCCTGGTGATGGCCGACCTCGGTACTGGCGCCACGGCCACCGTCATCGAGCGGCTCCGCGAGGAGTTGGCCACCGGCAAGGTCCGCTCGGCCGACGACGCCCGCACCGCGCTGCGCAACGTCCTCATCGAGCAGCTGCACCCGGAGCTCGACCGATCGGTGAAGGCGCTGCCGCACGCCGACCGTCCCGCGGTCGTGCTCGTCGCAGGCGTGAACGGCGTCGGCAAGACCACCACCACCGGCAAGCTGGCGCGCGTCCTCGTCGCCGACGGTCGACGCGTCCTGCTCGGCGCCGCCGACACCTTCCGCGCGGCCGCTGCCGACCAGCTGCAGACCTGGGGCGAGCGCGTCGGCGCGAGCACCGTGCGCGGCAAGGAGGGCGCCGACCCGGCGTCGGTGGCGTTCGACGCCGTCAACACCGGCATCACCGAGGGTGTCGACGTGGTCCTCGTCGACACCGCGGGCCGCCTGCACACCAAGTCGGGCCTGATGGACGAGCTCGGCAAGGTGAAGCGCGTCATCGAGAAGAAGACCGAGGTCGACGAGGTGCTCCTGGTCCTCGACGCCACCGTCGGTCAGAACGGTCTGATGCAGGCGAAGGTCTTCGCCGAGGTGGTCTCGCTGACCGGCGTCGTCCTCACCAAGCTCGACGGCACCGCCAAGGGCGGAATCGTCTTCCGCATCCAGGACGAGCTCGGCGTCCCGGTGAAGCTCGTCGGTCTCGGCGAGGGCGCCGACGACCTCGCGCCGTTCGAGCCCGGGGCGTTCGTCGACGCGCTCCTGTAGCCACGACACGACTCGCGCGGCCCCGCTCCCTGTTCGACTCGGAGCGGGGCCGACGTCGTTCCGGGGATGGAGACCGTTGTCGGAAACCCTTGCGGACACACTCTGAATCATGATTCAATTCTTCGTACGAAGACTTGAATCACGATTCATAATTTGACGGAGGAGGTGTGCCGTGGCTTATCGCGCCACCGCGTCGACGCGTCGAAGTGCTGAGGCCAAGCGTGCCGCCATCCTGAGTGCTGCGCGGCAGGCGGTCGCCGAGGGCGGCTTCGCCTCGGCGAGTGTCGCGAGCATCGCCGAGGGGAGCGGTGTCAGCGTCGGGTCCGTGTACTCGTACTTCGACAATCGCGAGACCCTGCTCGCGCGGGTCTTCCGCGACGCCGCCGTCTACGAGTTGGAGCGCGTCGCGACCGCGGTCGCGACCTCCGACGATCCGGTCGAGCAGATGCGCCTGCTCATCGACACGTTCGCGGAACGAGCCCTGCGCGGTCGGCGGATGGCCTGGTCGCTGCTCTTCGAGCCGGTGATTCCAGCGGTCGACGCCGAGCGCCTGCGACTCCGGCAGTCGTACCGTGACCTCGGCGAGCAGATCATCGCGGCGGGTGTCCGCACGGGTGCCTTCACTCCGTGCGACGTCCCCGTCGTCGCCTCGGCCGTCATGGGTGCCATCTCCGAAGCGCTGGTCGGCGCGCTGAACCCCGACCTCGTCGGCCCGCCGAGCGCCGACACCGAAGCCCTCCTCGCCACGATCACCGACTTCTGCTTCCGCGCGCTGGGCGCCGGGAACGCAGTGAGCGGGCCCGATGAACCGGGCGCCGGGAACGAAGTGAGCGGGCCCGAGTTTCCCAAAACCTCCCGAGAACCCCGATGACTACTGAAGGAGTCGCCATGTCCACCACGCACGAGGTCTTCAACCAGGCGCCGGCCCGCGTCGACGTGAACGAGTACACCAGCCACACCGCGCTGGTCGAGGCCGTGAACGTCTACGGCGGCGGCTGGGCTACCGACGCCCTGACCGAGGCGGGTGCGCTGGTCGGTCGTGCCGACTTCCAGCGAGACGCCGAACTGGCGAACACCATCCTGCCGAAGCACCACAGCCACGATCGCTGGGGGAACCGGATCGACGACATCGAGTTCCACCCGGCCTATCACCGCATCATCGGCGACGCGATCGCGCACGGCGCGCACACGAGTTGCTGGTCGGACCCGCGCGACGGTGCGCACGTCGCCCGCGCCGCGATGTTCATGCAGTTCGGTCAGGTAGAGCCGGGTCACGCGTGCCCGGTGAGCATGACGCACGCGGTGGTCCCGTCGCTGCGGGTGGATCAGAAGCTGGCCGATCAGTGGCTGCCGCGCGTGTTCTCCCGCGAGTACCAGCACGATCTGGGCACCGGAGATAAGAAGTCCGCGATCTTCGGAATGGCGATGACGGAGAAGCAGGGCGGCTCGGACGTGCGTGCCAACACCACCCGCGCCGTCGAGCAGTCGGACGGCACCTACCGGATCACCGGCCACAAGTGGTTCTGCTCGGCCCCGCAGTCCGACGCCTTCCTCGTCCTCGCGAAGACTGAGCCCGGTGTGACCTGCTTCGTCGTGCCGCGCGTCCTGCCCGACGGCACCCGGAACGTCTTCAACGTGCAGCGACTCAAGGACAAGCTGGGCAACAAGTCGAACGCCTCCAGCGAGGTGGAGTTCGACGGCACCGTCGGCTGGCGTCTGGGCGACGAAGGCCACGGCGTCCGCATCATCATCGAGATGGTCAACCAGACCCGACTGGACTGCATCCTCGGCAGCGCCGCGGGCATGCGCCAGTCCGTCGTCGAAGCCGCCTGGCACGTCCGCAACCGCGCGGCCTTCGGTGCCACGCTCATCGACCAGCCCGCGATGACCGCCGTGATCGCCGACCTGCAGGTGGAGGCCGAGGCCGCCGTCTGGACCGGCATCCGCCTCGCCGCCGCCTACGACGACGACGCCGACGAGTCGGCGGCCTTCCGCCGCCTGGCGACCGCGGTCGGCAAGTACTGGGTCTGCAAGCGCGGTCCCAACCACGCCTACGAGGCGCTCGAATGTCTGGGCGGGAACGGCTACTGCGAGAACGGCTTCCCGCTGTCGCGCCGGTACCGCGAGCAGCCGGTCATGGCCGTCTGGGAGGGATCGGGCAACGTGATCGCCCTCGACGTCCTGCGCGCGATGATGCGCGACCCGCTGTCGGTGGAAGCCGTCGACAACGAGTTCGAGCGGGCCCTGGGTGTCCATCGCGAGTACGACCTCCACGTCGAGAAGACCCGCAAGCTCATCGCGCAGGCCGCCGCCGATCCGGCCGCGGCCCCGGCTCTGGCGCGCCGCCTCACCGAGTCGATGGCGATCGCACTGCAGGGATCGATCCTGATCCGTCAGGCGCCGGAGTCGGTCACCGACGCGTTCATCGCCGGGCGGATCGTCGACCCCGGCCACATGTACGGCGTCCTCGATTCGCACCTGGACCTCTCGGGCATCGCCGCGCGCGCCTGACCGTCGTCCGCCGTCCAACTCCCTCCCTCCCGAACCACCTCCCTCCCGACAGCGAAAGCCTGAGCCCCGAACCATGCACCTGACCGCAGTACTCGAACGCAATGAACGCCTCCACCCCGCCAAAGCGGCGGTCGTGCACGGAGAGGAGGAGATCACCTACGCAGATCTCGCCGACCGGGCGCGACGTGCCGCGACGGTCCTGATCGAAGCCGGCGTGCAGCCGGGCGACCGCGTCGCCGTGATGACCTTCAACACTCCCGGATTCGTCGTCGCCGCCTACGGCGCCTGGTACGCGGGCGCGGTGCTGGTTCCGGTGAACCACAAGTTCGCCGCACCCGAGGTGACGTACGCGATCGACCACAGCGGTGCGCGAATCGGCATCGTCTCCGGCGACCTCGCGCACACCGCGACCACTGGCAGCCCGGAGCTCCCGTGGCTCACCACCGAGCGCCCGCACGACGGCCTCCCGGACTTCGACGCGCTCGTCGCCGCGGCCGAACCGCTGGCGGCGCCCGTCGACGTCGACTCCGATTCGCCCGCCGAGATCCTGTACACGTCGGGCACCACCAGCTCCCCGAAGGGCTGCGTCCACACCCACCAGAGCATCACGGCCCTCGCCCCGATCCTGGCCGTGACACTCGGGTTCACCGACCGGGAGCGGATGCTGATCGCCATGCCGATCTGGCACTCCGCACCCCTCAACGACTGGCTGCTGACCACCCTCTGGCTCGGCGGAACCGTGGTCCTGATGCGCGAGTACGACCCGGCGGCGTTCCTCCCAGCCGTGCAGGACCATCGGATCACGGCCTTCTTCGGGTCGCCGATCGCGTACCTGTTGCCGCTCCAACTGGCGGAGGCGGGCCGCCTCGACATCGCGTCGTTCGACCTCTCGTCCGTCGAGAAGTGGATGTACGGCGGCGCCGCGCTCGGCGAGGCGACGGCACGCAAGCTGACCGAGGTGTACCGGAGCGACCAGTTCTTCCAGGTCTACGGGATGAGCGAGATGGGGCCGGTCGGTACGGCGCTGTTCCCGGACGAGCAGACCGCCAAGGCGGGCTCCATCGGCCGCGGCGGCGCGCTGGGCGTCGACCTGCGCGTCGTCGACGCGAACGGCGTCGATCAGGGGCCGGGCGGAGCGGGGGAGATCTGGCTCCGCGCCGACACCCGCATGGTCGGCTACCTCGACAATCCGGAGGCCACCGCCGAGAGCTTCGTCGGCGACTGGTTCCGCACCGGAGACGTCGCGCGGATCGACGAGGACGGCTACCTCTACGTGATCGACCGCCTCAAGGACGTCATCATCGTCGGCGGCGAGAACATCCATTCGCAGGAGGTCGAGGAGGCGCTGCGCGGCCATCCGCGGTTGACCGACGTCGCCGTCGTCGGCCGACCTCACGAGGAGTGGGGCGAGACGGTCGTCGCGGTCTGTGTGACGACCGACGGTGCGCCGATCACCGTCGACGAGGTCCGCGCGTTCCTCGCCGACAAACTCGCGAAGTACAAGCTGCCGCGCGATGTGGTGATGGCGGACTCGTTGCCGCGCAACCCGAGCGGGAAGATCCTCAAGCACGTTCTGCGCGAGACGATCTGACGTCGAACCCATAGCGCTCGGTCTCCGCAACACGCGCGAAACATTCCGCGCGAGGAGTTGACGAACGCGAAACACCGGCGCGCCGTATCGCGCAACACGACGCGAGCATTCTTCTCGCAGGACGTCAGAGCGACGTCCGCGAGGAGGTGCGAGCGATGCAGACGGCGTTGCCGGACACGATGTTCGGAACCATAGACGCGGGTAACACGGCGTGGGTGATCATGAGTGCGGCCCTGGTGCTGCTCATGACACCGGCGCTGGCGTTCTTCTACGGCGGGCTCTCACGCGGCAAGTCCGTGCTGAACATGATGATGATGTCGTTCGCGGCGCTGGGCACGGTCACGGTCGTGTACGTGCTGTGGGGCTTCTCGATGAGCTTCGGCAACACGCTCACCGGCACCGGTGACATCGGCGGGGTGTTCTCGAATCCCTTCGCCCTGTTCGGCTCGGACCAGTTGATGCAGACGAAGGAGGTCGGCGGTGCCACGCAGGTGGTCGTGTGGGGGAGCACCCACATCCCGGCGATCGTCTTCCTGGCGTTCCAGCTGACGTTCGCGGTCATCGCGGTGGCGCTCATCAGCGGCGCCGTCGCCGAGCGCGTCAAGTTCTCCACGTGGATCGCCTTCACGGTGCTGTTCACGACCATCGTCTACTTCCCGCTCGCCCACATGGTGTGGGGCGGCGGACTGATGTCGAACGCGAAGGACTCTCTCGCGTCGTGGATGTTCGGCGTCGCCGACGGCGTCGCGAAGGTTGCGCCCATCGACTTCGCGGGCGGCACCGTCGTGCACATCAACGCGGGCATCGCGGGCCTGGTGCTGGCGCTCGTCGTCGGCAACCGGCGCGGGTTCGGCCGGACCGCGTACCGGCCGCACAACATCCCGCTCGTCATGCTCGGCGCTGCACTCCTGTGGTTCGGCTGGTTCGGTTTCAACGCGGGCTCGGCGCTCGCCGCCGACGGCATCGCCGGCCTCGCGTGGGTCAACACCGCGGCGGGCACGGCAGCAGCGATGATCGGCTGGCTGGTCGTGGAATGGATCCGCGACCGGCACCCGACCAGCGTGGGCGCCGCATCGGGCGTGGTGGCCGGACTCGTCGCGATCACCCCGGCCTGCGGGTCCGTGACGCCGGTCGGCGCGCTGTTCATCGGACTCGTCGCCGGCGGCCTGTCGGCCCTCGCGATCAGCCTCAAGTACCGCTTCGGGATCGACGACTCGCTCGACGTGGTCGGCGTGCACCTGGTGTCCGGACTCTGGGGCACCGTCGCCATCGGACTCGTGGCGAAGGACTCGGGCCTGTTCTACGGGCACGACTACAAGCAGCTGGTGGTCCAGACCGTGATCGCATTGTTCGCGCTCGCCTTCACCGGCGTCCTGACCTACGTGATCGCGCTGGCGCTGAAACCGCTCGGCTGGCGTATCGATCGGGAGGCCGAGTTCACCGGGATCGACGGCGCGCAGCACGCCGAGAGCGCATACGAACCGGCATGAAACGCCAAGCCATTAGTGTGAATCGGAAGAGAAGGGGATTCCCATGAAGCTGATCAGCGCAATCGTCAAACCGTTCACCCTCGAAGACGTCAAGGCCGCCCTGGAGCACATCGGCATCGTCGGAATGACCGTCAGCGAGGTGCAGGGCTACGGCCGCCAGAAGGGCCACACCGAGGTCTATCGCGGTGCCGAGTACGCCGTCGACTTCGTACCGAAGGTGCGCGTGGAGGTGGTGGTCGACGACGAATCCGTCGACCAGGTGACCGATGCGATCGTCGAGGCCGCGCGCACCGGCAAGATCGGAGACGGCAAGGTATGGGTGACTCCCGTGGAGTCCATCATTCGGGTGCGGACCGGTGAACGCGGACCCGAAGCGATCTGACCGTCGCGCCGCGGCGCTGGAGGCGACCTCCGGAGCCACCCTCGCCGCGGCGCGGTCGGTCCTGCTGCACGACGACACCCTCACCGGCATCCGCCGCCGCGATGCGATCGCGGACCTCTTCGAGGACTGGGTGTCCGCCCGCGCCGACGCCCTCGACCTCGGCGGTCAGAGCGGCTTCGCCGTCGTCGCGGTCGGCAGCCTGGGCAGGCGGGAGATGGTCGGCTACTCCGACCTCGACCTGATCCTGGTCCACGACGACCGCTACCCGGAACGACTGTCCGACGTCGCCGACGGCTTCTGGTACCCGCTGTGGGACGCCGGAATCGCCCTCGACCACAGCGTGCGTTCGGTCGCCGACGCCCTGCGCGTGACCCGCGAGGACGCCTCCGCCGCGCTCGGCCTGCTCGACGCCCGGTTCCTGGCCGGCGATCAGGACCTCGCGGACCTGATGGTCAAGTCGGTGCGGAATCTGTGGCGCACCGAGGCCCGGCTGCGGCTCCCGCAGGTGATCGAGGCCGCGGAGGACCGCTGGCGCCTGACCGGCGAGATCGCTCACCGCGCCGAACCCGACGTGAAGAGTGGTCGCGGCGGCTTGCGCGACATCCAACTGCTCAACGCGCTCGCCCTCGCGCAGCTCACCGACGGACTCGCGCGACTCGACCCCGGGAGCGTCGGGTCGCCGCTCGCACAGGCCTACGACCTCCTGCTCGACGTGCGCGACGAGGCGCATCGGATCGCCGGTCGCGCCCGGGATCAGGTCCGCGCGCAGGACGCGGACGAGATCGCGGCAGCGCTCGGCGTCGCGGACCGGTTCGCGCTCGCCCGTCTGATCAGCGACGCCGGCCGCACCACGTCGTATGCCGTCGACGCCGGGCTGCGCACCGCGCAGAACAATGTCGGACGCCGCGGCCTGTCCCGGCTCCGCCGTTCGCCGCTGCGACGGCCGCTCGACGAGGGCGTCGTCGAGCACGGGGGAGAAGTGGCGCTCGCGAAGTCCGCCATCCCCAGTCGCGACCCGGGTCTCGTGCTGCGCGTCGCGGCCGCGAGCGCGCGGAATCGGTTGCCCATCAACGGGCCGACGATGGAACGACTGGCCGCCTACGCGCCTCCGATGGAGGAGCCCTGGTCGGCGGAGCAGCTCGCGGACCTCCTGGTCCTCCTGGCCTCCGGTTTCGACATGACCGGCCCCGTCGAAGCGCTCGACCGCGTCGGGCTGTGGGGACGGATGTTCCCGGAGTGGGAGGCGGTGCGCGATCTGCCGCCGCGCGACGGCATCCACACGTGGACCGTCGACCGGCACCTCATCGAGACGGTGGCCGCGGCCGCCGAACTGACCACCGACGTCCCGCGCCCGGACCTGCTGCTGCTCGGTGCCCTTCTGCACGACATCGGGAAGGGCCGGGGCGGCGACCACAGCGTGATCGGCGCCGACCTCGCCCGCACCGTCGGCCGTCGGCTGGGGCTGTGGCCGGAGGACATCGAGACCCTGTCCGAGACCGTCCGACACCACCTGCTGCTGCACCGCGTGGTCGGCCGCCGCGACTGCACCGATCCGGAGGTCGTGGCCGACGTCGCCGCGACCCTCGGGAACGACCCGGTGCTGGTCCAGCTCCTGGGCGCGCTGGCGGAGGCCGATTCCAAGGCCACCGGCCCCGGCGTGTGGGGCGAGTGGAAGGCGTCGCTGATCACCGGACTGGTGGAGCGCGTCGTCGCGCACATCGGCGGCGACCCGCAGCCGGTGATCCCGCGTGTCGCCACCGAGCACCTGATGCTGGCCGAGCGCGGGGGACTGCACGTGACCAGTAGGCCCGGTGACGGACCCAACATGACGGTCGTGACGATGATCGCGCCCGACCGTCCGGGACTGCTGTCGAAGATGGCGGGCGTTCTGGCGCTGTCCGGGCTGCACGCGCATTCCGCATCCGTCGCCACCCACGCCGGGCACGCCGTCGACACGTTCGTGGTGATGCCGACCTTCGGTGGCCCGCCCGACGTCGCGCTGCTGCGGCTGCGGTTGGCGGCCGTGCTCGACGGCGACCGCGACCCCGTGGCCGAACTCGCTGCGAAGACCGCGCAGCGCCTGCCGCAGGCGGGACTGTCGTTGCGGACCGCGGTGCCGGTCACGCGCGTGGTCGCGCCGCCGCGCGCCCGGTGGCTCCCCGGACCGGACGACCGCTGGCTGCTGGAACTCCGCTCGGCCGACGACGAGGGGCTCCTCGCCCGCGTCGCCGCCGAACTCGAGAAGGCGGGCGGCGACGTCGCCTGGGCCACGGTAGCCACCCTGGGCGCGACCGCGGTCGACACGTTCAGCATCCGCCTGCCCGACGACGGTCCCGCCGTCCGCGAGGCGATGTCCGCGGCGGTCCTCGCCGTCTGCTCGCCGATGCGGTGAACGAGTGGTTGCGGACGTGGTCACTGTCGTTGTTCTCGCGTGATGATTTGCCGGTTATGGCAATTATGAAAGCGGGATGGTATCCGAACGGCGATGAGTGGGAATCGTATTGGGACGGCGAGGTGTGGACGGGAGATCACCGTCGGAAGGCTCCGCCTCCGCCGCCGCCTGTCAGTCCGCAGGCAAATGCGGCGGGCGTGTCTTCCCGTGACGCCGCCGCCGCGAGTTCGACACGGGGCGACGGGGCTGCTGGAGTGTTTCGTAGAGCATGCTGCAGCGCGTTTGACAGGTTTAACCGATGCGTTCGGTGCGAAGGCTAACCTCGAAATTCATCGCCGAATTCGGCCGACGTGCGGATTTCATGAAGAAAGGTGCTCTGACCTGCAGTAATTGTTGTTGCGAAACTTCAATTACATGGAAGGCGAGAAGCACCTTTCTGTTGAAGAACTCTACCGTGTTTTACCCACAGATTCAGGCCACCGCAGACGGCGGCGGCATCCTCACCCACGGCGGCACCGTCCTGGCCACCCGCACCGCCGAACTCCCCGGCCTCACCGACGCGCTACGGACCGCGCTCGCACCGTGGCGAAAACCCCTCGCAACGCACGATCCAGCGAAGATCCTGTTGGATCTGGCCACGAGTCTGGTCGTCGGCGGTGACTGTTTGGCTGACATCAGCATGGTCCGCGGCCGTCCCGACGTGTTCGGTCCGGTGGCCTGCGATCCGACGGTCTCACGCCTGATCACCACCCTCGCAGCGGATCCCGAGCAGGCGGTGAACGCGATCCGGGCCGCTTGCGCCACTGCCCGCCACCAGGTGTGGTCGCTGGCCGCCGATCAGGCGCCCGGCCATGGTCGGTCGGCGAAGAAGTCGAACCCTTCCCAATTGCCCTTCCCAACCCTCGACATAAACAATCCTGCGGTCAGAAGGAATGTTGACTACAGTTACGGCCCCGGGAAGTGGACAACAAAAGCTTGCGCCGACAACCCCTACGACTGCAATCGGTCGAGGAATGCCGGCGACAAGGAAATGGCCGAACGTGAATCTGTGAAGTATTTTCCAGGAAATCCTGAATCCACACGCCAGGACGCTGCTCGGCACTGCATCTGGCAAGGATTGACTACAGAATCCTCGAATGCCGGATTTGCGGAGCAGGTTGGCAATGCCCACGAACTTGACAGCGGAAGCCCGATCGAAGGATCAAGTGCGATGGATATGCGCAACAATGTGACTGGGAGAGAAGTCGGTAAACGCCACGACGGAGACCGGGTAGGTATCATCTCAGAGTGCGTCAGTCTGGCGCGTAACGCCAAAAGGTGGAACCCCAGAACTGCTCCGCCGAACCGCGATGGAAAGGGTCTCATCTAAATTAGGTAGAGGTAGGTTTCTAAAATGACGAAAACAACTCGATCTGAGCAGACCAAACGACGACTCGTCGCTGCACTCTTTGCACTAGCCTTGGCCTTAGTTACGCTCACCGCGTGCAGTGCAAATAGCACCGAGCCCGAGCAGTCAACTCCCACTGCACCGGCCAGCACGAGAACCATGTTGGAAGGCGGAACAGAGTCCGACTATGCAGAGATCACTTCTGTTATCCAAAAGTCCGTTGCTGCGATGGCACGTTTGGACGGTAAGAGTTTCGACTCAATGCAGTGCCTAGCCTACCGTCCAGCGCCTGGAAGACCCGACAGCTTCAGCGGCATACTTGACACGAGTGTGCAGCAAGGTGTGCGTCTTCTGAGCATTGATCGAATTACGGTCACTGGCAATTCCGCAACTGCCGTGTACACGCTCAAGTATAGGACCCTAGTGTCACGTTTCGTTAATAAGTTTATGGTTTTGCTTTCTTCAAAATTTCGTCAGCGGTCTTTGTCCATACGAACGGGTGCTTGCGGTCGTTCCAGCCGTTGATGAACGCTCGGATCTTCGCGTTGAGGTCCTTGACTGAGGTGAACACGCCTCTCCGGATCGCTTGGCGGTCGATGATGCCGAACCACACTTCGACGAGGTTGAGCCAGGATCCGGAGGTCGGGGTGAAGTGCACGTGCATGTTCGGGTGCGCAGCCAGCCAGTCGCGGACCTCGGCCTTCTTGTGGGTGGCGTAGTTGTCCATCACCAGATGCAACTCCTGGCCGGGGTAGGTGCGGTCGATCTGCTTGAGGAACGACAGGAATTCCTGGTGGCGGTGCCGCGGCTTGACCGCCGCGGTCACCTGCCCGGTCGCGATGTCCAGGGCTGCGAACAGGGTGGTGGTGCCGTGGCGTTTGTAGTCGTGGGTGCGGCGTTCGATCTGCCGCGGCTGCATCGGGAGCATCGGTGCAGTGCGGTCCAGGGCCTGGATCTGCGACTTCTCGTCCACGCACAACACGATCGCGTTCTCCGGCGGCTCCAGATACAAGCCGACGACGTCGGTGACCTTGGCGACCAGTTCCGGATCGGTGGAGAACTTGAACGTCCCCGACCGCCACGGCTGAACGCCGTACTCACGCCATGCACGGGCGACCGTGGCATTCCCGATCCCGAGGTGCCCGGCCAGCAACCGCGACGACCAGTGCGTGACCCCGTACTTGCGCGGCGGCGGCATCAACGTCGCGGAAACGACTTCCGCGTGATCGAGATGCCGTGGGCGACCGGGCCTTTCAGCGTCCAGGAGGCCGTCGAGTCCGTCACGGAGATAGCGGGAACGCCACTTGAGGACCGTCGGCACCGACGTCCCGACAATCTTACTGATCCGCGTGTTGGCCAGCCCCTCGGCAGCCAGGGCCACGATCCGCGCCCGACGCACCAGCCCTGCTGGCGTCGAGGTTGACCTCAACAATCGATCAAGTTCGTCCGCATCGCCATCACGCAATTCCAGTGCCGGGGCTGGAGAATTCGCCATATCCATATTGTCTCAACCTGGCAACCATATACTAATTAACGACACGCGGCACTAGAAGAAGCATCAAAAGTCGATGCTAACTTCATTCGCGAGGACGGCAAGTGGCTCTCGTGCTAACGGCATAGGGCGCAGATCGCTACATCGAACGCAGAAGAGCGCCCCAACCCCCGAAGAGGTTGGGGCGCTTCTCGTTTCACGTGCCTTCGGGATGATGCGTCACCGCGATCCGATCCTGCCGCGCGGCAGCCTCTCGCGACTCCCGCATGAAGGCCTCCACGGACCGGGTGAACGCTTCGAAGCTGCCGGTGAGCCGATCAACCTTCGTGTCGACCTGCTCGACCCTCGCATCGACCCGGTCGACGTCGTCACGAAGGTTCGAGTCGTGGGCGTTCGATACTCGGTCACGCACTTCGTCCGTCGCCTCTCGCGTCGCTCCGCCATGCCGGGCGCCGCGCACCGCGGCGACGGCTCCGATGAACGAGCCCGCGGCGATCAGCAACCAGATCACGAATTCGAACCAGGTGTCCAGGGGCGCCGGTGGTCCGTTCAATCGTCCGCTCGCAGTCTCGTCAGCGCGGCGGTTCCGCGGTCGCCGACCCCGACACGAGCTCACCGACATCAGCACAGATGCGAGGACTGCGGTGCCGACGGTCGCGCCGACGAACTCCCAGTCGACCGAGGCGACGGTGACACTACCGACGAAGACGGCGGCCGCCGCCTGCGCACCGGTCCGGGCCGCGCGCTCGACCGCGTCCCGCCAAAACGACGTCGTGAAGCTCCAGTCGATCGGCTTCGGCCAGTTCCTGGACGCGATCCGCCCGTTTCATCGAGTCGCTGCCGCACTAATAAGGTGCCTGCCGACGACGATGCGCTGATGCGTTTCAAGTTGAGGATCAGTGGGAAGAATGCTGACGTGGCAATCTTCAATGATCGGGTCGTGTGGCACATGGGGCGAGGGCTTTCGGCGTCGAAACTTGCTGCAGGTGCGCTTGCGCTTACCGTCGGAGTGTCGCTGGCGGCGACCGGTGTTCGGAGTGGCAAGTCTGGGTCGGAGATGATTCCGATGAAGTCGATCACAGTCGTCGCCACGAAACGAGACGGCATGCTGAATACGATCGTCAGCGTGACGTCGTCCGGTGGAACCATCGGGCTCAGGGTGGCACATAGCGACGCTGAGGCAATCAGACAGTTACTCAATCGTCTCATTTCGGGTTCGTAGGAGCGCCATCGTTGCCGTTGTGAGGCGGGCTTGGCTTCCACCGTTGATCGGGCCCCGCAGCGGGGCCTGATCAACGGTGGAAATTTCGACGCTGGGGCTGTGTCGATGAACGGCTGACCTCCGCGCGTCCACGACTTGCTCCGGCATGGAAGGATGGGGGAATGTTCGAATCCCTCTCCGACCGGTTGACCGGTGCTCTGAAGGATCTGCGCGGCAAGGGGCGGCTCACCGATGCCGACATCGACGCCACCGCGCGCGAGATCCGGCTGGCACTGCTCGAGGCCGACGTCTCGCTGCCCGTGGTCCGCGCGTTCATCGGACGCATCAAGGAACGTGCCAAGGGCGCGGAGGTCTCGGGTGCGCTGAACCCGGCGCAGCAGATCGTCAAGATCGTCAACGAGGAGCTCATCGGCATCCTCGGCGGCGAGACGCGACGCATCCAGCTCGCGAAGAACCCGCCGACCGTCATCATGCTCGCCGGTCTCCAGGGCGCCGGTAAGACGACCCTCGCGGGCAAGCTGGCCGCCTGGCTCACCAAGCAGGGGCACACCCCGATGCTGGTGGCCTGTGACCTCCAGCGTCCGGGCGCCGTGCAGCAGCTGCAGATCGTGGGTGAGCGGGCCGGTGTTCCGGTGTTCGCACCCCACGCCGGCACGGGTGTCGGCGGCGAGGGCGCCCTCGGCGTCGACGGCTCCAAGACCGCCGTCGAGGTGGCGCAGGCCGGTGTCGACGAGGCGCGGGCCAAGCAGCACGACGTGGTCATCATCGACACCGCCGGTCGCCTCGGCATCGACGCGGAGCTGATGGCGCAGGCCACCGCGATCCGCGACGCCACGCAGCCCGACGAGGTCCTGTTCGTCCTCGACGCGATGATCGGTCAGGACGCGGTCACCACCGCGCAGGCCTTCGCCGACGGCGTCGACTTCACCGGTGTGGTCCTCACCAAGCTCGACGGCGACGCCCGCGGCGGTGCCGCGCTCTCGGTCCGCGAGATCACCGGACGCCCGATCATGTTCGCGTCGACCGGTGAGAAGCTCGACGAGTTCGACGTCTTCCACCCCGACCGCATGGCCAGCCGCATCCTCGGCATGGGCGACGTCCTCTCGCTGATCGAGCAGGCCGAGGCGCACTTCGACCAGGCCGAGGCGGAGAAGACCGCCGCCAAGATCAGCCAGGGCGAGCTGACCCTCGACGACTTCCTCCAGCAGATGCTGATGATCCGCAAGATGGGTCCCATCGGCAATCTCCTCGGCATGCTGCCCGGTGCGGGGGACATGAAGGAGGCGCTGTCGCAGGTCGACGACAAGCAGCTCGACAAGATCCAGGCCATCATCCGCGGCATGACCCCCGGTGAACGTGACGATCCGAAGATCATCAACGCCTCCCGTCGTCGTCGCATCGCCGCCGGCTCCGGTGTCACCGTCACCGATGTCAACCAGCTCGTCGACCGCTTCTTCGCCGCCCGCAAGATGATGTCGCAGATGTCCGGCCGCATGGGCATGGGCGGTGGTCCGAAGCGCAACAACCGCAAGGGCAAGAAGGGTGCCAAGGGACGCAAGGGCAAGGGCCGGGGTCCCACTCCGCCGAAGGCGATGCGCGGCGGCGGCTTCCCGGGCATGCCCGGCATGGGCATGCCGCCCGGCTTCGACTTGAGCAACATGCCTCCCGGCCTCGACGAACTCCCGCCCGGCCTGGAGGGCATCGACCTCAACAACCTGAAGTTCCCGAAGAAGTAGGTCTGGCGTGGCCGAGCCTCTCGAGTTCAACGGCACCGACCCGTTCACGGGCGAACCCATCCGGTTCTGGATGCACGACGGCATCGTCTCCACCGAGCCGATCGACGGCGCGAACGTCGCCGTCGGTCGCGGCTGGATCGTCCCCGGCCTGGTGGACGCGCACAACCACGTCGGCATCGCGCCCGGTCTGGGCGTCACGATCGAGCAGGCGAGGGGACTGGCCCGCAAGGACCTGCAAGCGGGCACGATGCTGATCCGCGAGGTCGGCTCGCCGGTCGACACGCATCCGCTCGACGCCGACGCGCATGGGCCGCGGTTCGTGCGCTCCGGCAAGCACATCGCCCGGCCGAAGCGGTACCTGCGCGACTACGGTGTCGAACTCGACGACCCCGACCAGCTCGCGGCCGAGGTCGCGACGCAGGCGAAGGCGGGTGACGGCTGGGTGAAGCTGGTCGGCGACTGGATCGACCGCGAGGTCGGCGACCTGGCTCCGCTGTGGACGCGGGAGCAGCTCGACGCCGCCGTCGCCGCCGCCCACGAGAACGGTGCCCGGATCACCGCTCACGTGTTCGGCGCGGACGCCCTCCCGGACATCATCGGCGCGGGCTTCGACTCCGTCGAGCACGGCACCGGCCTCGACGAGGACCTCATCGACGAGATGGTCCGCCGCGACATCGCGTTGGTGCCCACCCTCATCCAGTTGGAGACGTTCCCGGACATCGCCGCCGGTGCCGACCGGTTCCCGAAGTACAAGGCCAACATGCTCGCCCTTCATGCGGGGCGCAAAGACGTGTTCGCGCAGGCCCGCGAGGCCGGCGTTCGCATCTACGCGGGCACCGACGCGGGCGGCACCATCGAGCACGGTCGGATCGTCGACGAGATCGAAGCGCTGGTCGGGATCGGCCTGTCGCCGATCGAGGCGCTCGCGGCCGCGTCGACAGCTCCGCGCAGCTGGCTCGGCGTCCCCGGCATCGAGCACGGTGCCCGCGCCGACTTCCTGGTCCTCGACTCCGATCCGGCGGAGGACCTCTCGACCCTGCGTCGACCCCTTCATGTGGTGTGCGGCGGCGAGCGGGTCGTATCCGCTGTGTGAGCACTCTCCGTTGGTCGAGCGATGGGCCGACCGCGGCAGCGGGGCGCGAACCGGCTACAACTGCTGAACGATCTGCGCGATGCCGATGACGATCAGCAGGACGGTGACGAACCAGCCGGCGCCGCGCGCCACCTGCTCTTGATGGCGACGTCCGTAGGCGAACACGCGGCCGATCCACCAGTGCGGTCGCGCCCGCACGATCACCAGCGCCAGCCCGGCCAGGAACGGCAGACTCAACGCGACCAGGGCGTAGAGCGCCACGCCCAGATAGCGTTCGAAGATAGGGATGTCGGCGGCGGAGAGCACCGCGAGGCCCGCGTAGAACGGCACCGATGTCGCCGACTGGGCGACACCCAGAATGAAGCCGACGAGCACGGTCAGCGGCGACGGTTCCTTCAACGGGGTGAGGATCTTGTCGACGAGGCCGGACGAGTCGCCGCCCTTCCACGTCAGGAACGCGGTCAGCAGGCCGGTCAGGATCAGCAGGATGCCGAAAGCCGGGGAACTGAGCACCGCGTCGACCAGAGACTGCAGTCCGTCGAAGACGAGCATGACGATGACGGCGAGGACGAAGACGCCGAGCCAGTCGCCGATCAGCAGCAGGGGAGCGATGCGCCGGTACCGACCCGGTGCCAGCATCATGGCGAGGGCCACCAGGACGCCGATGAGGAGCACATTCACCGAGTCGACGAAGGCGAGCGACAGGGCGTGCAACATGAGTTCGGCGGTCTCCGGCGGTCGTACGGCGACCCGTTCGGCAGCCGATCTATCCACGCACGCTACCGGGTCGATCGCTCCGCACCGATTCGTGGTGGCGTCCGTCACGCGCGGCGCGGTGGACCGGTTTGGGTGTGCCGCCCCGCTTCTGGCAGAATGAAACGCTGGTTCGCCGGAGCCGGCCACGGCCGACCGGCGGTCACCCCGAAAGAGATCGCAAAACCGGGCTCGTCGCCTATCGACGGGTCGCTGAATTGCGCAGTGACACAAGGAGACGCCACATGGCTGTCAAGATCAAGCTCACCCGTCTGGGCAAGATTCGCAACCCCCAGTACCGCATCATCGTCGCCGATGCCCGCACCCGTCGCAACGGTCGCGCCATCGAGACCATCGGCAAGTACCACCCGAAGGAAGAGCCGTCGCTGATCGAGATCGACTCGGAGCGCGCGCAGTACTGGCTGGGTGTCGGCGCACAGCCGACCGAGCCCGTCGCCGCTCTGCTGAAGATCACCGGTGACTGGCAGAAGTTCAAGGGCCTGCCGGGCGCCGAGGGCACCCTGAAGGTCGCCGAGCCCAAGACCTCCAAGCAGGACCTGTTCAACGCTGCGCTCGCCGCCGCCGAGAACGAGCCCTCCGTCGCGGCCACCACCGCGAAGAAGAAGGCCAAGAAGGCTGAAGAGAAGGCCGACGACGCAGCTGCCGAGACCCCGGCCGAGGACGCCGGCGAGGCCAAGGCGGACGCGTGAGCGCAGTTGTCGCTGACGCCGTCGAGCACCTCGTTCGCGGCATCGTCGCCAACCCGGACGACGTCCGGGTCGATCTGATCACCGGCCGTCGCGGCCGGATGGTCGAGGTCCACGTCAACCCCGAGGACCTCGGCAAGGTGATCGGCCGCAACGGTCGTACCGCCACCGCGCTGCGCACCCTCGTCACCGGCATCGGTGGCCGCGGGATGCGCGTCGACATCGTCGACACCGATCGCTGATCGTCAGGTCTCGCATCTGATGGAACTGGTGATCGGACGTGTGGTGAAGACCCACGGCATCCGTGGTGAAGTCGTGGTCGACATCCGCACCGACGACCCCGCCGATCGTTTCGCCGTGGGCACGGTCCTTCGTGGCCGTGCCCCGCGGAACGCAGGCGGCGGAGTCTCTGAATACCGAGTAGCAGCCGCCCGCATGCATGCCGGGCGGCTGTTGCTGTCCCTCGACGAGGTCCGCGGCCGCGAGGACGCCGACACGCTGCGCGGCACGCTCTTCGTGATCGACGCGGCCGACGTCGACTCGGGTGACGACCCGGACGAGTTCTACGACCACGAACTCGAGGGCCTGCCCGTCACCACGGTCGACGGCGACGCCGTCGGCACCGTGAAGGAGGTCCTGCACCTGCCCGGCAGCGAGGTCCTGTCGGTCACCACCGACGACGGTCGCGAGGTGCTGGTCCCGTTCGTCCGAGAGATCGTCCCCGTCGTCACCCGCGACGGCATCCAGATCGATCCGCCCGACGGCCTCATCGATCCGATCGATGACTGACGCGGCCCGTGACGCCATGAGGATCGACGTCGTCACGATCTTCCCCGAGTACCTGGAGCCCATGCGGGCCGCGCTGCTCGGCAAGGCGATCGACGCCGGACTCGTCGAAGTCGGCGTCCACGACCTCCGGCAGTGGACCTACGACGTCCACCACAGCGTCGACGACGCCCCCTACGGCGGCGGCCCCGGCATGGTCATGAAACCCCAGGTGTGGGGCGAGGCGCTCGACGCGGTCTGCCCCGACGACGCCCTGCTCGTGGTCCCCACCCCGGCCGGCATCCCGTTCACGCAGGCCACCGCGCAACGCTGGAGCACCGAGAAGCACCTGGTCTTCGCCTGCGGCCGCTACGAGGGCATCGATCAGCGGGCCTTCGACGACGCCGCCCGCCGCGTTCGCGTCGAGGAGGTGTCGCTCGGCGACTTCGTCCTCATCGGCGGTGAGGTCGCGGTCCTCGCCATGGTCGAGGCCACCACCCGCCTGATGCCCGGCGTCCTCGGCAATCCGCAGTCGCACCAGGAGGATTCGTTCTCCGACGGCCTCCTGGAGGGCCCGAGTTACACCCGACCGAAGGTGTGGCGCGATCTCGAGGTCCCGCCGGTCCTGCTGTCGGGCGATCACGCCAAGGTCGCCGCGTGGCGGCACCAGCAGTCGCTGGAACGCACCCGCGAACGCCGCCCGGACCTGCTCTCCGACTGATTCTCCGTTTCCTCGGCGTGTCGCGGAACCGGACGCGCCGCCGGTGCGTCCAATCCGTATGAGCACCTCCTGGATGGTCGACACGAACGTGATGCTGAGCCGTCTGGATTCGATGGAACCCGCGGCCGCCGCCGCAGACGCCGCCGAGATCGGGCGGATCATCGAGAAGGCGCAGGCCGTCGCCGACCGGCTCCGATTCGCCTTCGCTCCCGGTAGCGACCTCTCCGGTGTGTCCGCGCGTGCGGCCGAGACGGCGGGGAAGTCCGTCGCCGAGGAGGTCGAGTCGGTCGGGAACCGCCTGCAGGTGGGGCAGACGTCGCTGACGAGGTCGGGCAACGCACTCGCTGCGACCGTCGCCTACCGACCGCGGATCGCGGCGTTGGACGCCCTCAAGAACGCACCGCCCTCGGCGCAGCTGGCCGCCCGCACCGTACTGAGCGGCGAGCTCACCGGCGCGTACAACAGTCGGATGGCGGCCAGCGCCGCCGCCGTCGTCCCCGAGACGCTCGGCGGTTCCGTCACCGACACCGCCGGCCGATCCGTCGACGGTGCAGGGCCGCAGACGACGACGGCGTCGTCCAGTCCGGTCGACGACGCTGCGGGGTGGCAACCGGCACCGGCCGGGGACGACGGGGCGGTCGTGCCGGTGGGCGACGGTAGTCCGGTGGGGGAGCAGCCCGGAGCAGCGCCGTCGACCGAGACGCCGTCCTCGCCGGGGCCGAACGCGCCGGACTCGTTGCGCAGCACTCCGATCGAACCCCCGTCCGGGCCGTCCCCGTCTCCCGCATCCACGACGCCGCCGACGAGTCCCGACACCGCAGTCGGCAGTCCGGCACCGATCGCACCTGCGTCGATGACCGCACCCGTCCGCGCGCCCGTCGGAACGACGGTCCCGCGAACAGTTCCCGGATCTGTGCCGCTCGCAGTCCGTCCCGGTACGACACCGCCAGGGCAACTCCACGGCGTACGGCCCGGGGCACCGATGGCGCCGACGGCCACGGCACCCGGAAGCGTCGGCACGCCTGCGACCGGAGCCCAGGCCTCCCCACCGGGAAACCCCGGTGCCCGCCCGAGCCAGACACCGTACGGTCCCGGCCCGGTCGCCCGCCGCAGCAGCGAGGAGTCCGGACACCGTCCCGCCGACTACCTGCGATCCACGACCGAAGGCCTCCTGGTCCTGGGACCGCAGCCGATCGTCGGACCACCGGTCATCGGGCAGGTGCAGGCCGTCGAACCCGCCGGGGGAGAGGAGGACGACGGCCCGTTGGACCCTCTCGACGATGAGGATCAAGAGCTCGACTTGACGCTGTGAGACGTGGGCGCCAGACACCGTCGACCGGGATTTCCCTCCGGCTCGTTCACGTGGCACAATGTTTCAGGTTGCCTGCCGGAAACTCTTCTCGTCTCCGCAGCAGTGCACAAGACCTATGCATCGGACACGAACCGGTCGAACTCGGACGTTCATTCGTCGGGGCCGCCAGGTTCCTCTGCCCAGCCCTAGATTGGACGAAGAAATATGAACACCCTGGACTTCCTCGACAAGCAGTCCCTGCGCGACGACATCCCCGAGTTCGGCCCCGGCGACACCCTCGACGTGCACGTCAAGGTCATCGAGGGCTCGAAGGAGCGCGTGCAGGTCTTCAAGGGCGTCGTGATCCGTCGCCAGGGCGGCGGCATCGGTGAGACCTTCACCGTGCGCAAGGTGTCGTTCGGTGTCGGCGTGGAGCGTACCTTCCCGGTCCACAGCCCGAACGTGGCGAAGATCGACGTCCTCACCCGTGGTGATGTGCGTCGCGCCAAGCTGTACTACCTGCGCGACCTCCGCGGCAAGGCTGCGAAGATCAAGGAAAAGCGCTGATCTCAGCGATTCTCTCGCGAAACCCCGCCTGTCGGCGCCGAGCAATCGGCCGCCACGGCGGGGTTCTTCGTTTCTGTGCCTGCGAGGTCGGGCGCAGGGCGGGTGCGACCGGAACTTCACAGCACCGCTCGCTACCCTGTCTACGTGGATCAGAACTCCAACAGTAACGACGACGAGTCGCGCGCCAACGACGAACCGATCAGCGATCGACCGGCGGACGACGGTGAGGCGAAGGCGAAGCCGTCCTTCACCTTCAAGAAGGACGACGACGCCGACGAGGAGTCGGAGGGCAAGAGCCGCTGGTTGCGCGAGACCGTCATCATCGTCGGCATCGTGCTGGCGTTGATGTTCGTGTTCACCCAGTTCTTCTTCCGGCAGTACGTGGTGCCGTCGGAGTCGATGGAGCCGACGCTGATCGGGTGCGCGGGCTGCAGCAACGACCGGATCGTCGTCGACAAGATGGTCTACCGATTCAGTGATCCCGAGCCGGGTGACGTCGTGGTGTTCAAGGCTCCCACGTCGTCCTGGGACGGCATGTGGACGTCGCCGCGGTCGTCGAACCCGGTCATTCACAAGGTGCAGGATGTGCTGTCACTGTTCGCGCTGGCGCCGCCAGATGAGAACAACCTCGTCAAGCGCGTGATCGCGGTCGGCGGGCAGACCGTCCAGTGCCGCGAGGCCGACGGCAAGGGCGTGACGGTGGACGGGAAGCCGTTGCACGAGCCGTACGTCGACAAGAACCTGCAGGCGCAGAACTTCCAGATGTCCGACGGCACGCTCGGCGCCGGGAGCTGCTACGGCGACGACTTCGGTCCGATCAAGGTCCCCGACGGCAATGTCTGGGTGACGGGCGACAACCGCAGCAACTCCGCGGACTCCCGCGCGCACATCGACGACGAGCTGCACGGCACCGTGCCCGTCTCCGACATCCGCGGCAAGGTCCGCACCGTCATCTACCCGTTCTCGCGGATCGGTGGCGTCGGCTCGGTGAACCCGCAGGGCTGACCGGAGATGTCCGGATCCACGCGGTGGCCGCCACGGTCGCCGGTGCGCAAGGCCGCGGCCTTGCGCACGCTGGAGTTCACCCTGAACCGTCAGGGGCTCGGTCCCGTCGCCGGCGTCGATGAGGCGGGGCGCGGCGCCTGCGCCGGTCCGCTGGTCGTCGCGGCGTGCGTGCTGGGGACATCGCAGCTCAAGTCGCTCGCGGACCTCGACGACTCCAAACGACTCACGGAGAAGGCACGGGAGACGCTCTACAAGGCCGTCGTGAAGCATGCGGTCAGCTACTGCGTCGTCTCCATCCCGGCAGCCGACGTCGACCGTCTCGGCGTCCACGTCGCCAACATCGAGGGGATGCGGCGGGCCGTCGCAGGCCTGTCGGTGAGGCCGGGCTACGTCCTGTCCGACGGCTTCAAGGTGCCGGGCCTGCCCGCGCCGTCGCTGCCGGTGATCGGGGGCGACGGCAACGCCGCGTGCATCGCTGCTGCGTCGGTGCTCGCGAAGGTGACCCGCGACCGCATGATGGTCGCCATGGACGCGGAGATCCCCGGCTACGAATTCGCAGTACACAAGGGGTACAGCACGGCGCTGCACATGTCGTGCCTCGACGCGCTCGGCCCGTCGGAGGAGCACCGTCGCTCGTACCGCAACGTCCGCGATAGGCTGGCCTGATGAGCGCTGAAGATCTCGAAAAGTATGAAGCCGAGATGGAGTTGTCTCTGTACAAGGAGTACAAGGACATCGTCGGTCAGTTCACCTACGTGGTGGAGACCGAGCGCCGGTTCTACCTCGCGAACGGCGTCAACCTGGTGCCGCGGAACGCGGACGGCGAGGTCTACTTCGAAATCCACATGACGGACGCCTGGGTGTGGGACATGTACCGTCCCGCACGCTTCGTCAAGCAGGTCCGCGTGGTCACGTTCAAGGACGTGAACATCGAGGAACTGGAGAAGTCGGAGCTGCAGCTCCCCGACGAGCCGTGATCTAGAACTGCCGGATCTTCTCACGCAGGAGTGCCGTGGGATCCAGCTCGGTTGACGTCGGCCTGCCGCGCAGCGCGGTCTCCTGGCGGATCCACTCGCGGACCGCGTGGCGTTCGACGATCGCCCACCGGCCGTCACGGCGCTCCAGGTGGTCGACGTACCGGACGCCGGTCGTGAAGTTCCGCTCCGGCGCTCCGTCCCGATGCCAGTGCGAGGCGGTCGCGTACGTCTCGCTGACGGCGTGGTCGCCGAACAGATCGACACGGTGGTTCCCGAGCGTGTGCTGCGTGCCGTCGAATGTGGCGAGCAGCGGGGCCACCCACGTGACGAACTCGTCGACCGGACCGTCGAATCCAGTGTGATGGTCGACACCGTCGTCGTGGTACACCGACCGCACCAGCGGCATGTCGCGGCGGTCGATACCGTGGCAGTAGTCCGTGAGGACCCGGTAGATCGCGTGCTCGTCGCACAGGCGCTGCAGTTGTTCGTCGCTGGGCATCGTTGACGTCTCCTCGCAGTCGGTCCGCGGTCGATCGTAGGGGCCGTAGGATGCTCGGGGCGACGGCCGCGTCCCGCTCAGCGGTCGGTGGACTCGTGCATCGTCGCAGGAGAATCTGTGGATCGATCGACCGTTGTGCACACTCGCCGGGTGACGCGGCATTCGTGCTGGAGATCGGTCCGCGATGACGCCCATGCTGTGGCTCATGGGGGAACAGACAGCACGACCCAAGACAGCACGACCCAAGCCTGACCGTCGGCGTCTCGTCGGGCAGATCGGTGAGGATCTCGCGGCGCAGTACGTCGAGAAGCTGGGGTGGCAGATCCTGGCGCGGAACTGGCGGACCCGCAACGGCGAGCTCGATCTGATCGGTGCCGACGGCAGCACGTTGGTGATCGTCGAGGTGAAGACGCGGGCCAGTCGGACGTACACCGATCCGTTGGCGGCGGTGACGCCGGAGAAACTGCGGCGGATGCGCCTGTTGGCGAGGCAGTGGTTGGCGCAGCAGGAGCGTTTCTGGGAGGTCATCCGGTTCGACGTCGTGTCCATTCAACTCGACGTCGCCGACCCCGAGGACCTGGAGCGGGCGACGTGGTGGCACCACGTCGGCATCGAGGACTAGGTGTGCCGTGACCGGGTTGGGCAGGGTGCATTCGGTGGGGCTCAACGCCTTCTCCGCCGACATGATCGAGATCCAGGCGAACATCTCCTCGGGACTGCCGGGCGTGACGATCAGCGGCAACGTCGACGCGTCGCTGCGGGAGGCGAAGGAGCGGGTGCGGGCGGCGGTCGCCAACAGCGAGATGAAGTTTCCGTCGACCAAGGTGACGATCGCACTGGCGCCGGCGATCCTGCCGAAGGTCGGGCCCGGGTTCGACCTCCCCATGGCTATCGCGGTGCTGCTTGCGGCGCACGAGATCTCGCCCACCAAGCTCGAGGACACGGTGATGCTCGGTGAGCTGGCGCTCGACGGGCGCCTGCGGCCGGTCCGCGGAGTGCTGCCGCTGTTGCTCGCCGCGCGCGATGCGGGCTTCGCTCGGGCGGTGGTGCCGATCGGAAACGTCGCCGAGGCGACCCTCGTGTCGGGGCTGGACGTCGGAGGGGCACAGTCGCTGTCGGACGTGGTGCGGTGGTTGGACGGGGACGTCGTCCTCGACACCGTGGACGGTGAACCCGTCGAGATCGCGCCGGCGGTCGTGCCGGACATGGCCGATGTCGCCGGGCAGGCGGCGGCGCGCCGCGCACTGGAGATCGCCGCGGCTGGGGCTCATCACCTCCTGATGACCGGCCCACCCGGAATCGGGAAGACGATGCTGGCGAGCCGTCTGCCGGGAATCCTGCCGACCCTGAGCTACGAGGAGTCCCTCGAGGTGACCGCGATCCATTCGATCGCCGGGACCCTGCCCGCGCATCACCCGCTGATCACGTCGCCGCCCTTCGTCGCACCGCACCACAGTGCGGGCATGACCGCGCTTCTGGGCGGCGGCACCGGCATGGCGAAGCCGGGATCGGTGTCCCGCGCACACCGCGGAATCCTCTTCCTCGACGAATGCGCAGAAATGGGAGCCAAGGTGCTCGACGCTCTCCGGCAGCCCCTCGAAGAGGGCGAAGTGCGGATCTCGCGGCGCGACGGCACTGCCGTGTACCCGGCGCGCTTCCAGTTGATCCTCGCGGCGAACCCGTGCCCGTGCGCCCCCGCGCACGACATCGACTGCATCTGCACGTCGATCCAGCGAAGGCGCTACCTGGGCAAACTGTCGGGGCCGTTGATGGATCGGATCGACCTGCGCGTGCAGATGGAGCCGCCGGCCAACAGTGCGCTGATGACCGAGGCGGGGGAGTCCAGCGCGGTGGTTGCAGCGCGCGTCGCAGAGGCCCGTGCTGCGGCGCGCGAGCGGTGGTCCGCGGACGGCTGGTTGACGAACACCGAGGTGCCGGGCACCGCCCTGCGTCACCGGTACCGACCGTCTGCGACGGCGCTGAGACCGCTGGAACAGGCATTGCGGCAGGGTCGCGTAACGACACGCGGTGCCGATCGGGCTTTACGAGTCGCCTGGACCATCTGCGACTTGCGCGGGGGAGACATGCCGAACGAGGACGACGTCGTCGCGGCACTGACGTATCGGGATCGGGGAGGACGAGCATGAGCGGGACGACCAACGAATCGAAGTTGAGCGACGACGAACTGCGGGCATGGGCGTACCTTGCGACCGTCGCGGAGCCTCCGTGCGCACCGCTCATCGCACTGGTCGAGGACCTCGGCGCGATCGAGGCGGCGAAGGCCGTGCGGAAGCGATCGGTGCCGTCGCAACACCGCAAAGTCCTGGTCCCGACCGAGGCTCGGGCGGCCTACGACACCGCGGACATGGACCTGGAGACCTGCGACCGGATCGGCGCCAGGCTGATCACCAGAGACGACGCGGACTGGCCCGAGTGGCAGCTCCTCGCTCTGGATCAGGCAGAGACCGCGCTGCGTGGCGGCGGCCCGCTCGCATTGTGGGCACGCGGGCCGCTGACGTGCGCCGAGGTCACGGACTCGTCATTGGCGCTGGTCGGGTCGCGGGCGGCGTCGTCGTACGGCGACTACGTGTCGGGCCAGATGGCGGGCGGACTGGCCGAGGCCGGATGGGCGGTGATCTCCGGCGGTGCGTACGGCATCGACGGCGCTGCCCACCGCGGAGCGCTCGCCGCGGGCGGCAAGACGGTCGCCGTCCTCGCCTGCGGCATCGACCGCGACTATCCGACGGGCCATGCACAACTCCTGCGCGAGATCGGTCAGCGGGGGCTCATCCTCACCGAATACGCTCCGGGAACCACGGCCGCGAAACACCGGTTCCTGACGCGGAACAGGCTGGTGGCAGCACTTGCCTCCGGGGTGATCGTGGTGGAGGCCGGTCGTCGATCGGGGGCGGCGAACACCGCCGCGTGGGCCACCCGGATCGGTCGCCCACTGGGCGCCGTGCCGGGCGCGGTCACGAGCGCGACGTCGGTCGGGACCAACTCCATGATCGCCGACGGTGCTGCCACCTTGATCGCCGACGCGGACGCCGCGATGGCGCTCGTTGCGCCGGACGGGCACGACACGAAACCCGCGGCACGGCGGCGTAACACCGATGACCTGTCCGACGAGCAACGGCGGGTGATTGAGGCACTGCCCGCGCGAGGCGGGCTGACGGTCGACGAGATCGCGTTCATCTCCGGAATCCGCGTCGACGGGGTGCTGAAGGCGCTGGGGTCGTTAGAACTCGCAGGCTTGGTGGACGGGTCGGCGGGAACGTGGCAGTTAGTTCGGGGGTAACTCCATCCGCTGATCCACCAGATCGCGACGTGGTCAGACAGGAGGTGTTCGAGTCCGATACCCATGAGCGGGAGGCGCTGGAACTCGAGTTCGCGGATTGGGCTGCGGCACGTACGGCGGAAGAACGCGCAGCGGTTGCGCGATGGCAAGGTCCAGATCGCTTCTACCAGCGGGTGCAGAGTCCTGCCGAACATGACTTCGAGGCTCAAGATGTCCGCGACGCCATCATCGACCTCGCCACGTCGCACGTGATGAGCGCCGACCGACGACTGTGGCGTGGAATCCGTTCGTGTCAATCGACATTCGGCGTGGACGCGGCGAGCTTGGAAAACGTTGTCGGCGACGCTGCGACAACCGATCGCCTGACTGCGGCTACACCTCTGCGGGTAGTCGCTGAGAGCGAATTCTCGAAGCCCGCGCTGGACGGAGGCGGCGCACTGTTGTGCATCGTCGCGAGGAAGGGAACACCGGCGGCCTTCCTCGCGACTGTAGGCCGCCGTGACATGGCCTACCAGTGTGAAGTGGTGTTCCCGCCAGGTCTACGGATGCGTATGCTCAGGGTTGATCGGTCGGTTCTGATCCCGGTCGTCGTTGTCGAGTTCCAGAGGAGATCCAGGTGAGTCGCTTCACTGACGATTTCAAGCTGATCCCCGTCGATGAGTACATGCCGGCCACTGCACGGGAACTTCTCCGGCACCTCGGCGTCCTCGATGGTGCGCGCGTCGATCAGATGGCCGCTGTTGAGCGGTTCGTGGTGCAGAGGCGCGCGGATCTGCGACCTTCTCTCGTCAGCAGTCTGCGTCGAAGCGGATTCGCCGAGGCATTGGGCCACGTGGCCTAGGCGCTGCAACAGCATCCCCAACGCTGTTAGCCTGGCCTAAGACATTCACGTCACCTGCTGTAGCAAGGAGTTCGCGTGGCGAAGCGGCTGAACACGATGGCGGTCCTGCGGACCGAACAACTGACACCTCACATGGTGCGCGTGTGGCTGGGCGGTGACGGATTCGACGACTTCCTGCCGGTCGGCGGCGACGGCACCCCGGAGAACCCGGCCACCGACATGTACGTCAAGTTCGTCTTCGCGCCCGACGGTGTGGAGTACCCGCAGCCGCTGCAGGTGGAGGAACTCCGAGCGACGCTGCCGCCCGAGCAGCAGCCGATCCTCCGGACCTACACCGTCCGCCGCTACGACCCCGCCGCCCGCGAGATCGCCGTCGACTTCGTCGTCCACGGCGACGAGGGCATCGCCGGACCGTGGGCGCGCAGTGCGCAGCCGGGCGAGACCATCAACTTCCTCGGCCCCGGCAGCGGCTACCGCCCCGACCCCGAGGCGCCGTGGCATCTCCTCGCCTCCGACGAAGCAGGGCTGCCCGCCCTGTCCGCGGCGCTGGAAGCGCTGCCCGACGACGCGATCGCGAAGGTGTTCATCGAGGTCGCCGGCCCCGAGGACGAACTCGACCTGGTCGCTCCCGCGGGCGCCGAGATCACCTGGCTGCACCGCGGTGCGGGATCCGGCGAGGCACCCGACGACATCGCGGGCGACAACGCCCCGCTGGTCGCCGCGGTCAAGGCCGCCGACTGGCTCGACGGGGAACCGCACGTCTTCATCCACGGCGAGGCGCAGGCCGTCATGAAGAACCTGCGCGGCTACGTCCGCAAGGAACGCGGCGTCAGCGCCAAGCGGGCGTCGTCGATCTCCGGCTACTGGCGTCGCGGCCGCACCGAAGAGGGCTTCCGGCAGTGGAAGGCCGACCTCCGCAAGGCCGAAGCCGCGAACTGAGGAGCGCGATGCCGATCAGCAGTCGACCGGATCGAGGGTCAACCGACTCCTCGGCACGGAGAATGCTGCGATCGCGGCGAACACACAGGTGACGAGTGAGATGATCGTCGCCCACATGTAGCCGTCGACCGTCGGGAGCGGCATCGGTCCGGCCGGGCCGTCGACCAGGACGACCGACGCGGCCAGGATCATCGACACCACCGCGGTGGCGAGCGAGGTGCCGATCGATCGCATCGTCGAGTTGATGCCGTTCGCCTCACCGGTCTGGGTGACCGGCACCCACTCCATGATCAGCGACGGCATCGCCGAGTACGCGATACCGAGACCGGCACCGACGATCACGTTCACCACGATCAGCCACTGCCAACTCGCGGCCCACGGACCGACCAGCATCACCAGGAACGTGACGTAACCGAGCCCGATGATGAGGCTGCCGACGCCGAGCGCGATGCGGGAGCCGAACCGGCGCGACATCCAGGCGCTGACGTACGAGAACGCGAACATCACCAGACCGCCGGGCATCAGAACAAGAGCCGCCTGCACCATCGGCAGTCCGGTTCCGATGGGCGCGGACTCCGGCGCCATGAGGATCTGGATCGGCATCATCTGCATCGCGTAGAACACGAAGCCCGCGGCGACCGACGCGATGTTCGTCAGCAGGATCGGGCGCTGCACGTTGATCGCGACGTCGATCAGGGCGTTCGGATGCCGGTGCTCGTACCGCCACCACAGGGCGGCGGACACTGCGAAGGCGGCGAACAGACCGAGCGTCGGAACGCTGAGCCATCCCCACTCGTGTCCCTTCGAGAGCGCCAGCAGGATGCATGTCAGGAAGACGCTGAGGCCGAGGGCGCCGACGGCGTCGAACCGCCCGCCGGTGGCGATGGAACTCGCCGGGACCAGTAGTGCGACGACCACCATCACCACCACCGCCACGCCCGCGCTCACCCAGAACAGGGCGTGCCAACTGATGTGCTGGGCGATCACCGCGGCGAACGGGAGCCCGAGGGAGCCGCCGACGCCGAGCGAGGCGCTCATCGCGCCGATCGACGAGCCGAGCTTGGCCGGCGGGACGATGTCGCGGATCAGGCTGATGCCGAGCGCGATGGTGCCGATACCCATGCCCTGCAGTCCGCGGCCCACCAGGAACGGGATCAAGTTCGACGAGACGGCGCACACCAGCGACCCGATCGCGACCGCGCCGAGGCTCGCCAGCAGGACGCGCCGTTTGCCGATCATGTCGCCGAGGCGCCCCGAGATCGGCGTGACGACCGCGCCGGTCAACAGGGTGATGGTCAGGGCCCATGACGCGTTGGTCGGGGAGCTGTGCAGCAGTCGAGGCAGGTCCGGGATCAGCGGGACGATGATGGTCTGCATCAGAGCGACGACGATGCCCGCCGCGCACAGAACCGCTACGGCGAGCTGTGAATTGGCCGACGATCCCTGCGGGGAGGCGGCGGGTTGGTCCGCGCGGAGCGGCGTCGTGTGCACTGTCGGGGCAACTCTCTGCAAATGAAACAAGTCAGCAATGCTGGAAAGCATTCATTGCTGGAAAGCATTCATTGTCTCGCGTCGTCCGCGTACTCGCGAGTCCGTTGTGCGGGACGTTGTTTCGCGGCTCGGCGGGTACCGTTCGGGTATGACCGACGTGCTGGCGGACTTCGCCGACTACCTGAGCTTCGAGAAGGGGCACAGCAAGCACACGGTGCGCGCCTACACCGGCGACGTCCGCGGTCTCATCTCGTTCGCGGGTGCCCGCGGCGTGGCCGTCGAAGACCTGGACCTGCCGTTGCTGCGCGCGTGGCTCGCCGAACACGCACGACGCGGCGCCGCACGCACGACCGTCGCCCGCCAGGTGTCGTCGGCGAAGACGTTCTGCGCGTGGGCCGTCCGGCAGGGCGTCCTCGCCGTCGATCCCGCTCAACGACTGCAGGCGCCGAAGGCGCACCGGACGTTGCCGGCCGTTCTTGCGCCGGAGCAGGCTGCGGCGGCCGTCGACGCGGCCGCGTCGCGCAACGACGACGAACCCGTCACCCCCGTGGCGCTTCGCGACCGCGTGATCCTGGAACTGCTCTACTCGTGCGGCATCCGCGTGGGGGAGCTGTGCGGGCTCGACCTAGGTGACTTGGACGGCGACCGGCGCGTGATCCGCGTGATCGGCAAGGGCGACAAGCAGCGGACCGTCCCGTACGGCGGGCCGGCCGCGAAGGCCGTCGACGACTGGCTCCGCCGCGGTCGCCCGGAGCTCGCGACATCCGCCTCGGGCGAGGCTCTGCTGCTCGGAGTCAAGGGCGGGCGCCTGGATCAGCGGATGGCGCGGACCGTGGTCCATCGCGCCACCGAGGCCGCCGGCCTGTCGGTGGGCCCGCACGCCCTGCGGCACAGTGCCGCGACCCACCTCCTCGAAGGCGGTGCCGACCTGCGCGTGGTGCAGGAACTGCTCGGCCACTCGTCGCTGGCGACCACCCAGCTCTACACGCACGTTAGCGTCGAACGGCTCCGCGCCGTCCACCAGCAGGCGCACCCGCGCGCCTGAGTCGTCAGCGCTCGATTCGTCACTGCACCGGCTTCAACCGAACCCGCAGCAGGCCCAGCAGCCCCAGCGGATTCAGGTAGTCCGCGGTCCGGCCCGAACCGCGTCGCGCACCCCAGTGCAGGCACGCGGCGGTAGTGCATCCGTCGTGCCCGGCATCGAGATAGCCGATCACCTGGCCCGTCCGGACGTGCTCGCCACGCCGCACCTGCGGAGTCACCGGCTCGTACGTGGTGGTGATCCCGTCGGGATGCAGGACGGACACCACGCCGCGATCCACCACCGAACCCGCGAACGTCACGGTGCCGGCGCGTGCGGCGAGGACCGCCGTCTCCCGCTGCGTTCCCAGATCGACGCCGCGATGCCCCGACAACCAGCGCTTCGCCGGCGGATCGAATGCCCGCGTCACCGACGGGCGCGGCTGCAGCGGCCAGTCGTACGCGGGGCGGGCGGTGGCCGGGGGTTGGGGGAGGAGGAGTAGGAGGACGAGTCCTGCGACACTGTTCATTGTTCGACGTCTCATACTGATTAGACGCAGCGGGCCTGGATATGGATCCGTTGGCGTGTCGGGGGTGTTGGGCTCCAGCCCGTGTGGCGCAGTATCTCGACCGATTCTCGGGCTTCGCCCTCGTGAATCGGCTCGATCTGTCGCTCCGCTTCAGTTTCGACCGACGCCTCGGCTAACGCCTCGGAAGTCGGCTCAACCTGCGACTCCGTCGCAGTTTGGATCCGTTGGCGTGTCGGAGTAGTCTGGCCGACGCACTCGGGTATGTCCCGGGTGACTTCGCGCGCCCGCGAAGAACCATCCAAACACGCGGTCCCGGAACCTTCCGGGTGTGTCGAGATGGCGGGCGCCAGGGCCGGCCTCAACCCCGAGAACCGGCGACAACTGCGAGAGAAGGAATATTCATGGCTGTCGTGACCATGAAGCAGCTGCTTGACAGCGGCGCACACTTCGGGCATCAGACCCGCCGTTGGAACCCGAAGATGAAGCGATTCATCTTCACCGACCGCAACGGCATCTACATCATCGACCTGCAGCAGACGCTGTCGTACATCGACCGCGCCTACGAGTTCGTCAAGGAGACCGTCGCCCACGGCGGCACCGTCCTCTTCGTCGGAACCAAGAAGCAGGCGCAGGAGTCGATCGCCGCAGAGGCGACTCGCGTCGGCATGCCGTACGTCAACCAGCGTTGGCTCGGTGGCATGCTCACCAACTTCAACACCGTGCACAAGCGTCTCCAGCGCATGAAGGAGCTGGAGACCATGGAGCAGACCGGTGGCTTCGAGGGTCGCACCAAGAAGGAAATCCTCATGCTCACGCGTGAGAAGAACAAGCTGGAGCGCACCCTGGGCGGCATCCGCGACATGGCCAAGGTTCCCTCGGCCGTGTGGATCGTCGACACCAACAAGGAGCACATCGCCGTCGGCGAGGCGCGCAAGCTGAACATCCCGGTCATCGCGATCCTGGACACCAACTGCGATCCCGACGTCGTCGACTACCCGATCCCGGCGAACGACGACGCCATCCGCAGCGCCGCCCTGCTCACCCGCGTCATCGCTTCGGCCGTGGCCGAGGGCGTTCAGGCACGTGCGGGCAAGACCGCGGGCGACGCCAAGCCGGAAGCCGGCGAGGGCGAGCCGCTCGCCGAGTGGGAGCAGGAACTGCTCGCCGAGGCGACCGCCCCGGCAGCGGCTCCGGCCGCCACCGATGGCGCAACCGAGGCTCCGGCCGCAGAATAAGAACTGCTGAGTTGCAAGAAACGGACCCCGGCATCACCTGACAGGGTCCTCTCTCCGGCGAGGTGAAACCTCGCCGGAGAATCTTGTCTCTCGATCACAAATCGAAGAAGGAGGGTCGCCACCCTATGGCGAACTACACCGCTGCGGACGTCAAGCGTCTGCGCGAACTGACCGGCTCGGGAATGCTCGACTGCAAGAACGCTCTTGCGAACAACGACGGTGACTTCGACAAGGCCGTCGAGGAGCTTCGTATCAAGGGCGCCAAGGACGTGGGCAAGCGCGCCGCACGTGCCACCGCCGAGGGCCTCGTCGCCGCTCGCGACGGCGTCATGGTCGAGCTCAACAGCGAGACCGACTTCGTCGCCAAGAACGACGAGTTCCAGAAGCTCGCCGACGACGTCCTGGCCGCCGCCATCGAGGCACGCACCAACGACGTCGACGCGCTGCTGGCCGCCAAGCTGGGCGACGGCACCGTCGCCGACGCCGTCGAGGCCCTGTCGGCCAAGATCGGCGAGAAGCTGGTCCTGCGTCGCGTCGCATCGTACGACGGCCCCGTCGCCGTGTACCTGCACAAGCGCGCCTCGGATCTGCCGCCGAGCGTCGGCGTCCTGGTCTCGTACACCGGCGAGGGCGACGTCGCCGCGGAGGCCGCTCGCGGCGCCGCCATGCAGGTCGCTGCGCTGAAGGCCAAGTACGCCAGCCGCGACGAGGTCCCCGCGGAGATCGTGGAGCAGGAGCGCCACGTCGCCGAGGAGACCGCCAAGGCCGAGGGCAAGCCGGAGAAGGCTCTGCCGAAGATCATCGAGGGCCGTGTCAACGGTTTCTACAAGGACGTCGTCCTGGTGGACCAGCCGTCGGTCACCGACTCCAAGAAGACCGTCAAGGCCATCCTGGACGAGGCAGGCGCCGCCGTCGTCGCGTTCACCCGCTTCGAGGTCGGCCAGGCCTAGTTCAGGCCCCGACCTGGTCGTGAACCAGGCGCGAAACAACGCTTCCGGCCCCGGAATCCGCCCGCGAGGGACGATTCCGGGGCCGGATTGCGTGAGGGGGCGATGCCGCACCCTAAGATGGAGGAAGTTTGTGCCCGAACTCGAGCGAAGGAAGAGATGAGCGAATCGCAGTCGACCGCAGACGAGGCTAGGACCGGCTTCTCCCGAGTGCTCTTGAAGCTCGGTGGCGAGATGTTCGGTGGAGGCTCCGTCGGACTGGATCCGGATGTCGTCGGAGCGGTGGCCGACCAGATCGCCGAGGTCGTCGCCTCCGGCGTGCAGGTGGGCATCGTGATCGGCGGAGGCAACTTCTTCCGCGGCGCGGAATTGCAACAGCGCGGTCTGGACCGCTCGCGCTCGGACTACATGGGCATGCTCGGCACCGTCATGAACTGTCTGGCCCTCCAGGACTTCCTGGAGAAGCGTGGCGTCACCACGCGCGTTCAGACCGCGATCACCATGGGACAGGTGGCCGAGCCGTACCTGCCGCTGCGTGCTGTCCGCCACCTGGAGAAGGGCCGCGTCGTGATCTTCGGTGCAGGCATGGGCATGCCCTACTTCTCCACCGACACCACCGCGGCGCAGCGAGCGCTGGAGATCAAGGCCGAGGCCGTCCTGATGGCGAAGGCCGTCGACGGCGTCTACTCCGACGATCCGCGCACCAATCCGAACGCTGAGCTCTTCCGTGAGATCACCCACCGCGAGGTCATCGAGAAGGAGTTGAAGGTCGCCGACGCGACGGCGTTCAGCCTCTGCATGGACAACAACATGCCGATGCTGGTGTTCAACCTCCTGGAGCGTGGAAACATCGCACGTGCGGTCGCCGGAGAGCCCATCGGCACCCTGGTCCGCACCGTGACCGAGAACTGATCGGCGCCGGACCGACCTCCGGGCATCACCAACGCACGCACGACACGTAAAGGAACGCGAGATCCCATGATCGACGAAGCTCTACTCGAAGCCGAAGAGAAGATGGAGAAGGCGGTCGACCATCTGCGGAACGACATGGCCTCCATCCGCACCGGCCGCGCCAACCCGGCGATGTTCAACAAGATCGCGATCGAGTACTACGGTGCGATGACTCCGATCACACAGGTGTCGAGCATCAACGCCCCGGAACCGCGCCTGATCGTGATCAAGCCGTACGAGCCGTCGACCATGCACGACATCGAGACCGCGATCCGCAACTCCGATCTCGGCGTCAACCCGACCAACGACGGCAACGTCATCCGCGTCGCAATCCCGCAGCTCACCGAGGAGCGTCGCAAGCAGCTCGGCAAGCAGGCCCGCGGCAAGGGCGAGGACGCCAAGGTCACCATCCGCAACGTCCGCCGCAAGGCCGTCGACGAGCTCAAGCGCATCCAGAAGGACGGCGACGCCGGCGAGGACGAGGTGGTGCGCGCGGAGAAGGACCTCCAGAAGACCACCGACTCCTACACCGACACCGTCGACGAACTGGTCAAGAACAAGGAAGCCGAGCTGCTCGAGGTATGACGAGCACACCGGAAGGCGCTCAGGCGCCCGCGAAGGGGTCGCGCGCGGGACGCAACCTGCCCGCCGCCATCGGCGTCGGCTGCAGCCTCGGCGCGGTGCTCATCGCCGTCCTGCTGCTGGTGCCGTGGGCCTGGTACATCGTCGTCTCGATCGCCCTCGCCATCGCGACCTGGGAGGTCGTCAAACGCCTGCGCGACGGCGGCTACGCCGTCCCGGTGATCCCGATGCTGGTCGGTGGTCAGGCGATCATCTGGCTGTCGTGGCCGTACGGCCTCGAGGCGTCGTTCGTCGCGATGGCGGCGACCGTCCTGGTCATGATGGTGTGGAAGCTGGTCGGCCAGGGACTGTCGAACGCGCCGGAAAACTACATGCGCGACCTCTCCGTCGCGGTGCTGGTCCTGGCGTGGCTGCCGATGCTCGCGACGTTCGGTGTCGACATGGTCCGGCAGGACCTCGGCAACATGCGGGTCTTCACCCTCGTGATCGTCGTGGTCTGCTCCGACGTCGGCGGCTACGCGGCGGGCGTCCTGTTCGGCAAGCATCCGATGGCGCCGGCCATCAGCCCGAAGAAGTCGTGGGAGGGTCTGGCCGGGTCCGCGATCGTCGGCACCATCGGCGCCACCGCCTGCGCGTACTGGCTGCTCGAGACTCCGCACTGGTGGATAGGCCCGATCCTGGGCCCGCTGCTGGTGGTCGTCGCCACCACCGGCGACCTCGTCGAATCGCAGATCAAGCGCGACCTCGGCATCAAGGACATGGGAACCCTGCTGCCGGGCCACGGCGGAATCATGGACCGCCTGGACTCGCTGCTGCCGTCCGCCTTCATCACCTGGGTCGTTCTCGCGCTCCTGCTGTGATCTGCTGAGATCGCCCCGCGCGGAAGTCGTGCGAGAATGGACGGCGTGACTTCTCTGCCTCTCGTGTTCGACGCCCCCAAACGCGGCATGCCGCCCAAGCACTTCGCCGACTTGGACGCGCAGGGCCGCATCGACGCGGTCGCCGAGCTCGGGCTGCCCAAGTTTCGTGCGAATCAGCTGGCCAAGCACTACTTCGCGCGTCTGACCGCCGACGTCGATGAGATGACCGACCTGCCCGCGGGCAAGCGCGACGAGGTCGGGGAGAAGCTGTTTCCGACGCTGATGACGCCGGTCCGGCACATCTCGTGCGACGACGACAGCACCCGCAAGACGTTGTGGCGCCTGCACGACGGAACTCTGCTGGAATCGGTCCTCATGCGGTATCCGGAGCGGAACACGCTGTGCATCTCCTCACAGGCCGGTTGCGGTATGGCCTGCCCGTTCTGCGCGACGGGGCAGGGCGGCCTCGACCGCAACCTCTCGACCGGCGAGATCGTCGACCAGGTTCGGGCCGCCGCCCGAGCGCTCCGCGACGGTGAGGTCGGCGAGCCGGGACGACTGTCGAACATCGTGTTCATGGGCATGGGGGAGCCGCTCGCCAACTACAAGCGCGTGGTCGACGCGGTCCGCAAGATCACCTCACCCGCTCCCGACGGCTTCGGCATCTCGGCCCGCTCGGTGACCGTCTCGACGGTGGGTCTGGCACCCGCGATCCGTCGCCTGGCCGACGAGGGCCTGTCGGTGACTCTCGCGGTGTCTCTGCACACGCCCGACGACGAACTCCGCGACACCCTGGTCCCGGTCAACAACCGCTGGTCGGTCAGCGAGGTCCTGGAGGCCGCCCGCTACTACGCCGACCAGACCGGTCGCCGGGTATCCATCGAGTACGCCCTGATCCGCGACGTGAACGACCAGCCGTGGCGCGCCGACCTGCTCGGCAGGAAGCTCCGGGCCGCCCTCGGCTCCCTGGTCCACGTCAACCTGATTCCGCTGAACCCGACGCCGGGCTCCGAGTGGGACGCCAGCCCCAAGCCGGTGGAGGCCGAGTTCGTGCGCCGCGTCCGCGAGCACGGCGTGTCGTGCACCGTCCGCGACACCCGGGGCCAGGAGATCGCCGCGGCCTGCGGTCAGCTCGCGGCAGAGGAGAAGTAGCCGCCGTCGAATCGTCGACAGACGAGAAACCCCGGACCAGGCGGTCCGGGGTTTCTTCGTCAGTCTGCGACTGCGCGGTCGGTCAGTCGCGCGGTCAGCGCTTCCAGGCGCCCTTGCGGGGGATCATCTGGAAGAGGGCGTAGCCGATCAGCGCGACGGCGATGACGACGAGGTAGATGTCCTCGACGTGACCGACGTGGTTGCCCTTCAGCATGCCGAGCAGGATCAGACCCACGACGACCGCTGCGACGGCGATCGACTTGCGGGCGACACCGTGCCAGCCGAAGCGGGCCGACGGTGCATCGGCGGGCTCGCGCACCCATCCGGTATCGATGGTTGCGACCTCAGTGCTTGCCACGTTCACTCCTTATGACGACCGGTAGTAGTCCGGGCTACAGCATAACCCGAGCCGCATGCGGAACAATGTGGGGTGTGACGACGCGTGTGTTGATTCTGGGATCCACGGGATCCATCGGTACTCAGGCCCTGGAAGTGGTGGCCGAACATCCCGACCTGTTCCGAGTCGTGGGGCTCGGTGCCGGCGGCGGCCACCTGGAGCTTCTGGAGAAACAGGTGGCCGAGTGCGGGCTGTCGCCGTCGCAGGTCGCGGTCGCGAACGCCGATGCCGCAACGCGATTGAGCGAGCGACTGGGCGGAACCGTCATCGGCGGCGACGACGCGATGGTCCGCCTCGTTGAGACGGTCGAGGCCGACGTGATCCTCAACGGTGTCGTCGGCGCCCTCGGTCTGGGACCGAGTCTGGCCGCCCTGAAGTCCGGCGCCCGCCTCGCCCTCGCGAACAAGGAGTCCCTCGTCGCCGGCGGTGCGCTGGTGCTGGACGCGGCCGCGCCCGGACAGATCGTGCCCGTCGACTCCGAGCACTCGGCCATCGCCCAATGCCTGCGCGGCGGCACCGCCGCCGAGGTGGACCACCTGGTGCTGACCGCGTCGGGCGGACCGTTCCGCGGATGGACCGCCGAGCAGGTGCGCGACGTGACCCCCGAACAGGCCGGGAAGCATCCCACCTGGTCGATGGGCCCGATGATCACCCTGAACTCGGCCACCCTGGTCAACAAGGCCCTCGAGGTGATCGAGGCGCACCTGCTGTTCGACGTCGACTACGACCGGATCGACGTGACCGTACACCCGCAGTCCATCGTTCACTCGATGGTGACCTTCGTCGACGGGGCGACCATTGCGAAGGCGTCGCCGCCGTCGATGAAGCTGCCGATCGCGCTGGCACTCGGCTGGCCGAACCGGGTACCCGGATCGTCGACGCCGTGCGACTGGTCCACCGCGTCGAGCTGGACCTTCGAGCCCGTGGACAACGAGGTGTTCCCGGCGATCGATCTGGCGCGGGCCGCGGGCAAGCGTGGCGGCAGCCTCACCGCAGTGTTCAACGCGGCCAACGAGGTGGCGGCGGAGGGCTTCTTCGCCGGTGCGATCACCTTCCCGCGCATCGTCGGCACCATCGCCGACGTGCTCGCCGACGCCGATCAGTGGTCGGCGCGTCCGGGTACTGTCGAAGAGGTGTTGGAAGCCGACCGGTGGGCACGACGACGTGCCGCCGAGTTGGTGTCCGCACAGTCGTGACCGTGCTCATGCGGATGAGCCGTCGGATGGAGAGTTCTTCGTGAGTCTGGTGCTCGGCGTCGCGTTGTTCGCGCTTGCCCTGCTGGTGTCGATCGCATGGCATGAACTCGGTCACATGTGGGCCGCGCAGGCCACCGGCATGAAGGTGCGCCGCTACTTCGTGGGCTTCGGCCCCACCGTCTGGTCCACCCGTCGCGGGGAGACCGAGTACGGCATCAAGGCGCTGCCGCTCGGCGGTTTCTGCGACATCGCGGGCATGACTCCGCATGAGGAGCTCACCGACGACGAGCTCGAGCGCGCGATGTACCGACAGCCGACCTGGAAGCGGCTCGTGGTGCTGTTCGCCGGGCCGATGCAGAACTTCATCCTCGGCTTCGTGCTGATCGTCGTTCTCGCCCTCGGCTGGGGACTCCCGATCCTGGGGAACAAACCCGTCTTCGCGAGCTCCACCGAATGCGTGGCGCTCACCACCGACGCGAAGGGCCTGCCGGTCCCGTGCTCCGGACCGGCGCCGTCCGCCGCTGCCGGCGTCAAGGTGGGGGACCAGCTCATCGCCGTCGACGGCCACACCGTCTCCGACCGCGCCGACCTGATTCAGCGCGTGCAGGAGTCCACCGGCAGCGTGGTCCTCACCGTGGAGCGCGACGGCGTCCGCCAGGACCTGACGGTCCCGGTGACCAGGGTGCAGCGGATGGTCCAGCGCGATGGCGAAGCCCCGCACTCCGCCGAGGTCGGCGCGATCGGCATTGGACTCTCGACCGAATACACCCGCCAGTACGACGCCCTCTCCGTCTGGGGCGGCGCCGTCGGATTCACCGGCGACCTGCTCAACGAGACCTTCAAGGCGCTGCTCTCGCTGCCGTCCAAGGTGACCGGCCTGTGGCACGCCGTCACCGGAGGCGAACGCGCGGCCGACAGTCCCGTCAGCGTGGTCGGCGCCTCGGTCCTGGGCGGAGAAGCGGTGGAACGCGGCTACTGGGACATGTTCTTCGGCCTGCTTCTGAGCATCAACTTCTTCCTCGGCGCGTTCAACCTGGTTCCGCTGCTGCCCCTCGACGGCGGCCACATGGCCATCGCCGTGTTCGAGAAGTTCCGCAACATGATCCGCCGCTGGCGCGGCAAGATCGCCGCCGGTCCGGTGGACTATTACAAGCTGCTGCCGATCACGTACGCGGTGGTGATCGTGATGGGCGGCTTCATGCTGCTCACTCTGACCGCCGACATCGTGAACCCGATCAAGGTGTTCTGACCCGGCATTGCTACCCGGGCCGGTTCGGACGGCTCACGGACGGACGGGGAGGTCGGCGCCACCCGGAGAGGGGTTGCCGCACCATTTGTCGACCAGTAGCACCACTTGTGTCTCCCGCACTCGGTCGCGACCGAGTGCGGGAAACAGAGGTGGTGCGACTCGCCCACAAGTGGTGCGGGAAGACCCGCCCCACACCGTCGCGATCCGACTGTCCTGCGGCAGTGCCTTCAACTTCTTCGCGATGTCGGCGCGGTGCCGCACCCGGTGACGAACCTCCGAAGTCGGTAGACTCGAACGCGCGCGCTGCGCGTCCCCAGATCTGCTAGGAGAGTTTGCACATGACTGGAATCGGCCTCGGCATCCCGATGGCTCCTCCGCCCGTACTGGCCCCGCGCCGCAAGACGAGGCAGATCATGGTCGGGAAAGTCGGTGTCGGTAGCGACCACCCGATCTCGGTTCAGTCCATGTGCACCACCAAGACGCACGACATCAACGCGACACTGCAGCAGATCGCGAAACTGACGGCCGCCGGATGCGACATCGTGCGCGTGGCGTGCCCCACGCAGGACGACGCCGACGCGCTCTCGGTGATCGCGAAGAAGTCGCAGATCCCGGTGATCGCCGACATCCACTTCCAGCCCAAGTACATCTTCGCCGCGATCGACGCCGGGTGCGCCGCCGTCCGCGTGAACCCCGGCAACATCAAGGAGTTCGACGGACGCGTGAAGGAGGTCGCCAAGGCGGCCGGGGATGCGGGCATCCCGATCCGCATCGGCGTCAATGCCGGTTCGCTCGACAAGCGCCTCATGAAGAAGTACGGCAAGGCCACCCCGGAAGCACTCGTCGAGTCGGCGCTGTGGGAGGCGAGCCTGTTCGAGGAGCACGGTTTCGGCGACATCAAGATCTCGGTCAAACACAACGATCCCGTCGTCATGGTGGAGGCCTACCGGCAACTGGCCGCTCAGAGCGACTACCCGTTGCACCTCGGCGTCACCGAGGCGGGCCCGGCGTTCCAGGGCACCATCAAGTCGGCCGTCGCCTTCGGTTCGCTCCTGGCCGACGGCATCGGCGACACGATCCGCGTGTCCCTGTCCGCTCCTCCGGAGGAGGAGATCAAGGTCGGCGACGCGATCCTGCAGTCGTTGAACCTGCGTCCCCGCAAACTGGAGATCGTCTCCTGCCCGTCGTGCGGTCGCGCCCAGGTCGACGTCTACAAGCTTGCCAATGAGGTCACCGCCGGACTCGAGGGCCTCACGGTCCCGCTCCGCGTGGCCGTCATGGGCTGCGTCGTGAACGGTCCGGGCGAGGCGCGGGACGCCGACCTCGGTGTCGCCTCCGGCAACGGCAAAGGCCAGATCTTCGTCAAGGGCAAGGTCATCAAGACCGTCCCGGAATCCGAGATCGTCGAGACTCTGATCGCGGAAGCGCTGCGTATCGCGGAGGAGACGGGGGAGACTGGAGACGGTGCTCCGGTCGTTTCCGTGGGCTGAGACAGGCAGGAGGTGCGGCAGTGCTGGGGATCCTCGGTGACCGTCCGCTCGGTGCCAAGGACGGCGATGCGGTAGGTCGCGCGCTCGACCTGGATCCCGTCGCGTCGTGCATGGTCGCGGCCAGGGTGGAGGCGTACGGACTGTCGCCCCGATTCCTCGGTGGGGAACTGTGGACCGCCTCCAAACCGGGGGCTTCGCTGGCCTTCTCCGGCGCCAATCTGATGCCGCTGATCGGTGGTGCCGCGGACCTGGACGTGTTCGCCGAACGCGCCCTCGGCACACCGCGGATCTGCTCGTCGGTCGTCGGTGCCGCCGACCTGGTGCTCCCGCTCTGGGAGCGGCTCGATCCGGAGTGGGGCACCCCGCGAGAGATCCGCGACGATCAACCGCTGCTGTCGCTGACCGGCTATCCGACCATCGCGCCCGATCCCGAGGTGCGGCTCGTCACGATGTCGGATCTCGACGTCTACTTCCCGGCCGCGGTCGCGATGTTCATCGGTGAGGTGGGCGTGGATCCGTGCGCCGGCGACGACGGGCGGTCGTATCGCCGCCGCCTCGCCGCGCTCATCTCCGCCCGCCGCGTCTTCGCCCGCTTCGACGGCGGCCGCGTGGTCTTCAAGGCCGAGATCGGGTCGATGTCTCGGAAGGTCGGCCAGATCCAGGGTGTCTGGGTGGACCCGGAATGGCGCGGTCGGGGACTCGGCGCCGTCGGCACCGCCGCCGTCGCCTCGGCCATCGCGAGGCAGGGCCGGACGTCGAGCCTGTACGTCAACGGCTTCAACGGTGCCGCGCGCGAGACCTATCGACGCGTCGGGTTCCGGCAGGTCGGAACCTTCGCCACCGTGCTCGTCGACTGAGACGACACGATCCGCATGCACCCGGCGGTGCCGTGGATGCGGTGGTCGCACCCCTATGATGGGGTCCGATGTCGCACCGTCCCTGTAATCGCCGCAGCCGGGTCGTCGTTCCGTGCCTGCTCGTCGTCGTGACGCTGCTGCTGTCGATCACCGCGTGCGGCACCCAGGACGACGGCCCCCGCTCGACGGCGGAGAGCTTCTTCAACCGGTTCGCGGCCCAGAACTTCGCTGACGCGGCCCGATCGACCACCGACCCGACGAGCGCGGAAGCGCGACTGCGGAGCACCTGGAACTCACTGTCCCCGAAGTCCCTGCACGCGGCACCCGGGCGCGTCGACATCAACGGCGACGTCGCGACCGTGCCGGTCTCGTACACCTGGGACCTGGGACGCGGCCGCATCTGGAAGTACACCGCGACCGTCGCGCTGGGACGCAGCGACACCGGCTGGTCGATCCGCTGGAAGTCGTCCGTCGTGCACCCGAAACTCGGGACCGACCAACAGCTCTCGCTGGATCAGACCGATCCGCCGCGCGCAGCGGTGAACGAGTCCGACGGTTCCGAGGTGATGGTCGACGGAACGGTGGTCGCGGTGTCCTTCGACGCGTCGAAAGCGGCCGAGAGCGGCACCGTCAGCGACTCGGTGCAGCGCCTGGTCCAGGTGCTGTCGCCGCTGATCCCGGGACTCAACGCGCAGGTAATCGCCGAGAAGTCGACCGCGCAGGACGATCCGCTGCCGATCGGCCGGATCGCCCAGGCCGATTTCGATCGGCTCCGCGACCAGCTCGCGGTGCCCGGGATCGTCTCGTCGGAGCAGGCGGTCCTGATGCCGCGCGATGAGAACTTCGCGCCGTCGGTCCTGGCGAGCGTTCGCAACACGGTGGCCGACGAGCTGACTGGAGACAGCGGGTGGCGTGTCACGGTGCGCAATCCCAACGGTCTGGTCGCGGACGTCCTCGCCGACGAGTCCGGGAAGCCCGCGCCCGCCGTCCTGCTGACCCTGTCGCGCACCGTTCAGGATGCGGCGCAGCGCGCGGTGAACGCGGTGGCGGGCAAGCAGGCGATGCTGGTCGCGGTGCAGGCCTCCACCGGAAAGATCCTGGCGATCGCCCAGAACCGGGACGCCGACCGCTCGGGACTCATCGCGACGTCGGGCCTGTACCCGCCGGGTTCCACGTTCAAGATGGTCACCTCGGCGGCGGCCTTCCATGACAAGCTGTCGAATCCGCAGGCGATCGTGCCGTGTCCCGGTGAGATCCAGATCGGGGAGCGACTGATCCCGAACTACGACAGCTTCGCGCTCGGTGCGGTGCCGCTCCGCACCGCGTTCGCACAGTCCTGCAACACCACGTTCGCGTATCTCGCGAGCCAGATGGGGGCCACCGCCCTCACCTACGCCGCCACCGCCATGGGCCTGGGCCCGAAGTACACGGTGCCCGGTCTGGACGTGAAATCGGGATCGGTGCCGGTGGAACCGGAACTGGTGCAGCGCAGCGAGGACGGCTTCGGCCAGGGCAAGGTCCTCGCCAGCCCGCTCGGCATGGCGCTGGTCGCGGCCGCTGCGGGATCCGGGCACGCGCAGGTCCCGTCGCTGATCGTCGGGCGGGAGACGAAGGTCGTCGGACCCACCGCGACCCTGGAGGACGACGTCTACCAGCAGCTGCGTCCGATGATGCGCGCCGTGGTCACCGAAGGCACGGCGACGCCCCTCGCCGGATCCGGCGAGGTGTTCGGAAAGACCGGTGAGGCCGAGGTGGCGGGTGGATCGCACGCATGGTTCGCGGGTTACCGCGGGGACATCGCCTTCGCGACCCTCATCGTCCTCGGCGGCGACTCGACCAACTCGGTGCTCGTCACCCGCGACTTTCTGAACATGCTGCCCGGCGACTATCGCCCCTGATCGGCTGCTCAGCGAGCGGGGGTGATGATGCGCTCGCCGGTCTCGGGATGGTCCGAGATCACGACGGGGTGGTCGTAGGTCTCGCTGAGGAGTTCCACTGTCATCACCTCGTCGACGGGCCCGGTCGCCAGGAGCAGTCCCTCCTTCATCACCGCGACACGGTCGGCGTACGCGGCCGTCAGGGACAGGTCGTGCACCACCAGGACGACGGTGGCGCCCGCGGCGGCGCGACGCCGAAGGATCGTCAACACCTGCTCGGTGTGGCCGATGTCGAGGGCCGCGGTCGGCTCGTCGAGCAACAGGACGGGGGTGTCCTGAGCCAGTGCGCGAGCGAGCGACACGCGCGCCTGCTGACCGCCGGAGAGTTGCGCGAACGGTCGGTCGACGAGGCCCCCGAGATCGCACTCGGCGATCGCCGCGTCGATGATCTCCTCGGAGTGTCGGGCCTCCGGCGTCCGAGTCCACGGGAAACGCCCCATCTCGACCACCTCGCGCACCGGGAACGGAGTGTCGGCCCGGTTCTGCTGCGTGACGAGGGCCCGCGCGCGGGCGAGGGTGCGGGAATCGGTGCGATGCACGTCCAGCTCGCCGATCCGAACGGTGCCCGCGGACGGTTCCCGCACTCCGGCGAGCACCGACAGCAGCGTCGACTTGCCGCAGCCGTTGGGCCCCACCAGCGCGAGGATCTGCCCGGGGCTCGCGGTCAGGTCGATGCCGTGCAGGATCGGGCGTTTGCCGATGCGTGCGTCGACGCCGTCGACGGTCAGAGCGTGTTCGATCACCGTGTCACCACCGCCCGGCGGCGTTGCGTTGCCGCAGCAGAAGGAAGAAGACGGGACCGCCGATCAACGACGTCAGCATGCCGAGGGGGAGTTCGCCCCCGGTGAGCGTCCGTGCGCCCAGGTCGGCGGCAGCGATCACCAGGGCACCGCCGAGCGCACTCGCAGGCAGCAGCCAGGCGTGCTTCGGTCCGACCAGCAGTCGCATCACGTGCGGCACGATCAGGCCGACGAACATGACGATGCCGGTGAACGCCACGCCTGCCGCGGTCAGCATCGCGACCAGGACGATCACCTGGCGACGCACAGCCTCAACGTTGACGCCGAGCGAGGCGGCCTGCACTTCGCCGAGGGCGAGCAGGTCGATCTTCCGGATCAGGACCATGCCGCCGGCCAGCCCGGCGATCGCGAGGGGCGCGACGATCTTGACCTGCGTCCACGACACGTTGCCCGCGAGGGAGCCCAGCTGCCAGAAGACGATCTGCTCACGCGCCGCCGTGGAGGCGATGTAGGTCAGATAGGCGATGACGCCCAGACAGAAGGCGTTCACCGCGATACCGGTCAGGACCAGCATGATGGTCGACGACGCGCCGTCCCGGATCGAGAGCACGTAGACGCCCGCCGTGGTGATCAGCCCGAACAGGGCGGCGGCCCCGGCGATGGCCCACCCGTCGGTGCCGGTGCCGCCGATGACGATCATCAGGCAGGCGCCGACCGCGGCACCCGACGAGACGCCGATGATGCCGGGTTCGGCGAGCGGGTTGGCGAGGACGCCCTGCAGCAGACAGCCCGCCGTGCCGAGCGCCACGCCCACCAGCAGGCCCAGGAGAATCCGCGGGAAGCGGGACACCCAGAGGGCGTTCTCACCCTGGGGATGCGACGGCAGCGGCCCGATGTCCAGGTGCCAGTGATGCGCGATGGATCCGAGCACCTCGATCGGCGGGATCCGGACCTGCCCGGTGCCCGCGGAGATCACCACGACGACGCCGAGGAGCACCGCGGTGCCGAGCAGGATCCACAGGGCACGAGTGCGTCCGGGAGCGGCGCGCCTCGGAGGCGCGGTCGCCGGTTCGACGGCGGTGCTGTGAGAGTCGGTGGTGTCAGACATAGATCGCCTTTGCCAGCGCGCTGAGGACGAGGCCGGTGTCCGGACCGAACATCAGGATCTGGGTCTCGTCCATCGCGACGATGCGACGGTGCCGACCGGCGTCGGTGTCGGCGATCGCGGGCAGCCGCAGCACCTTGTCCATGCCGCCGACGGAGTCGGCCCCCTGCGTCATCACCAGGATCACCTTCGGATTCGCGCGGATCATCGACTCGGCGCTGACCTGTGTGAACGCCGCTGTGAGGCCCGCCTCGGTGCCCGCGTCACGACCGCCGAGCGCCGCGATCAGGTCGTCGGCGCCCGACCGCGGTCCGGCGAGCAGGATGAGGTGCTCTCCGCGGATGTAGAGGAAGCCGATCGTCGGGTCGCCCGACGGCTGCGGAATCAGTGCGCGGGCGTCGCTGATCTGCTTCTCGGTGCGGGTGACGAGCTTCGCGCCGGCGTCGGGAACGCCGAGAGCGCGGGCGACATCGGTGATGAGCGCGGAGTTGCCCTCGATGGAGCGTTTGCCGGTGAACACCTCGACGGGGATGCCCGCGGCGCGGAGCTGGTCGACGGCGCCTGCCGGGGTGGCGTCCTCGGTCACGAGCACGATCGACGGGTTCTGGGCGAGCACGCGTTCGGGATTGATCGCATGCCCGGTCTCGGTCACGTAGGGCAGATCCGCGGCGGACGGGAAGGTGGTCGACCGATCGCGGCCGACCACATGCGGCCCGAGACCGAGCGCGAAGACGATGCTGCCCAGCGTGCCGTTGCGATCGAGTGCGATGATCCGCTCGGCGCGCGGACCGGGTTGCAGACCGGGGGAGACCGGCACGATGTCGGGGTTCGGCAGCGTCGCGGTGGTGGGACCGGAGCGGAGGGCGGCCTCGGTCGCCGTGGCCCGCGCACGCGTGTCGATGGGTTCGGTGGTGCATCCGGTGAGGATCAGCGCCGCGCCGAGCAGCGCGATCAGGAGCGACGCCGCGGATCGCGAGAAAGCCATTACCGTGACATCCGCCTTCGTTCCGCGCCGCTGTGTTAGGTCCACCTTACTGTTCGACGACCGGTGAGTGCACATCGGTGCGGCGCGAATCACGGTGCGCCGTAGAATCACCGGCATGACAGTTCGTGCCCCGCTGGTCCCCGGTGTCGTCTCGCCGACGCTGCCCGTTCCCGACTCCATCCCCCGTCCCGAGTACGCGTGGAAAGACACCGTGAACGAGGGCAGTGAACCGTGGGTGCAGACGCCGGAGACCATCGAGAAGATGCGTGTGGCCAGCAGGATCGCGGCCAATGCGCTCGCCGAGGCCGGTCGCGCCGTGGCACCCGGTGTCACGACCGACGAGCTCGACCGCATCGCGCACCAGTACATGATCGACCACGGCGCCTACCCGTCGACGCTCGGCTACAAGGCGTTCCCGAAGTCGTGCTGCACTTCGCTGAACGAGGTGATCTGTCACGGCATCCCGGACTCGACGGTGATTCAGGACGGTGACATCGTCAACATCGACGTCACGGCCTACATCGACGGCGTCCACGGCGACACCAACGCCACCTTCCTGGCGGGCGACGTCTCGCAGGAGGCGCGCGACCTGGTGGAGCGGACCCGGACCGCCACCGAACGCGCGATCAAGGCGGTCAAGCCCGGCCGCCCGCTCAACGTGGTGGGTCGCGTCATCGAGGCGTACGCCAAGCGGTTCGGCTACACGGTGGTCCGCGACTTCACCGGGCACGGCATCGGCGAGACCTTCCACAACGGCCTCATCGTCCTGCATTACGACGAGCCCAGTGTCGACACCGTGCTGGAGCCGGGCATGGTGTTCACGATCGAGCCGATGATCAACCTCGGGGATCTGCCGTGGGAGATGTGGGACGACGACTGGACCGTCGTGACCGCGGACCGCAAGTGGACGGCCCAGTTCGAGCACACTCTCGTCGTCACCGAGGAGGGCGCGGAAATCCTCACTCTGCCCGACGTCGTCTGACATATCCTGTCTGGGTGACCACCTCGCGCCTGACGGTAGAACATGACGGTCTGATCTTCGACGTCGAGCAGAGCGGCCCCGCCCGCGGACCCTGGGTGGTCTTTCTGCACGGCTTCCCGGTGAACTCGCAGTGCTACGACGCGGTGGTTCCCCGTGTACACGAGGCGGGTCTGCGTACTCTGCGCATCGATCAGCGCGGCTACAGCCCGGGCGCCCGGCCCGACGGCGTCGACGCCTACCGACTCGACAAACTGGTGTCGGACGTCATCGGAATCCTGACCCACCTGAACATCTCGTACTCGATGCTCGTCGGCCACGACTGGGGCGGGATCGTCGCCTGGCATCTGGCCGCGCGGTACCCGGACCGGTTCACCGGACTGGTGGCGGTCAGCACCGGGCATCCCTCCGCGATGCGCGACTCCCTCGAAGCCGGGTCGGATCAGCGGCAGCGGTCGGCGTACATCAAGAACTTCGTCGCCGACGACGCCGAGGAGAAGCTCGCGGCGCGCAACGGGATCCTGCTGCGTCGCGCCGGCGTCACCGCGGAGGAGCTCAAGCCGATCCTGGCGCCGGGCGCCCTGACCGGACCGCTGAACTGGTATCGCGCCAACTTCACCGGCAACATCGCCGAGGCACTCGCGTGCCCGCCTGTCGAGATCCCCGCGACCATGCTGTGGAGCGACGGCGACGCAGCCCTGGGCCGCGAGCAGGCCGAGTTCAGCGGCCGCTACGTCTACTCCGACTTCCGATTCTCGGTCCTCAAAGGCGTCGACCACTGGATCCCGGAGAACGCGTCGCGCGCCCTGGCGACGGAGATCTCGCTGCGCTCGTCGCGGTTCTAGTCGACGTTCCGACGTTCCTAGTCCAGCTCCAGCCCCAGCAGGGCGTTCTCCAGCACCTCCGGCATGGCCGGGTGGATCCAGTACTGGCCGCGCGCCATCTCCCGGGCACCCAGCCCGAAGCTCATCGCCTGGATGACGGGCTGGATGACGGTGGACGCCTGCGGGCCGATGAGGTGGGCGCCCAGGATCTCGCCGGTGGCGCGATCGGCGATCAACTTGCAGAAACCGGTGGTGTCCTCCATCGCCCAGCCGTAGGCGACGTCGCCGTAGTTCTGGACCTTGACGGTGATGTCTCGGCCGGTGTCGCGGGCCTGCGCCTCGGTGAGGCCGACCGCCGCGATCTGCGGGTGCGTGAACACCGCGAACGGCACGTAACGGTGGTCGAACGCTGCCAGGTCGTCGGATCCCCACCCGCGCAACAGGTTTCCCTGCACGATGCGCTGCTCGTGGTTGGCGACGTGCTTCAGCTGGTACGGCGAGCTCACGTCGCCGAGCGCCCACACGTTCTCTGCGGGAGTGCGACCGTGGGCGTCGACCGGGACGCGGCCGTCGTCGAGCAGGGCGACGCCGATCGACTCCAGACCGAGCCGGTCGCCGTTGGGCGTGCGGCCGGTCGCGACGAGGACGGCGTCCGCCTCGACCGGGTCGCCGTCGGCGAACTCGAGTCGGATGCTGCCGTCCGCCTGCTGCGCCGCGCCGGTCATCGTCGCGTTCAGTCGGACGGTCCACTCCTGTGCCGCGAGGTCGGTGAACCGCTCGCTGACGTCGTCGTCGAGGGCGCGCAGCAGGCGACCGCTGCGTGCGATGACGGTGACGTCCACGCCGAGCGCACCGAAGACGTGCGCGAACTCGGCGGCGATATAGCCGCTGCCGACGATCGCCAGTCGCTTCGGCAGCGCGGGCAGGCGCATCACGTCGCTGTTGGTGTAGTAGCGGATCCCGGAGCCGGCGATCACCGGCGGCACGTCGGAGCGGGAACCCGCGGCGATCACGACCTCGCGGGCCAGGACCTCGTCGCCCGCATCGGTGACCAGGCGGTACCGGTCGCCGTCGCGGCCGTCGAACCGGACGTGGCTGGTGTACACGGTGACGTTCTCGCAGCGGTCGACGCGGTACTCCTTGCCGCCCTCCGAGATCGGATCGATGCGGCCGAAGACCCGGTTGACGATCGCCGGCCAGTCGACGGAGTTCACCGACGCGTCGACGCCGTACGTCGACGCCGTCCGAGCGCTCGCCGCGACGTCGGCGGCGTAGACGAACATCTTGGTGGGGATGCAGCCCACATTGAGGCAGGTGCCGCCGTAGACGCCCTCCTCGAAGATCGCGATGCCGGCCGCGTCGAACCGCTCGTCGGGGATCGAGTTGCCGCTGCCGGATCCGATGATCGCGAGGTCGACCTGCTGGGTGGTCACTGCTGTGCTCCTTCGCCGAACATCGTGGTCAGCCATGTCTGGACCTCGCCGTACGCGATGCGGCGGGGTGTTTCGAGAGAGAGGAAGACGTCGTGGCGGGCATCGGGGACGGCGACCGCCCACACGCGGCGGCCGATGGCCCCGGACCATTGGGCGATCTGCTTCACGTCGAGGACGCAGTCCGCGGTGTCGACCTCCGGGCGGTACTTCTCGGAGAACCAGGACTTGGCGGATCGCAGCACCAGGGCGGGGACGCCGACGTCGATGCCGCGGTGGAGGCGGTGCTGGCCGGCGCGGACCGCAGACAGCCACCCGAAGGTGACCGGGAAGCCGGTGAGCGGCTTGCAGCGGAGGTCGTACGACCACTCGCCGTGACGACTGACGTGCAGGCTCTCGCCGTACGCGTCGGAGAGGTCGCGGGGGACCAGCACGCGGGGCCGCGCCTTGCTCACGCCCTTGATGACGAGGCCGACCGCGTCGGTTCGGAGCACGGCCTCACCCTGAAGGTCGAGCCACGGGCTGTTCAGGATCAGCCCCTTCACGCGGTCGTGCCGATCGGGGTCCGTCTCGCGGAGCCGGTTCAGCCACAGCGGCGTGATCAGGCCTCCCGTGGAGTGCCCGATCACGAGGACCTGCGACTCGGGATCGTCGGCCTCGTCGACGATCACGTCCAGAGCCGCGGTCAGCTCGCGGTCGTAGTACTTCAGGTCCGAGATGTAGTGCGGTTGGTCGCCGTCGCGCAGGGACCGTCCGCATCGTCGCAGGTCGACCGCGTAGAAGGCGTAGCCGCGGTCGGTGAAGAACTCAGCGAGCTCCTCTTGGAAGAAGTAGTCGGTGAAACCGTGCACGTAGAGGACCGCGCCGTTGCTGGTCGCGGCGAGGGGCGCGCGGACCAGCGTCGCATCGATCGGTCCGTCGCCGTCGGGGTCGTCGCCGAGCGGGATGCTCAAGGACTGGAATCGGTCGAGGAATTCATCGGGTCGCCACTGTCGGCTCTTGACGATGCTCACGCGCTCCACAATAGGGTGCGACGCCGCCGTCGCGCTGGTCACCGACCCCGAAGCGATCGCTTGGTCGGGGTGGCACGCGGTGTCACACACCCCACAATTGCAGTGACCGATGCTGCCTCCGACATCACAATGGTGAACAATGAGTCGGAATACAGGTCGTGAATACCCTATGGGTGGAGGAGTTCAGCAGCGTGGCCAAAGTGATTAAGACGGATGTAGCGCTGGTCGGCGCGGGAATCATGAGCGCCACGCTCGGCGCCCTGCTCCGTCAGTTGGAGCCCAGCTGGTCGATCAGTGTCTTCGAGCGCCTCGAAGCGGCGGCCGCCGAGAGCAGCGACCCGTGGAACAACGCCGGTACCGGTCACTCGGCGCTGTGCGAGTTGAACTACACCCCGGCCGACGCGAACGGTGACATCGACATCACCAAGGCGCTGAACATCAACGAGCAGTTCCAGATGTCGCGCCAGTTCTGGTCGTTCGGCGTCGACAAGGGCATGCTCGGCGCGCCGGACGAGTTCATCAACCCGATTCCGCACGTGAGCTTCTGCCACGGGCAGGACGGCGTGGACTTCCTGCGCAAGCGTCACGCGGCGCTGTCGAGCCAGACCCTGTTCGAGGGCATGGAGTTCATCGACGACGACTCCGTCTTCGCCGAGCGTCTGCCGCTGATGTCGGCGGGCCGTGACTTCTCCGACCCGGTCGGCCTCAACTGGTACCAGAACGGCACCGACGTCGACTTCGGTGCCCTGACCCAGCAGCTGCTGAACTACGTCGGCCGCGACGCCGACCTGTACTTCGGCCACGAGGTCCGCAACCTGACCAAGCAGTCCGACGGCTCCTGGCTGATCAAGGTCCGCAACGGACGCTCGGGCGAGAAGATCCAGGTCCAGGCCAAGTTCGTCTTCGTCGGCGCAGGCGGCGGCGCCCTGCACCTGCTGCAGAAGTCGGGCATCAAGGAGGCCAAGGGCTTCGGCGGTTTCCCCGTCAGCGGCGAGTTCTTCCGCTGCAAGAACCCCGACGTGATCTCGCAGCACTCCGCCAAGGTCTACGGCCAGGCCGCCGTCGGTGCTCCGCCGATGTCGGTGCCGCACCTGGACACCCGCGTCATCAACCACAACCGCGGTCTCCTGTTCGGTCCGTACGCCGGCTGGTCGCCGAAGTTCCTCAAGTCCGGCGGCATCATGGACCTGCCGAAGTCGGTGAAGCCGGGCAACCTGTTCCCGATGATGTCGATCGCGCCGCAGGAGTTCGGTCTGCTCAAGTACCTGATCTCCGAACTCGCCGCGAGCCCGGCCGACCGTGTCCGGACCCTGCAGGACTTCGCTCCGCGCGCCGTCGGCGAGGACTGGGAGCTCATCACCGCCGGACAGCGCGTCCAGGTGATCCGCAAGCACGGTGCCGGCGGCAAGCTCGAGTTCGGCACCGCCGTCGTCGCCGAGGGCGAAGGCACGCTCGCCGGTCTGCTCGGTGCCTCGCCGGGTGCGTCGACCGCGGTCCCGGCCATGATCTCGGTTCTGCAGGAGTGCTTCGGCGACACCCGCTTCGAGGGCTGGAAGAGCAAGCTCACCGAGATGATCCCGTCGTACGGGCAGAAGCTGAACGACAACCCGGCGCTCTTCCGCGAACTGTGGGATTGGACCAGCCGGAGCCTGCAGCTCACCGGCGGCGACGACCGCTAGTTCAGACCGCCGACGGCGTACCATCACGGCAACGCCTTCGCACCACAGGACCAGTGCTGATGCGCTGGTCCTGTGGTGCGTTTTCGGCGCTGTTCCGGCCGCACGACCACCATCAGGAGACGATTCACAGTGACGCGCAGACGTGACCTCGCCGGAGTCCATGCGGCGCTCGACGCCCTCGCGGACGCCAGCGTCGGCGATCCCACGACGATGCGTGACCTGCTGGAGGCGGTGCTGCTCGTGGGGCGCGGCCTGGAACTGGATCAGGCGCTCCAGCGCATCGCCGAGGTGGCCGCCGACGCCCTCGACGCGCGCTACTGCGCGGTCGGCGTCCGCGGGCCGGAACTGAGCCTGCAGGCCTTCGTCCACACCGGCATCTCGCCGGAGATCCGGGCCACCATGGGGCCGCTGCCCGTCGGACGCGGCGTCCTCGGCGAACTGCTTCACCATCCGGAGGTGTTGCGGATCCGGAAACTCTCGGATCATCCTGCGTCGATCGGCTTCCCGCCGAATCATCCGCCGATGGACACCTTTCTCGGCGCGCCGATCATCGTGCGCGACGAGCTGTTCGGCAGCATCTACCTCACCGAGAAGCAGGGTGCGCCGGAGTTCACGCCGCTCGACGAGAAGATCGTCGCGGTCCTCGCGGTCGCAGTCGGGATCGCGGTCGACAACTCTCGAGCCTTCGAGCGTGCCCAGGCCCGACTGCGGTGGATGCAGGTCATCGCCGACCGCGGCTCCGAGCCGCTCGCAGGCACCGACCTCGCCGACACCCTGGACGGCCTCTGTCGGGACGTCTCGGCGCTGACCGGTGCCGTGGACGTCTTCATCGTCAACGGCTCCGAGGTGGTCGGTCACACGGGGGCGATGCCGTGCGTGGAGGATCTCTTCGCGTTCGCCGATCCGGACGACGACGCCGCGTCCGGTCGGCTGGTGGTGCGGCAATTGGCACCGGGATCCCAGCCGTGGCTCCGGCGCGGCGCGAGCTGGGTCACGATCCAGCCGCTGCAGGGCGGGGTGGGGGACTCCGCGATCGTCGTCACGCGTGTCGACCGTCGGTACTGGACCGGCGAGGAGGTCGCCGGACTGCAGGGCACGGCCCGCGTCGCCTCCCTGGCGTTGGCCTACGCCGATCAGCAGCAGCTGACCCACGACATGCAACTGCTCGAAGACCGGCACCGCATCGCGCGCGACCTGCACGACCTCGTCATCCAGCGGCTGTTCGCGATCGGCATGTCGGTGCAGACCATGCAGGCCGCGCGGCAGGCCGTCGACTGCACGGTGATCGACGAGGAACGGCTGGAGCAGGTGATCACCGACCTCGACGGGACCATCGCGCAGATCCGGACGTCGATCTTCGACCTCCAGGGCATGCCGGGGCACGGGGGACAGGTCACGCTGCGGCGGCGGGTGCTCGACGTCGTCGCCGAGGTGGCGGCGCACGCGCCGATCGTGCCGAGCGTCGCGTTCGTCGGACCGGTCGACACCCTGGTGCCCGACGCGCTGGCACCGCACATCGAAGCCGTGCTCCGCGAGGGGATCTCCAACGCGCTCCGCCATTCGGGTGCGGGGCGGATCGGCGTGCGGATCGTCGCCGACGACGTGGTGACCGTGGAGGTGTCCGACGACGGTCGCGGCATCCCGCCGACCGCGGAGCAGTCGGGTCTGGCGAACCTCACCCGCCGTGCCGACACCTGCGACGGCAACTTCACCATCACCAGCAGCCCGTCGTCCGGGACCACCCTCACCTGGACGGCCCCGCTGCACTGACCCTGCGGTCGGCGGGGTCAGTCGGCCAGGCGCCGGTCCTGGACCTCGCTGTCGGGGACGATGATCACGTCGCGTTCTTCGGTGAGGACGTGCAGGAAGCCGGGCTCGGCTTCGAGGATGTAGCCGTCGATCACCCCGTTGTCGGTGGTGATCTGTTCGGCGCTCATCCACGGCGCGTCGTTGAATGCGGCCAGGGCGAGGAGCCCGGCCGCGGCGATCAGCGCCGTCTTCCGGGTGACGGCGAGAATCGCATCGTGCAGGACGCCGCGGTGGAGGACCATGCGCAGCGACACCACGATCACGCAGAATCCGGCCGCACCGACCAGCGTCCAGACGTTCCCGAAGGTCGTCGACAGGGTCACCGTGATGACGATGAGCACGATCAGCGACAGGATCGTCGTCACCTGCAGTGTTCCGCGATGCTGCGGGGCCGGCCACACGATGCGCATGAGCACGAGCGGCAGCAGCACCGCGACCAGGATCCCCGTCAGCAGCGGCTGCCCGACCACCGTCCCGAAAGCGATCGGGAAGGCGTCGGAGAAGTCGAAGGTGTCGGAGATCGCCGCCACCACATTCCAGTCCCAGTGCGCGACGGCCAGCATCCGCAGCACCAGGAAGGCGACGGCGATGCCGGCCGTCGCACCGAGTTCGAGGCGGAAGTCGCCGCCCGCGTCGCGCGTATCCGGTTCGGTCTCAGCGCTCACGGGCCCGCAACTCGGTCGCGAGGACGGCGACCTGGGTGCGACGCTGCATGTCGAGCTTCGAGAGGATCCGCGACACGTAGTTCTTGATCGTCTTCTCGGCGAGGAACATCTTGTCGGCGATCTGCCGGTTCGTCATGCCCTGGCCGATGAGGGTGAAGACCTCCTTCTCCTGCCCGGTGAGGCGAGCGAGCGGGTCGCTGGGCTCGCCGTCGCGCAAGCGGGCCAGGAGAGCCGCGGTGCTGCGGTCGTCGAGCAGCGAACCGCCCGCGCCGACCGTGCGCACCGCCGCCACCAGGTTGTGTCCCAGGATCTGCTTGAGGACGAACCCGGAGGCGCCCGCGAGAACGGCGGCCAGCAACGCGTCGTCGTCGGCATAGCTGGTCAGCATCAGACAGTGGACCTGGGGGAGGGCGCTCCGCACCGACCGGCACAGCTCGACGCCGTTGCCGTCGGGGAGCCGGACGTCGAGCACCGCGACGTCGGGTTTCGTCGCGTTGATGCCCACCCATGCCTCGTCGACGGTGGCGGCTTCGCCGACCACTTCGAGGTCCTCGGCGGTGCTCAACAGGTCGCGGAGGCCGCGGCGCACGAGCTCGTGATCGTCGACGAGGAAGACGCGGTGTTTGCGTGCCGTTTCGGTCATGGTCCTAACGCTACAACAGGACTCTGCGCGACTCGGGGCCCAATCTCGACGGGACCTTCGCCCCGAGAAATCGCAGGTGGCGACGACCAGAGTGAGAGACATGACCAGTTTGATCGGTAAACCGATGAGCGGCAGCGACCTGCTTCGCGAACTCCTGCCAGTCTGCGAGACCGAGGTGGAGCGTCACCTGAAGATGACCCTCGACTGGAATCCGCACGACTACGTTCCGTGGGACGAGGGGCGGAACTTCGAAGCGCTCGGCGGCGTCGACTGGGAACCCGGACAGTCCGCGCTGTCGGAGACCGCGAAGGCCGCGATGATCACCAACCTGCTCACCGAGGACAACCTGCCGTCGTATCACCGGGTGATCGCCGAGAACTTCAGCCTCGACGACGCGTGGGGCTACTGGGTCGGTCGGTGGACGGCCGAGGAGATGCGGCATTCGACGGTGATGCGCGACTACCTAGTCGTGACGCGCGGCGTCGATCCGGTGGAGCTCGAACGCATGCGGATGCTGCACATGATCGGCGGCTTCGACCCGCTGCCCGACGACGACGGTCAGCGCGACCACAGCTACGACATGCTGTTCGCCGTCGCCTACGTCTCCTTCCAGGAGCTCGCGACCCGCGTCAGCCACCGGAACACGGGCAAGGCATGTGGGGACCCGATCGCCGACCGCATGCTGCAGCGCGTCGCCGCCGACGAGAACCTCCACATGCTCTTCTATCGGAACGTGATGGCCGGGGCGCTGGACCTGGTGCCGGACGAGGCGATGGCGGCGATCTACCTGATCGTGTCCAACTTCCAGATGCCGGGCGCGACGATGCCGAACTTCCGGCGCAACGCCGTGTTGATCGCGAAGGGCGGCATCTACGACCTCCCGCAGCACATGTCCGACGTCGTGCTGCCGGTCCTGCGGAAATGGCGGATCTTCGAGCGCGACGACTTCGGTCCGCTCGGCGAGATGTATCGCGATCAGCTGTCGGAGTATCTGCAGCGGATGAACGTGAAGGTGGCCAAGTTCGAGGAGTCACGGGCGCGCGCGTTGGAGCGCGCCGCGGCCCGCTGACGGTCGGTCCGGCGAACGTCGGGCGCGGGCCGGGTCACAGCGGCCCACCGACTACGCTGATCTGTCATGGTGCACCCTCACTATCTGGCCGGACTCGACCTCCGCGGACGCCGCGTCGTGGTGGTCGGCGGCGGCAGCGTCGCCCAGCGTCGACTGCCCAATCTGATCGCCGCCGGCGCCGACGTTCACGTCATCGCCGTCGACCCGACGCCCACCGTCGAATCGGAGGTCGCGGTGACCGTGGAGCGTCGCGCCTATGTCGACGGCGACCTGGCCGGCGCCTGGTACGCGATGGCCTGCACGGACGATCCCGAGGTCAACGCGGCGGTGGTCGCCGAGGCCGAGCGGTCGCAGATCTTCTGTGTCCGCGCCGACGACGGCAAGCAGGGCACCGCGGTCACGCCCGCCTCCGGAACGCATCGCGACCTGCAGTTCGGGGTGCTCGCGAGCGGTGACCACCGACGGTCGGGAGCTGTCCGCGCCGCCATCACCGAGGCGCTGGCCGACGGTACGTCGTTGAAGGTGGACGAAGGTCGACGGCACGCGGCCGGCGTTGCGCTGGTGGGCGGCGGTCCCGGCGACTCCGACCTGATCACCGTCCGCGGCCGCAAGCTGCTCGCCGAGGCCGACGTGGTCGTGGCCGACCGGCTGGCACCGGTCGGCCTGCTCGACGAGCTGGGCCCGCAGGTGGAGATCATCGACGCCGCCAAGGTGCCCTACGGTCGCGCGATGCGCCAGGAACGGATCAACGAGCTGCTCGTGGAGCGCGCCCGCGCCGGCAAGTTCGTCGTGCGTCTGAAGGGCGGCGATCCGTACGTCTACGGTCGCGGTTTCGAGGAGCTGCAGGCCTGCGTGGAGGCCGGCGTTCCGGTGACGGTGGTCCCGGGCATCAGCAGTCCAATCGCCGGGCCGGAACTGGCGGGCATCCCGGTCACCCATCGCGGTGTCACGCACGAGGTCGTCATCGTCTCCGGACACGTCGGCCCCGACCATCCGGACTCGCTGACCAACTGGCCCGCGCTCGCGCAGATGCGCGGCACCATCGTCATCATGATGGCGGTGAAGCGGATCGACGAGTTCGCGAGCGCGCTGCTCGCAGGCGGTCGTGCAGGGGACACGCCCGTCGCCTTCATCGAGAACGCGTCGCGCGCCGACCAGCGACTGCTCCGCACGGATCTGGCGCACGCCGGACAGACGGCGCGCGAGGAGAACCTGATCGCGCCCGCAATCGCCGTCGTCGGCCCCGTCGCCGGGTTCACCGACGCCGATCGAGTTCTGGGATTCTGACATGAACGCACGCATCGCCGCCGGCGTCTCCGGTGCCTTCCTCCTCGCCGCCGCGATCTGCGCCTGGTGGGTCCATCCGGCCATCTCGGCCGTGCTGGTGAGCGTCTCGGTGATCGTGATGTCGGTGTGGCAGATCTACCGTCGACGCCGGGGCATCGCGCCCATGCCGCCGTCGATCGTGACCACCTACGTCGTCCCGCTGACGTTCGGTGCCCTCGCGGTGATCGCCCTCAACGGCTGGAACTACCGCATCGCGAGCCACGCCGGCTCCGACGGCGGCGAGTTCCAGATGCTCATCGGTCTGCTCACCGGCGTCGTCGGCATGTCCGCCGCCTACGGTTACGGTCGCCTCCGCGCGCAGAAGGCCCAGGTCGACGAGGTGGTCGAGGTGACCATCGCCGACGACCGTCGCACGCGCGGCGACGTCGACGACGAGCAGTGGTTCTTCCCTCAAGCGAAGTAGCCGCCGAATCTCGCGCTACCAACGCGTATAGCGGTCAGCCTTAAAGAAAACGGCCGATTCGCGCTCAGAACGTGGTGGCTGTGCGAGCAAGCTGGGGCAGGGGCTTGAGATGCTCCCGTCGCCGGACGATTTCGAGGATGAGCGGCTCGACCACATTCCACTGGTAGACCACCTGTTTGAAGGTGAGTCGTATGACGTTGTATCCCAGCGCTTTCGCATGGAGATCGCGGAGTCGGTCGTTCTCGAAGGTCTCCGGGTCCGCGTGATATGTGTATCCGTCGACCTCCACGATCAGCGATTCGCCGATGACCATGTCGACGCGCCCGACTTCGGGAATCTGCACCTGCGTGCGCACGCGCAGATTGTGGGACTGGAGGCGCAGGCGAGCCATGGTCTCGGTGCCTGATTCAGCTCGGCCGTCGCAACGTTGCAGTCTGTCGGTGATGCTGCGCGGCGCCGAGCCGAACCAGTATTCGAGTGTCGAGGGTGCAACGAGGCCCTTATTGAGGATCGAATCGCAGACGACGACGAAGTCCTCCTCCGGCAGGCACTTCGCCGCGTGCCGGAGGGCGGTCTCGAGATCGTCGACGGCGCCGCGTTCAGCGGGCTGGCGACCGCGTTGCCGACACCAGTGGGGGTGCAGCCGAGCTGTCGCGTCGTTCCCTCGGATGTGGACCTTGTCCATCGGCGGCACCCAGATTCCGTACAAGGCGAGTGCGGACGCGCACGACAACACGCCGCCGGCCGCGACCGCCTGAACGACATCGGGATGGGCTGTTGGCATCGCATACCAGTCCCGCCTGAGTTTGATGATGTCGCCGTCTGCCACTGCACGATCGATCTCTGCTCTTGAAGCGCGTTCCCGCAATGCGCCCCACCTGATTACCCCCGTATCCATGCTCAGCATGGTGCCGCACCCGTACGAGAATTATGTACGTTTTGCAGATATTGACGATTGCTCGCACAGTCACCACGAAAACCCCCGATTTCGCCACTTTTTTCGAAGGGTGGCCGCTATACGCGTTGGTAGTGCGGGAATCAGTCGGTGACGACGGTGATTTCCAGTGGCGACGTGATCTCCACCCGCTGGCCGGCGTCCGACAGGACGGCGGCGAGGGCGTTGATGTCGCGGACGTTCCGGCGGGTGCGGACCAGCTCGCGCGCCATCAGGCCCTTGTAGTGCTTGTTGAAGTGGCTCACCACCTTGCGGGAGCCGTCGGGGAACTCTGTCACGACCGTCGCGGTCACCGCGCCGTGCACCGGACCCAGCTTCTGGTAGACGCCGGAGCGCAGGTCGACGACGAAGTCGTCGAGGGCATCGAGGGCGGGGGAGAGCGCAGGCTTCCAGAGTGAGCCGAGCGTGCCGAAGCCGGGCAGCTTGGACCCGCCCGAGAGTCGGTACGCGGGGATCAGGTCGGTGGCGGCGACGACGCCGAACAGGGCCGAGCCGATCAGCAATCGGTCGGCGGCCTTGGCCTTGGTCGCGCGGGTCATGCCGGGGTAGTCGAGGGCGTCGTAGAGGACCCCGGTGTAACGGGTGATCGCGGTGCGCGTCGGGGACTCCCACAGATCGGCGTTGCGCTCCACCTCGGCCACCGCGGAGGCGCCCAGTCCCAGTGCTTCGCGCGATGCGTCCAGGTCTGCGGAGAGCTCGACGATCGCATCGGCGAGCTTCCGGCGGATCGGGGTCAGCTCGGGCAGCGTCAGGGAGTCGAGCTGGAGCGGTGCGGCCTTGCCGCCGTCAGATTTGGTCTCCGAAGGAGGAAGGATCACGAGCACGCGACCACCCTAACGAACCGCGGGCTGATCCCACTAAGCTGGTACATCGTGATCACACGGATGTCGAACCTGTTCCTGCGTACCCTCCGCGACGACCCGGCCGATGCGGAAGTCCCGAGCCACAAGCTCCTGGTCCGCGCGGGTTACATCCGTCGCGCCGCCCCCGGCGTGTACGAGTGGCTTCCGTTGGGCTTGAAGGTCTTCCGGGCTGTGGAGAACCTCGTTCGCGAGGAGATGGACGCCATGGGCGCCCAGGAGATCCTCCTGCCGGCCCTGCTGCCGCGTGAGCCCTACGAGACCACCGGCCGCTGGACCGAGTACGGCGACGCACTGTTCCGCGTCAAGGACCGCAAGGGCTCGGACATGATGCTCGGCCCCACCCACGAGGAGATCTTCACCCAGCTGGTGAAGAGCGAGTACAGCTCCTACAAGGACCTGCCGGTCACCCTGTACCAGGTGCAGACCAAGTACCGCGACGAGGAGCGCCCGCGCGCGGGTCTTCTGCGCGGCCGTGAGTTCGTGATGAAGGACTCGTACTCCTTCGACATCGACGACGCGGGTCTGCAGGCCTCGTACGACGCGCATCGCGCCACCTACCAGCGCATCTTCGACCGCCTCGGCGTCAAGTACGTCATCGTCGCCGCGACCTCCGGCGCCATGGGAGGCAGCGCCTCCGAGGAGTTCCTGGCCGAATGCGAGGTCGGCGAGGACACCTTCGTTCGCAGCACCGAGTCCGGATACGCGGCCAACGTCGAAGCCGTCGTCACCCCGGTCCCGGACGCGATCCCGCTCGACGGCCTGCCCGACGCGGTGGTTCATGAGACCGGCGACACCCCGACCATCGACAGCCTCGTCGACTGGGCCAACGGTGCCCTCGACGGCGAGTACACGGCCGCCGACACGCTCAAGAACGTCATGGTGAAGATCCGCAAGCCCGGCGGCGAGTGGCAGATCACCGCGGTCGCCGTCCCCGGCGACCGGGAGGTCGACTTCAAGCGACTGGAGGCGTCCGTCGAGCCGTCCGAGGTGGAACTCCTCGTCGACGCCGACTTCGAGGCGAACCCCGAACTGGTCAAGGGCTACATCGGTCCCAAGGCCGTGCAGGCCGCGGGCTTCACCTACCTGGCCGATCCCCGCGTCGTCAGCGGCACCCGCTGGATCACCGGCGCGGACCAGCCCGGCAAGCACTACGTCGATCTGGTGTGCGGTCGCGACTTCACGCCTGACGGCGTCATCGAGGCCGCCGAGGTGCGCGCAGGCGATCCGTCGCCGGACGGCAAGGGCGTCCTGGAAGCCGCCAAGGGCATCGAGATCGGCCACATCTTCCAGCTCGGCCGCAAGTACACCGACGCCTTCGCCTTCGACGTGCTCGGTGAGAACGGCAAGCCGGTCCGCGTCACGATGGGCTCGTACGGCCTCGGCGTCTCGCGCATGGTGGCGGTCCTCGCCGAGCAGATGCACGACGACAAGGGGCTCCGCTGGCCGCGCGAGGTGGCGCCCTTCAACGTCCACCTCGTGATCGCCAACAAGGACGAGGCCGCCGTCGCCGGTGCACAGCAGCTGGCCGCCGACCTCGACGCCGCAGGTCTGTCGGTGCTGTTCGACGACCGCAAGGCGTCGCCCGGCGTCAAGTTCAAGGATGCCGAGCTCCTCGGCATGCCGGTGGTCGTCGTGGTGGGGCGCGGTTGGGCCGACGGCACCATCGAGATCCGGGACCGCTTCACCGGTGAGACCGTCCAGGCACCGGTCGACGGTGCGGTCGACGCGGTGATCGCCGCGGCGCGCGGATAGTCCGCTACTGGCCGGGGAACGCCACCGTCAACGGTGTCACCCCGGCCACGCCGCGCCAGTACGACGCACGCAGAGCGCAGTCGGTGAGGCCGTCGAGCGCGATCCGTCGAACCGAGGAGTCGTCGGCCTGTTCCAGGAGGGCTCGGTAGGCGGTCTCGCAGTCGCGCTCCGCGGCGGTCGCGGCCTTGGCCGCGGTGTCCTGATCGGTGACGTCGACCGGGAGTGTGTAGCCCGCGGCGGGAGTGCGCTCGGATTCGCCGGCGGCGAGCAGCTTCTCGTTGAGCTGATCCCGGCGGACGCGGTGCGCTGCGATGTTCTCGGCGACCGTGGTGCGGACGTCGCGTTCGGTGAACGCAGTGATGACGCCGTAGGTGAAGACCGCGGTGTTCTCGGCGTCGGCAGCATCGTTGAGGGCGGTGGTCTGAGTCATGCGAGTTGCACTTTCGCGAGGGTCTGGCAGGAGGCGCTGACGGAGCCGAGCAGGCCGGCGACGTATCCGGAGGAGCCGACGGCGGTCTTGCCCGCGGCCGTCGCGGAGGACTCGATCTGCTTGCCCAGCGCCTCGACCGAGGCGGTCGGGGTCGTCGCCGGCGACTCGATCTGATCGGCGATGGAGGAGTGCAGACGGTTGATCTCGTCGCGCAGTGCCTTCAGGTGCTCGCCGCGCTGATCTGACACGGTCCGTAGGGCCTTGGCGTACTCGGTGCTGCGCGGCGCCAACTGCTGGGCGGCGGCCTGGTCGCGGAACGCGGCTTGGGCGTGCGGCAGGAGCGCTTCGGCGTCCCGCTGACGCTGCGACGGTCCCGTCTCGCAGGCCGACAGGGACCACCCGGCGGCGACCGCGACACCGACCACGGCGCTGCCGCGCAGCACGGTGCGGCGACTGATCGAAGAGTCCGGAGACGGGTCCCGGCGGCGGGAAGGCAGTGGTGTCACAGAGGACGATTCTGCCAGCCGCCCCGGTCGACTACACTCGAAGCCCGGTCAGGCGGGCGCGCCGGACCGGCACACGGACCCGGGTGAGAGACTCGACCGCGACGAAAACAGGAGGATGAGCGGCATGACAGGCGAGGCCCTGACCGCGAACATCAGCGAACTGGTGGCACCGGTGCTCGACCGCCTCGGTTACGACCTCGAAGACGTCGCCGTTCTCACGCCGCCCGGACGGCGCGACATCCGCATCGTGATCGACCGCGACGGCGGAGCGAGCCTCGACGACCTCGCCGACGTCAGCCGGGAGCTCGACCCCGTTCTCGAGGGAGCGAACCTCCTCGGCGAGACCCCCTACGACCTCGAGGTCACCACCCCGGGCATCGGCCGACCCCTGACGCTGCCCCGGCATTGGCGGCGCAACCAGGGACGGAAGGCGAAGGTCGAGTACCGGGTCGACGGCGTGGAGAAGTCCGTCGAGGTCCGGATCGGCGCGAGCGACGACACGCAGGTGACGCTGGTGACCGTCGATAAGAGCCGGATCACCAGCGTCGACGTCGCCTTCGCCGACATCGTCCGCGGCGTCGTCGAAGTGGACTTCAGCCGCCCCGGCGAGGCGGCGCTGCGCGCCTGCGGACTCTCCGACGAGGAGATCGCCCGCCGCCGTGAACCCGCCACGCACACCACAACCGAATAACCGACAACTCAATCCGACAAGCGAATAGGAGTCCCCACCATGCACATCGACATCAGCGCACTGCGGCTCATCGAGGCCGACAAGGGCGTCCCGGCCAACACCGTGCTCGAGGCCATCGAGACCGCGCTGCTCACCGCGTACCGACACACGGACGGCTTCGCACCGCACGCCCGCATCGACATCGACCGCAAGTCCGGCGAGGTCCGCGTGATGGGTCAGGAGCTCGACGAGGACCGCAACGTGGTCCACGAGTGGGACGACACGCCGGAGGGCTTCGGCCGCATCGCCGCGACGACGGCCCGCCAGGTGATCCTGCAGCGGCTGCGCGACGCCGAGAACGAGAAGACCTACGGCGAGCTGGTGGCGCACGAGGGCGAGGTGGTCGGCGGCGTGGTCCAGGCCGACGCCAAGGCCAACGCCCGCGGCATGGTGGTGGTGCAGATCGGCTCCGACTCCAACGCGACCGAGGGCGTCATCCCGTCCGCCGAGCAGGTGCCGGGGGAGAGCTACAAGCACGGCGACCGCATCAAGTGCTACGTCGTCGGTGTGGCGCGCGGACCCCGCGGCCCGCAGATCACCCTGTCGCGGACACACCCGAACCTGGTGCGCAAGCTGTTCTCGCTGGAGGTCCCGGAGATCGAGGACGGCTCGGTCGAGATCGTGGCCGTCGCCCGCGAGGCAGGCCACCGCTCCAAGATCGCCGTGCACACCGGCGTCTCCGGACTCAACGCGAAGGGCGCCTGCATCGGTCCGATGGGCCAGCGCGTCCGGAACGTGATGAGCGAACTGTCGGGCGAGAAGATCGACATCATCGACTACGCCACCGACCCGGCCGTCTTCGTCGGCAACGCGCTCTCGCCTGCCAAGGTCCTGTCGGTGACCGTGATCGACGAGGAGACGAAGGCCGCGCGGGTCATCGTGCCCGACTACCAGCTGTCTCTCGCGATCGGCAAGGAGGGGCAGAACGCCCGATTAGCGGCCCGGCTGACCAACTGGCGGATCGATATCCGGTCCGACGCCGGCGATGGTGGTCCGCGCGACACGGACGGTGGCACCGACGAGCCCGCAGATACGCTAAACTGACCCGTGGCCCTTCGAATGTCGGCACCTCCGGTGCGTACCTGCATCGGGTGTCGTCAGCGCGACAGCGCATCCGCGATGATCAAGATCGTCGCAGTGCGCGGTGCGGACGACACGACCCAGGTGGTCGTTGACGAACGAGGGAGACTGCCGGGACGAGGCGCTTGGCTGCATCGCGACGAGAGATGTCTGTCGCTTGCGGTGCGGCGCAGAGCATTCGGACCGGCACTACGGGATCGCGGCGTCGCTGTGAGCCCAGAGGATCTCGCCGAGGCGATCGGCGTGATCACCCATGAGGACCCCGCACGGGGTCAGGACAGGTAGCAGAAGACATGAGCACACCGTGAAGTCTCCACGATGAGCACGTTTACTGATTGAACCGAGGTCGTAGCGGGTAGCCCGCTCGACCTCCAAGTGAGGAGAGCAGTGGCAGGCAAAGCCCGCGTTCACGAACTAGCCAAGGAATTGGGCGTCCCCAGCAAGAAGGTGCTGGAACGACTCAAGGAGCAGGGCGAGTTCGTCAAATCCGCATCGTCGACGGTGGAGGCCCCCGTGGCCCGTCGACTGCGTGAATCTTTCCAGTCGGCAGGCAATGCCGGCGACAGCGCCGCACCGGCCAAGCCGGCGGCGAAGCCCGGTGCCAAGCCGGGCCCCAAGCCCGGACCGGCTCCCAAGCCGGCCCCGGCCAAGCCCGCAGCAGCGGCCAAGTCGGCCGCTCCGGCACCGAGTGCACCCGCACCCGCTCCGAGTGCGCCTGCACCGAGCGCTCCGGCGCCGAAGCCCGCAGCCGCGTCGGGCCCGAAGCCGGGCGCCAAGCCTGGTCCGAAGCCCGCACCCAAGGCTCCGGCTCCCAAGCCCGCAGCCGCGTCCGGCCCGAACTCGGGCGGTCCTCGCCCGGGTCCCCGTCCCGGCCCGCGTCAGCCGCGTGTCGGCAACAACCCGTTCTCGTCGGCCCCGTCGCCCGCACCGCGCCCGATGGGCCCGCGTCCGGGTCCCGGCGGCCCGCGTCCGGGTGGTCGTCCCGGCCAGGGCGGTCCTCGCCCCGGCGGTCAGGGCGGTCCCCGTCCCCAGGGCGGTCGTCCCGGTGCAGGCGGCGGTCGTCCGGGCGCCGGCGGTCCCCGGCCCACGCCGGGCAACATGCCTCCCCGTCCGAGCCCCGGTGCGATGCCGGCGCGCGCGGCGCGTCCTGACGCCCGTCCGGGCGGTCGCGGCGGTGCAGGCGGCCGCAGCGGCGGTCCCGGTGGCGGTGGCGGCGGCTACCGCGGCGGTGCTCCCGGCGGCGGCTTCCGCGGTCGTCCCGGTGGTGGCGGCGGCGGTCGCGGTCGCGGCGGCACAGCCGGTGCTTTCGGTCGTCCGGGCGGCGCCCCGCGTCGTGGACGCAAGTCCAAGCGTCAGAAGCGTCAAGAGTACGACTCGATGCGCGCACCGGAGGTCGGCGGCGTTCGGTTGCCGCACGGCAACGGCGAGGTCATCCGCCTCGCTCGTGGTGCCTCCCTGTCGGACTTCGCGGACAAGATCAATGCCAACCCGGCATCGCTGGTCCAGGCCCTGTTCAACCTCGGCGAGATGGTCACGGCGACCGAGTCGGTCAACGACGAGACGCTGGAGCTGCTCGGCGGCGAGATGAACTTCGTCGTCCAGGTCGTCAGCCCGGAGGACGAGGATCGCGAGCTCCTGGAGAGCTTCGACCTCACCTACGGCGAGGACGAGGGCGGCGAGGAGGACCTCGCGCAGCGTCCGCCGGTGGTCACCGTCATGGGCCACGTCGACCACGGCAAGACCCGCCTGCTCGACACCATCCGCAAGGAGAACGTCGGCGGCGGCGAGGCCGGTGGCATCACCCAGCACATCGGTGCGTACCAGGTGAACACCCACCTCAACGACGAAGATCGCCTGATCACCTTCATCGACACCCCGGGTCACGAGGCGTTCACCGCCATGCGTGCCCGCGGCGCGAAGTCGACCGACATCGCGATCCTCGTGGTCGCGGCCGACGACGGCGTCATGCCGCAGACGGTGGAGGCGTTGAACCACGCTCAGGCGGCCGACGTGCCGATCGTCGTGGCGGTCAACAAGATTGACAAGGAAGGCGCTGATCCGACCAAGATCCGCGGCCAGCTGACCGAGTACGGCCTCATCCCCGAGGAGTACGGCGGCGAGACGATGTTCGTGGACATCTCCGCCAAGCAGGGCACCAACATCGATGCGCTGCTCGAGGCCGTCCTGCTCACCGCGGACGCGTCGCTCGATCTGCGTGCCAACCCGGACATGGACGCACAGGGTGTGGCCATCGAAGCTCACCTGGACCGCGGTCGCGGCCCGGTGGCGACGGTGCTCATCCAGCGCGGCACCCTGCGGGTCGGCGACTCGATCGTCGCCGGCGATGCCTACGGTCGCGTCCGTCGCATGGTCGACGAGCACGGCGACGACGTCGACGAGGCCTACCCGTCGCGTCCGGTCGAGGTCATCGGCTTCACCTCGGTGCCGGGAGCGGGCGACACCCTGCTCGTGGTCGAGGAGGACCGCATCGCTCGGCAGATCGCCGACCGGCGCAATGCGCGCAAGCGCAATGCGCTGGCCGCACGCAGCCGCAAGCGGATCAGCCTCGAGGACCTGGACAAGGTACTCAAGGAGACCAGCCAGCTCAACCTGATCCTGAAGGGCGACAACTCGGGCACCGTGGAGGCGCTCGAAGAGTCCCTCCTCCAGATCGAGGTCGACGACGAGGTCTCGCTGCGCGTGATCGACCGCGGTGTCGGTGGCATCACCGAGACCAACGTCAACCTGGCGTCGGCGTCGGATGCGATCATCATCGGCTTCAACGTTCGCGCGGAGGGCAAGGCCACCGAGCTGGCCAACCGCGAGGGCGTCGAGATCCGCTACTACTCGGTGATCTACCGGGCGATCGAGGAGATCGAGGCTGCTCTCAAGGGCATGCTCAAGCCGATCTACGAGGAGTCCGAGCTGGGTCGCGCCGAGATCCGTGCGATCTTCAAGTCGTCCAAGGTGGGCAACATCGCCGGTTGCATGGTCCAGTCGGGCATCATGCGGCGTAACGCGAAGGCACGCCTGCTCCGTGACAACACGGTGATCGCCGAGAACCTGACGATCAGTTCGCTCAAGCGTGAGAAGGACGACGCGACCGAGGTCCGCGAGGGCTTCGAATGCGGTCTGACGCTCACCTACGCGGACATCAAGGTCGACGACGTCATCGAGGCGTACGAGATGGTCGAGAAGGCGCGGGACTAGATCATGGCAGATCCTGCACGGGCCGCACGGCTCGCGAAGCGGATCACCACCATCGTCGCCTCGGCGATCGGTGGGGAGATCAAGGATCCTCGGCTCGCTCACGTGACCATCACGGACTGCCGGGTGACCGGTGATCTGCACGATGCGACCGTCTTCTACACGGTGATGGGTGCGTCGGTGGACTCCGAACCCGACGTGGCGGAAGCGGCGGCCGGACTGGCCGCCGCGACCGGCGCGCTGCGGACCAAGGTCGGTGCCGGCACGGGCGTTCGGTTCACGCCGACGCTGCGGTTCGAGCTCGACACGGTTCCCGACGCGACACGCGCCATGGACGAGTTGCTGGCGCGTGCGCGTGCCCAGGACGAGATGGTCGCGCGAGCGGCACGCGACGCCAAGCCTGCGGGCGACAGCGACCCGTACCGCCACGACGACGAGGACCCCGACGAGTCCGAGGAGTCCGCCGGGTGAATCCGGCTTCGAGTGAATCGGTGGCCGCTGCGCTCAGCGCTGCCGATTCGATATCGATCATCAGCCACGTGCGACCGGATCCCGACACGCTCGGGAGCGCACTCGGCTTGGGGCTGGCGTTGGCCGGACTGGGGAAACGAGTGCACTGCTCGTTCTCCGGTCCGGAGACGCTGCCCGGTCCGCTGCAGCAGTTGCCCGGTGTCCACCTGTTGGTGGAGGCCGGGCGACTGCCCGCGGCGGACGTCGTCGTCTCCGTCGACGCCGCGACGGCGGGTCGTCTCGGCGAGTTGGAACCGCTGTTTCGGTCCGCGACCAAGTCGATCTGCATCGATCACCATGTCTCGAACCTCGGGTTCGCCGACCTGGACCTGATCGACGCGGAAGCGGACTGCACGGCGTCGGTCGTCCTGCGAGTGCTCGACGAGCTCGGCGCACCGCTCACCGCGGACATCGCCACCTGCCTGTACGCAGGTCTGGTGACCGACACAGGGTCGTTCAAATGGGCTCGCCCGACGTCGTTCAGTGTGGCGGCGCGCCTGCTCGAGGCAGGTGTCGACGGCGGCCACTGGAGTCGCGTGCTGCTGGACTCGCACCCGTACTCCTGGCTCCAGATGGTCTCGAAGGTCCTGGCGCGATCGGTGCTCGACACCGATGCTGCGCAGGGGCGGGGACTGGTCTACGGCGTCGTCGACGCCGAGATGATGACCGAGATCAACTGGGACGAGTCCGAGAGCGTGATCGACGTGGTGCGGACCGCCCGAGAAGCCGAGGTCGCGGCAGTCTTCAAGGAGGTCGCCCCCGGTAAATGGGCGGTCTCGCTGCGCAGCAAGACCGACGTCGACGTGATGCCGGTCGCGCGGGCGTTCGGCGGCGGTGGACACAAGCGGGCGGCCGGGTACAGCGACTCCGGGACGGCCCGCGACGTCGTCGACCGACTCGTCGCTGAATTGCGGACGACGGGATAGTGCGATCACAGCCATGCTGCGGCTCGCCGCGTCCGCGTTGGTTGTGCTGATCGCGCCGCCGCTGTACCTGATCCTCGACCTGGCCGTGGTCGGCAGGCTCGGTGCCACCGAGCTCGCCGCGCTGACGGTGGCCACGTTGGTCCTGGCGACGATCAGCACGCAGCTCACCTTCCTCTCGTACGGCACCACCGCGCGCTCGGCCAGAGCATTCGGGGCAGGGGAGCGGGAGCGCGCGGTCGACGAGGGCGTTCAGGCGAGCTGGATCGCGGTCGGTGTCGGCACGCTCATCGTGGCCGTCGGTTATGCGCTGGCCCCGTGGATCACGCGAGCCCTGGTGCCCGACGCGACGGTCGCCGCCGACGCGGCCGACTGGCTGCGGATCGCGGTCTTCGGCGTCCCGCTGATCCTGCTCTCGATGGCGGGCAACGGATGGATGCGCGGCGTTCAGGACGTGCGTCGACCCGTGTACTTCGTCGCAGGCGGCTTCGCGGTGTCCGCGGTCCTGTGCATCGGCCTCGTGCACGGTGTGGGCGGGTTTCCGCGGCTCGGGCTGGAGGGCAGCGCGTGGGCGAATCTCGTCGGTCAGTCCCTCACCGGCATCGCCTTCGTGTGGCGGCTCGTGCAGGAGAGCGGAAGGCGGCTCAGGCCGGACTGGCCGGTGATTCGGGCGCAGCTCAGCATGGCCCGCGACCTGATCCTGCGCAGCCTGTCGTTCCAGATCTGCTTCATCTCGGCCGCCGCGGTCGCGGCGCGCTTCGGCGTCGCCCAGGTGGCGGCCCATCAGGTGGTCCTGCAGCTGTGGGACTTCACCTCGCTGCTGCTGGACTCGGTCGCGATCGCCGCGCAGCAGTTGGTGGGCGCGGCGCTCGGTGCCAAGGCGTTCGACGCCGCACGGAAGCTGTCCGCCAAGGTCACGGGAACGTCGGTCGCCATGGCCGCGGTGCTCTCGGTGATCCTGTTGCTCGGCATCTCCTGGCTGCCGAGGATCTTCACCGACGATCCGGCGATCCTCGACGCGATGCGCACGCCGTGGTGGTTCTACATCGTGATGCTGCCGATCGCGGCCGTCGTCTTCGCCCTCGACGGCGTGCTCCTCGGCAGCGGCGACGCGGCCTTCCTCCGGACTGCGACGCTGGCCGGTGCGCTCGGCGCCTTCCTTCCGCTGATCTGGCTGTCGTTGATCTTCGACTGGGGGCTCGCCGGGATCTGGACCGGCCTGCTGGCCTTCATGTGCGTCCGCCTGTTCGCAGTGGTCTGGCGGGTCCGCAGCGGCGCCTGGGTGAAGTAGGCCGGCGACTCAGTCCTGAGCCACGCCGGCCCGGTACTGCGGGAACCGGTCGAGGAACTTCTGAACGTACGTGCAGACCGGGACGAATTCGATGCCTGCGTCGTGCAGCTCGTCGAGCACGGATGACACCAGGAGCCGGGCGAAGCCGGCGCGACCGTACTTCTCGGTCACGACGGTGTGCAGGAGGACCACGCTGCCGTCGGGGCGATGCTCGTAGCCCTCGACGCCGATCAGCTCGTCGCCCGACCACAGTTCGTAGCGGTCCCGGTCGGGGAAGTGCCGGAGATCCGGTGCGGGGGAGAGGGTTACCGTCGGCGGCGGAACGGGGACAGGCGTGGTCATGACTCGAAAGTACCCTCGGCCGCCGCCGCGAGGGGCGAGCACGACGTGATTGCCGTCGAAGGTCCCGGGAGTTGGCTTCCTCGAACGACGGGAGTACGGTACTGAACATGTTCAATGAACAGGTTCAGTCAACGCGGGTGGAGCAGCGCGAGCGAACCCGCATGTCGGTGATCGCTGCCGCGCAGACTCTGTTTCGGCGGGAGGGCTTCCGCGGCACCACGATTCGCGGGATCGCCGCCGAAGCGGGAGTCAGTGTCGGCACGGTGATGGGTGTCGGCGACAAGGACGCACTCCTGCTGGCCTGCTACGACCGCTGGATCGGTCAGGTTCACGCGGCCGGCGACGGGAACCGCGCGCACGACGACGGTCTCGCCGTCCCGCAACGGATCGGAGAGGTGATCGCACCGTTCGTGTCGCTGTTCGGCGGCGACCTGGAACTCGCCCGCGAGTACGGCTCGATCCTCGCGCGCGGCACGCATCGGACCGAGGTGTTCACGAGCCTGGCCGTCGCACTGAACGACGCGTTCATCGGGGTCTACCGCGACGCGGGACTGGGCGAACGTGCCGCAGCCGCAGGCCGGGCCACCTACCTCGCGTACTTGGGTCTGCTCATGTCCACGTCGGCCACCGGCAGCGACATGAGCGGGTTCCGAGAGCAACTCGAAGACGTCGCCGCCGCCCTCATGGGCGCGGACTCCTGACCGCTCCCAGTCCAACGAAAGGAACGCCCGTGTTCGACGTCCCCTCACCCGTGTGGCCCACCGTCGTCTTGATCGTCATCCTGTTCGGTGACGCGCTCATGTCCGCCGTGCCAGTCCAGTTCATCCGAGACTGCATGGACGGCGTGAGGTTTCCCGTGGACGACTGGGGCTGGGCCCTGGTCTACGTCAAGCTCGTCGCCGTGGCAGGCCTGCTCGTCGGGATCTGGCAGCCGGGCGTCGGCGTCGCGGCGACCGCGGGCGTGATCGCCTATTTCGTCGCCGCCGCGATCGCCCACCTGCGTGCACGCTTCCTGAACTCCACGTTCTGGGTCAACTGCCTCGGCATGCTCGCGATCTCGATCGGCGTCCTCGTCTACTCGTACCTCATCTGATCGGCGGGCCCCACGTCACCGCGTCGCGGACTCGGCCCTTGACGATCTTGCCGCCCGGATTACGGGGGAGTGGCTCGTCGATCACGGCGACGTACTGCGGCACCTTGAAATCGGCGATCTGCTCGGCGACCGCCGCGATCATCCCGGTGACGTCGATCGGTTCGCCGCCGCCGTAGACCACCGCGCCGACCTTCTCGCCGAGGACGTCGTCGGGTACCGCGATCACCGCGGCCTCCAGGACACCCGGCACCGTCATCAGGGCGGCCTCCACCTCGATGCTGGAGACGTTCTCACCGCCGCGGTTGATGATGTCCTTGGTCCGGTCGACGATCCGGATGCGGCCCGCCGCGTCGACGCGCACCACATCGCCGGTGTGCAGCCACCCGTCGATGATCGTCGCGTCGGTCGCATCCGGACGCTGCCAGTACTCGGCCGTGATGTTGCCGCCGCGGACAACGAGTTCGCCGAAGGTCTCGTCGGCGTCGTCGAACGGGACCACACCGAGATCCACCGAGGCCACGGCGTAGCCGACCGAGTCCGCGTGATCGACGGCGTCCTCGTGCGGCAGGACGGTCATCAGCGACGCAGACTCCGTCATTCCGTATCCGTTCGCGACGCGCGCGGCGGGGAACGCCGCCTTCAGCGACTGGACGAGAGCGGGTGCGATGGGTGCACCGCCGTACGCCACCCATCCGACCCCGGCCGTGTCGAGGGCCGCGAGTCCCGGGTGCCGCAGCATCAACGCGTAGATCGCAGGCACGGTGACCATGAACGTGATGCGTTCCTCGGTGATCGCCGTGATCAACGCGTCCAGGTCGAGAGTCGGCATGATGACCGCGGTGCCACCGTAGAACGCGGCGACGAGCAGCTGGGAGTTGCAGCCGGTGACGTGGAAGAGCGGCACACAGATCAGTGTCCGCATCGCGGGGCCGATGTCGGCGGGGATGGCGAAGCAGCGGGCGACGTTCTCGGTGTTGGTCAGGAACGCCTCGTGCGTGGTCGGCACGCCCTTCGGGCGGCCGGTGGTGCCCGAGGTGTAGAACAGCGCGGCGACGTCCGACTGCGACGCCGACTCGTCGACGTACGGGGCGCCGTCCGGGAGCGGGACGCCGGGCGCGAGGTCGACGGCGGCACCGGAGTCGTCGAGGACGTACTGCACCTCGGGTTCGGTGGACCTGGTGTTCACCGCGACGACGATGCCGCCCGCGAACAGGATTCCCCAGAACGCGATCGTCCAGTCGACGCCCGCCGCGTACCGGAGCGCGACCCGGTGTCCGCGCTCCAGACCGCCCGCACGGAGACCGCCGGCGACCCGCGCCGCGCGATCCCACAGCTGACGGTAGGTCAGACGCGCACCGCCCAGTTCGACGACGGCCTCGGCATCCGGGGTGGTCTGCACGTGCCGGGCGAGCATGGCGATCAGCGACGCGGGCAGGTCGACGAAGTGCGGGACTCCCGCGTCGTCCACCGTGACTCCGTCCCGAGCGAACGGATTCGCCGACCGTCCGATCGGCACCACCGTATTCATCACGAGGCCGGGGTGAAGTACGCGCGCGGGTTATCGACGAGCATCGTGGTGATCTGCTCGTCGGAGACGCCGCGTTCACGGAGTGCGGGCAGCACGTCGTCGTGGATGTGCGTGTAGTGCCAGTTCGGGAGGGCGGCCTGGCGGGCGGCCTCGGGAAAGAAGTCCGAGTAGCACGACGCGTCGTGCGAGAGCACCATCTGGGAGACGAAGCCCGCAGCGACCATTTCCGCGACCATCCGCACTCGTGCCTCGAACGGCGAGAACAGGTCGATGCCGAAGCGGTCCATGCCGAGGACGGCACCGGTGTCCGCGAGCTTCTTCAGATAGTCGAGGTCGGTGGAGTCGCCGCTGTGCCCGAGGACCACCTTGCTCATGTCGCAGCCCTCCTCGTCGAAGACGCGCGCGGCGATCAGACCACCCTCGTTGCCGACGTGGGTGTGAACGGTGATGGGCGTCCCGGTCTCCACGTGAGCCTGTGCGACGGCGCGCATCACCCGCTCCACGCCAGGGGTGAGACCGGCCTCGTCGATCGCGCATTTGAGCAACCCGGCCTTCACTCCGGTGTCGGCGATACCGTCTCGGATGTCGCCGACGAACAGCGCGCTCATCGGATCCACGCCGAGGTCGACGGCCTTGCCCGGTCCGGTGAAGTGAAACTGCACCGGCTCGTCGTGATAGGTGTAGATGCCCGTCGCGACGATGATGTTGATGTCGGCCTGCGCGTTGATCCGTTGAATCCGCGGGATGTAGCGGCCGAGCCCGATGACGGTCGGATCGACGATGGTCCGGACGCCCCGCGAGGACACCTCGTTGAGCTTGGTGACCGCGTCGGCGACCCGCTCGTCCTCGTCCCACGGATCCGGGTAGTTCGGATAGTTCTCGCGGATCTCGGTTCCGATGGTGAACACGTGCTCGTGCATGAGGACTTGGCCCAGGTCGTCGACGTCGACCTGACCCTTGACGGTTTCTACGACGGTCATGCTGCTCCTTCATCGCGGGGTCCTCCGATCATGCGCGACCGCTGCCGACCGACGGTTCGGATTCGCGGAAGGTGTCGCACGGTGGGACGACGGCGAGTACGGTTCCGCCCGCGTGGCACCATGGTTCGCATGGCAACACTCTGGGCGATCAGCGATCTGCACGTCTCGCACCGCGGCAACGAGCCGATCCTCGACCAGATCAAGGCGACCTCGCACGACGACTGGTTGATCGTCGCGGGCGATGTCGCCGAACGCACCGACGACATCATCGACACCCTCCGGCGACTGAAGAACCGCTTCCACACGGTGATCTGGGTTCCGGGCAATCACGAGCTCTACACGACGGCGAAGGACCCGCTGCAGATCTTCGGCGTCGCGCGCTACGACTACCTGGTGCAGGCCTGCCGCGACATCGGCGTCATCACGCCCGAGGATCAGTACCCGCTGTTCGATCCGGGCGACGGCACGCCGCCGGTCCGGGTGGTCCCGATGTTCCTGCTGTACGACTACACCTTCCGGCCCGAGGGCACCGCCACCGCACTGCAGGCGCTGGCCGTCGCTCGGGAGGCGAACGTCGTCGCGACCGACGAGTTCCTGCTCTCGCCCGAGCCGTACGGCACCCGTGACGCCTGGGGGCGCGCCCGGATCGAGGCGACCCGCAAACGCCTCGAAGCGATCGACCCCGCGGAGAAGACGATCCTCATCAACCATTGGCCGCTGCGTCGCGAGCCGACCGACGCGCTGTTCTATCCGGAGTTCGCACTCTGGTGCGGGTCGGAGCTGACGGACGACTGGCACACCCGTTTCAACGCGCTGTGCTGCGTCTACGGTCACCTCCACATCCCGCGCACCACCTGGTACGACGACATCCGGTTCGAGGAGGTCTCCGTCGGCTATCCGCGCGAGTGGAGCCGTCGCGGTCTGCCCAAGCCGCTGCTGCGGAAGATCGCCCCCGACGACGGCCTGCGACCAGAAGACCTGCACGAGTTCGGCGCCCGCTTCGACATCCCGGAGGACTACGAGGAGCGCGCCGCGGAGTTCCGCGCGCGTGTGGAGCGGACCCGGGCGCGGCGTGCCGAACGGAACCGGAAGGACCCGATCCAGTGATCGAAGACCTCATGCCCGCGGGTGTCGGCAGCGCGGAGGCGTTCGGCGATCCCGACGGCCTCACCGTGCTGCCCGCCGAGGAGTCGCTGATCGCAAAGGCCGTCGCCAAGCGTCGCCGCGAATTCACCACCGCCCGGCACTGTGCGCGGCAAGCGCTGGGTCAGATCGGCATCGAGCCGGTCCCCATTCTGCGGGGCGAGCGCGGCATGCCGCTGTGGCCGCGGCAGGTGGTCGGCTCCATGACCCACTGCGACGGCTATCGCGCCGCCGTGACCGCGTACTCGATGCAGGTCCGCTCCCTCGGTATCGACGCCGAACCGCACGACGCGCTGCCGGAGGGCGTGCTCGATCACACCAGCATCGAGGCCGAACGCGAAGTCCTCGCCACCCGCGACGGCGACCTGCACTGGGACCGGCTGCTGTTCTGTGCCAAGGAGGCCACCTACAAGGCCTGGTTCCCGATCACCCAGCGCTGGCTGGGTTTCGAGGACGCGCATATCACCTTCCAGCGCGACGACTCGATCGGCACCGCCGGCGAGCCCTCCGGTACCTTCACTTCGACCATCCTGATCGACGGCGCGGTGATCGACGGCGGCACCCCGCTGTTGACGCTGCCCGGCCGCTGGCAGATCTCCCGCGGCCTGATCCTGACCACGATTGCACTCACCTGACATGGCAGACGCCTCCATCGAGAACGCCGGACTCCTCGTCGTCGACAAGGTCGCCGGGGTCACCAGCCACGACGTCGTCTCGCAGTGCCGCAAGGCCTTCAACACCCGCCGCGTGGGTCACGCGGGCACGCTGGACCCGATGGCGACCGGTGTGCTCGTGATCGGCATCGAGCGCGCCACCAAGCTCCTCGGCCTGCTGTCGTTGACGACGAAGTCGTACGCCGCGACCATCCGCCTCGGGCAGTCGACCGACTCCGACGACGCCGACGGCGAGATCGTCACGACCGCCGACGCATCGGGCGTCTCCGACGAGGAGACCGCCGCCGTCATCGCGACCCTCACCGGCGACATCCAGCAGGTCCCGACCAAGGTCAGCGCCATCAAGGTCGACGGCCGCCGCGCCCACGCCCTGGTCCGGGCGGGGGAGGAGTTCGAGCTTCAGGCCCGACCCGTCACCGTGCATCGCTTCGAGGTCCTCGAGACCCGACGCGACGGCGGTTTCGTCGACGTCGACGTCGAGGTCGACTGCTCGTCCGGCACCTACATCCGCTCCCTGGCCCGCGACCTCGGCGCGACTCTCGGCGTCGGCGGACATCTCACCGCCCTGCGCCGCACCGCGGTCGGACCGTTCACGCTGGAGCATTCGCGGACCATGGAGGAGGTCGCGTCGACGCCCGGTCTGAGCCTCGGGATCGACGACGCCGCCAAGCTCTGTTTCCCGCACCGCGACATCTCCGACGCCGACGCCGAATCCATCAGCCAGGGGCGCTGGTTGGAGCCGATCGGCATGAAGGGCATCTACACCGTCGTCGATCCGTCCGGCCAGGCCATCGCCCTGATCCAGGAGAAGGGCCGGCGTGCCAGCTCGGTGATGGTCGTGCGGCCGGCGACCCTGCGCTGAGTTACTGATCCAGGAAGATCGCGCGCGCTGCGATGTCGCCGAGGTGGATCGGCTCTGAATCGTCCACGCACACCGTGATAGTGCCGGCGAAGGGACGCTTCTCGGTGACGCGGATGCGGCAGTCGAGGTTGATGCCGATCTCCTCGAAGTAGCGGAGGATCTCGGGGTCGGCGTCGGAGATGCGGGTGATGACACCCGACTGGTCCACCTCCAGGTCGGCCAATTGCAAGGATCCTGCTTCCGGGACGATGCCGTCGGGGCCGGGGATCGGATCGCCGTGGGGGTCGCGCTTGGGGTGGCCGAGCTTCGCGTCGATGTGGCGCAGCAACTGCTCGGACACCGCGTGCTCCAGGATCTCCGCTTCGGCGTGCACTTCGTCCCACCGGTAGCCCAACTCGCGGACCAGGAAGGTCTCGAGCAGGCGGTGACGGCGGACCATGTCGACCGCTGCGACACGCCCGGGCTCGGTCAGCGTCACGGCGCCGTACGGCGCGTGGTCCACGAGTCCCTGATCGACGAGCTTGCGGATGCCCTCCGACGCGGTCGACGGCGACACACCGAGCTTCTCCGCGAGCAGCTTCGTCGTGACCTTGGTGTCCGACCACTCCTGCGAGATCCAAATGACCTTCAGATAGTCCTGGGTTACAGCGGTGAGTTCGCTCACCGGACGGGTGTCGGGCATGAGTACGACCTTACCCATTGGACTGAGGTTCGCTGAACGCTGCGCTGACCGTCGGAGCGTCAGGCCGTACTCTTGTCATGTGTTGCGTTGGCGAGGTTTGGACGAGGTCCCTGCTGGCTGGGGTCGATGCGTGGTCACCATCGGCGTCTTCGACGGAGTGCATCGAGGACATGCGCAGTTGATCGCGGCGGCAACGAAGGCCGCCGCCGAGCGCGGTGTGCCGGCAGTGCTCATGACCTTCGATCCGCACCCCTCCGAGGTGGTGCGCCCCGGCACCCATCCGCCGCAGCTGTCGTCGCTGCGCCGTCGCGCCGAACTGGCGGAGGAACTCGGGATCGACGTCTTCTGCGTGATCCCGTTCAACCTGACGCTGTCCGCGCAGTCGCCCGAGGACTTCGTGCACTCGGTCCTGGTCGAGGAACTGCACACCGCCGAAGTGGTGGTCGGCGACAACTTCACGTTCGGCCACAAGGCGGCGGGCGACGTTCCGAAGCTCCGCGAGCTGGGGGAGCGGTTCGGCTTCGAGGTCACCGGGATCTCCCTGTTCGGCGAACACGCCGTCACCTATTCCTCCACCTACATCCGCTCCTGCATCGCCGCCGGCGACGTGGAGCTCGCCGCCGAGGCGCTCGGCCGTCCGCATCGCGTGGAAGGCGTTGTGGTGCACGGGGAACGACGCGGCCGCGACCTCGGCTATCCGACGGCCAACGTGGCGCCACCGCCGCACGCGGCGATCCCCGGCGACGGCGTGTACGCCGCCTGGTTCTCGGTGCTCGACAGTGCGACCGAACCCGACGGCATCGTCCTGGGGCAGCGGTACCCGGCCGCCGTGTCAGTCGGCACCAACCCCACCTTCTCGGGGCGGAACCGGACCGTCGAGGCCTATGTGATCGACGTGAACGCCGACTTCTACGGCCAGCACGTGGCCGTCGACTTCGTCGCCCGCCTGCGCGGCATGGAGCCCTTCGACAGCGTCGACGCCCTCATCGCCGAGATGGGCAACGACGTGGAGCGGACCCGGACGATCCTCGACTCGGACGGCTGACCCGGCTCGCTGGATTTCGTTCCGGTTGTTCGCGCTGGTAACCTCGTCTGCTGGTGTCAGCTGCGGTCCGTGGTGGCGCACCCCCTGCTGGTGCAGGGTCTGGAGCACGGAACTGAAACAAGGAGATCTCTCATGGCTCTTACCGCCGAAGAGAAGAAGGCCGTCCTGTCCGAGTACGGACTGCACGAGACCGACACCGGTTCGCCCGAGGCGCAGATCGCTCTGCTGACCAAGCGCATCACCGACCTGACCGAGCACCTCAAGTTCCACAAGCACGACCACCACAGCCGTCGTGGTCTGCTGCTGCTCGTCGGCCGTCGTCGTCGCCTGCTCAAGTACATCGCGGCTACCGACATCAACCGCTACCGGTCGCTGATCGAGCGCCTGGGTCTGCGTCGCTAGGACGTACCACGTCTTCTTGAGAGCCGGCCGTGTCACCGCGAGGTGACGCGGCCGGTTTCTGTTTCTCCTGCGCGGCGTCGCGCGCATCGGGAGGATGGGGGCATGACCGAGCAGCTCGTGACCCCGGCCGTGACCTACCGCGACCCGAAGACGGCGACCGCGTGGCTCGCCGAAGCCTTCGGATTCACCGTCACGATGGCGATCGAAGGTCCGCCGGACCAGCCGGCGGCGTCGCACTACGAGATGGATGCGCCCGGCGGGGGTCGCATCATGATCGGCGGCACGTGGTCCGAGTGGACGCGCAGTCCCGCGGATGTGGACGGCGCCAACACCCAGGCCGTCCACGTCCGGCTCGCCGCGAACCTCGACGAGCACTGCGCGACGGCGCGAGCGGCGGGTGCGCAGATAGAGGCGGAACCCGCTGACCAGTTCTTCGGCGACCGCACCTACCGTGCCGCCGATCTGGAAGGGCACGTGTGGACGTTCGCGGTTCACGTCCGGGACGTGAGCCGCGCCGAGGCGGAGGAGATCATCGGGATCCGGATCGACTCTCCGGAGTGGGAGTGAGTACCCGGCGCTCAACTGGGAAAATGTTAGACTCGTCTACGGACGATCGCTGTCAGGCAGCGGATCGGGTGTGATTGTCGGATCGGTCCTCGGTAGTGGCCGCCGGAGTGTCGGTGAAACAGAGTTCATCGCGACGTTCCGGCCGCTTCGATCGAAGGCCGTCTGCTCACAGCGCAGGTGCGCTGTTCATGTCCGGCGCGAGTCTCGCGCCGATCGCCCGCCGGTTCTGCGCGTCTTGCGCGAGCCGGCTGCTGCATAAGGTCGCGGCCCCCGGACCGGGAGATGCTGCGACCGCAACGAAAGGGAATACCTCTTGACTGATGTCAACGCCGACTTCGATGATTCGGTCACCGAAGTCTCCGCCGTCATCGACAACGGATCGTTCGGCACCCGCACCATCACCTTCGAGACCGGCCGCCTGGCGCTGCAGGCCGCAGGCTCGGTCGTCGCGTACCTCGACGAGGGCACCATGCTCCTGTCGACCACCACGGCGTCCAAGTCGCCGAAGGAGCACTTCGACTTCTTCCCGCTGACCGTCGACGTCGAAGAGCGCATGTACGCCGCCGGCCGCATCCCGGGATCGTTCTTCCGCCGCGAGGGCCGTCCGTCCACCGACGCGATCCTGACCTGCCGCCTGATCGACCGCCCGCTGCGTCCGTCGTTCGTCACCGGACTGCGCAACGAGATCCAGATCGTCGAGACCGTGCTCTCGCTGGATCCGAAGGACCTGTACGACGTCGTCGCGATCAACGCGGCGTCGGCGTCCACCCAGATCTCCGGTCTGCCCTTCTCCGGTCCGATCGGCGGCGTCCGTGTCGCGCTGATCCCGACCGAGGAGAACAAGGCCGGACAGTGGGTCGCGTTCCCGACCGTCGAGCAGCTCGAGGGCGCCGTGTTCAACATGGTCGTCGCGGGCCGCATCGTCGAGGGCGACGTCGCGATCATGATGGTCGAGGCCGAGGCCACCCACAACGTGCTCGAGCACCTGGCGAACGGTGCGCAGGCACCGAACGAGGCCGTCGTCGCCGAGGGCCTGGAGGCCGCCAAGCCGTTCATCGCCACCCTCTGCGAGGCGCAGAAGCAGCTGGCCGACGCCGCCGCCAAGGAGACCCGCGAGTTCCCGCTGTTCCCGGCCTACCAGGACGACGCCTACGAGGCCGTCGCCGAGTTCGCCACCGCCCGCCTCGGCGAGGCCATGTCGATCGCCGACAAGCAGGAGCGAGACGCCGCCACCGACGCCCTCAAGGGCGACGTCCTGGAGGCGCTCGGCGAGCGCTTCGAGGGCCGCGAGGGCGAGCTGGGCGCCGCCTACCGCTCGGTCACCAAGCAGGTCGTGCGTCAGCGCATCCTGACCGACCACTTCCGCATCGACGGCCGCGGCATCACCGACATCCGCGCCCTGTCGGCCGAGATCGCGATCGTCCCGCGTGCTCACGGCAGCGCCCTGTTCGAGCGCGGCGAGACCCAGATCATGGGTGTCACCACGCTCGACATGGTCAAGATGGCCCAGCAGATCGATTCGCTCGGGCCCGAGACCAGCAAGCGCTACATGCACCACTACAACTTCCCGCCGTACTCGACCGGTGAGACCGGTCGCGTCGGTTCGCCGAAGCGTCGCGAGATCGGTCACGGCGCTCTCGCCGAGCGCGCTCTGGTGCCGGTGCTCCCGAGCGTCGAGGAGTTCCCGTACGCGATCCGCCAGGTGTCCGAGGCTCTCGGCTCCAACGGCTCCACCTCGATGGGCTCGGTCTGCGCGTCGACCATCTCGCTGCTGAACGCGGGTGTCCCGCTGAAGGCTCCGGTCGCCGGCATCGCCATGGGCCTGGTCTCCGACGAGGTCACCATCGACGGCAAGACCGAGACCCGCTACGTCGCCCTCACCGACATCCTCGGTGCCGAGGACGCGTTCGGCGACATGGACTTCAAGGTCGCCGGCACCAAGGACTTCGTGACGGCCCTGCAGCTCGACACCAAGCTCGACGGCATCCCCTCGAAGGTCCTCGCCGGCGCGCTGAGCCAGGCCAAGCAGGCCCGCCTCACAATCCTGGACGTCCTGGCCGAGGCCATCGACGAGCCGGACGAGATGAGCCCGTTCGCTCCGCGGATCACCACCGTCAAGATCCCGATGGACAAGATCGGCGAGCTGATCGGCCCCAAGGGCAAGACGATCAACGGCATCACCGAGGAGACCGGCGCCAACATCTCGATCGAGGACGACGGCACCGTGTTCATCGGCGCCGCCGACGGCGCGTCCGCGCAGGCCGCGATCGACAAGGTCAACGCCATCGCCAACCCGCAGCTCCCGAAGGTGGGCGAGCGTTTCCTGGGCACCGTCGTCAAGACGGCCGCCTTCGGCGCCTTCGTCTCGCTCCTCCCGGGCCGCGACGGCCTGGTCCACATCAGCAAGCTGGGCAACGGCAAGCGGATCGGCAAGGTCGAGGACGTCGTGAAGGTGGGCGACAAGCTCCAGGTGGAGATCGCCGACATCGACGAGCGCGGCAAGATCAGCCTCGTCCCGGTGCGCGACGACGCCGACGAGGCCAAGGCCGACGCCTGATCCTCTGAGCCACCACTTCGGCCCGCGACGGTTCTCCGTCGCGGGCCGAAGTGGTTCTTTGACAGCGGAACGGCCGATGTGCCACGTTGAGCTCATGAACCTCGACGAGTACATGGGCCACGACGCGACGGGTCTGGCGGAACTGGTCGCGGCGGGGGAGGTGACGTCGGCCGAACTCCTCGACCTCGCACGGCAACGGATGCGGCAGGTGAATCCGACGCTCAACGCCGTCGTCATCGAAACCGAGGCGGAGGCGGACGTCCGTGTGCAGCAGCCGCTGCCGGGCCCCTTCGCCGGCGTGCCGTTCCTGATCAAGGATCTGGCGCAGGAGTATCGCGGCTATCCCACCACGAGCGGGTGTCGGGCGCTGCGGTCCGCGGCGGAGACGCAGAACGCGGTGGTGACCGACCGCTTCCTGGAGGCGGGGCTGGTGATCTTCGGCAAGACGAACACTCCGGAGCTGGGCGCCAAGGGGATCACCGAATCGGACCTGTGGGGACCGTGTCGGAACCCGTGGGACACGACGCGGACGCCGGGCGGCTCGTCGGGCGGTTCGGCGGCTGCGGTGGCGGCGGGCATCGTTCCCGCTGCGGGCGCCAACGACGGCGGCGGCTCGATCCGCATCCCGGCGGCGACCACCGGTCTCGTCGGCCTCAAGCCGAGCCGCGGTCTGGCGCCGTACGGGCCGCAGACCGGCGAACCGATGTTCGGCATGGCGGTGCAGGGTGTGGTGGCGCGCACCGTGCGCGACAGCGCGGGCTTGATGGACGCGATCGTCGGACCGAACCAGTTCGCCGATTACCAGGCGGCACAACCGGATCGGCGTTTCGCGGAGGCGATCGCCGACCGACCGGAAGGGTTGCGGATCGGGTTCACCGGCCGATCCGCGATCCGCGGCGAGCCGACCGCCGAGGCGACGGCGGCGCTGGAGACCACCGCGCAACTGCTGACCGATCTCGGTCACCACGTTGAGGAGGTGGCGCCGCCGTACGACGACAAGGCGCTCGCCGAGACGTTCTTGACGATCTGGTTCGCTCAGGTCGCCGGCCAGGTCGACGAGATCAAGCAGCGGACCGGAGCCGGTGACCGCGATTTCGAAGCCGACACCCTGGCCATGGTCGAGGTGGGGCGCGCCAACGGTGCGGTGGGCCTGATCCGGGCGCTGGGCGAGATCACCACGTACACGCGGGCGATGGAGCAGTTCTACCAGTCGTACGACTTCTTCCTGACCCCGACGCTCGCGGAGGCGCCGATCCGGATCGGGGCACTCGACACGCCCAAGCCGATGCAGGCGGTCGCGCGGCTGGCACACCGGGTGCACGGTGGTGCAGCGATGCTGCGGACCGGGTTGATCGACCAGATGATCGAAGCCAATCTCGGTTGGGTGCCGTACACCCAGATGGCGAACCTGACCGGTCGGCCGGCGATCAGCGTGCCCGTGCACTGGACGCCGCAGGGGCTGCCGCTCGGCGTCTCGTTCAACGGCAGGCTCGGCGCGGACGCGGATCTCCTGCGGCTGGCCGCGCAGCTCGAAGAGGCTGCGCCGTGGATCCAGCGCTTCCCGGCGATGGGCGGTTAGGCGGGTTCCGCGATCGGCAACCCCATGATCTGGCGGAAGCAGTGGACCTGGACTAGGGCGGCCAGCGGGCCTGCGACGATCAGACCGACGAAGCAGATCAGATAGCCGATGACCATCAGCCCGATGCAGACGACGAGCGTCAGCAGCGAGGCGACGACACGCCTGGTGGTGATGCGGTACGACGCCTTCACCGAGTTGATCGGTCCGGTCTCGGTGCCGATGGTGATCAGGACCGAGAACTGCCAGAGGTAGAGGACCACCACCGCGGGCACCACGAACAGGACGAAGCCCAGGACCAGGGCGACACAGGCGATGGTCACCGTGCGAACCGTGTTCCGGAAGTGCATGGGCACCAGGAAGGCCTTGGGGCCGATCCGCTCGCCGCGCGCCACCCGGATCGCCCCGGAGACGGTGCTGTTCTGGAAGTACAGCGTGACGTTGACCGACAGCAGATACAGAATGATCGCGATGATGATGGTCCGCGCATCGAGCGTCGGTGGATCGAAGACGTCCGAGAACGTGAACTCCCGATTCAGATCGTTCACATGGATCTTCGGCTCGTCGACCGCGAGCGTCCGACTGATCGCGGTGACCACGAACGCGCCGAGCGCCGACATCACGCCGGGCACGATCATCGACAGCGGATGGGCTCGGAACTGCGCCCACGCCCACCGCAGTGCCGCCGCGATGCTGATCGGTTGATCAGGGATGGGGAAGTCGCCCACGAGGGGCGACGGTGCCGGATGCGGCAGAGGGGGCGTCGTACTACCGGATGTTATACGGTCATCACCGTCGTTCACGACCAAGGTCTCGTCTGCGACACGGGTCAGTCGACCTTGATCCGCCCGGTGGTCCCGATGATCTCCCGAAGTCTGCCGGACGGCGACTTCACGTCGCCGTAGTAGCGGACGCGGTAGTCGCCGGCGGGCGCGTTCCGCGGGACGCGCCAGGTGACGGTCACCTTCGACGCCGTCGCGCTGCCGCCGGGGCGGGTCCAGGTCATCTCGGTGGACTCGTGGTCGTCGTCGTAGGCCACGGTCCAGCCGGTGCCGGTGAATCGTTCGACGGCGAAGTAGCCCTTGGTGCCACGCCCGCGGCGGATCCGATTGGCGGGATGCGCGCCGGAGAACGAGACGGCGACGGTGGTCCCGGACGCGGCCGAGGCCGGAACGGTGGACACCACCTGGCCGAACCGTCGGCCGGGCATCGGCGTGTCGGCGGGCGGGGCGCCGAGGAGGTCCGGCTGCAGGGTGTCGCGGTCGGCGGGGCGGGGACCGGCGGCCTTGCGGGCGCCGCGCGCCATCGACTTCGCCATCGCGTGGAACTCCTGCATGTAGGCGCACAGGGTCCAGCGGCCGAAGAGGGTCTCGCCGCCCTCGTACTGTTGCGCCACGTACTCCTCCGGAGTCACCGTGTACTGGCTGTAGCCGTTCGCGTACCCCTGCAGCAGCACGTTCTCCAGCGGCATGCCGAGGGCGTCGGCGACGAGTCGTCGGATGCGCAGGCCTGCGACGATCGTCGTCTCCGACGGCATGGCGGCCAGCGCCAGATCGCCGATGCGGATCAGCTGGATCGGCAGGCGCTCCTCGATCCACGAGCGCGGCGGCAGCAGCCCCAGCGGGAACAGGTCGGCCTTGGGTGCCTGGACGGCGACCATCCAGGGCGCGGGCGTCGGCGTGGCTCCGGCGCCCAACGCCATGGTCAGCTCGTTCCGCATGCCCTCCTGCAGGATGGCCAGCTGGCTGCGCGTGTTGTCCTCCATACTGGTGGCCGCCGCGGCCATGCCCATCATCGCCGGAGCCGTCCGCGTCGCCTTGCCGTTGGGCGTGTACTCACCCGAGATGCGCACGTCGTTGAGGTTCAGGTAGCGGGTGGCGGTCGCCACCCCGGTGCGGCTCATCGGCCGCGCGCCGCGCAGGGCCCGCTGGCCCGCATCGTCCTGTCGTCGGCCGATCAGAATGCGGTTGGTGCGGTGGTCCGCCGTCGGGCCGCCGGGATTCATCTTGCGCAGCCAGAGGTTCGGCGTCATGTCGCCGGCGTTGGTCTGGGCGTGTGCGGCGATCAGGCCGTCGGTGCGCTGCTCGGCGAGGTACGACGCGTACCCCTTGTTGTCGGGGCCGATCTGGAAGTTCGCGTCGGTGAGCGACGTGCCGTGGGTGGCGAACCAGGTGATCTCGCCGATCGTCCGACCGCCCTGCCGCAGACGCAGGCCCGTGACCTGCGGGTCGATGTGCTCGGGGAAGTGGCGGCGGTCGTCCGTGGGATTGAGCCTGAAGGCGGGCATGGACCGGTTGGCGCTGGCGTCGTGGAGCTCGTCCATGCCGAGTTCGACGGTGCCGGGCGCCAGGCTGCGGTGCGCCTCGTCGACGGCGTCGAGCAGGCCGGCCAGCTCGGCCTCGAACGAGTTGTGGCGGTGGCCCATCGCGGCGAGCGTGTACGCGTAGTCCCACGACGTGCCGCCGCACGAGTTGTGGTTGTGCGTGGCGTTGATGTTGACGTTGTGCACGGTGTACGTGTTGCCGTACCGCTTCGCGAGCTCGGTGAGGAGCCGGTTGTGGTGCGAGGTGAACACGCACGCGATGTCGGCGGTGATGAACAGGACGCGCTGGCCGCTGCCGGCGTCCGCGATGATGAACGCGCGCGCCCACGTGCGCTGGATCAGGCCCTTGGCGACCTGCTCGGCGTCGGAGTAGCCCATCATGCCCTGCCCGGCGATGGCGCCGGTCATGTCGCCCTTGCCCGCGCCGACCAGGTAGCCGCCCGCGGCGTTCGCCTGACCGGGCCGGGCCGTCGACACCCCGCCGAACGCGGCGCCCGCCGCCGTGGCCGTGGCGCCGATGGCCGCGGCGTGCAGGAGGGAACGGCGTGAGATCTCGGACATGGAGCTCCTTGGGAGGTGAGGTGCGCGCTGACGATCGGTTCGATGTGACCCTAACCTCAGTTGATCGACTGATCAAGAATGACGGCTCGGCCGTCGTGCGACGTCGCTCGACGCGGCACTAGACTGTTGGCCGACTCTCCAGACGAAAGGTTCCCTCATGGGCAACGGCATCCGCGTGGGTGTGCTCGGCAGCAACGGCAAGGTCGGCAAGGCGATCGTGGAGGGCGTCGAAGCATCCGCCGACACCGACTTCACCGTCGGTGTCGACAAGGGCGACGCGCTCACCGACTTCGTCGACTCGAAGACCTCGGTGGTCGTGGACTTCACCCACCCCGACGTCGTGATGGACAACCTGAAGTTCTTGATCGAGAACGGGATCCACGCGGTCGTCGGCACCACCGGCTTCACGCAGGAGCGCCTCGACACCGTCCGCGGCTGGCTCGACGCCAACCCCGGTGTCGGCGTGCTGATCGCCCCGAACTTCGCCATCGGCGCGGTCCTGTCGATGCATTTCGCGCAGCAGGCGGCGCGCTTCTTCGAATCCGCCGAGGTGGTGGAGCTGCATCACCCGCACAAGGCCGACGCGCCGTCGGGCACCGCGGGCCGCACCGCGCAGCTGATCGCGGATGCGCGCGCCGAGGCCGGACTGGGCGCGAGTCCCGACGCGACGTCGACCGGACTGAAGGGAGCGCGCGGCGCCGACGTCGACGGCGTGCGCGTGCACTCGGTGCGCCTGGCCGGTCTGGTGGCCCACCAGGAGGTGCTGTTCGGCACGCAGGGCGAGACGCTGACCATCCGCCACGATTCGATGGACCGCAACTCGTTCGTCCCCGGCGTGCTGCTGGGCGTGCGCGAGATCGCCGGACGTCCGGGCCTCACGGTGGGGCTCGAGTCCTTCATGGACCTGTAGTCGAGGTGGCTGCTCAGAAGAAGGCGGACGCTCGGCCGATCATCGCGGTGATCGCCTTCCTGGTCGTCGCGCTGTGCGTGTACTTCGTGCTGCTGGGGCGCAGTGCCGTCCAGCTGATCGGGCAGGGGACCGCAGTCTCCGTCGGTCTCGGGATCGGGGTCTTCGTGCTGCCCCTGCTCGGCGTCTGGATGGTGGCCTCCACGCTGCGGTCCGGCATCGAACACCAGCGGATGGTCGCCGCGGCACAGGACCTCGGCCGCGACCTGGACGCCGACGCACTGCCGCGGCGACCGTCCGGGCGCATCGAGAAGGACGCGGCGATGGAGCTGTTCGAGGAGGTCAAGGTGGAGTGGGAGGCCGACCCGTCGGACTGGGTCAGCACCTACCGGATCGCCCGCGCCTACGACTACGCCGGCGACCGGGCGCGCGCCCGGCAGATGATGAAGCGGGCGAGCGAGCAGTACCGGGCCGCGCAGGAGAAGTAACGTGGCCGCTCCGATGCCCGAGACCATCACCACCGCGCGGCTCGTGCTGTCTCGGCCGTCCGCGGCCGACCTGCCGCGCATCACCGAGTGCTGCCGGGAGGCGCAGGTCCAGGAATGGACCACCGTGCCGTCGCCGTACACGGCGGAGTCGGCGGCCTACTTCCTCGGCGAGGTGATCGATCCGGGCTGGGCCGGCGGATCGGCGTACACGTGGGCGGTTCGACTGGCGGATCGCCTGATCGGCATGGTCGGCGTCGACGTGGAGGAGGCCGGGGGCGCCGAAGTCGGCTTTTGGCTGGCGCCCGAGGCACGCGGTCGGGGACTGATGACGGAGGCGACGACCGCCGCGGTCCACGCGGCCTTCGAAAGCCTCGACCTGCAGCGGATCTCCTGGTCGGCGTTCGCGGGCAATGTCGGCTCGGCGCGTGTCGCGCAGGCGTGCGGCTTCCGGTTCGAAGGCGTCCGGGCGCTGGGCGCCGTCCAGCGCGGCGTGCGCCGCGACGAGTGGCTCGGCGGATTGACCGTGGGGGACTCGGGTGTGGGGGACTCGGGCGCGGCATCCTCGTGGCCCGCCCACGTCGTCGGCGCCGCCGAGGCATGATGGCGACATGGCTCGTCTACTGATCGTCCACCACACGCCGTCGCCGCACTGCCAGGAGATGTTCGAGGCGGTCCTGGCCGGCGCCACCGATCCCGAGATCGAGGGTGTCGAGGTGGTGCGCCGCGCGGCGCTGTCCGTCTCGGCCGCCGAGATGCTCGACGCCGACGGCTATCTGCTCGGGACACCGGCGAATCTCGGGTACATGAGCGGTGCGCTGAAGCACGCCTTCGACACCTGCTACTACCCGATCCTCGACTCCACGACCGGCCGTCCCTACGGGCTGTTCATGCACGGCAACGTCGGGACCGAGGGCGCCGAGAAGAGCGTGCACTCCATCGCGGGCGGCCTCGGCTGGGTGCGGGCGGCCGCCGATGTGGTGGTCTCCGGAAAGCCGACCAAGCAGCAGTTGGAGGCCTGCTGGGAGCTGGGCGCGACGGTGGCCGCCGGCCTGATGGCGTAGGCCTGGGCTGTGATGTGACACGCTCCGCGTGCATCCCGGTATGATCGGTCACGTTTGCCGAAGGATGAACAGGCGGTGGCGAATGGGCGAGCGTTCTCTGGTGGTTCCGGTCACCGAGTCGCTGCGGCGGATTCGACGTTCCAGCGGGGTGCCGCTCGCGTTCGCCGGCATGGTCGAAGGCAACGCGCGGGTGAGCCTGGATCACTTCGTCGGTGACGTGACGGGCGCGTTGGACGGGCTCGCCGTGGAAGTGGGGCACGGGCTCGGCGGCAAGGTGCTCAACCACAACCGTCCGATGGCGGTCAACGACTACCTCGACACCCCGCACATCACCCATCGCTACAACGATGCGATCGCGACGGAAGGACTGCGTGCGGTGGCCGCGGCGCCGGTCATCGTCGACAGCCGCATGATCGCCGTCCTGTACGGTGCACTGCGCTGCGACACCCGGATCGACGGCCGCCTCCTCGACGTCCTCACCGCGCAGGCGCGGTCGCTGGAACAGGAGATCGCCGTCTCGCGGGCGCTGATCGCAGCCGATGCCCGGCTGACCCCGGAGGCGGATGTGCTGCGCGATCGCATGACGATCGCCTACGCCCGACTCCGGGCGTTGGCGCGCGAGCTCGACGACGGTGCGATGGCCGACGAGATCGCCCGCATCACCGACGTGCTGCTCGACGGCGCCGCCGGCGACGCGGAGCCGCCGCCCGTGCAGTTGACCGGCCGTGAACAGGACGTCCTGGCGCTGGCCGCGCTCGGATACAGCAATCCGCGGATCGCCGACGAACTCGGCGTCGCCGTCGACACCGTCAAGGGCTACATGAAGACGACGATGAGCAAGCTCGATGCGGGAACCCGACTCGAAGCCGTCGTCGTGGCGCGGCGCCTCGGGATCCTGCCGCACTGAGTCGGGACGGCCGTTTCGGCGCATCACCCACTTCGGGGGGTGCCACGTCTCACACCGCTCGTCCTACTGTGATCGAGCCCACGACACGGGTCGTCGGGCTGACACATCCATCGAGCCCGAGACGAGGACCGAACCGTGACAACGGACCCACCGCGCATCCCGCCCGCAGAACCCGCCCGCCGGAAGGCCACCAGCATGACGCGGGTGGCCGCGGCCAGCTCGATCGGCACCACCATCGAGTTCTACGACTTCTTCATCTACGGCACGGCGGCCGCGCTCGCCTTCCCGACGGTGTTCTTCCCCGAGGTCGACGCCACCACCGCAACGCTCGCGTCGTTCGCGACGTTCGCCGTCGCGTTCTTCGCCCGCCCCGTGGGCGCCATCGTCTTCGGACACTTCGGCGACCGCATCGGCCGTAAACGGACCCTGGTCTGGACCCTGCTGATCATGGGTGTCTCCACGGTGCTCATCGGCCTGCTGCCCGGCTACGAGGTCGGCGCGTTCGGACTGTTCCAGAACGGCATCGGCATCGCCGCGCCGATCATCCTGGTGATCCTGCGCTTCCTGCAGGGCTTCGCGGTCGGCGGTGAATGGGCGGGGGCCACGTTGCTCACCGCCGAATACGCACCCGCGGGCAAACGCGGTCTGTACGCGATGTTCCCGCAGCTGGGACCGGCGTTCGCGTTCTTCCTGTCGAGCCTGACCTTCCTCGTCGCGAGCATCACCGTCGGCACCGCCAGCGACGCCTTCCTCACCTACGGGTGGCGCGTCCCGTTCATCCTGTCGATGGTGCTGGTCCTGGTGGGACTGTGGGTGCGTCTCGCCGTCGCCGAGACCCCCGTCTTCCAGGAGACGCAGGCCAAGCGCGCCGTCGAACCCGTCGCGACCGAGAACAAGCTGCCCTTCCTGGACGCGGTGCGCCACCAGTGGAAGGAGATCATGATCGCCGGCGGTGCGCTGGCCAGCCTGTTCTCGCTGTTCTACATGGGCACGGCGTTCCTCACCAGCTACGCGACCAAGCCCACCCAGATGGGGCTGGACCGCAACTTCGTCCTCGTCGCCGGCATGATCGCCGCCGTCTTCTTCGGGCTGTCGACCGCGGTGTCGGCCGTCTACTCCGACCGGCTCGGTCGCCGTCGCGTGATCATGACGTCCGTGGTCGTGGCGGTGCCGTGGGTGCTGATCCTGTTCCCGATCCTGGAGGTCGGCGGTGAGTTCGCCTTCCTGATCGGACTGATCGGCACGCTGCTGATCTTCGGCATCGCCTACGGGCCGGCGGGCGCACTGCTGCCGGAGCTGTTCCAGGCGCGGTACCGCTACACCGGTGCGGGCATGGGCTACAACCTGGCGGGCATCCTCGGCGGCGCGATTCCGCCGCTGTTCGCCGCACCGCTCATCGCGGGGCCGGGCTCGATCTGGGTCGGCATCATGCTGGCGGTCCTCTCGTCGATCAGCGTGCTGTGCACCTACTTCATCGTCGAGACCAAGGACACCGCGATCAACGACGACGCGGCGGCGCTCGAAGGCGCCGCCTGATCCGACTGTTCGACCCCTGCCCGAGGCTGTCCTCGGGCAGGGGTCGAATGCTGGAGTGGGCCGCCGGCCCAGGGCTAACCGCCCGGCGTGAACTTCACGTCGGCCGTCTTGCTCCACTTGCGTCGGTACGGCTTGGTGGGGCCGAGGAAGTCGTCCACCACGGGACCGAAGGTCGCGGCGTCGACCAGCAGGTCGAGGTGACCGCCGCCGTGCGCATGCAGGGTGGCGCGCGGCATCAGGGCGTTCATGACGCGGGCGTTGATCATCGGGACGATCGGATCGTCCGTGCCGGCGATGATCAGCGTCTTCTGCCGGATGATCGGCAGGGCGAACAGCGACGTCCACACCGATCCGGCCATCAGCTGGTGCATGTAGCCCTTGAACGATCCCGCGTGCAGCTGCCGGATGAACAGGTCGGCGATCTGCTCGCTCTTCTCGCGGACCACGCCGCCGTACAGCTGCGCCGCGATGGTCGCACCGTACGACGGGTTGCTGAACCGCTTGGGCGTCACCATCTTCGACAGCACCTTGGGGTTGCCGGGCACCATGATCGCGCCGGTTCCGGTGCCGACGAGGATCAGGCGACGGCACCGACGGGGGTTCTGGAATGCGAACTGCTGCGCCAGGGCCCCACCCCACGAGAGGCCGAGGACGTCCACAACCTCGATCTCGAGCCGGTCCAGGATCCGCCCCAGCACCCATGCCAGGTACGGGAAGCCGTACGGAAGCGGGGAGGTCGGAGATTCGCCGGTGCCGGGGGCGTCGAACCGGAGGACGGGCCGAGTGGGATCGAGGTTCTCGACCAGGGGGTCGAGGACCTCCAGGCTCGCACCGATTCCGTTGCACAGGACCAGCGGGATCCCGACGCCCTCGCGGTACCGAACGCGAACGCGCTGGCCGCCGACGGCGAGGTAGTAGTCGTTGGTCTCGGATTCCACGTGCTCGATCTCCGGATTCTGTGTGGCGTCTGTCGGGGTGCTCACCGGTAGAGGACCACGCTTTCCGCGATGCATGCGGGGCGGTCGGAGCCCTCCACCTCGACGGCGACGGTGAACACGGTCTCGATTCCGGCCGGCTTGGCGGTCGCGCCCGACAGGGTGACGGTCGCGCGGACGCGGCTGCCGACCTTCACCGGGCTCGGGAAGCGGACCTTGTTGAGACCGTAGTTCAGGGCGGCGGTGACGTCCTGGACGTCGACCGTCTCCTCGAGGAACAGCGGGATGAGCGACAGGGTCAGGAAGCCGTGGGCGATGGTGCCGCCGAACGGTCCGGCCGCGGCCTTCTCGACGTCGACGTGGATCCACTGGTGGTCGCCGGTGGCGTCCGCGAACTGGTTGACGCGGTCCTGCTCGATCGCGATCCAGTCGGTGGTGCCGAGCGCCTGGCCGACGTGGTCGGGCAGGGCTGCGGGGCTGGCGATGGTGGTGGCCATGGGGTCACCCTTTCTGAAGAGGAGGGGAGCGGTCAGCTCTCGAGGACGTAGGTGCCGGGGGCGGGGGCGAGCGGCTCGAAGCCTGCGGCGCCGAGGTTGACGGGCGCGTCGATCTCGGTGTTGCCGTGCTCGGTCAGCCACTCGAGGTGGTCGGGCCACCAGGAGCCGGGCTTCTTCTCCGAGGTCTCGAGCCAGGTGTCGGCGTCGCCCTCGTGGGAGACCTGCGCGGTGCGGAACGAGGCCTTCGGGTTGCCCGGAGGGTTCACCAGCGAGGCGATGTGACCGCTGGTCGAGAGCACGTAGCGGTTGTTCTTGCTGCCGAGGAGGGCCGCGCTGCGGTAGGTGGCCTGCCAGGGGCAGATGTGGTCGGCGATGCCGCCGATCACGTAGGTGTCGCACTCGATGTTGCCGAGGTCGACGGGCGTGCCGAGCATGGTCGGCTTGCCGGGGGTGACGAGGTCGTTGCCGACGCCCATCATGACCATGTCCTTGTGCAGGGCGGCCGTCATCCGGGTGGTGTCGGCGTTCCAGAACAGGACGTCGAAGGCGGCGGGGCTGCGGCCCTGGATGTAGTTGTTGACCCAGTAGCGCCACACGAGGTCGGTGGGACGCAGCCAGGCGAACATCTCGGCCATCGCCCGACCGTCGAGGTAGCCCTTGCTGGACGACTCGCGGATCGCGGCGTGGGCGGCGCGCTCGCTGGTGAGCGACGACGCGAAGCCGGCCTGGTTCTGGTCGAGGACGGTGACGGCGAGCGTCATCGACTTCACCTTGTCGCCCTGACCGGTCGCCGACAGGTGCGACAGGACCATGGCGGCCAGGATGCCGCCGGAGCAGGTGCCGAAGATATTGGTCGCGTCGGCGCCGGTGATGGTGCGGGTGGCGTCGATGGCCTCGATGATGGCCTTGCCGTACTCGTCGAAGCCCCAGTCGCGGTGACGGGCCTTCGGGTTGCGCCAGGAGATCG